>JBFWVT010000048.1:0-38119 GCA_050246595.1 Alphaproteobacteria bacterium
CGCAAATCCTGTGAATAGGGTCTGGGCATGCGTGCTGGCCTCCGCCCCCCAGCCAGCATCTTGCGCAGAGATCCCCGCGCCGGGGAACCCCTATCCCGTTTCAACCAGACCCGATCACACTCTAGGCGCGCAAGCTGGCGGCGCGGGAGGGCGTGCCTCTCAGGGCATTGATCGAGCGGGGGCTCCAGCGGGTCGTGGCGGAGCTGTCTGACGGTGCCCCGTTCAAGCTGCGCCGCGCCAGCTTCAGGGGCGAGGGGCTGCAAACCGAGTTCCGCAACGCATCCTGGGAAAAGCTGAGGGATGCGGCTTACGAAGATCGCGGCACGTGATCACCGTCGACACCAACATTCTGGTCTACGCCCATCGCGAGGATTCGCCGTTTCACGAAGCCGCTGTCCGGTGTGTGGCCGGGCTTGCCGAGGATTTGGCGAGCTGGGCGATACCGTGGCCGTGTATCCACGAGTTTGTCGCGATCGCGACCCATCCCCGTATCTACAAGCCGCCGACGCCGCTCCTCCAAGCGCTGGACCAGGTTGATGCGTGGTTCGAATCACCCACCCTGATGCTGTTGGCCGAATCGCCGATGCACTGGACGACATTGCGCACGCTGCTTGAGGCTGGCCGGATTGCCGGTCCTCAAGTCCATGATGCGCGGATCGCCGCCTTGTGCCGTCAGCACGGCGTCCACGAGCTTTGGTCCCTGGATCGTGATTTCAGTCGGTTCGCGAGCCTGAAGGTCGCGAACCCGTTGCTTGCGGGCGAATAGGAAATCGTTTGCGGCAAGGCGTCCCGCCCGCTTTTGCTGCTGTCCCGGCAGCAGGAGGCCGCGGTCTCGGCATCTTCTGTCTGAGTTATGCCAGCGGTCCGTTCGGCAGAACAAGAATCTTGCCGTGACGGCCGGCGCGCTGAGCATGGATCAGGGCTTCGGTGATCCGCTCGATCGGATAGGTCGTATCGACCGGCGCTCGCAATGTGCCGTCGCGCAGCTTCCCGCCGAGATCGGCGTAGAGCGCGCGCACCTGCTCCGGGCTGCGCTTCGCGAGACCGCGGCCGAGGATGAAGCCGGTCAGCATCACGCCGCGCAAGGTCAGCGCCGCACGCCCGACGACCGGATCCTCGCTGGAGAGAGACCCGTAATTGACGACGACCGCGCCGTCGGAAACGCTGTCGGCGATGCGCCGCGTCGCCTCGCCCGAGATCGCGTCGATGCCAAGCCGGATCGGCGCGCCGCCAGCGGCCTGGCGCGCGCGTTCCGGCAGATCGGGACCGTCCGGGATCACCGCGTCGGCGCCGAGCGCGCGCAATTCCCCGGCCACGTCGTCGCGCCTGACGACATTGATCGTGCGTATCCCGCGCGATTTGGCGAGCACGATCAGATGCCGGCCGACCGCCGAGTTCGCGACGTTCTGGATTACGCAGTCGCCTTGCTTCAGCGCAACATGGTCTTCGAGCAGCAGCAGCGCGGTCGGCGGGTTGATGCGCAGCATCGCGGCCTGTAGCAGGTCAAGCCCGGACGGGATCGGGATCGCGTCCTCGGCGCGCACCCGACGGGTCTGCGCCCAGTTCTCGCGTTGCAGATTGATGACGAGATCGCCGGGTTTCAGGTCCGCGATCCCCGGCCCGACCGCGCGCACCTGCCCGACGCATTCCGCGCCGGGGGTCGCCGGCAGCTCGGGCGCGAGGCGGTAGCTGCCGCGGCAGAACGACAGATCGGCCGGGTTGATCGGAAAGGCGAGCACGTCGAAAACAATCTCACCCTGATCGGGGGCGCCGAAATCCGGCACCTCGACAACGCGCGCGACTTCTTCCGGCGCGCCATACGCGCCAATCTCGACCCTCTTCACGCGGCGGCCTCCGTGTTGCGTCGCGGCGCGAGTTTAGGGCCTGGGATGGCGTGATTGAAATAAAAGCCGACGGTTCGCGGGTGCGGATCGCTAACCCAGCATATACGTCGTCTCGCGCCGGGTCGGCCGGTCGCTTGCGGTCCGGCGGTCGCCGCAGCGGTCGAGGAGGTTGGCTTCGGCTTCGAGGTCCTCGGCGGTGTGCAGCCGCGCTTCCCAGATCATCGGGTTGGCTGTGCGTTCGGCGAATTCGCGATACCACGAGGCGAGTTCGCGCAGCTTTGACGAATCCTGCATTGTCCGTGCCTTGCATCTTGTCCTGGTTGCGCTTCGGACGGCTATCCCGGTCGGAAAAGCTTGTCATTGGCTTAAGCCGGCCCGGGATTGGCGCGGATCAGCCATGCGCAAAACGCACCGGGAGTGAGAAGCGCGCCGGGCTGGCTTATAACGGCGCCGCCGGAACATCGGCGAGGAGGATCGCATGCCTGTGTCTGTGCGTCCCTTGGCCATGCGCCGTCTGGCGCCGAGCTTTTGCGGCGAGGTGGCGGGCCTCGATCTGAACCGCCTTGATGAGGCCGGCGCCGCGGCGGTCAAATCCGCCTGGCTGGCGCACAAGGCGCTGGTGTTTCACGACCAGGATCTCGGCGAGGACCGGCTCGTCGATTTTGCGCGCCTTTTCGGGGAAGTCGAGATTCACCTGCGCCAGACGCGCGCGACCGGACGGCGCGAGGTCATGCTCGTGTCGAACAAGAAGGAGAACGGTCAGCCGATCGGCCGGCTCGGCAACCGGGAGCTGAACTGGCACATGGATCAGATCTATATGGCCGAGCCGACCGCCGGCACGATCCTCCATGCGGTCGAGGTAACGCCGGAAGGCGGCGACACCTGGTTCTGCGATCTTACCGCGGCGTATGCGGCGCTGCCTCCGAGCCTCCAGGCGCGGCTCGACGGGATGCGCGCAGTGCATTCGGCCGCGACCGCCGACCGTCGCGTCGGCATCCAATTGACTCCGGAGCAGCGCAAGCGGGCGTCCGAAGTGATCCATCCGCTGGTGCGCACGCACCCGCTGACCGGCGAAAAGAGTCTCTATTTCAGCCTCAACCATACCGCCCGCATCGACGGCATGTCCGAGGCGGACAGTCTCGATCTGTTCGAGGAACTGAGCGCGCACGCAACCCGGCCGGAATTCGTCTATGCGCACCATTGGCGGGTCGGCGATCTGGTGTTGTGGGACAACGCCGCGACGATGCACCGCCGCGACCCGTTCCCCGATCATCACGCGCGGCTGATGCGGCGGGTCGGGTTCAATTTCCCCGCCGAGAAGCGGGTGCCGTTCTAACGTTCACTTCAAGGCAACTTACAATGTGAGGGGAGGGGGCGGCATGGAACAGGACGATTATATTTTCTCGCGCGACACGGAAACCGCGCGCCTCGAAGAACAAGGGAGGCAGTGGGCATCCGCGACGCGTCCCATTCTGGAGCGCGTCGGCCTCGGGCCGGGCATGACCTGCCTCGATGTCGGATGCGGTCCCGGTCAAGTTATGCGATTGATGGGCGAGATGGTTGGTTCTTCCGGCAAGGTGGTGGGCGTCGATGTCGATGGCGAGACCGGGCGAGCCGCCATCGAGCATCTGAATCGGACCGTTAACAGTAACTTTTCGTTTGTAGAATGCAATCTGTCGGATCCGTCTCCATTGCCGGAGGGTCTATTCGATCTCACCTTCGGCCGTCTGATTCTGATTCATGTGCCCGATCCGGTGGCGGTGCTTCGCTCAATGTACTCAGCGACAAAGATCGGAGGATATGTTGTCGTCCAGGATGCGAATATGGTCACAGCCGACATCCAGCCGCGACCGGTGACTTGGCCGTCTTTTGAAAAGCTCCTCAGGGGGGTTTTGGAGCGGAGTGGAAAAGACGCTTATATCGGTACAAAGCTGCCGCTGCACTTTGTCAACGGTGGATTGGGTCCTCCGGACGGCACCGAGGTTTACGGGAGGGTGGGCTGGCTGGAAGAGGTGGCCCTCTGGACGCGGACGACCCTGCGCAGCCTGATGCCCGCGGCTCATAAACTCGGGCTGCTTACCAAAGCGGAGGGAGACGAATGCCTCGCCGAATTGGAGGAGATGCTGAAACACAAGCAACGCTACGTTTTCTCGTTGGGCCTCCTCGTCAGCGCGTGGAAGCGGAGAACCGCATGATACGGCCCGCTCCCCGTCAAGGGCGGGCCTGCTCGCCCGGAATGGATCGAATCATCGCTGTTCAGGCGGGTTTGCCAAAAAGCGGGCGCGATTGCGGGTATGACGACCATCGCCGGCAATTTCGTCAAAATCATCGGCTACTATGGGTATCTCGGAGCGGCGTTCGGGAGGTCGGTGATCGGGAGTTGAAATTAGTAAATCCAAGGAGTTACTGGCTGCAGACTTCCTGCAGAATCGTCTGGCTATTCTGCGGCGCACAACCGCAGATTACGTTTCTTCCGCCGGCGGTCTGTCCCCGGATTGCATCCGGACCTGCAGGCGGCCCCGCAATGAGACCGGCTTTTTAGGCAAGCCCTGCTCATGCCGAAATATCCCGAGCAAGAGTCAGCTAGGACTGTCAGACTCTTATTCTGCAATCTCAAACGGACCAGCCCATGACCCGTCTTCGCTTTGGCGCCTTTCTCGCGCCGCACCACCCGATCGGCGAGCACCCGATGCTGCAATTCCGCCGCGATCTCGACCTTGTCGAGCAGCTCGACCGGCTCGGCTATGACGAGTTCTGGTGCGGCGAGCACCATTCGAGCGGTTGGGAGATGATCGCCTCGCCCGAGATGTTCCTTGCCGCGGCCGGCGAGCGGTCGAAGCGCATCAAGCTCGCCACCGGCGTTGTCTCGCTGCCCTATCACCACCCGTACAATGTCGCGCAGCGCATGGTGCAGCTCGACCACATGACCGGCGGGCGCGCAATCTTCGGCTCCGGGCCGGGGGCGCTGGCTTCGGACGCGCACACCTTGGGCATTGACCCGATGACGCAGCGCGACCGCCAGGACGAGGCGATCGGGATCATCCGCCGGCTGATGCGCGGCGAGCGTGTCACCTGCGAAAGCGACTGGTTCACCTTGCGCGACGCCGCGCTGCAATTGCTGCCGTTGCAGGACGAAATGCCATTCGCGGTCGCCTCGCAGATCAGCCCGTCGGGGATGACCCTGGCCGGCAAGCACGGGATCGGCGTCATCTCGATCGGCTCGCTGTCCGAGGAAGGTCTCAACGCCTTGCCGACGCAATGGGGCTTTGCCGAGCAGGCGGCGCGGAAGCACGGCACGACAGTGGACCGCGGGGACTGGCGCGTGCTGCTCTCTTGGCACATTGCCGAGACACGGGAGAAAGCGATCGCCGAGGCGCGCGAGGGTCTGTTGCGCCATCACAACGAGTACATCGTCGGCACGTTGCAGCGGCCCGGCGCGAAACCATTCAAGGACGCCGACGAGGCGATCGAAAAAACCGCCTATTCGCAAGCCGCGGCGGCGACGATCGGTACGCCGGACGATCTGGTGGCGCGCATCAAGTCGGTGCTTGAGGTCAGCGGCGGGTTCGGCACGGTGGTCGGGTTTGTCCACGACTGGGCCAACCCGGAGAACACGGCGCGCAGCTGGGACATGGTGGCGCGCTATGTCGTCCCTGAGATCAACGGGCATCTACGGAAGCTGCGCGAATCGCGCGACTTTGTCGCAACCAACCGCGAGGTCTTCGAGCGCGCCAAGGAGGCGATCATGGCCAAGGTCTACGAGAACGAGGCTGCAATCGCCGCGCTCGCGGTTACCCGAGGCTCGCGGCTCGGCGACGTCGCCTCGGCCAGCAACGCCCCCGATCTGGACAAGGCCCGGCTCGCTCGGGCGGGCGGGCGGGAGGCCGCGGAGTAACCCCAACTGGCGTCCGTCCCCTATGCCCTTCCGTGCAAGCGGGGAGGGCATAGGGGTACGATTACGGCACTCAGGCCTGCTTCGCCTCGATGATCGAACGGCGGATCGCGCGGGTGCGGGTGAACCAGTCGTGCAATTTGTCGCCCTCACCGCGCCGGATCGCCCGCTGTAACGCGGTTAAATCCTCGCTGAAACGCTGCAACAATTCGAGCACCGCCTCGCGATTGGCCAGGAAGATGTCGCGCCACATTACCGGGTCGGATGCGGCGATGCGGGTGAAGTCGCGAAAACCGCCGGCCGAATAGGCGACGACTTCCGATTGCAGATCCTCGCCAAGCTCGGTCGCGGTGCCGACAATCGTATAGGCGATCAGATGCGGCAAATGCGACGTGACCGCCAGCACCTTGTCGTGATGGTCGGGCGCCATCGTCGCGATCCGCATCCCGGCCAGTTCCCACAGCGCCGTTACCTTGGCGAGTGCGTCGGGCGCGGTGTCGGGCAGCGGCGTCAGGATGCACCAGCGGTCGCGAAACAATTCGGCGAAACCCGATTCGGGGCCGGAATGTTCGGTTCCCGCGACCGGGTGGCCGGGTACGAAATGGACACGGCTCGGCAACAGAGGAAGCAGCGCGTCGATCGCGATGCCCTTGACCGAACCGACATCGGTCACGATCGCGCCGTCGCGCAAGGCCGGGGCGATCCGGCTGCCGATCCCGGCATAGGCCGAGAGCGGCGTCGCGATCACGACGAGATCGGCCTCGCGCACGGCAACGGCCGGATCGTCGGTCGTCTCGTCGGCGATACCGAGGCGATTCACCGTCTCCAGCGTCTCGGCGCGGCGGGCGCAGGCGACGATGCGCGTATCCGGGCAGTCGCGCCGCAATACGCGGGCCAGCGACGATCCGATCAGCCCGATCCCGATCAGCGCAACCCGTTCGAACAGCTGATTGCTCATCACCGGCCCATAAACTCGGCGAGCGCCGCCGCGACCCGCTCCATCTCCTCGCCGGTGCCGATCGTGATCCGCAGATGCGTTGGCAGCCCGTAAGCCGCCATCTTGCGCACCAGGATGCCGCGCGATTGCAGAAATGCGAAGGCCGCGTCGGCGTTGCGCTCGGGGTCGTCCGGAAAGCGCGGCAGGACAAAGTTCGCGACGCTCGGGGTCAATGGCAGACCGAGCGCCTTCAGCCGCTCGGACATCCAGGGCAGCCAGCGCTCGTTATGCGCCTGCGCGCGGCGCAGTGCCTCGACATCCTCGACCGCCGCGATGCCGGCCATCAGAGCCGGAGCGGTCGCGTTGAACGGGCCGCGGATGCGGTTCAGCACATCGGCGATCGCCGGCGGGCAGTACGCCCAGCCCAGCCGCAGCCCAGCCAGCGCGTAAATCTTCGAGAAGGTGCGCAGCATCACGACGTTTTCGGCCCGGTCCACCAGCCCGATTCCGGGTTCGAAATCGTTGCGGTTGACAAACTCGGCATAGGCGGCGTCGATCGCCAGCAACACATGCGGCGGGAGTCCGGCATGCAGCCGCCGCATCTCGGAAATCGGCAGATAGGTCCCGGTCGGGTTGTTCGGGTTGGCGACAAAGACGATCCGGGTGCGCTCGGTGACGCGTTCGAGCAACGCATCGACATCGGCCGTCAGATCGCGCTCCGGCGCCGCGACCGGTGTCGCGCCGACCGACTTTGCGCCGATCGGGTACATCAAAAACCCGTGCCGGCTGTACAGCACCTCGGTGCCAGGACCGGCATAGGCGCGCAGCAACAGGCCGATCAGCTCGTCCGAGCCGGAGCCGCACACGATGCGCGCCGGATCGAGACCGTGAGCGCGGCCGAGCGCCTCGCGCAATTCGATCGCCGAACCGTCCGGGTAGCGGTGGATGTCATCGGCCAGCGCGCGGTAGGCGGCGATTGCCTTTGGGCTCGGCCCCAGCGCGCTCTCGTTCGAGGCCAGGCGGATCGGGCGCTCGACCCCAGCCGCCTTCGATTCGCCGCCGACATAGGGCGCAATGTCGAGGATCCCCGGTCCGGGCACGGGGGCGGCTCCAGGGGCGATCGGGCTTGTCATCGCTTCAACCCCTGGCCGCGGCAGCGGCGGTTTTCGCCGCGACGTCGGACGATCCGGCCGACGACAGCTCGGAAGCGGAGAGCGGCACGGCGTAGCCGCCGAGCGGCAGCAGCCGGTAAAGCGCGGTCCCGAGCGTCGCGCGGAAGCGGTCGAGGCGCGGATCGTCGGCCGGCACGAAATCGTCGATTTCGATCAGCGTATTGCCGCCATCCGCATGCTCGCTCGACGCGATAAACGTGCAGCGCAGCCCGAGCCCGGCCAAAGTCGAGAACAGGCGGCCGCGGCTGATGTTCGGGGCGTTCTCGGTCGCGATCAGCGTGCGGTCCCGGCCGGTCGGAAGCTGCACGCCGCGTCCGATCGCGAGCGCGTCGCCGCTGTCGGAGCGCGCGTTGCCGTGGCCGCCGAACGGCAGCCGGGAAATCACGTGCGGCGCCGCGTCGCGGGTCGAGAGCAGATGCCGCCACCACGGGTCTGCCTCCTCTTCCTGCGGCATCGGCAGCACCCCGACCGTTGCGCGACCCTCCGAGACGGCGCGGATCACCTGCGTCGCCGAGCCGAAGGTCAGCATCGGCGTATGGCTGCCGTAATGATCGCGCGCGATGTCCCAGAAACCCGGCCCCGCCGGCGGGGCATAGACCGCGACCGTAAAGGCGCCCTGGATCCGGGTCGTCGCGGCCAGCAGCTCGCGCCAGATCCGCACCAGGCTGGCGGCTTGCATCGCCCCGTTGTTGCGGGTGACCAGACGGCGAAGGATCTCCGCTTCGCGCGCCGGTTGATGCGGCGCGACGCCGCCGCTGCGTTGCTTGTGGTCGGCGACCCGCGACACGATCTCCACGCGCTCGATCAGCAGATCCTGCAGCCGGTCATCGATCTCGTCGATCCGACGGCGCAACATTTCGAGATCCGGCAATGTGTTCGACATCGGCTTCGGTCGCTGGGAAACGAGCGCTAGTAGTAGGATCGCATCTGGGCAAAATCAAAGAAAACGTTGACAGGACCGTCGGGCGATCCATAGCTACCTGCCGCCTCCTTTATGGCCGGTCGCACCGCGCGGTCATCGGAGATGCCCGGCCTCAACCTGATCCGGAACGCCTCTTGTCGATCTTGACCGCACCCCGCCTTCGGCGCCCCGGCACGGACTGGCCCGGACACACGCTCGCGGTCGAGGCGGCGATGCGGCTCGATTGCGGCGTCGATCTCGGGCCGTTCGCGATCGCCTATCAGACCTACGGCACGCTCAACCCGGAGCGCAGCAACGCGATCCTGATCTGCCATGCGCTGACCGGCGATCAGTATGTCGCCGACCCGCACCCGATCACCAGACACGCCGGGTGGTGGACCTCGCTGGTCGGACCCGGCAACGTGCTCGACACCGAGCGCTATTTTCTGATCTGCGCCAATGTGCTCGGCGGCTGCATGGGGACCACCGGCCCGCGCGAGATCAACCCGGCGACCGGCGAGGCGTGGGCGCTCGATTTTCCGGTCATCACGATCCGCGACATGGTGCGGGCGCAGAAGCTGCTGATCGACCATCTCGGCATTGAGCAGTTGTTCTGCGTGATCGGCGGCTCGATGGGCGGCATGCAGGTGCTGCAATGGGCCTCCAGCTATCCCGAATCGGTGTTCGCGGCGATCCCGATCGCGTCAGCGGCGCGGCACTCGGCGCAGAACATCGCGTTTCACGAGGTCGGACGGCAGGCGATCATGGCCGACCCGGACTGGTGCAGCGGCCGCTATCTGGCGCAGGGGCGCAAACCGTCGCGCGGTCTCGCGGTGGCGCGGATGGCGGCGCACATCACCTATCTGTCGGAACCCGCGCTGCACCGCAAATTCGGCCGCAATCTGCAGGACCGCAACGCGATCACCTACGGGTTCGACGCCGATTTCCAGGTCGAAAGCTATCTGCGCCACCAGGGCATCACGTTTGTCGATCGGTTCGACGCCAATTCGTATCTCTACATCACGCGGGCGATGGATTATTTCGATCTCGCCGCCGAGCATGGCGGGTCGCTGCCGGCCGCGTTTCCCGGTCCGCAGCCGCGCTTCTGCATCGTCTCGTTCACCAGCGACTGGCTGTTCCCGACCTCGGAGAGCCGCGCCGTCGTGCACGCGCTGAACGCGGTCGCCGCCAATGTCAGCTTTGTCGAGGTCGAGACCGACAAGGGGCACGATGCGTTTCTGCTGCACGAACCCGAGCTGTTCGCGACGTTGCGCGGTTTTCTGACCGGCTGCGCCGAGCATCGCGGGCTGCCGCGCTTCTGGGGAGAGGCCCCCATGGAGGACTTGCGGTGACCGGCAGCGCCGCGCGGCGACTTCGGGTGGTGACGCCCGATCCTGTCGGGAGCGCGCCGCCACCGGGCGAGTTGCGGCGCGATCTGCGGCTGATCGCCGACATGATCGAGCCGGGTTCGCGGGTGCTCGATATCGGGTGCGGCGACGGGGCGCTGCTCGCCTATCTGGCGCGCGAGAAGGGTGTCGACGGGCGCGGCATCGAACTGAGCCAATCCGGCGTCAACGCCTGCGTCCGGCACGGCTTGTCGGTCATCCAGGGGGATGCCGACCACGACCTTGCCGCCTTCCCCGATCATGCGTTCGATGTCGTCGTGCTGAGCCAGACCTTGCAGGCGACGCACCGCCCGCGTCATGTCGTCGAGGAATTGCTGCGGATCGGCAAGCGGGCGATCGTCTCGTTCCCGAATTTCGGCTTCTGGCGCATTCGGCTGTGGCTGATGTTTCGCGGCCGCATGCCGGTCTCCGAGCTGCTGCACCATCCCTGGTACGAGACCCCGAACATCCATCTCTGCACGATCCGCGACTTTGTCGTCATGGTCGAGGAGATCGGCGCCCGCATCGAGCGCAGCGTCCCGCTCGACCGTCACGGTCATCCGTTCTCGCTCAATACGCGCGGCCGTCTCGCCAATCTCCTGGCCGAGCAGGGCGTCTTTGTGCTCTGCGGCAAGGGGGCGGGGCCGTAAGATCGGCTGATTTCATATCGGCCCGTGCGGAGTGTCGGCCCCATGATGATCGCCCAGATTTCCGATCCGCATATCGTCCTGCCGGGTGCGCTGCTCTACGGCCGGGTCGATACGGCCGAGTTTCTGAGCCGCGCCGTCGCGGAGCTGAACCGCCTCGATCCGCCGCCCAACATCGTCGTGGTCACCGGCGATCTCGTCGATAAGGGCGGGACGGCCGAATACGACCATCTGCGCTCTCTGCTGGCGCCGCTGGCGATGCCGGTCTTTGTCATCCCCGGCAACCACGATTCGCGCGAGACGCTGCGCGCCGCGTTCGGCGGCGACGGCTATCTGCCGCAGGACGGGTTTCTGCAATACGCGGTCGAGGATTATCCGGTACGGCTGGTTGCGCTCGATACGCACATCCCCGGCGAGGGCGGCGGCGAATTGTGCGCCGACCGGCTCGCCTGGCTGGATCGGACGCTCGCCGCCGCGCCGCAGCGTCCGACCGCGGTCATGATGCATCATCCGCCGTTTGCGACCGGCATCGAACGGATGGACCGCGCCGGGTTGCGTGGCAGCGATGGTTTCGCGGCCGTCATCGCTCGCCATCCGCAGGTCGAGCGCATCCTGTGCGGACATCTGCATCGCGCGATCGAACGCCGCTTCGCCGGCACGGTCGCGGGCACGGCGCCGAGCACGGCGCACCAGATCCGCCTCGACATCCGCTCCGGCGCGCCGCTCCGGTTGATGTTCGAGCCGCCCGGCTATCAGCTGCATTTGTGGCGCGACGGCGCTCTCGTCAGCCACACCGCGGTTTTCGGCGACTGGCCCGGGCCTTACCGGCTGCGCGCCGAAGCCTCGCCAGGCTGATCGAGCCGAGCGCGGCGGGAATGCCTGCCTTGACGCCGCGCGATGGCTTTGGCACGCTTGGTCCCTTCGAGCACAGGGAGGCGGGCCAGGCACGATGACCAAGTCCGAGCTCGTTCAACGGCTGGCGGAGGCCAATCCGCATCTCTATCAGCGCGATATCGACGCAATCGTCACTGCAATCTTCCAGGAGATCGCGGCGGCCCTGGCGCGCGGCGATCGGGTCGAGCTGCGCGGGTTTGGCGCCTTTTCGGTCAAGCGCCGCGACGCGCGGGTCGGCCGCAATCCGCGCACCGGCGACAGCGTTCAGGTCGCCGAGAAGCACATCCCGTTCTTCAAGACCGGCAAGCAGCTGCGCGATCGGCTGAACCCGACCGAAAGCGCGCCCTGATCGCGCTTGCGAAGCCGCGATCATCGCTCTTGCGAAAAAGCCGGGGCGCATTCCATGCTAGAGGCTTGGAAGCGGGTTCGGTGCCCGCTGCCTCGGGAGGGCTTGATGACTCTGACGCTTGAAGAAGCCAATCGCATCGCCGCCGGCGCCGTCGAAAAGGCACGGCAGCTCAATATCAAGGTCAGCGCCGCCGTGGTCGATGCCGGTGGCCGGCTTGTCGCGTTCCAGCGCATGGACAACGCAATCTGGGCGAGCGCCTATGGCAGCCAGGGCAAGGCGGTCGCCTCCGCCGCCTTCGGCCGCGCCAGCGGCGAGTTGCAGCCGCGCGCCGATCAGCCGACCCCGCGCGGCATCGCCGCCCATTCCGGCGGTGAGATGATCCTGGGTCAGGGTGCGGTGCCGATCCTGCGCAACGGGGTCGTCATCGGCGCGTGCGGGGTCGGCGGCGGCACCGCCCAGGAAGACGAGGACTGCGCCCGCGCCGGGGTCGAGCGCCTATAGCGCGCTCCCCGCGACCGGGCGTATCGGGACCGCGCCGACCCCGACCGATCAAAAGGCGGCGGGATCGCGCGCCGGTCCGCTGGTGCTGCCTCAGTTTGAAACGGGCCCGTTGCGCCGCCCCGGAGCAACCTCTCGGGACCGCCGACATGCCGGCTCTCGGCGAAGCGAAGCTTCGCCTGACGCCGTCAGCGCAAGCGAAGCTTGCGCGAGAGGCCGGAGACCGGCGGTCCCGAAGCGCCCTCGGCAAGCTGACTTGTCTGCGGATGGGCCTCGGTTTGGGATCGGATCATACCGCCCTTTCGGGACGGTTGCCGCGGGTCCGGACTGCGGTCAGCCCGAGAGCCTGCCTCGGACTTGATCCGGGGGCAGGCTCGGGAGCGCCGGCGCCGTAGAGCGATAAGGTCAAAACCGAACCAAGTCACGCCCGCATCTCGGTAGTGACTCAGTTTGAAATGTAACCTTGTCATTCCGGGGCGCGGGCGCAGCCCGCGAGCCCAGAATCCATGAACACAGGCCCCGAATACTCGGAAAAGCCGGTGTTCATGGATTCCGGGCCCGGCCCGTCGGGCCGTCCCGGAATGACGGTAATGCTTGTTGCATTCAAACTGAGTCACTACCCGCACGTCGGTAGTGTCTCAGTTTGAAATTGGCCCACTGCGCCGCTCCGGAGTATCCCCTTGGGACCGCCGGCCTCCGGCCGGCATGCCGGCCGGAGGCCGGCGGTCCTGGAGCGCCCTCGGCAAGTTCAGGACGGTCGCGGCTCCGGCCCGCGGTCAGCCCGAGAGCGCCGGCGCCGCAGAACGGCAAGGTTAAAATTCAAACTGAGTCACTACCCGCACGTCGATCGCGTTGCGTCGCGCGCCGCCTCTCGCTATCCTCGCAGTCCCCGCCAGGAAGACCGGTCGGAGCGTAGCGCAGCCTGGTAGCGCATCAGCATGGGGTGCTGGGGGTCGTGAGTTCGAATCTCACCGCTCCGACCAATTCCTGCTTTCTATAAACCCCTCCTGGCACCTGTCGGCATTCTTTACAATTTTGCCTGTCAACAGACCGCTCGGCCGTCACGTTTTATTCCAGGACTGACGAGGCATAAGTTCGAATTTTATCGCTCCGACGATCGATTTCCGCTTCTCTGTAAGCTGATCTGGAAGCATGTCGGTATTTTTTACAATCTTGCACGTCAGGTAGGCTGCCCTTCTATCCACTCTTGTTTAAGAACAATAGATTAGCTGATCCATTCGCCATTGGCTCGATTCCTGCACCAACGTACAAGTCCGAAAAGGACCGTATCGAGGAGGAAACATGACCGGTACATTTTTGGGTAGAGTCTGGGTCGCCGCGGTGGCGGCCGTTATGCTCGCCGCCGCGCAGGCGGCGGCGGCGCCGATTTCGGTTCTGATTGTCCAGGCGGATGGCAGCCCGCCAACGGCCGAACTGCTGGCGACCGGTGATTTCTCGTCGGTTGATGTTTTCGATGCGGAATCGGGAACACCCACCCTGGCGCAGCTCCAGGGTTACGACGCCGTGCTGGCCTACACGAACTCCGAACCCGCCGACCCGGCCGGGCTGGGCGATGTCTTAAAAGACTACGTCGATGGCGGCGGCGGTCTTGTCATGAAAACCTACGCCTTCAGCAATCCGTGGGCCATCGGCGGCGGCATCACGGGCACCGGTTACGCGCCGCTGGTCAATGTCGGCGTCAACGGCGATGTAAGCGGGAATATCGTCCAAACAGCAGCCAGCCCGATCTTCGACGGCGTCAATCTGGCCGCTCTGACCTACTATCATAACAGCAACTCCGCGCACCCGGCTCTCGATGCCACGGCGACATTGCTGGCCGACGACGGCGGCGCCGGAATCCCGCTGATCGCGATCAACGCGGCCGGAAACATCATCGGGAACAATATGTTTCCCGGCAATTGTTGCGGCGGCAACAATGACGAGTTCTACAGGCTGCTGGCAAACGAGCTGCTCGTCGTGGCGGGAGAAAGCATAACCCCGGTTCCGGAACCGGGGTCGCTGGCCCTGCTCGGCGCGTCGTTCGTCGGCTGGACCATCCTGCGCCGCCGCCGCGACAGGACCGCCGCGTAACGCGTTACCGACACCCGCGTTCAGTGGATGAACACGGCTCGCCGGCTTTCCCGAAAGCCGGCGGGCGCATTTGCGGAACCGCTCTCCCGCGGGATTGCGCGCCGCGCCGTCCGGGCGTACTCCTGTCGCGGACCGACGGCGCGCCGGAACTTTGGAGAGAGACGATGACCCGACCGGAATCCGATCTCGAACCGTGGCAATGGCCGGAGGAACAGTGGCGCCGTCTGGTCGATCGGGTGCGCGCCGGAAGGACGCTGCGGCCGCGCGAATGGCCGGGCGGCGCGCGTTGCGCGGTCGCGCTGTCGTTCGACAGCGATCACGAAACCAACGAATTGCGCGACGGCGGCAAATCGATCGGACGGCTGTCCTGGGGGCAGTACGGGGCGCGGGTCGCGGTGCCGCGCATCCTCAAGCTGCTCGAACGCCACGGTGTCAGGGCTACGTTCTACGTCCCGGCTGTGACGGCGCTGATCCACCCCGACGAGCAGCGCCGCATCGTCGCCGAGGGGCACGAAATCGGCATTCACGGCTGGATTCACGAGCTGAACTCGGTATTGCCGCACGATGACGAGCGCGCGCTGATGCTGCGCTCAGCCGACACGCTCGAAGAAATCTGCGGCGTTCGACCGGTCGGGATGCGCACGCCGTCCTGGGATTTTAGCTGGCACACGCTGGCGATCGCCGCCGAAATGGGGCTCCTCTACGATTCCTCGCTGATGGCGGACGAGGATTGCTACGAATTGCTGCTCGACGGCGAGAAATGCGGCGTCGTCGAACTGCCGGTCGAATGGGTGCGCGACGACGCGGTCTATTTTATGATGAACCGCTTTTCGGCGCTGCGTCCGTATACGCCGCCTTCTGACGTGTTCGACATCTTCCGTCGCGAATTCGAGGCGGCCTATGACGAGGGCGGGCTGTTTCAGTTGACGATGCACCCGCATGTGATCGGTTATCGCTCGCGCCTCTGGATACTCGACGAACTGATCCGGCTGGCGCAGGCGCGTCCGGGCGTGTGGTTCGGCACGCACGCCGAAGTCGCGCGCTGGGCCAAAGAACACGCCGGCCAGGAGCACCCCGGCCAGGAGCACCCCGGCTAGAGACGCCGTGAGCTATCGCGAATCGACATGGCTTGGCTGCTCCGCTGCGACGGAGCCGGCCGGGAGGCCGCCTTGACGCCGGTTTCGCCGCTCCCCTAATCTCGCAAGGCATCAGATAGAGGAATACGCGATGAAGCCGACGGCGGTCAGCGACAGCAGCTTCGATGCCGTGGTGCTCCGCGCCAGCGAGCCGGTGCTTGTCGATTTCTGGGCCGAATGGTGCGGCCCGTGCAGGATGGTCGCGCCCTTTCTCGACGAGCTGGCCACCGAGATGGACGGCCGGGTCACCATCGCCAAGATCAATATCGACGAGAACCCGCAGACGCCGCGCAAATACGGCGTGCGCGGCATCCCGACGATGATGCTGTTCAAGGGCGGTCAGGTCGCGGCGACCAAGATCGGCGCCTTGCCGAAGAGCAAGCTGAAGGAATGGGTCGAGTCGGTGCTGTAGCCCGACGCGGGCCTCGCAGCGGCACCCGAGCGGCGCCTTCCTCAATGTTGAAGCGTCATCCCGGAGGCCGGGACCAACTCGTATACGGATGAGTGGGTCCCGGCCTCCGCCGGGATGACCCGCCTCTCTTTTGCATTCCGCTTCTCGGTGCCAAGCCCGTCCCGTCCGGGTTCAATTACGGCCCAGCCGGTTCTCGTGTATCTGCAAATGACACCAGGCGGCGCGCAGCAGCGGGGTCTCGATCCCGAAATGACGGGCGCGGCGCAGCATGTCGCCGACAATCGCGTCGGCTTCGGTGCGCCGCCCGGCTTCGAGGTCCTGCCGCATCGAGGCGCTGTTGATGCTGCCGCGCTCGGTCAGCATCGCCTGCACCCGTTCGCGCGATTGCGGCCGCGGCGCATGGCCCGCGGCAGCAGCGACCGCCTGACACTCGGCGAGCGCCGCGATCATCAGCGCCCCGCCTTCGTCGGTCGCGACGATCTCGCCGATATTGCCGCGCATCAGACAGTTCATGCCGGCCATCGCGCCCATCATCACGAATTTCTCCCACATCTCCTGGATGATGTCCGGGTTGGCGGGGGCGCTGACCGGGGTGCCGGCGAATTCCCGCTCGATCGCGCGCGCCCGCTCGCTGATCCCGCCATCCCTCTCGCCAAAGGCGATCCCGGACAGGCGGTTGTGGTGACGGATGGTCCCGTCCGGAAGCAGCACGGCGCCGACATAGGCGACCCCGCCGAGCACCCGGCCCGGACCAAACGCCCGATCGAGCCGCTCCAGGTGAACCAGACCGTTGAGCAGCGGCAATACGGCCGTCTCCGGCCCGACACCGGGGCGGATCGCGTCGATCGCGGCGTCGAGATCGTAGTGCTTCGCGGTCAGCAGCACGACGTCATATGGCCCGCCGACCCGGTCGGCGGTCGCGACCTTGACCGGCACGGTAAAATCGCCGAGCGGGCTTGCGACCCGGAGACCGTGCTCGGCGAGGGCGTTGGCGCGTGCTCCGCGAACCAGGAACGTCACATCGCGCCCGGCCTCGGCCAGCCGCCCGCCAAAATACCCGCCGACCGCACCGGCCCCGAGCACCAGGAAACGCACGTTCAAATCCTCTCAATGCTGTTGTCAGGACGATGCTAATTACAACAATTCTCATTGATCGTACTAAGGCGAAGCGCTAATAGCGCCAAGTTGCTGCAAAAGGCTGAGCCGATCCCAGGTTGCCCACGACTCGACAATTTTTCCATCTGCAAGCCGCATGATTAGAATCTCCGCCTCGTCAATACGCCTGCCGCTTGGCTGAATGGTGTGTGAGGCCACTTCAAACGGCGTCCCCGTGTGAGTTCCCGTGAAACGTAAGAGTGTTACCACTCGATCCCCTTCGGCAATCATGTCCTCAATGTAGCCTCGATAATCCGGCATCGCACTCCGCCAGTGTCGGATCATCGCTCGCAGTTCATTTGTGCCGTGTTTGGCTGTTCTCGATCCGAAATGATGAATGCGGTCAATCGCTAGGTATTCTTCAAGGTCATCCACCTTGTTTTGATTCCACGCATCTTCAAAAAATCGGCGGACGATCTGTTTATTTTCCTCGATTGACATGAGATCCTCCCTGTTCTGGGTGGGGAGCAATCGTTAGATTTACCCCACTTATGCTTTCGCGTGTTGTCTGAAAGCCGCCTAAGCAAGCCGTTGCAGCATCGCCTCGGCGCTGGAGACGCCGTATTCGCCCGACGGCTCGACATTCAGCTCCTTGATGATGCCGTCATCGACGATCATCGAGTAGCGCTGCGAGCGGATGCCCATCCCGGCCTCGCGGCGATCGACGGTCAGCCCGAGCGCCTCGGTCAACTCGCAACTGCCGTCGCCGAGCATGACAACCTTGTCGTCGGCCTTGTGCTCCTTGCCCCAGGCGTCCATCACAAACGCATCGTTGACCGAGACGCAGGCGATCTGATCGATCCCCTTCTGCTTCAGCACATCGGAATTCTGCACATAGCCCGGCAGGTGGCGCGACGAGCAGGTGCGCGTATAGGCGCCGGGCAACCCGAACACCGCCACCTTCTTGCCCTTGAAGAACTCATCGGACGAGACCGCCTTGACCCCCTCCGGGGTCAGATGGCGCAGCGTGATGCCCGACGGGATCCTGTCGCCGACCTTGATTGTCATTGCTGTCCTCCTTCACTTCTGCTCGATGTGAAACACGGCTTTCCCACCGACCTGTCGGTTGCGCAATAGCGGACCAATGCGGTTGATGTCGCGCCAGTCGTATTCGCTGATAACAGGCCGCAATGAGCCGTCGGCGACCAGCGAGGCGAGCAGCGCCAGATCGGGCGCAAACCGGTCCTCGCTCTCGCAGGTGAAATAATGAAACGCCTGGAGGCGCGCGTTCTGATGCTCGCCAAAGACGCGGAAGTCGATCTCGGTCGGCTCGCCCGAGGAATTGCCGAAGATCACGACCGTGCCTTTCGCCTCGACCCGGTCGATCGCCGCTTTCAGCGAGTGTCCGCCAGCCGCTTCGAGGATCAGCGCGAAGCGTCCCTCGGCCTGTTCGATATCGGTAACGATTTCGGCCGCGCCCAGCCCCTCGACGATGCGGGCGCGCTCGGGGCGGCCGACTATTGCCGTGACCCGCGCCCCGGAGCGCGCGGCGAGCTGCACCGCGAGATTGCCGACCCCGCCGGCCGCGCCGGTAATCAACACCCGCTTGCCGAGCAAGGGCGCGCCGTGCCGCAACGTGCGCAGCGCGGTCAGTCCGGCGACCGGCAGCGCCGCCGCCGCGGCAAACGACACATTATCGGCAATCGGCGCGAGGCGATGGCCCGGCACCGCGGCGCGTTCGGCCCAGCCGTGCCAGTCGCACAATCCCACGCTCCGCGTCCCGGAAGGCGGGGAGCTGCCGTCCTCGGCGGCGCGCAGCACGACCCCGGCGATGTCCTGTCCCGGCCGCCACCCTTCCGGGCGGACCGTGAACAGCCGGAGTTCGCCGCGGTTCAGCGAGAACGCGTGCACCGCGACAAGCGCCTCGTTGGGCGCGGGATCGGGTTCGGCGGTCTCGGTTATCGCGACCGGGTCTGGCCCGGACGGCGTGTTGACGATGGCGAGCATTCCCTCACCTCCAGCGGCGCGCATTTCTCCTCTCCCGCATCGCGGGAGAGGGAGGGGCCCACGCCGCAAGGCGTGGGAGGGTGAGGGTTGTTCGGCGGCCACACCCTCACCCGGTTCGCTTCGCGAACCACCCTCTCCCGCATTGCGGGAGAGGGGCTTCCGCGTCAGTTCAGCCGCAGGTCGGTGATGTTTTTCGGGTCGGGCTTCAGCTCGCCCTTTTCGACGCGCAGCACGACATCGGTCAGGATCGCGTTGGTCGGGGTCGGGATGCCGATCTCCTCGCCCTTGCGCACGACAAACCCGTTGAGGAACGGGATCTCGGTGCGGCGCCCCTTGACCATGTCCTGGCCGGTCGAGGGGCGGTGCTCGCCGCCGCCGCTATTCGCCACCGCCAGACGGTGCTCGTCAATCTCCTTCTGCGCCGCCGGGTCGCCCTCCCCCGCCTTGGCCAGCGTCTCCGGGTCCATGTGACTGACCTCGTCGAACGTATAGCCGAGCGCCTGACCGACGCGGATCGCCTCGGCACCGAGCCGGTTCGAGAAATGCCGCAGCGCGTCGTTCTTGACGACCTCGCGGCCGATCAGCCCGGTGCAGGCGCTGAGCCCGTTGCCCATCACGTTGGTGACCAGTTTCGACCAGCGCTCGCCCCAGATATTCTCGGTGACAAAGGCGCTGTCGGCATTGGCCAAGAGGCCGCAGACCTCTCTGGCCCGCTCGGTGATGCGGCCGTGCACCTCGCCGACCCGGAAGACGGTGTGCTTCGCCCCGGACTTGCCGGCGGCGCGCCTGATCTGACCCGGCGCATGCAGTTCGACCGTGATCGAGCTGGCGATCGACCCCAGCGTCTTGCCCCAGCCGACGATGCCGGCGATCGTCTCCTCGTTCATGCAGTTCTGCAGCGACACGCAATACCCGTCCGGCGCCAGATACTGCCGGATCATCGCCGTCGCCCAGGCCGTGTCGTAGGACTTGGTGCAGATAAAGGCGATGTCTACGGGTTTCTCCTTCGACAATTGCTGCAGCTCGGTGACATGCAGGGCGCGGGTCGGCACCGTGAACGGCTCGACATCGCGCAGATGCGTGATCGTCAGCCCGTGCTGTTTCATGTGATCGACATGCTCGGGCCAGAAATCGATAAACACGACCTCCTCGCCGGCCTGGACCATGTGCGCCCCGGCATAGCCGCCAACCGCCCCGGTGCAGACCACCGCAATTTTCTTTCCCGTCGCCATGTCAGTCCTCCGCGTTGCTCCGGCACCGCTCGCCAGTATCGGGCGCGATCCTAGTACGAGGACCGGCCAAGGGGGAAGCAATGGCGCAGAAAGGCATGGCGGGGCTGCGCTTTTCACCCCACGGCAAGGGAATCATGCACTATATCCCTGGCCCTACAGCATCTTGGGGATTGCGGTCTCGTGGCGTTCTCGGTCGCCTGGCGGATACTGACACATCAGAAAGGGCGCACCGCGCTGGCGGTCGGCGGCATCTTTGTCGCGATCCTGCTGATCTTTGTCGAACTCGGCTTTTTTATCGCGGTGCCGCAAGGGGGGCTGCTGATCTACGACAATATGCGGTTCGATCTGCTCGTGACCTCGACCCGTTACGTCCACCAGGCCGAATCCGGCACAATCGCGCGCGCCCGCCTCGACCAGGTGCGCGCTCACCCGGATGTGGCGCGGGCAAGCGCGGTCTATATCGGCGGCACCAAATGGCAGGACCCCGAGGGCGGCCAGCGGATCGATGCCTCGATCATCGGCTTCGACCCGGATGCCAGCGTTTTCACGGTGCCCGACATCCTGGCGCAAAGCCAAATTCTCGAACGCCCCGATACGGTGCTGGTCGATCGCGAGACGCGCGAACTCTTCGGCCCGCTCGCCACCGGGCGCGTCATCGAGCTGGGCGGGCACAAGGTCACGATCGGCGGACGCTATACGCTCGGCACCGGGTTTCTCGGATTGGCGGTCGTGCTGGCGAGCGAGGATACGTTTTTCCGGATTTTCGGCACCGGCGCGCGCCCGCGTCCGCGCGATACGGTCAATCTCGGGCTGGTCACGCTGAACCCCGGCGCCGATCCCGACGCGGTGGCGCGCGCGCTGCGCGAAATTCTGCCCGACGACACGCAGGTTCTGACCCGCGACGAGCTGGCCGCGAACGAGGTCGCGTTCTGGACGACAAAGACCGGGACCGGTCTGATCTTCGGGTCGGGACTGGTCGTCGCCTTTGTCGTCGGCATCATGATCCTGTACCAGACGCTGGCGACGCAGATAACGCGGCAGCTGCCGCAATTCGCGATGCTGAAGGCGATCGGCCACACCAACCGGCTGCTCGATGCGATTGTCCTGATCGAGGCGGTGCTGATGATGCTCGCGGCCTTTCTGCCGGCGGTCGGCGTCGCGCTCTGGGTCTACGCGCTGATCCGCGCCCAGACATTGCTGCCGGTAACAATGACGCCGCTGCAGCTGGCGGGCGTGTTCGCCGTCGGCGTTTTCATGTCGGCGATATCGGCGATGCTGTCGCTCGTCAGGTTGCGGCGCGCCGATCCGGCCGAGATTTTTTGAGGCCGATACGGCATGACAGCCGACCCCGCCCCGCTTTTCTCGGAAACCCGCTCGGTCCCGCTCGCCTGGCGCAATCTCGTCGCGAACAAGCTGCGCCTGGTGCGCTCGATCGCCGGGATCGGTTTCGCAGTGCTGCTGATGCTGGTGCAGCTCGGTTTCGAGCGCGGTTTTTTTGATGCCTCGCTCGGCATGATCCGCGAACTCGACGGTGAGCTGTTTGTCATGAACGCGAGCAAGTACCGGTTCGGCAGCGAGGACCCGTTCGCTCCGGCCAGTCTGGCGCCGGCGCGCGCGGTCGCCGGCGTGGCGAGCGTCACCCCGCTTTATGCCGCCTGGCAGCACTTCCTGTGGCAGGAGCCGGGCGGCGAGAAGACCTATCTTGTGCAGGCTTTCGGGTTTGACCCCGATCGTCCGGTCTTCTCGATCCCCGAATTGCGCGAGCAGAGCGAGAAGCTGAAAGAGCCGGATACGGTCATCGTCGATCGGCGCTCGCGGCCGTTTCTCGGGATGGACGAGGGGGCGGGCGGGACCGAGATCAACGGCCGCCCGGTGCGGATCGTCGGCAGCTATGCGCTCGGCCCCGATTTCATGGCCAACGGCACCGTGATGATGAGCGAGCGCACCTTCGCGGCGCTGCTGACCGGCAACCCGGATTTTGCGCAATCGATGCCGGTCGAGTTCGGGGTGGTCAAGCTGCAGCCCGAGGCCGATCCCGCCGCCGTGCAACAGGCGCTGGGGGAAGCGCTGCCGGATGAATTGCGGGTGCTGAGCAAGACCGAGCTGGAAGCCTTCGAGCACGCGTTTCAGGCCGATCTGTCCTCCGCCGGGCCGATCTTCTGGATGGGCACGATCGTCGGGTTCATCGTGGGCATGCTGATCTCGTATCAGATCATCTACACCGACCTGTCCGACCAGCTGCCGCAATGCGCAACGTTAAAGGGCATGGGGTATGGCAGCCCGTATCTGGTCCGGGTCGTCTTTCAGCAAGCCGCCTTCACGGCCGTCGCGGCTTACGTGCCGGCCTGGCTCGTCTGTCTGCTCGTCTACCGCATCATCGGGGAATTGGCGCTGATGCCGCTGCATATGACGCTTCAGGTCACTGCGATCAGCTTTGCGTTGACATTGGGGATGTGCCTGGTTTCCGCCGCGCTGGCGATCCGCCGCGTGATCGCCGTCGATCCGGCGGAGGTGTTCTGATGGATGTGCCTGCGATCGCCGATCCCGGCAATATTCTGGAAGCGAGCGACAGACCGCTGATCCGCGCCGACAGCCTGAATTTCTTCTATGGCGAGGGCGAATCGCGCTTTCAGGTGCTGTTCGATATCGCCATCGACGTGCTGCCCGGACAGCTGATCGTCATGACCGGCCCGTCCGGGTCCGGCAAGACGACACTGCTGACCCTGATCGGGGCGCTGCGGTCGTTGCAGGAGGGAAGGCTCGAAGTGCTCGGGCGCGACGTGTCGCGCCTCGGTGCCGGCGAACTGGTGCGGGTGCGGCGCGAGATCGGGTTCATCTTTCAGATGCACAATCTGTTCGACGCGCTGTCGGCCTATGAAAACGTCAAGATGGCGCTCCAGCTTTCCGGGAACCTGTCGGCGGCCGAGATGCGCCGCCGCGGCGTGGCGATATTGGAGCGGCTCGGTCTCGGCCACCGCATCAACCACAAGCCGCACTCGCTGTCCGGCGGGCAGCGGCAGCGCGTCGCGATTGCGCGGGCGCTGGCGAACCGGCCAAAGCTGGTGCTCGCCGACGAGCCGACCGCCGCGCTCGACCAGGATTCGACGCGCAACGTCGTCCGCCTGTTCAAGGAGCTGACTGTCGAGGACGGCGCCGCGATCCTGATGGTCACGCACGACCACCGCATCATCGAACTGGCCGACCGGCTGGTTCATATGGTCGATGGCCGCATCGTCTCCGACGTGATGCTCAACGACGCGCTGCGCATCTGCGAGTTCCTGAAGGGGGTCGAGCTGTTCAAGGCGCTGACCCCGACCGAGCTGACCCATGTCGCCGAGCGCATGACCAAGCGCCACTATCTGCCCGGCGACCTCGTCATCAAGCAGGGCGATATCGGGCACGAGCTGTTTCTGATCTCGGACGGCGACGTCAAGGTCGAGCGCTCCGGGCAGGAAGTTGCACGGCTCGGCCCCGGCGAATTCTTCGGCGAGCTGGCGCTGCTGAGCGGCAACCCGCGCAACGCCAGCGTGATCGCGACCGACCCGCTGGAGACCTATGTGCTCGGCGAAGAGGATTTCCGCGCCGCAATGGACAAGAGCGAGAGCTTCCGCGACCAGTTGCGCCGGGTGTACTTCCTGCGGCACTGAGCGGTTCGGCCCGATGGTGCCGGTCAGACCGGCACGCCTTTTTCCTTGAGCCATATCCGCAAGCGCGCCACGGTCGGCGTGTCGTTTTTCGACGGCGCGAGCCGCATCGCCTCGTAGGCTCTGCCGACTGCCTGCGTCAGCTTCTCGCCGTTGCGACGCGCATTGAGGATGCAGGGCAGTGCATCCGGCGCCCGCAGCCACAACGAATACTCATCTCTTGTCATTCCAAGATAATCGTGAAGCTCTTTACCCGTTGAGGCATCGTGCCAAGCATCGATGAAATCGTCTATTTCTTCGACCGAGGCTTCGCCCGCCAGGCACAGATCAACAAAATTTCGTTGGCTAGACATCGATTGTCCTTCCGCGCACGGCTGGTTTCACCCAGGCGCCCGTGACCGGATCGAGCGCGCCGAGGTGTTTTCCTCGAGCATTGAAAACCTCCACCTCTCCGTGCAGCGCGTCCCAGGTATAGAGCCGCCCGCCGCCGTCGCTGCGCCACCGCCGCTCGCCCGAGAATGCACCGAGGTATTCGAAATCATCCAGAATCGACGGGTGCGGTATCGATTTCGCCACGCGACCGCTTTTATCATGCCCCTGCCCGCGCGCGAGAGGAGACTTGCCGATGCCGACGACCGACCCCGCTTCCCGGTGGCCGAACTACGCCGAGGCCGATTACGTCATCAGAAATTACCGCTTCGCCAGCGGCGAGGTATTGCCCGAGTTGCGGCTGCATTACCGCACGATGGGCGTGCCGCAACGCGACGCTTCGGGAAAAATCGTCAACGGCGTATTGCTGCTGCAAGGCAACACCGGCACTGGCGCCAACTGGCTGCGCCCTTCGCTGGCCGACGAGCTGTACGGGCCGGGCCAGCCGCTCGACGCGACAAAATACTTCCTCATCATGCAGGACGCGATCGGCCGCGGCGGATCGAGCAAACCGTCGGACGGGCTGAAGGGCAGGTTCCCGCATTACCGCTATCGCGACATGGTCGAGAGCGGTTATCGCCTCATCACCGAAGGGCTGGGGGTCGGGCATCTGCGGCTGGTGATCGGCAGTTCGATGGGCGGGATGCACGCCTGGATGTGGGCCGAAACCTATCCCGACCTGATGGACGGCGTCGTCGCGCTGTCGTGCCAGCCGGCGCAGATCAGCGGGCGCAACTGGCTGACCCGTCGCGCCGCCGCCGAGGCGATCCGCAACGACCCGGATTGGAACAACGGCGACTACACTGAAAACCCGCGCCATTACATCTACAGCGCCGCCGGGCATTTCACGACCGAAAGCCCGACCCGCATTCAGGAAATGGCCCCGACCCTGGCCGCCGCGAACCAATTGTACGAGCGGCGTCTCGCCGAGGCGGCAAAGGGCGACGCCAACAACCAGCTCTGGGCGATCGAGGCGATTCAGGATTACGACCCGGAACCCGATCTCGACAGGATCAAGGCCAAGATATTGCTGATCAATGACGCCGAAGATTACGCCAACCCGCCCGAACTCGGCACCGTCGAGCGGGCGATGAAACGGGTCAAACAGGGGCGCTATGTGCTGATCCCGCCCGGCCCGGACACGCACGGGCATTTCAGCCATTACTATGCGAAGCTGTGGAAGTCTTATCTGGTCGAATTCCTTGCGGCGCTCGACGAGGCGCCGGCCGAGGCTGCCCAATGACCGAGAACCGGAATTTCACGACCAGCGACGGCATCAACCTCGCCTATTACATTGACGACTTCACCGATCCGTGGCGGCGGCCGGATACGGTGCTGCTGCTGCATGCGGCAATGGGCAGCGCGCGGCGTTATTACGGCTGGGTGCCATATCTGGCGCGCGACTGGCGGGTCGTGCGGCTCGATCTGCGCGGTCACGGCGCCTCGCAGGTGCCGCCCGCCGAGCAGGAGCTGCTGCTCGAACCGCTGGTGAGTGATGTCGCCGAACTGCTCGACCATCTCGGTCTCGACAGCGCGCATATCGTCGGCAATTCGGCCGGCGGCTATCTTGGCCAGCAACTGGCGATGACCAGGCCGGAGCGGGTCAGGAGCCTGTCGCTGTTCGGCTCGACCCCGGGTCTCAAGCAGAGCCAGGCGCCGAGCTGGGTTCCGCGCATCCAGGCGAAGGGGTTGCGCGGTTTTCTGGCCGAGACGATCCGCGACCGCCTGCCGGAAGACGCCGATCCCGGTCTGGTCGAATGGTTTCTCGACGAGGCGGCAAAGAACGACCCGGCCTATATCGGCAAATTCGTGCTGCTGATGGCGGGCTACGACTGGAGCGACGAGGTGCAGAAAATAACCTGTCCGACGCTGGTCGTGATCCCCGGCGCCGAAACGGTCGGCACTCTCGCCAATTACGACCCGTTCCGCCGCCTCGCCGATGTCGAGTTCCGGACCTATGACGGGTTGCCGCACAATATCTGCGATTCGGTCCCCGACCGCTGCGCCGCCGATGTCCGCGATTTTCTGCATCGGCGCTTTGGAACGCGGCCGTAGAATGAGCTGAGCCCTTTCCTGCCGGCAGCGGCCTTGGAGAGTGTCCTGATTAGGACACTACCCGGCCGACGCCGCGTTCGACTGTACTCTGCCTTTGCCATACAGTCGCCGCCCCCTCGGACCGTCGCGATCACCGCCGGCATGGATGTTGCGCTTATTGTTTTGCTGCCGTTTCTGGGCGCCTGCCTTCCGCCGCTGACCGCGCGCTCGGGCCGTAATGTCTGCGCCGGCGCCACCGCGGCGGTCACGCTGACGGCGCTGCTTCTGCTGCTCGCGAACGCCCCTTCGGTCTATGGCGGTGAGGTGATCGCCTGGGGGATGCCGTGGGTGCCGCAGATCGGATTGTCGTTCACGTTCTTTATCGACGGTCTCGGGCTGTTTTTCGCCGCGCTGATCCTCGGGATCGGGCTGCTGATCATCGTTTACGCCCGGTTCTATCTGAGCCGCGAGGACCCGATCGGGAAGTTCTACGCCTATCTGCTGCTGTTCCAGGGCGCGATGGTCGGCATCGTGCTCAGCGACAACGTGCTGCTGCTGATCGTCTTCTGGGAATTGACGAGCCTCAGCTCGTTTCTGCTGATCGGCTACTGGCGCCATCTGCCGCAGGCCCGCCAGGGGGCGCGCATGGCGCTGATCGTGACCGGCGGCGGCGGGCTGGCGCTGCTCGGCGGCATGTTGCTCCTCGGCGAGATCGCCGGTTCGTATCAGTTGACCGAAATCCTTGCCCGCAGTGACCTCGTCAAGGCATCGCCGCTGTATCTGCCGGCATTGCTGCTGATCCTGGCCGGCGCGTTTACAAAATCGGCGCAGTTTCCGTTTCATTTCTGGCTGCCGCACGCGATGGCGGCGCCGACCCCGGTTTCGGCCTATCTGCACTCAGCGACGATGGTCAAGGCCGGGGTTTTTCTGCTGGCGCGGCTGTGGCCGGTTCTGGCCGGCACCGAGGCGTGGTTTCTGATCGTTGCGCCGGTCGGGCTGGCGACGATGCTGATCGCGGCCTGGATCGCGCTGTTCAAGGACGATCTGAAGGCAATCCTCGCCTATTCGACGGTCAGCCAGCTCGGCATGCTGACGATGCTGCTCGGCCTCGGCACGGCGGCGGCTGCCGTCGTGGCGGTGTTCCACATCCTGAACCACGCAACCTTCAAGGCGGCGCTGTTTATGAGCGCCGGCGCGATCGATCACGAAACCGGCACCCGCGACATCCGCCGGCTCGGCGGCCTCGCGACGCTGATGCCTGTCATCGCCACGCTGTCCTTTGTCGCGGCGGCGGCGATGGCCGGAATCCCGCTGTCGAACGGGTTTCTGTCAAAGGAGATGATGCTCGACGAGGCGTCGCGCACGGTCTATGCCGGTCTCTGGTGGCTGTTCCCGGTGCTGGCGACGGTGGCGGCGCTGTTCTCGGCGGCCTATTCGTTCCGCTTCGCGATCGTCACGTTTCTTGGTCCGGCGCGGCATGATTACCCGCACCACCCGCACGACCCGCCTTCCGGCATGTGGCTGCCGATCGCGGCGCTGATGCTGCCGATCGTCGCTGTCGGGCTCGCGCCGGCGACAGTCGCCGCCCCGGTCGTCGAGAGCGCTGCGCGGGCGGTCGTCGGCGGTGCCGTACCGCCGTTCGAGCCGGCTCTGTGGCACGGTTTCACCGCCGCGGTAGTGATGAGCACGATCGCGCTGCTCGGCGGCGTGCTCCTGTTTGTCGCCTACGTCCCGGCGAACGCGCTGCGGCTCGCGGTGAAGCGGCCGGATGCCAAGCGGATTTACGACGTCGCGATCGGCGGGGCCGTCACCCTCTCCCGCCGGCTGATCGACGCCCTGCATGACGGCTCGCTCACGCGCTATGTCGGGGTCACGCTCGTTGCGATCATCACTGTCGGCATCGTCGGGTTTATCGGCGGCACCCATGAGGCCGGGAACCGCGCGACATTGCCGCCGAGCCTGCCCGCCGTGACCGCCTGGATCGCGCTGGTGGCGGCTTCCGCATTCGTAGTCATTCGACACCGCGACCGGCTGCTCCTGCTCGTGCTGACGAGCATTGTCGGGTTGATCGTCTCGCTCGCCTTTCTGCAATTCTCGGCGCCCGATCTGGCGCTGACCCAGATCACGGTCGATGTGGTCACGACGATCCTGCTGCTGCTCGCGCTGAACCTGCTGCCGCGCACGAGCGACGAACCGGTGGGCGGGACGCGCTGGCTACACGCAGCAATCGCAGCGCTGGCCGGCGCCGGGATCGGCGGTCTCGCCTATGCGGTCATGACCCGGAATTTCGAGACGATCTCCGGCTACTATCTGGCCGAAGCCAGGCCGGGCGGCGGCGGTTCCAATGTCGTCAACGTGATTCTGGTCGATTTCCGCGGTTTCGACACGTTTGGCGAGATCATCGTGATCGGGATCGCAGCCGTCGCGATCTTTGCGCTGCTCGACACGGCGCTGCGCGGCGCGGCGGCGCGGCGGCTCGCGGCGATGCGCCTGCCGGAACAGGCCGGTGACGCGCATCCATTACTGCTGGTAGTCGCGACACGAGTCCTGCTGCCGATCGCGATCACGGTTGCGCTCTACATCTTTCTGCGCGGCCATAACGAGCCGGGCGGCGGGTTTATCGCCGGGCTGGTCGTCGCGATCGCGCTGATCATGCAGTATATCGCGAGCGGCTATGCCTGGGCGGCTCAGCGGGCACGGGTCGATGCGCAGGCGATGATCGGCGGCGGCATCGCGATCGCCGGGCTGACCGGGATCGCTGCCTGGTATTTCGGGCGACCGTTTCTGACCAGCGCGCACGGCCACTTTCACCTGCCGCTGATCGGCGAGGTCGAGCTGGCCTCGGCGATGGCCTTTGATCTCGGCGTGATGCTGACCGTCATCGGGGCGGTGGTGCTGTCGCTGCGCCAGATCTCGCGGGTCGAGGAACGGGCGGAACACGAGAAGGTGCCCGAGGGGCCAATGGATATCCGGCTGCCGGCCGCCGCGGAAACCCCACCCATGCAGTCGCAGGCTCGGTCCGTCGCCGAGCCGCCCCTCGTCGAGCCAATCGACCGGGGCGATCGCTGACATGGAAGCACTGGTGGCAAGCGCGATCGGGCTGATGACCGCGGTCGGGGTCTATCTAGTGCTGCGGCGCACGACGTTTGCGGTCGTGATCGGTCTCAGCTTTCTGTCCTACGCGGTCAACCTGTACCTGCTGACAATGGGACGCCTGACCATCGACCGCCCGCCGATCATTACCCCCGGAGCCGCCGCGTACACCGACCCGCTACCGCAGGCGCTGGTCCTGACCGCGATCGTGATCTCGTTCGGAATGACCGCGCTGATCGTCGTCATTGCACTGCGCGCCTTTCTCGAAACCGGCTCCGACCGGGCCGATCTCGGCGCCGCCCCGGATCGGCACCGCGAAGGCGGAGAGCCGTCCGAGCGCGTCCGATGAGCGACCTGATCGTTCTGCCGATCGTATTGCCGGCGTTGACGGCTTCGTTTCTGCTGCTCGCGGTGCGCTACGACCTGAAACGGCAGCGTCTGGTATCGGTCGCCGCAACCGCCGGGCTGCTGATTGTCGCGGTCGTGCTTTATCTGATCGCGAGCGACGGCGTGCCGCGCCCCTATCGCCTCGGCGACTGGCCGGCGCCGTTCGCGATCGTGCTCGTGCTCGACCGTCTGTCGGCGACGATGCTCGTGCTGACCGCCGCTCTCGCGCTGTGCGTCATCCTTTACGCCGTCAACGGCTGGGACGAGCGCGGGCGGCACTTCCACCCGCTGTTCCAGTTTCAGTTGCTCGGCATCAACGGCGCCTTTCTGACCGGCGATTTGTTCAACCTGTTTGTCTTTTTCGAGGTGATGCTGATCGCGTCCTACGGGCTGCTGCTGCATGGCGGCGGCCCGCGCCGGCTGTCGGCCGGTTTTCAGTACGTCGCGATCAACCTGCTGGCTTCGACACTGTTTCTGTTCGCGGTCGGGCTGATCTACGCCGTGACCGGCACCCTCAACATGGCCGATCTCGCGGTCAAGGCGCCGCTGGTCGGTCCGGCCGATGCGGCGCTGCTGCGCACCGGGGCGCTGCTGCTGTTTCTCGTTTTCGCGATCAAGGCGGCGCTGGTTCCGCTGCATTGGTGGCTGCCGGCGACCTATGCCGCCGCCTCGGCTCCGGCCGCCGCGCTGTTCATGATCATGACCAAGATCGGCGCCTACGCGATATTGCGGGTATACGGCACGGTGTTCGGGGCCGAGGCCGGACCGCTCGCCGGCATCGCCGAGCCGTGGATATTGCCGGCTGCGCTCGCCACCGTGACCCTTGGCGCGATCGGCATCCTGGCGAGCCGCGCGCTGCTCGACCTCGCCGCCTTCGCGATTGTCGGGTCGATGGGGATGCTGCTGATCGCGGTCGGCCTCTCCGGCGCGGCCGGCGTCGCGACGGCGCTTTATTACCTCGTACACAGCACCCTGGCCGGCGCGGCGCTGTTTCTGATCGTCGATCTGATCGCCGAGCGACGCGGGCGCGTTCTGGACCGGCTCGTGCCGGCCCCGGAGATCGGTCAGCAGAACCTCCTCGGCGGGCTGTTTCTGCTTGGCGCGATGGCGATCGTTGGTCTGCCGCCGCTCTCCGGGTTCATCGGCAAGCTGATGATCCTCGAAACCAGCCGCGACGCCGCCGCCGCGCCGTGGATCTGGGCGGTCGTGCTCGGCACCACGCTGGTCATGGTGCTCGGCTTCGCCCGCGCCGGCAGCGCCGTGTTCTGGAATGTCGAGCCCTCCGACGCAACCGAGGCGAGCCGGACGGGAGCGGCGGGGCAAATCCGGCGCACGCTGCCGCTCGCCGTTGCCGGTCTGCTGATCGCCGCGACGGCGGCGCTTTCCGGGTTTGCCGGACCTGTGACACTGGCCTTGCAGAACACCGCCGCGCAGACGCTCGACACGCAGGCCTATATCCGCGCCGTGCTCGGCCCGGTCGCGGCGCCGCCGCAGGCCAGCCGCTAAAGGAGGGGACGGAACATGGCGCGCCTCTTTCCGCACCCGCATCTGTCGGTGCTGCTCGCCGCCGTGTGGGTCTTGCTGATCAACGATTTGAGCGTGGGAACGCTGCTGTTCGGCGCGGCAGTCGGAATCCTCATTCCGCTGACGACAAGCGTCTACTGGCCGCGCCGCCGCCGTATCGGTGCACCGCTGACGGTTATCGAATATGCGCTGATCGTCCTGTGGGACATCGTCGTGGCCAATATCCAGGTGGCCTACCTGATCCTGTTCCGCCGCGGCGACCGGTTGCGGTCACGCTTTATCACCGTGCCGCTCGATGCGCGGACGCCGGAAGCCGTCGCGGTGCTCGCCGGAACGATCACGATGACGCCTGGCACGGTCAGCGCCGATCTCAGCGCCGACGGGCGCGCCCTGCTCGTGCATTGCCTCGAAACCGACGACCCGGACGGGACCGTCGCCGATATCAAACACCGCTACGAACGCCGATTGCTGAGGGTTTTCGAATGATTGCCATAGCTTCCGCCATCGCGCTTGCCGCCGTCGCGGTCGCGATGCTGCTCAACCTGTACCGGCTGATCCGCGGGCCGGATGCCGTCGATCGCGTTCTCGCCCTCGACACGCTTGTGATAAACCTGATTGCGCTGATCGTGCTTGCCGGAATTCTCTACGGGACAACGATGTATTTCGAGGCGGCGCTGCTGTTTGCGATGGTCGGGTTCATCACGACCGTCTCGTTCTGCAAATTCCTGCTGCGCGGCGATGTGATCGAATGAGCGGACCGGTGCTTTACTGGATCGGCGAACTGGCGGTCGCGGCGCTGATCGTGATCGGCGCCTTTTTTCTGCTGGTCGGTTCGTATGGGCTGGCAAAGCTGCCCGACACGATGCGCCGGCTGCACGGCCCGACAAAGGCTGCGACACTCGGCATCGGGTCGCTGCTGATCGCCTCGATGCTCTATTTTCTGCTCGCGCGCGGGCACCTGTCGTTTCGCGAGCTGCTGATCACGATTTTTCTGTTTCTGACCGCGCCGGTGACCGCGCTGATGGTGGCGAAGGCGCATATCCTGCGCGACCGCAACCGCCGGCGCGAGTTGCCGCCGCCCGGACGGCCGGTCGGCTGGGCCACGCTCGACCCGCCGCCAAAGCCCTAGCGGCGGAGGTCGCAACCACCCTGCCTGCGCTCGCCACGGATCGACGCGCGACCGCCGCTTTATGCTATTCTTGTCGCCATGCGACACATGTCCGATCTCGTCAGAAACCAAGACCCGCTGACATTGCCGCCGAGCGCGACGGTGCTCGACGCCGCGCGGCGGATGCGCGAACGCAATGTCGGTGCCGTGCTGGTTGTTGAGGACCGCCGGCTGGTCGGCATCTTCACCGGCCGCGATGCGGTCAGCCGCGTCCTGGCGGAAGGAAAATCCGCTTCCGACACGGTGCTGGCCGAGGTTATGACGCGCAATCCCGAATGTCTGAGCCTCGGGCATGCGGCGATCGATGCGCTGCGGCTGATGCAGGACGCGCGCTGCCGCCATCTGCCGATCGTGACGGACGGCGTTGTGGTGGGGATCGTGTCGCGCGGCGATTTCCGCGGGATCGAACAGGACCGCCTCGACGAGGAGACCGGCCTCTGGGAGCGGATCGGCTGATCCGCCGCCGCGCCGGGCATCCCTCAGCCGCGATTTCGGTTCAGCGCTCCGGTGCAGAACCGTCCGATCCGTCCGCCGGCACGATAAAGCCCGAAAGCGGCTCGACCCACGTAAGATGATCGCGAACCTCCTTGACGCCCGGAGTATTTTCGGCCAGCACGCGCAGCGCCGGACGCTCGCGATTATCGATGACAGCGCCGCGCAGCTCGACAACACCATTCGCGACCCGCACATCGACGCTCGCGCGCGGCCCCCAGGGCTGTTTCGCGATCTCGGCCAGGATGCAATCGCGGATTTCTATATCGGAGACGGCACCCGCGTCATCGGGGCGCGGCAGATTGCGCACGAGCGCCCGCACCAGATTTGCGCGGCTGACAATGCCGACCGGCCGTCCCCGGTCGATCACCGGCACGCGCTTTATCCGCCGCCGCTCCATCAGTTCGACGACCTCCGCGACCGCATCGTCCTGACCAACCCATAGCACCGTGTCGGTCATCACCTCGCCGACCCGCCTTCCATGGGCATGCGCGTACTCGCTCGCGAGACGGCCCGGCGCGATTAGGAATTCGAGCCAGCGGGCGCGCCGCCGCTCGGTGCCGGTTTCGGCCCGCCGCAGCAGATCGCCTTCGGTTACGATCCCGACGATCTCGCCGGCGATATTGACGACCGGCAGCCCGCTGATACGGTGCTCGACCATCAGCTCCGCCGCCTCGCCGATCGTGGTTTCCGGTGCTACCGTGATCACCGGGTGCGTCATGATATCGCTGACCTTCATTCCGGCCTCCTCGCCTCTGCGGTCTCCTTGTGTATGGTGCGGCCGGGAGACCGGACGCCTTGATCCCGGTCAATTTGCGGAAAGCGCAGGCTTGCGCAAGACCGGCCGAGACCCCCGGACGACGCTCCTCTCAACTTTTGCGTTCCCGGTTCACTTTTGCACTGGTTGAGTTTGTCAATCGACCGTAAGATGATCGCACTCGTTCGGTGTTAGCGTTGTGCGGTTGCCGTCCGGGTGCCCGCCCCATGAACTGGAGGAAGGAACGCATGAGAATTACGATAGGCTCGACACTGGCCGCGGTCATGCTGATCGGTCTGGCGTCCTGCGCTCAACCGCCGCGGCCCGCGCCGCCGCCGCCACCGGCGCCGCCGCCGCCGCCGATGGTCGCCCCCGTGCCACCGCCGCCACCGCCGCCCCCGATGATGGCGCCCGCACCGCCGCCACCGCCGAGCGCGCGGGCGCCGAGGCGTCGCGTGGTCGTCCGGCGCTGCCCGCCGGGTATGACGTTCTCGCGCCGGGCGGGGCGCTGCATCGTCAGTAAGTAATTGCCTCTGGCAGCCGACGTGCGGAAATCCGCGCGTCGGCGGTCAGGTTGAGTGTACCGGATGCAGCGGGAGTCCGCTGCGTCTGGTTTTTCATTTGCCGATCGGGATGCGTCGCCGGGCCAGCTCGGCCTCGTCGATCCGCAAGCCGAGACCCGGTTCCGGGGACAGCCGGAATACTCCCTCGACCGGCACCGGCGGGTTCTCGAACACCTGATGCATGCGTGGTGACGGATCGTTCAGCTCGCACGGCTTTGTCGCGTGCAGCTGGCTCGCGGCGACATGCAGATTGGCCATGTGACCGATCGTCGGCTGCGTCTGGTGCGGCACCAGCTCGACACCGTGCGCCTGCGCCAGGGCCGCGCACCGCACCAGGCCGGTGACGCCGCCCATCTTTACGATGTCCGGCTGCACCATCCGCACCCCGGCCGCGATCAGATCGGCCAGCCCCGACAGCGTATAGGTCTGCTCGCCGGCCGACACCGTAATGTCGAGACGGCGCGCCACCTCGCCCATCGCGCCGATATGATAGTGCTGCACCGGCTCTTCGAACCACCAGTAGCCGAGGTCTTCGAGCGCGCGCCCGACGCGAATTGCGCCGCCCGCCGTGTATCCGTTGTTCGCGTCGAAGGCGAGCGGAAATCCGTCGCCGACCAGCCGCCGCACCGCGCGCGCTTTTGCGATGTCGCCGGGAATATCGGCGTCGAGCCGGGTGCGGTCGTTGTCGAAGCGGATTTTCACCGCCGCCGGTTTGTCCTTCAGCCGCTGTTCGACAATCCGCACCACGTCGTCGAGCGCGCGGTCGCCGTTGCCGCCGATCGAGGCGTAGAACGGCAGCTCGGTGCGCCAGGCGCCGCCGAGCAGCTTGTAGATGGGCTGGCCGAGCGCCTTACCCTTCAAATCCCACAGGGCGATGTCGATCGCGGCGAGCGCGCCGGTCAGCGCCCCCTCGGGACCGAGCTTGACAAAACGGTGCAGCAGCCGGTCGTGCAGCACGGCATGGTCGAGCGGGTCCTGGCCGATCAGCGCCGGCGCGAGGTTGTGGGCAACGATGCCGAGCGAGGCGAGACCGCCCTGCATCGGCGACGCCTCGCCGATCCCGGTCAGCCCGTCATCGGTATGGACGCGGACAAAGGCGCTGCGCTGCGCCGGGCTGTCGTCCGGCGCCCAGGCGACCTGAAACGCCTCAACCTCGCGGATCTTCATGGCTCCTCTCAGTAATTCGAGATCTCGATCAGGTTCTGGTCGGGGTCGCGGATATAGACGGATTGGATCGTACCGATCGCGCCGGCGCGCGGCCCCGGTCCGGTAATGATCGGAACCCCGCAGCGTTGCAGATGCGCCACCACCTCGGCGATCGGCACCTCGGTGATAAAGCACAGATCGCCCGAACCCGGCGTCGGTCTGTCGGCGACAAGGCCCGGGATGTTGTCCGCCGGATGCAGGTTGATCTTCTGCTGGCCGAAGCGCAGCGCGGTGCGCCCCTCGCCAAACGTAACGACCTCCATCCCGAGCACCCTGGTATAGAACTCGCAGGTGCGCGCGATATCGGCAACGGTCAGCACGAGATGATCGAGACGGGCGATGTTCATGTCTGGCCTCCGTATCGGGATGATCGGATCACCGAAGCCGGCGCGGCGGCGGCGCCATGCGAGACCGCGGCGAGGCTGGTGACCGCCTCCGGCTCCTCCTCGATCCGCAACGCGTCGTTGAACCTGTTGAAAAAGCCGCACAGCGTGATGCGCAGCGTCAGCTCGACGATCTGCGCCTCGCTGAAACGCGTCCGCAGCCGATCGAACAGCGTTTCCGGGATGCGGTTCGGGTGCTCCCAGGCGGCGATCGCATATTCGACGACGAGCCGGTCGGTGTCGTCGAATTCCGGGTGGTCGCGGTAATCGAGCAGCCGCTCGGCGCCTTCCGGCGACACGCCCTTCACCGCGAGAAACGGCGTGTGGTGCGCGACGCAATATTCGCATTTGTTGAGCTTTGAGACGGTGACGATCGCCAGTTCGAGATAGCGCTTCGACAATGTCGCGGCAGCCCGCAATTCGAGCAGCAGCCCCATCAGATGCCGCAGCGCGGCGGGCACGTGCGCAAACGCCGCGACCTGATTGCCAAACGGGCCGTAGGTGTCGGCGAACTCGCGGTAGATCGCAGCCAGATCCGGCGCCAGCTCGTCGGCCCCGATATTGCGGACGCGCGCCATCGTCAGCTCCTGCGCCGTTACGGAAAAAGCATCGGCCCCGGCGTACGAAACGGCTCGGCCTTGATCGCCTGTTTCTCCCGGTTCATCGCCGCGCCTCCGGTCTGTCCTCGATCAAGCCTCTGCCGCAACCGCGGGAGCGTCAAGCCTGGACTGGCCGAGACGATCTCTGTATCGCTGTGGCGGTGTTTCCGCTGCGCCGATGCGTCTGGTTCCTCTGCTTTGCACTGGCCGCGCCGCCGGCGGGCAACGCCGACGACCGCGCGGAGAGCCGGCCGTCCCAGGCACCCGGCGCGACGCAGGCGGCAACGGATGCGGACGATCCCGCCCTGCTGCCGGTGCTCGAAGCAAGAGCGCGGGAACAGCGGTGCGCCGGCGATCTCGGGCAGGTGGCGGCGCTGCGACGGCGCGCGCTGCGGATCGCGCTCGCCGCGTTCGGTCCGGCAGCGCCCGCAACGGTGCGGGCAATGGCGGGGTTGGCGGGGGCTTATATCGACCATCGCGCCTATCTCGACGCCGAGCCGCTGCTGATCGTCGCCGCCCGGATGCGGACGGAAATCGAGGAGAACGGGTTCGGGACGGCGGTTTTCGCCGGGTTGGCGCGGGTGGCGCTCGCTCGCGGCGATACCGGCGCGGCGCTCGCCTGGGCCAACCGCGCGATCGACAGCGTCCGGCGCAACCCGCCGCACGCCTCGGCCGAACCGCTGCGGGTGCTGGGGGCCGCGCTTGCCGCGCAGGAGCGCTTCGAGCAAGCCAGACGGGTTCTCGATGACGCGCTCGCGTTCGACCGCGGCCGGCACGGCCCCGAAGCGGCGGAGACCGCGCGCAGCCTGTCGCAGCTGGGCAACCTCTATCTGCGCTGGGGCCGACCCGATGACGCATTGCCCTTGTTGCAGAACGCGGCCGCGATCGATCAGGCGCGGCTCGGTCCGACCCACCCCTTTATCGCCGACGATCTGCACGATCTCGGTCTCGCCTACGAGGCGCTGAACCGGCCGGAGCGGGCGCGCCGCCTGTTTCTCGCCGCCCGCGCGGTGCTCGAACGCGGCGCCGGGCGCGACACGCCGCGCGTCGCCTATGCTGAACTCGCCCGCAGCCGGATCGAGCGGCGACTGGGTCATGTGGCGGCGGCCGAGGCGGCGCAGCGCGCCGCGCGCCGCATCCTCGACACGGCCGAAGCCGAGGAGCGGCGCCGCGAACGCCGCGCCTGATCCTCTCCGCGGCACGCCCCCGCGGCTAATGCCCGCCACTAGAGTGTGATCGGGTCTGGTTGAAACGGGATAGGGGTTCCCCGGCGCGGGGATCTCTGCGCAAGATGCTGGCTGGGGGGCGGAGGCCAGCACGCATGCCCAGACCCTATTCACAGGATTTG
>JBFWVT010000049.1:0-35514 GCA_050246595.1 Alphaproteobacteria bacterium
GTTGCTCCGGGGCGGCGCAGCGGGCCAATTTCAAACTGAGTCACTACCCGTTCTTGGCCGGGCTTGGCCCGTGGGCCTTCAGCCCACGGACTTGATCCGTGGGCATCCACGAGAAGGCGGGAGGCTGGGCCGGCTCGTGGATGCCCGGCCCAAGGCCGGGAACGAACGAACCATGATCCGGCATGACAATGCTGTCTGTTACATTCAAACTGAGTCACTACCCACTACCGGCTCTCAGACGAACTTGAAGTCCGCGGCGACCAGAGTGGTGTAGTCTATTCCGACAAGCGTGATGTTGTTGCTGCCGCCGAAGTCGAGGAACGCATCGCTGCCGCTCTGAGAAAGGTTGAGCTGGCTGAAATCAGTGTAGCCGTAGGCGCCGATGTCGATCCTGTCGCCGTCGCTGTGGCGGAAATCGTGGACGGTGTCGGTGAAGCTGTCCGGTTTGAAGACAAACGTGTCGGCGCCTGTCGTGACGTCCGGTCGAACAATTGCACCAGCGTCGCCCCACATATTATCAATGCCGGTGCCGCTGATCAGCGTATCGTCGCCGCCAACCGCACTGCCGGACATTGAGCCGGCATCGCCGTAGAGGAAATTGGGACTTTCGAAACCGGAGCTCCCACCGGTCAGTACGTCATTGCCCCCAACCGCATTGTCGGACATTGAGCCGGCATCGCCGTAGAGCTGATTGAAACTCCCGAAACCGAAGGTCTCCCCGCCGGTCAGCGTGTCATTGCCGCCAACCGCGCTGTCGGACATTGAACCGGCATCGCCGTAAAGGAAATTGAAACCTTCGTAACCGCCCCCGCCGGTCAGCGTGTCATTGCCGCCACGGGTATTGCCAGACATACCCCCAGCATCGCCGTAAAGCTCATTTCGGGGAGAAGACGGGGTGTCCAGCGTGTCATCGCCGCCCACCGCGTTCTCAGACATTGAACCGGCATCGCCGTAAAGGATACTCGTGACAAAAAGGCCGCCTCCGCCGGTCAGCGCGTCATTGCCGCCACGGGTATTGCCAGACATACTCCCAGCATCGCCGTAAAGCTCATTGATGTTGTCGAACCCACCGATCAGCGTGTCATTGCCGCCAACCGCGCGGTCGGACATTGAACCGGCATCGCCGTAAAGGAAATTGTTGCAATCACCCCCGCCGAAAAGCGAGTCATCGCCGCCAACCGCGCTGTTGCGCATTTCGAAGGCGTCGCCGAAAAGGATGATATTGCTGCTGCCGACAAGATTACGCGAGCCGAACAGCATGTCGCTGCCGCCAGCTGCATTCCCCGACATTGAATAGGCGTCGCCATAAAGGATGTCCATGACAACAAAAACGCCGTCTCCGCCAACCAGCGCGTCATTGCCGCCACGGGTATTGCCAGACATACTCCACGCATCGCCGTAAAGCTCATTGAGGTTGCCGAACCCACCGATCAGCGTATCATCGCCGCCAACCGCGCTGTCGGACATTGAACCGGCATCGCCGTAGAGCTTATTGGTGCCAAGGAAATTGTCGCCCTCCCCGCCCGTCAGCGTGTCGTTGCCGCCCGTCGTGGACCCCACCATCGAATAGGCGTCGCCATAAAGAGTATTGTTGACGTCGCCATCCCCGCCGGTCAGCGTGTCGTTGCCGCCGCGGGCATTGCCGGACATAAAGGCGGCGTCGCCGGAAAGATAGTTGACGCTGTTGTCCCCGCCGGTCAGCGTGTCGCCGCCGCCGCGGGCATTGCCGGACATAAAGGCGGTGTCGCCGGAAAGATAATTGGCTGCGTTGTCCTTCCCGCCGGTCAGCGTGTCGTTGCCGCCGCGGGCATTGCCGGAGATCACGGCGGCGTCGCCGGAAAGATAGTTGACGCTGTCATCCCCGCCGGTCAGCGTGTCGTCGCCGCCCGCGGCGTCGCCGGAGATCCTGTAAACGTCGCCAAAAGCCGTGCCGCCGTCCGGCAGCATCATTGTCTGATTGCCGCCCTTCTGCGTGCCGCTCAATGCGCCTGGATGGTCGCCGTAAATAGCCATTTCCGTCTCCTCCCGTTGCGCCCATTGAGGGTCGTATGCTCCGGCAGCTTAGGAGGGGAGTTTTGTGGCATGCAAATCATATTTATTACGAATAATTTGTCGGCAGGACAGCTCCCGGACGTGAATTCAGGCGATCGCGTCGGAGAGGAGGATTAAAACGCCCCCGGTCCCGGAACCCCGTCCACCGGGTCCACCCCGGCGATCCCCCGACGGCCGATCAGGTCGTTCAGGGTTTTGGTCGTACCGCTGTCCAACGTGCCGTAGCGGGCGCCGCGGTGGAAGCGGGAGACCGGGAATTCCTCGGTGAACCCGCAGCCGCCATGCACCTGGATCGCCTCCGACGCGATCCGAAGGGCCATCGACCGTGATCTTGTTGACCGTGATCCTGGCGGTGGCGGGCAGCGGGACGGGTCGGCGCCGGCGTGAAACACTCGTCCTGCTCAGCCGGACGGACCCGCCTGCCCGCCGGCGCCGGGTGGCGTGTCCGCATCGGCCGCCGCGCCGCGCATCCGAGGCAGCGCGGAGCGGCGGCTTTGCATCACCTCGGCCCGGATGCCGATCCCGGCGATCAGCATCTCGACGGTGAACGCGAGCACCCCGCCCAGGGCGCAGACCACCGCCGTCCCGAACAGACCGAACAGCACCCCGGCATCCGCCAGCTCCCGCACCGAGCTGACAAACAGCGCCAATACCGAGCCGCAGGTCGCCGCCCCGCCGATCGCGCCGAGAATGACCGCCGTGTCGAGCGCCAGCGAGCGCCAGTAAAGGGTCCTCAGTCTGCGGGCGAGAACGCGACTCTCGGCGGCGTCGGCGATCGCCAGCGCGCTGCCGACCGTCTCCACCTGATCGGCGACGCGCACCAGCCGGGTCGAGAACACGTTGAGCAGGGTTGCAATGCCGGACAACAGGAAGACCGGCGTCAGCGCCGCTTGTATGATATGGGCGACCGTCTGGACGCCCGACCCGGCGTGCTCGGCTCCGAACATCACGACCCTCGATCCGGTGGGACGCCGTCCCCGCCGCGTCCGCGCAAGGCGATCTTGACACAGACGATGGAGATCCTCGCTTGCCAGAAACTCCGCCCCAGACCCCGGCCCCCGGCGCCGATTGGCGCGACGACATCTTCGCGGCGCTCAAGGCGGCCGATATAAGGCAGGTCGGCTATGTGCCGGATGCCGGACACAGAAGGCTGATCGAATTGTGCGACGCCGATCCGGCGATCCGCGCCGTTCGGCTGACCAGTGAGGAGGAAGGGATCGGGCTGGCCGCCGGGGCCTGGCTCGGCGGACAGCGCGCGGCGCTGCTGATGCAGTCGAGCGGGGTCGGGAACTGCGTCAACCTCTTGTCGCTGGCGAAATCGTGCCGGTTTCCGCTGACCCTGCTGGTCACGATGCGCGGCGAATGGGGCGAGTTCAACCCGTGGCAGGTGCCGATGGGTACGAAGACGCAGGCGGCGCTCGAATTGATGGATGTGCTGGTGTACCGGATCGAGCGCGGCGAGGAGGCCGGCGAGACCGTGACGGCGGCGCTCGACATCGCGTTCAACGGCGATCAGGCGACCGCGGTGCTGCTGTCGCAGCGGCTGATCGGCGCGAAGAAGTGGGTGAAATGAAGTCCGGTTCAGGAAACGCGCGCGGCAACGATCCGCGGCTCGACCGCCGGGCGGCGATGCGGGTGCTGCTCGACGGGCGCGGCGATCTCTTGCTCGTCACCGGGCTTGGCTCGACCACCTACGACGCCGCCGCGGTCGATGACGACGCGCGCAACTTCTATCTGTGGGGCGCGATGGGGGCAGCGGCGATGGTGGGGTTGGGGCTCGCGCTGGCGCGGCCGGAGCGGCGCGTGCTGGTCGTGACCGGCGACGGCGAGATGCTGATGGGCTTGGGCGCGCTCGCCACGGTAGGGGTGCAACGGCCGCCGAATCTGGCGATCGCCGTGTTCGACAACGCAAGCTACGCCGAGACCGGGATGCAGCCGAGCCATACCGAGTTCGGGGTCAGCCTGACCGGGGTCGCGCGATCCTGCGGCATCGATTCGGTGTTCGACATTAGCGACGAGGCCGGGTTGCGGGAATTTGCCGAACGCCTGCGCGGCTTTGAGCGGACGATGTTCGCCCGTGTCGCGATTCGGGCCGACGAGCCGCCGCGCGTCTTGCCGTCGCGCGACGGGGTGTTTCTGAAAAACCGCTTCCGCGGCGCGCTTGGGGAGTAGAACCGGCAGCCTCCCCTATTTCAGATCGGCGAATTCGATCCAGTTCGGGTTTCTGCCCATTGCGTGCTGCTTGACCGGGTCGAGCGAGCCGTTCGGGCGGATCGCGTAGACCGTCATGTTGTGCGAATCGAGACCGACCGCGAGCAGGAATTTTCCCCGTTTCTCGATGCCGAAACCGCGCGGCGTCGTCTCGGTCGGGGTCCGTTCGGCCAGCGCCAGCGTGCCCTTGTTGGGGTCGATGCGGAACCCGACCAGGGTGTTGGTGCGGCGCTCGCTGCCGTAAAGAAATTTCCCGTCCGGCGTTACGTGCAGATCGGCGGCGGCGGGCTTGTCCTTTGGCGTCCCGGCGAGCATGTTGACGAATTGCAGCTCCTTCAGCGCGCCGCTCTTTTTGTCGATCGCATAGGCGCCGATCGTCGCGGTCGTCTCGGTAATCAGGTAGAGAAACCGCCCGCTCGGATGCAGGGCGAGGTGGCGCGGGCCGGCGCCGCTTTTGACTGCGATCTCGCCCGGCGCGTTCGGGCTGAGCTTGCCGGAGGCAGCGTCGAATTTCAGTTGCAGGATCAGATCCTGTTCGAGCACGGCGCAATAGGCGTGCTCGTTCGCGGCATCGAGCGCGATGCAATGCGCCTTTGGGCGATCGGTCAGGGTCTGCGACGCTGGTGTCCCGATCTTGCCGTCCGCGTCGATCGGGTTGACGGTGATTGTGCCCGCCGGATAGGAAGCCGCGAGCAGCCAGCGACCGCTGCGGTCGATCGCCGTATAGGCCATGCTTGCCGCGAGAGGCGCGCTATGACGATGCGCGAGTTTGCCGGTCTCCGGGTCGATCGCAAAACCGACGACCGTAAACGGCTCGCTGCGCAGCGCGGCGTACAAAAAGCGGCGATCGGGGGTCAGCGCCAGCGGCATGCTGGTCGGCGACGGTTCCTCGGCGCCGGGTATCGCCACTTTTTCGATCAGCTCGACATCGCCCTTGGCCCGGTCGAACGCCAGGACCGAGATGCTCGGATCGCCGGCATTCGCGACATAGACCACCGTCTCGGGGGCGGTCGTTTCCGGCTTTTCTTCCGCCATGACGGCGATCGCGGTTCAGCGCTGCAACTCGCGGGCGGCGCGGGCGGCAGGGCGTTCGGCGCAGCGCTTTGTCCAGTCCGCCGCCTTTGGCACATGCGAGAAATCGATCCGCGCCGGCCGCGCCCAGGACAGGATGCTGGCGACGTTGAGATCGGCGACGGTAAAGTGTTCGCCGAGCAGGTAGGGCTGGTTCGCGACCGCCTGATCGAGCACCATCAGCGGCCGGCCGAGTTCGCGCTCGCACTGGTCGGCGAGCGCCGCATCGCGCTTGTCCTCGGGCAGGATCGCGCGGTGGAACATCGCGGTCAGGACCGGCCGCTCGATCTCGGTCATGCCCCAGAAGCTCCATTGCCACGTCTTCGCCTCGTCCTCGAAGCGGATCGGATAGAGGCTGCCGCGCGCGTGCTTTTTGGCGAGGTAGAGGTTGATCGCCATCGACTCCCACAGCACAAACCCGTCATCGTCGATCGCCGGGATGTGACCGTTCGGGTTGAGCGCGAGAAATTCGGGGGTGCGCGTCTCGCCCTTGCCCATGTCGATCGGGATGTTCTCGTAGTCGAGCCCCAGCTCCTTCGCCATCCACAGCGTGCGGAACGCGCGCGAGCGCGGGATGCCGTAGATTTTCAGCATGTCTCTCCTCCGGAAACGAGCCGCGAAAGACTCGCATGCGGGCGCCCGCAAGGCAATGTGGCGCGGTAAACGGTAATGTCTCAGTTTGAATGCAACAGCGGCACCGTCATTCCGGGGCCGTCCGCAGGGCGGAACCCGGAATCCATGAACATCAACCTCTCCAAAGACTTCAGGGGCCTGTGTTCATGGATTCCGGGCTCGCGGGCTACGCCCGCGCCCCGGAATGACAAGGTTGCACTTCAAACTGAGACACTACCCGGTAAACGGGTAATCGGGGTCGGTACCGGCGTATCGCCGACCCGGCATCGCCTCGCCCGAAATCAGGCTTCCCGGCTGCCGTTGGCGATGATTTGCGCCGGCCCCTCCACTCCCGATTCCAGAACCCGCGCGCTCCATCCGCGCGGCTGGCCGACCTTCGCCGCGGCGGCCGCCATCTCCTTTGCCTGTTCCTCGTTCTCGGCAACCAACGTCACGAAATGGATCGATCCGACGGTCGAGGTCGTGCAGCTGTATTTGTTCATTCCCGTTCTCCCGTATGCTTTGGCATCGCGTCAGCGGTTCGGCAGATCGAGCGGGTAGATCGGCCGCCGCACGTTTTTGAATGTCAACTGGCTGTAATCCGACGTGCAGACCCCCATGCCGGCGCATTCGACGACGGCTTTCGCCATCGACCCGAGACCGGCGCGCCAATGGATGCGGCTTTTCAGCATCACAAAGCGCTTCTGCATCGGGTCGATGCCGAGCGACAGGAGGCAGTTGAGGTCGTTCGGCTCGACATGGCGCGAGATCAGCGCGATCTCGACGCGGCCGGTATCGAGAACGACGCTCGGCCCCATATCCATCTGGACGCCGCGCCCCATCGGCCCCTTGTTGCGAAAGCGCCCGTTCGAGATCGTCTTGACGGTGCCGGTCACGGCGAGCGGACGGCTGTCGCCGGGGATCGCCGGCATCGCGATTTTTCCCCCGATCGCGAGCGCCACTTCGCTGCCGATCCCGGCCGCGATCGCCTTCTGTACCGCCTCCGGGTCGTAGATCGCAAAGGCAGCGACGTTTTCCAGGCCCTCGCGCAGGATCGCGGCGAGCACGGCGGTCGTGTCCATCGTGCCGCCCGAGGCGCAGTTGTCGTAATGATCGAGCAGGACGATCGGCCCCTCGCCGGGTTGCGGCGGCGGGAGCGACTTGGCGCGCGCGAGGGAGTGTTCGAGCGGTTCGAGCCGGTAGACAAACTCCTCGCGATCGGACCAGGCGCGGTCGAGCAGCTCGTCGCGCAACCGCTCGGCGAGGGTGCGGTCGCCGTCGGTCACGACCACCGCCGACAGCCCGGCATTGGCGATGTCGGCGTGCGGGAAACCGGTGAACAGGCTGGCGGACAGCGCCCCCTCGCTATCCATCGCGGCGGCGCGGGTCTGCAACTCCCGGTTCGGATGATCGTCCGAACCCTGCCGCATGACATGCGGCAGCATCGGGACATTGCCCCACGCGATGACCGGTCTGATCTCGCCGCGCATTGCCCGCAGCAGGATTTCGCCGGCGCGTTTCGCGGTGTCGTAGGTGTCGATATGCGGGTAGGTGCGGTAGCCGGCGACGATTGTCGCGTTGTCGATGATCGCGTCGTACAGGTTGGCGTGCATGTCGAGCGACACGGCAATCGGGGTGTCGGGGTCGATCGCGCGGATGCGGCGCAGCAATTCGCCCTCGCCGTCCTCGAAACTCTCGGTGACCATCGCGCCGTGCAGATCGAGCATGATGCCGTCATAACCGCCTTTCCTGACGGCGTCGCAGATGGTGCCGGCGATGTGCTCAAAGGCGGCGTCCTCGACCGGGCGGCTCGGCGGCGCGCCGGCGGCGATCGGCAGGGTGATTTCGGCGCCCTCGCGCTCGGCGAGATCGAGATAGGCGCCGAGACCCGACCCGGTGCCGCGATAGGCGCGGATCGCCGCCTCGCCGTAGAGCGGACCGGGACCGTGACCAAAGCGCGCAAGCGGGGTCGGCACCGGCGAGAACGTGTTTGTCTCGTGCTTCATCATCGCGATCAGCAGGCGCATCCGGGCAACTCTCCTTGGGACCGCCGCCCTCCGGCCGGCATCGGGCAACGCAGAGTTTCGCCTGAGCCGGCCGGAGGCCGGCGGTCCGACATACCGTGCTTATTCCCAAGCCGTCTCCGCCGCCGCGTTGCGCCCGGCGATGCGGCCGAAGGCGAGACATTCGCCGATATTGCCGGTGCCCTGATAGAGATAGCTGTAGATCGAACCCAATTCGCCGGCGCTGTAGAGCCGCGGGATCGGCGTCGAGACCGGGCGCACGATCCGGGTGCGCTCGTTGCGGCGCGGCCCGCCCTGCGTGTTGAGCATCGAGGGGGACAGCTCGACGGCGTAGAACGGCCCCTCGGCGATCGGTTCGAGCATCGGCGAGCGACCGAATTCGGCGTCGTGCCTTGTATCGCAGCAGCGATTCCAGCGCCGCACCGTGTCGGCCAAGGCGACATCGGCCTCGACGTCCCAAATTTCCGGCGCTGTGCTCATCGTTTCCGTCCTGCCGGGCGCGTCGCGATCAGCAGCCTGCGCTCAGCCCCACTTGGCCTGGCCGCCGGCCAGCGTGATCGTGATGTGCCCCATCGTCGTGTCGGCCTTGGCGCCGTGCCAGTGGCGTTCGCCGGCCTTGATATGCGCGACATCGCCGACATTGATCTCGCGCTGCTCGCGCTCGTTGGCGACCATGCCGGAGCCGGACACGACGATCAGCAGCTGGTCGCAATCATGCGTGTGCCAGCCGGTTGTGCAGCCCTGGCTGAAATTGACGACGCTGCAATTATAATTCGGCGACTCGCCGGTCTCCAGGATGGTCTGGCGCGACCGCTGCACCGGCCCGGTCCATCCCTCGATCCGATCCGCGCCCTCGACCGGCAGGTCGGGGATGTCCTTCAGCGTGACGACCTTCATGATGCGTCTCCCTTGGTTGGCGGTACTCCATGTACAGCAGGTTTCGCCGGCGCTGAACAGCCTCGTCGTGCGGTGCCCGGTGGAAGCGCCGAGCGGATCGGGTAGAATGCCGGGCCGTACTGCTTGACAATGCCGCCGGATCCCGGCGCCCTGGACGCCGCCATGCTCTTTGTCAGTTTCCCAGGCGCGGCGACGCCGGCCGGACCGTATCGCGGTCTGCTCGACGGCGCCGCCGCCGTTCTCGCCGCGGCCGAACCCGAGACGAAGATCGCGCTGAGCCGGGCGGTTGCCGATGGGTGGCGGGGCGGCGGTCTGGCGATCGGGACGACGGAGCCGCCGCCGCGCCCGGCGCGGCCGCCGCGTCCCCGCCTTTTGCCGCCGCGCGACATGCCGAAGCGGCGCAATTTCGGATCGCCGGCGGGGCGGGTCGCGCTGCTGCACGCGCTGGCGCATATCGAGTTGAACGCGATCGATCTCGCCTGGGATTTTATTGCGCGGTTCGGGGTGGCGCGGTTTGGCGGGGCCGGCTGGCCGCGCGGATTTTTCGACGATTGGGTCACGGTCGCCGCCGAGGAGGCCGAGCATTTTTCCCTGCTGTCGGCCCGCCTTGCTTCGCTCGGCGCTTCCTATGGCGATCTGCCGGCGCATGACGGGTTGTGGGAGGCGGCGGCGGCGACATCGCGCGACCCGCTGGCCCGGCTCGCGATTGTGCCGCTGGTGCTCGAAGCGCGCGGTCTCGATGTTACCCCGGAGATGATCGCGCGGCTCCGGCGCGCCGGCGATTCCGAGAGCGCCGCATTGCTCGACCGCATCTATCATGACGAGATCGGCCATGTCGCGGCCGGACGGCGCTGGTTCGACCTTTTGTGCGAACGGCAGGCCCGCGAACCGCTTGCGACGTTTCACGAGCTGGTGCGCCGGTATTTCACCGGCGTGCTGAAACCGCCGTTCAACCGCCCGGCGCGCGAGGCAGCCGGTTTCGCCGCCGCCTGGTACGAGGGACTGGTATGCGCCGACGCACGCTGCTGAGCGGCGCAATCGGCGCTGCGATCGTCGCGCGGACGCTTCCGTTGCGCGCGGCGGCCAGCGGGGCGGTCAGGATCGTGCGGCCGGTCGATTTGTCGGCGCTGCCGCTGCTGATCATGGAGCATGAACGCCTGATCGAGCGGACTGCCGAGGCGATGGGGCTGGGTCAGGTCGCGGTCGCCTGGCGCGCGCCGGACAAAGCCGCCGGGATCGAGGCGCTCGCCGCCGGACAGGCGGATCTGGCGGTCGCGGAGCTGGTTCCGTTTCTCGCCTCGGTGGACCGCGAGACGGGCGGGGCGGCGACGATCCGGGCGCTCGGCGCCGTCGCCCGGCGGCCCTATGTGCTGGTGACGCGCAACAAGGCGGTGCGCACGATCCGCGATTTCGGCCCCGCCGACCGCATCGCGGTGCCCGCTCTCAAGCTCTCGGGTCCGGCGGTCATGCTCGATATGGCCGCATCGCGGGAATGGGGTATCGAACATCATGACAGGCTCGCCGCGCTCGCGGTGGCGATGCCGGACGACAGCGCCGCGACCGCGCTGATCGCCGGCAGAAGCGAGGTGACGGCGCATTTCTCGCAATCTCCCTATGTCGATCGCGAACTGGCGGTGCCGGCGATCAGCCGCGTGATCGATTCATTCGACATCGCCGGGGCGCATACCGGTCCGCTGCTCGCCGCGACGACGGGGTTTCGCGACGCCAATCGGGAATTGTGCAAGGCGGTGCTGTCCGCCTTGCAGCAGGCCGGCGAGTTTATCGAGCAGAGTCCCGGCGCGGCGGCCGAGATCTTCGCCGCGATGGCGAGCGACAACGATATCGCGCCCGAGGAGCTGAGCGACATGATCGGCGACCCGGACCTCGCCTACTCGGCGGCCCCTGCCGGCGTGACCCGGATCGCGACGTTTATGCACCGGATCGGGCGTCTGCGGCGTCTTCCGGCGGACTGGCGGGAGCTGTTCCTGCCGGAAGCGCGCGATCTGCCCGGAAGCTGAGCAGGGCGGAAATTCTGCCGGATGAAATTATCGATATACGATCTGGCCGGGTTTACCGGCGCGGCGATCATCGTGGTCGCGTATTTCGCGATGCAGCAGCGCTGGCTCAACGCGCTGGACTGGCGCTTTCCGGCCGCCAATCTGCTGGGGTCGCTGCTGATCCTGGTGTCGCTGTGGTTCGACTGGAATTTTCCGTCGGTCGTGATCGAGGTGTTCTGGGTGCTGATCAGCTTTATGGGGATGGTCCGCTCGCTCGCCGAACGGCGGCGGCGCAACCTCATCGCGGCGCGCGCCCAGGCGGAGAGAGACCAGGCGGAGCAAGCCCGCCCGGAAAGAGCCGGGTGACGTGGCCCATCTTGCGGCCCGGCTGTATCTTCTTTTTGCCGTAGATGTGCAGTCTGGCGGCGGGGTCGTCGAGCGCGGCGCGCCAGTTCTCGACATCGCGGCCGATCAAATTGGTCATGACGGCGTCGCAGTGGCGCTCGGTCGAACCGAGCGGCAGACCGCAGATCGCGCGCGCGAGTTGCTCGAACTGGCTGGCGACGCAGGCGTCGATCGTCCAATGGCCGGAATTGTGCGGCCGCGGCGCCAGTTCGTTGACGACGATCGCCCCGGACCGGGTGACAAACATCTCGACCGCGAGCACGCCGATCAGGTCGAGCCGCTCGGCGATATGGCGGGCGACCGCATCGGCCTCGGCCGCGATGTCGGGCGCGATGCGGGCCGGCGCGATCGTGGTGTGCAGGATGTGGTTGACGTGGCGGTTCTCGACCGCCGGATAGGCGGCCAGCGCACCGTCCGCGGCGCGCGCCAGCACGACCGAGACCTCGCAGGCGAAATCGACAAAGCTTTCGAGGATGCCGTGCGGCGCGCCCATGCGGCGCCATGCCTCGCCACTGTCGATATCGGGGGCGCCGGTCCGGCCTGACCGCTCGGGGCCGATCATGACCTGACCCTTGCCGTCGTAACCGAGGCGGACGGTTTTCAGCACCGCAGGCCGGCCGATCTCGCACAATGCCGTGTCGAGCGAGGCGGGGCTGTCCACCGCGCGGAACTCGGCCGTCGCGACGCCGATCGAGCGCAGAAAACTCTTCTCGCGCAGCCGATCCTGGGCGATCTCGATGATCTCCGGACGCGGCAGCACCGGGCGTTTCGCGGCGACGCGGCGCAGCGCGGCGGCCGGGACGTTCTCGAACTCGCAGGTCGCGACATCGACCGCGGCGGCGAAGCGGGCGAGCGCGGCGAGATCGCCAAACGGCGCGATCGTCGCCGCCGCTGCCACCTGGACGGCCGGGGAATCGGCCTCATTGGTGAAAATATGCGTGCGGTAGCCGAGATTGGCGGCGGCCAGCGCGGTCATGCGGCCGAGCTGACCGCCGCCGAGAATGCCGATCGTGCTGCCCGGCGGCAGCATCAGCGCCCGCCTGGATGGTGGGTGGCCGGGCTGTCGGTTGCGGGGCGCTCGGCGACCGCGTCGGTCTGCGACCGCCGCCACAAGGCCAGCGCGGCGGCGATTTTCGGCTCGCCGAGCGCCAGGATTGCGGCGGCGAACAGCGCCGCGTTGACCGCGCCGGCCTGACCGATCGCAAAGGTCGCGACTGGCACCCCGGCCGGCATCTGGACGATCGACAACAGGCTGTCGACGCCGCGCAATGTGCGGCTCTCGACCGGTACGCCGAGCACCGGCAGCGGCGTCATCGCCGCCGCCATCCCCGGCAGATGCGCCGCGCCGCCGGCTCCGGCGATAATCGCCTTGAGCCCGCGCTGCTGGGCGGTGCGGGCATATTCGTAGAGCCTGTCCGGGGTGCGGTGCGCCGAGACGATGCGGGTCTCATGGGCGATGCCGAGCCGGTCGAGCGTATCGGCGGCGTGCCGCATCGTCTCCCAGTCGGACTGGCTGCCCATGATGATGCCGATATCGCACCGCGCTGCGGTCGTCATGTCGTTCCCTTCACGCCCGCCCGTCAAGCCTGGGCGGCGCCGGTATTGCGTCAGGCTAAGAGGTTAGCGAAGCGCCGCCGACGGCGAAAGCGCGCAGGCCGGGAACGCCGCATCGCGGCTGCGCCGCAGGCAGCGTCAGGAGGTCGCACCCGATAGGGGTCACATTCGGTTACAGTTCGTTACAGCGCCGCTCCGGGCGAAGTCGGACAGGGGGAGAGGATGGAATTTGTCGTCACGCTGATGCTTTTCTATCTCGCGGTCGGGGCGGCGCTGTTCGCGCATTCTTCCTATCCGGGGGTGCCCGACGATTTCGACTGGCGCAGTCAGAGCGCGATCTTCCGCGCCACCTTTCTCGAAGTCGTGGCGTGGCCGCTGGCTCTGTTCCGGCTGTGTGACGATCGCGATTGCTAGGCGAGTTTGCGCAGCACCTCGTCGGCGAGCGGCAATGAGGCGGTCAGACCCGGCGATTCGATGCCGTAGAGATTGACGAGGCCGGGGACGCCGTGCGTCTCCGGTCCCTGAACGACAAAATCGGCCGCCGCCTCGTTGGGGCCGCTGATTTTCGGGCGGATGCCGGCATAGCCCGGCTGCAACGCGCCGTCGCGCAGCCCCGGCCAGTAGCGCCGCACCGCGGCATAGAACGCGTCGCCGCGGCGCGGATCGACCGCGTAATCGACATCGGGAATCCATTCGACATCGGGGCCGAACCGCGCCTGACCGGCGAGGTCCAAGGTGATGTGGACGCCAAGCCCGCCCGGCACCGGCACCGGGTAGATCAGGCGGCGAAACGGCGTTTTCCCCGCCAGCGTGAAATAGACGCCGCGGCAGAAATAGGCAGGCGGGATTGTTTCCAGAGGCACCCCGTCGATCAGACGCGCCAGTGCCGGGGCGTGGAGGCCGGCGGCGTTGACCAGCATCCGGCAACGGATCGTCGTGGGTTCGTCGCCGCCGATATCGAGTTCGAACCCGTCGCTCAGCACCCGGCCGCGCAGGACCGGCGAGCGGAACGCGACAAAAGCGCCGGCTTCCTCGGCCTCGCCCTGATAGGCGAGCATCAGCGCGTGGCTGTCGATGATGCCGGTCGAGGGCGACAGGAGCGCCGCGACGCAGTACAGCTCGGGTTCGAGCCGCATCGCCTCCGAGGCGGTCAGCCATTCGAGATTGGCGACGCCGTTGGCGCGCGCTGCCGCCTCGATCTTTTCGACCCCAGGGATCTCGGCCTCCTCGGTCGCGACGATCAGCTTGCCGAGCCGTGAATGCGGCACGCCGTGCTCGGCGCAATAGGCGTAAAGACGCTCGCGGCCCGCAACGCAGGCGGTCGCCTTGAGGCTGCCTTGCGGGTAGTAGAGGCCGCCATGGATCACCTCGCTGTTGCGCGAGGAGGTCTCGAAGCCGATCGTATAGGCGCGTTCGAGCACGACGACCTCGTGGCCCGCCAGCGCCAGCGCGCGCGCCGCCGCCAGTCCGATGACCCCGGCGCCGATCACGACCGCTTCTATCTCATTCGCCGCCGGCTCATTCGCCGCTGGATCCACCGCTTTGCCTCGCAGGATTGGGGATCAGGCCGGGCATCTTGGCGGAAACCTCCCGCCGCGCAAGGGCGCACGGCAGCGGGCGGCCGTTGCAACCAAGGCGCGGCATTGTCAAACTTCCCGCCGCCATAAAGCAAAGAGGGAGGGCGCCGTGGCCGACCGGATCATCCGCATTCTGAGCATCGATGGAGGCGGCATCCGCGGGATCATCCCGGCCCGCATCCTGCAGCGCATCGAGGAGGCGACCGGCAAACCGGCGCGCGAGCTGTTCCACCTGATCGCCGGCACCTCGACCGGCGGCATCATCGGCTGCGGTCTGACGATCGGCAAGACGGCCCGCCAGATGGGCGATCTTTACGCGGCCGAAGGCGGCGAGATTTTCCAGCGCTCGCTGTGGGACCGGGTGTCGGCGGTCGGCGGGCTGAGCGACCCTGATTACAGCCCGATCCCGCTCGAACGGGTGCTGTACCGCGAACTCGGCGATGTCTGGCTGTCGCAGATCGGCGGCGCGGAACTGCTGGTGCCGAGCTACGCGATCCAGCTGCCGTACACGATAGCGGGCAGCGCGCCGGGTCTGTTGTATCCGCGCATGCCGTATTTCTTCAAATCGTGGAAGGCGCACGGGGTCGATCTCGACCCGCACGAGACGTCGCAGCACCACGATTTCGCGTTGCGCTCGATCGCAATGGCGACCTCGGCGGCGCCGACCTACTTTCCGCCGGCATTGATCGCGAACGCGAGGGGCGAGCAATACGGCATGATCGACGGCGGCGTGTTCGCCAACAATCCCGCGCTGTGCGCGCTGGTCTCAGCCTACAAGCTGTGGCCGGAGGCCGACGATTTCATTGTCGTCTCGCTCGGCACGGGGTCGTTGCAGCGGCCGATCCCGTATGACAAGGCGCGGGATTGGGGAGCGGTGCAGTGGGTGCGGCCGATCCTCAACGTACTGATGGACGGCAACGCTGATACGACCTGCTACCAGCTCGACCAGATATTGGAGGAGGGACATTACCGTTTCGAGATTGCGCTCGGTGAAAACCCGAAACAGGACCCCTACGCGGTCAACGAGGATTTCGACGACGCCTCCCCCGACAACATCCGCCGCATCGAAGGCAAGGCCGCGACCCTGGCGCAGATGATGGCGGCGGAGCTGGACGAGGTCATCGAGGAATTGAGCGGCGAGAAATGGGACCCGGCGCAGGGGTGAGCGGCAAGGCTAATGGCTTGTGGGCTTCGCGACAGTGTGCTGCGCCAGTATGCGGGCCAGTTCGCCGGGCATCCAAGCATCAATCGGGGCAAGCTTACCGGCGGCTTCGAGTTGTCTGGCGATGTCGAGGGCACGCTTGAGCAGCACCGGTGCGGCGGCGGGATCGGCCTCTGCGGTTTTGACATAGGAGACGATCAGGTCGCGCTGCCATTCGGCATTGCCGGGGTCCGACTGCGCCAGCTTCTCACGGATCGCGAGCGCGGCCCGGTAGCTGGTCAGCGCTGCCTCCGGCTGGTCGCTTTGCGCCCGCTGCACGTCGCCGATCTTGTTATGCAGGACCGACAGGTCGCGCTGCCATCCAGCATTGCCGGGATCCGCCTCCGCCAGCTTCTCACGGATCGCGAGCGCGGCCCGGTAGCTGGTCAGCGCCGCTCCCAACTGGCCGCTTTGGGCGCGCTGTACGTCGCCGATCCTGGTATGCGAGACTGACAGGTCGCGCTGCCATTCGGCGTTGCCAGGGTCCGCCTGTGCCAAGTTTTCGGCAATCGCGTGCGCTGCTTTGTAGCTGATCAGCGCCGCCGACAGATCGCCCTGCGCGCGCTGCACATCGCCGATCTTGTTATGCGAGATCGACAGGCCACGCTGCCATTTGGCATCTCCGCGGTCCGCCCGCGTCAGCTTTTCACGGATCGCGTGCGCGACCCGGTAACAGGTCAGCGCTGCCCGCAGTTCGTCCTGCGCAAGCCGCACGTCGCCGATCTTCTCATGTGAGACCGAGAGGTCATGCTGCCATTCGGTGTTGCCGGGGTCTGCCCGCGCCAGATTTTCGCGGATCGCATGCGCGGCCTGGTAGCTGCCCAGCGCCGCCAACAGATCACCCTGCGCCTTCTGCGCATTGCCGATCCTCTCATGCGAGACCGACAGGGCACGCTCGTTGCCGGTGCGACGGGCGGCAGTTTCGGCTTCGGCGCAGGCCTGCAACGCCGTTGACAGCGACCCGGTCGTAAGGCAGGAGTCGCCAAGATCGATCCACCCCCAGACGCAGTCCGGATCGAGCGCGAGCAGCTTGCGCAATGTCGCCTGCGCTGCTGCGTGATCGTACGAGAGACGCTCGACCGCGGCCTGTTCCTCAAGCAATGGGATCAGCCGCTGCCGGCGGGCGGTTTCCTCTTCGGCGATTTTCTCCGCGAGGACCGATCGTGCTCCGGCAGTGTCGAGTTCTCCCAGGCGCGCGCGCGCAGCCCCGATCGTAACCTCGATATCCGCCCCGTCATTCGAATGTTCGACCGGCTTCCTCGCTAACGCCAGGGTCGCCTCGATCGCCTCGGCGGCACGGGTGCGGATTTCGCCTAGCGTCAGCCCATAATGGCCGAGGTTCTGGAATAGTGGGGCCAGCACCTGCGGATCGACGCCCTTGTCGCGGGCTATCGCCTCCATCAGCTCGCGATGCCGGCGCTCGTCGGCGGTCTTCATGTCATCGAGCGTGCTTTGGACTCGCGCGAAATCTTCCGCGACTTGCGTCAGAGTCGTCGCCGTATCGCAGGCGATCCCCTCGATACGCGAGAGCTGTCCCGTGGTCAGTATGGCGCGGAACCTGCCGTCCTGCTTAATCTGCTCGGCAATGAGAGTGCCGAACAGATCGAGAAAACGGCGGCAACCGGCATTGCCGTTACGGAAATGCACTTCGAACCCATCGGGGAGAACGACCCCGCCGAGCTGTTCGCGCAGCTCTTCAATGACGGCGTCCTCAGCTAGTTTCGCAATATTGGCCGCCCGCGCCGCGACCAAGCGGTGACCTTCAGGCTCGCTCAGAACGCCGTCGATCGCCTGGGCCAGCGGCGCTGTGACCTCAATATCGAGCCTCACCTTCGCACCGGGCAGGCAGCGGCCGATCGTTCTGGCGCAGAAATCGAGGCTGCGATTGAAAAAGAGTTCCGGTTGCGTGTACGGCTCGGTTTTCCATTCCGGCCGGCCGACATCACGGTAGTCGCGGATCAGACGCTCCAGAGCCTGGATTTGCGCCATGCGGACGGCGCGCGCGACATCGTGGTTTTCCGGCAACCCGCGCAGGCCGGCGATGCGGTCTTTCATCCCGCGCATTGTGGCTATCATGAGGCGATCTGTCGGGTTTCCGACCGCGCCGCTGACCGCGCTCAGACAAAGCCAGCTCAAGCCGCCGATCGCCATCGCTGAAATCGTTACCGGCTCCGGCATGACCGCTCCCTGCTGGCCGGATGCATCCCGCCCTCTACGTGCCTTTCCGCGCGATAGTACGCGGGAATGCGGGTCACGGAGAACAAAAAGGCTTGTTTTGCGTGGATGGCTGGGTCAAGCCCGGCCATGACGGTGGCGGGCTGACATACAGGGCGTAGGCGTAACCGTGACCCCGGTCTCTTGCCCCGCTTCTCGGTCGCGGGCAGGATGCGGGCGGGTCGTGGCGAGGCGGCAGCGGGAGAGGCGGGATGAACGGGGCGGAAAGTCTGGTGCGGACCCTGGTCGGGGGCGGGGTTGATGTGTGTTTTGCCAATCCCGGCACCTCGGAGATGCATTTTGTCGCCGCGCTCGACCGGGTCGAAGGGATGCGCTGCGTGCTCGGGCTGTTCGAGGGGGTCGTGACGGGCATGGCCGACGGGTACTACCGGATGACCGACAACCCGGCCGCCACCCTCTTGCATCTCGGGCCGGGGCTGGCCAACGGGCTGGCCAATATCCACAACGCCAACAAGGCCGCCTCGGGCATGGTCAATATCGTCGGCGACCATGCCACCTATCACCGGCAATACGACGCGCCGCTGACCTCGGATATCGAGGGGCTGGCGAAACCATCGTCGCACTGGGTCAAGACCTCGCCCGACGCAATGGGCATCGCGGCGGATGGGGCCGAGGCGGTCGCGCAGGCGCGCATGCCGCCGGGCCGGATCGCGACCTTGATCCTGCCGGCCGATACGGCGTGGAACGAGGGGTCCGGGCCGGTGCCGGTGCCGCCCCCGGTCAAACCGCCAGCGCCGTCGGCGGAGGCGGTCGAAGAGGCGGCGCGGGTGCTGCGCTCCGGCGAACCCTGCTTGATCCTTGTCACCGGGCGTGCCGTGCGCGAGGACGGGCTGGCGCTGGCGGGGAAAATCGCCGCGAAAACCGGCGCGCGGATCATCGCGCAGGGGTCGAACGCGCGGACGCAGCGCGGGCGCGGGAGGGTGTCGGTTGAGCGCATCCCGTATGTCGTCGATCAGGCGCTGAAGGTGCTGGCCGGTCTCAAGCATGTGATCCTGGTGGGGTCGAAAATGCCGGTCGCGTTTTTCGCCTATCCCGACAAGCCGAGCCTGCTGACCCCGGAAGGCTGCCAGGGGCACGTGCTGGCAAGGCCGGACGAGGATCTGATCGCGGCGCTGGAGATGCTGGCGGAGGCGGTCGGGGCGAAGGGGACGCCGGCGCCGGTGGTCAACGATCCGCTTCCGACAAAGGCGACGGGAGCGATCAATTCGGAGGCGCTGGGCGCATCGATCGGGGCTCTGCTGCCGGAGAACGCGGTTGTCGCCGACGAGGCGGTGACGACGGGGCGCGGGTTTTTCGCGCCGACCAAGGCGGCCAATCCGCATGACTGGCTGTCGAACATGGGCGGATCGATCGGGCTGGGGCCGCCGCTGGCGACCGGCGCGGCGGTGGCGTGCCCCGACCGCAAGGTGGTGGGTCTCCAGGCCGACGGCAGCGCGATGTACACGGTGCAGGCGCTGTGGACGCAGGCGCGCGAGGGGCTGGACGTGACGACCGTGCTGTTCTCGAACCGGACCTATCAGATCCTGCGCGGCGAGTTGGCCAATGTCGGGGCCGGCAATCCGGGGCGCAAGGCGTTGGACATGCTCGATCTGGGGAACCCGGATATCGACTGGGTGGGCCTCGCGAAAAGTCTCGGGGTGCCGGGGGCGCGGGTCACCGATATGGACGGGTTCAACCGCCGCTTCGCCGAGGGGCTGGCAACACCGGGGCCGTATCTGGTCGAGGTCGTTCTGTAGGGCAGAAGAGTAAAAAGATCTTTAACGCAGAGGACGCGAAGGATGCGCAAAGGACGCAAAGGATTCCATTGCCTTCGCGACCATTGCGGGTCCTTTGCGACCTTTGCGTTAAATGCTTTTCTTTTCGCTCTATTTGTACTGAGCGTTGCCGCACCCGCCTTCGCGGCCTGTACCGGGGTAATCGCCGATCGCGGGCCGCTTCTGTGGCGGGCGGCGGCGGAGGAGAGGGCGGTCACGCTCACCTATCTCGGGCATTCGAGTTTTCTGATCGAAAGCCCCGAGGGGGCGCGCATCGTCACCGACTACAACGGCGTCCATCGGGCCAGGGTGACCCCCGATATCGTGACGATGAACAACGCGCACTCGACGCATTTCACCGAATTGATCGAACCCGGCGTCGCACACGTATTGCGCGGCTGGGACCCCGGCGGCGGGATGGCGAACCACAATTTGCAGTACCGCGATGTGCGGGTGACCAACGTCCCGACCAATGTGCGCGGTTTCGGCGAGACCCGCTATAACGGCAATTCGATTTTCGTGTTCAATCTCGGCGATTTGTGCATCGCGCATCTCGGGCATCTGCATCACACGCTGACCGAGTCGCATCTCGCCGAACTCGGGCAGATCGATATCGTGCTGGTGCCGGTGGACGGCTCGTTTACGCTGAACCAGACCGAGATGATCGAGGTATTGCGGCAGGTGAAGGCGAAAATCGCGATCCCGATGCATGTCTTTACCGACGCGACCTTGGCGCGGTTTCTGGCGCGCGCCGGCGAGCGCGGGTTTGGCGTGCGGCACGCGCCGCAGCCGCGCATCACCGTCTCGCGCGCCGATCTGCCGGAGCAGCCGGAAATTCTGGTGTTGCCGGGGCGGTAGTCCCGATCCGCGACACGTCATTGCGAGGAGACCGGAAGCCGACGAAGCAATCCCGGTGAAACCGGACCTTGTCGGCGCGGGATTGCTTCGCTTCGCTCGCAATGACATTAAAGAAACGGTGAGGCGGGAGGCGGAAGCATGGCAATACACCAACCTTTACGGGTCGGCATCGCCGGGTTCGGGACGATCGGCAAGGTGGTCGCTTCCCATCTCGATCCCAAACTCCACGGAGGCATCGACGGAGTGACGCTCGCCGCCGTCTCGGCGCGGGATATCGGGCGGGCGGAACGGGCGATGGCGGGGTTGATGCGGCCGGTTCCGGTGGTGCCGCTGGCCGGTCTGGCGCAGGCCGATCTCGACATTGTTGTCGAATGCGCCCCGGCTTTGCTGCTGCGCGACATCGCCGAGCCGGCGCTGGGCGCGGGCCGCACGCTGGTCACGCTGTCCTGCGGCGCGCTGCTCGACAATTTCGATCTGGTCGATCTGGCGCGGCGGCACGGCGGGCGCATCCTGGTGCCGACCGGCGCGCTGCTGGGTCTGGACGCGGTGCAGGCGGCGGCAGAGGGCACGATCGCGCGGGTTCACATGGTCACGCGCAAACCGCCCGACGGACTCGACGGCGCGCCGTATCTGGTCGAACGCGGCATCTCGGTGCGCGGCATCTGGAAACGGCAATGCGTGTTCAGCGGCAGCGCCCGCGAGGCGGCGCGCGGGTTTCCGGCCAATGTCAATGTCGCGGCGGCGCTGGCGCTGGCCGGGATCGGCCCGGACCGCACCACGATCGAGATCTGGGCCGATCCTACGATTGACCGCAACATCCATCATATCGAGGTCGAGGCCGACACGGTGCGCCTCAAGCTGGAAATCGAGAACGTGCCGAGCGTCGAAAACCCGAAAACCGGAAGACTGACACCGCTCTCGGTCATCGCGCTGCTGCGCAAGCTCGGCAGCCCGCTCGCAATCGGAACCTGAACCCTCCTTTAGGCTAATGCGACGAAATGGCGGGGCACGGCGGTCGCGCCATATTATATCTGTATGAATAAAGCGCATCTTTGCGCTTAGATTGAATTTGGAGGGATCATTGTCACAGAAATTGACGAGGCGCACCGTGCTGCGGACGGCCGCCGCGGCGGCCGGGGTTTCCGCGATCAGCGCACCGTTCGTCAGCGGCGCCTATGCCGCCGGCAGTCTGTCCTGCGGCTTCTGGGATCACTGGGTGCCGACCGCGCTCGACCCGATGCGCAAGATCTGCCAGGAATGGGCGGACAAGAACAAGGTCGATCTGAACATCGATTTTATCACCTCGAACGGCGACAAGCTGCTCTTGACGATCGCCGCCGAGGCGCAGGCCAAATCGGGGCACGACATCCTGTCGATGCCGACCTGGTACGTCGCGGCGCAGGCCGACAATCTCGTCCCGATGGACGAGGTCATGCAGCAGCTGATCGCCAATAACGGCAAGGTCAGCGACGCGGCCGAGTATCTCGGCAAGCAGAACGGCAAATGGGTCGGGGTGCCCGGCGTCTGGGGCAACGCGACATTCCCGTGCGTCGGCCGCGCCGATCTGCTCAAGCAGCATGCCGGGCTCGACGTCATGCAGGCGTGGCCGGCGCAGGGGCCGCCCAACAAGGAGCTGCACGACAACTGGACCTGGGACACGTTCCTCTCCGTCGCCGAAAAGATGAACAAGGCCGGGCATCCGTTTGGCGAGCCGATGAGTTCGGTGGCCGATGCCGTCAACTGGGTCGGCTCGGTATTCCAGGCCTACGGTTCCGAGCTGGTCGACAAGAGCGGCAACATCACGGTCAAGTCGGACGCCACGCGGCAGGTGCTTGAGTGGTTCGCCAAGTTTGTCAAGACCATGCCGCAGGAGGTCTGGGCCTGGGACAATGCCGGCAACAACAAGTGGCTGATCTCGGGCAAGGGCAGTCTGATCCAGAACCCGCCGAGCGCCTGGGCCGTCGCCAAGCGCGATGCGCCGCAGATCGCCGAGCAGTGCTGGACCTTCCCGCCGCCAAAGGGACCAAAGGGACGGTTTGTCGCCGCCAACACCTATTTCTTCGCCGCCTGGCAGTTCGGGCGAAACCAGGGCGCGGCGAAGGACCTGATCCACTATCTGGCCGACCGGCCGCAGGCGCAGAAGCTGGTCGAGGCCAGCCAGGGCTTCGACTTGCCGTCATTCGAGAACCAGCTCGACTTTGATGTCTGGGCGAAACAGGGTCCGCCGCCGGGTGCGATTGCCAATTACCCGCCACGCGGCGACATTGTCGTGTCGATCTCGGGCGCGCCGGCGCCGGTGCCGATCGCGACGCAGATGTTCGCGCAGGCCACGATGACCAAGATGATCGCGCAGCACACGGTGCAGGGACGCTCGGCTGAGCAGGCGATGAGCTGGGCCGCGAACGAACTCGAAGGGTTCATGCGGACGTAATCCCGACCAACCGACGCCCCCGCCCTGCCTTCCATAATCTCCGGGTCACGCCCGGGATGGGAGGATCGGGTTGGGGGCGAGATTGCGGCAACGGTCGGCTTCAAGGGCGGCGCGCCGATCCGTCCGGGTCCAGGGTCTGTCGCCAAATGGGCAAATCGGACGATTTTTCCTTCCTCCTTGTCATACCGGCGTAGGCCAGCATCCACCGGGCAGCCGCACAATCAGCCGAAATGTGGGTCCCGGCCGGAATTTATCCCCGGATCAAGTCCGGGGCAGGCTCTTGGGCCGGCCGCAGGCCGGACCCGTGCGCCGAGCCGGCAACCGGACCGGTCTGACAACAGGTCCTAACGGTTGCACTGGACACTGCGCAGCCGGCACGAGATGCTGGTGCGTTTCTCGCAGTTTTCGATGGCGGCGCGCTCGGCGGCGTCGCGGCCGGAACGGGTGGCGCCGCCCCATACCTTGCCGTTCTCGGTCATCGCGATCGCGCCGCATTGCCGGGCGGCCATGCGGAAGACGATCCGGCAGGAATGCGAGGCACAGCCCTTGAGCGCCGCCTCGTCGGCCCGCGCCTGCGATTCCTGGTTCCAGCTCGCGCCGTAGCGCCCGCTGGTGCCGTCGTGGGCAAAGGCCCCGAAAGCCGCTCCTGAAGCCGATCCCGACCCGCCGGGCCCTGTACCGCTCTCGGCGGTCGCCGCCGTCGCGGCCGTGTCGCCCCTGGTTTTCAGCACCAGGGCGCTGCGCTCGTTGTCGAGCGTCCAGGACGCGAATTTGGACAGAAAACTCTGCCCCAGCAGCGGCGGGCTGCCGGGTCCGCTGATGCTGGCCGTCACATTCGATACGGTCTGTCCGCCGACCGTCAATTGGCGCAGCAGGACGCGCCGTTTGCGCTGTTTCGAGCCATCCGCCAGAATATAAGTGCCTGTGCCAAGGGGTTCGGCGGGCTTGCTGGCGCGCTCCAGCGCGCGCGCCGCCTCTTCCGGGATCGATACGTCCGAGGCGCCGGTATCGAGCACAAAATTGACCGTGACCGCGTTGTTGATCCGCCCGGCGATCAGATAGCTGCCGGCGTGCTTTCTGAGCTGGATCGTCTCGGCGAAGACCGGGTGGGTCGGCAGCGCCAAAGCCGGGACCAGTGACAGAAACAGCACGATTGCCGCCGGTAGAAGACGCCATGCCGGCCGCTCTATTTGTTGCATTGGATGGTTCGCACCTTGCACTGGCCGGCGCCGCCGGCGCGCTTCCCGCAACCGTCGAGGGCGGCTTTTTCGGCCTCCTCGCGCTTCTCCCGTCTGGCGCCGCCCCAGATCTTCCCGTTCGCGGTCGCTGCGATCGCGCCGCACTGGCCGGCGCCGGTGCGGAAAACGATTTTGCATTTATCCGACGCGCAGCCCTTGAGTGCGGCCTCCTCGGCCTGCTTCTCGTTCGTCTGATCCCAGCTGGCGCCGTATTTCCCGGTGGCCTCGTCATAGGCGAAGGCGCCGACCGCGGCAGCGGCCGGCGCGGCGCCCGCGGTCAATACCAGCGCGGCAAGGCTCGCCGCGAACGGCACGGCCATGATCCCGAAGCGCATGGGGTCTCCTCACGGATGGAACGATAAAGAAAGATAGAGCAGAGAGCCGGCTGTAGGTATGGCTCGCGAGGCCACGCCGCAACGGGCGGCAACCCGCCGGGGGATGGCGTCCCGGTCCGACAGTCACTGGCCGGATTGTGCAACATCCATGTCTGCGACGTGTTCGCAAGCGCTTTTTCTTCAAATACTCAATCTCAGTCAGGGGCAGAGTAGGGGTGTGGCAGAGTCCTGTGGAAAAGCCGCCAAGGCAGCTAGAGCTTGATGAGGGCGGCCAGGATGCCGACGCCGACGGCGATCAGTGCCCCGAGCCGGACGGTCACGCGCAGACCCATCTCGGCCACTTCGCGCCGGACGATCTCGATCTCGTGGCGCACGTTCTCGATGTCGTGCTTGAGGCCGGTTATGTCGGCCTTAGTCGCGGCTTCAGTCGTTAGGATGTCGCGGGTCGCCTCGGCGACGGCCTCGGCCTGCGCGTCTGGCATCCCGGCCGCTTTCAGTTTTCGGGCGTAGGTGAGCGTGTCGAACGCCATGGCGCCTCCATATCTGGAAACAGTGGCGCTACTTTACCATTGAGAAGGCATTCCGATGACGGTGCGGTAGCCGCCGCCCCGATATCGCAGCCCGGCGCAGGCCGGAACTGCGATAAAACCCGGGCTCCAGCCCGCAGCCGCCCTTTACACCGTCGCTTCGGTCCCCAGAATGACCGTGCTCTGCGACGACAGCACGCCGCCATTGCCGTGCGCGATCGCGGTTTCGGCTCCCGCCACCTGACGCGCGCCGCATTCGCCGCGCAACTGGCGCACGGCCTCGATCAGCAGAAACAGCCCGTACATGCCGGGATGGCAGTAGGACAGCCCGCCGCCATTGGTGTTGACCGGCAGCGAGCCGCCCGGCGCTATCCTTCCGCCGGAGACAAACGGCCCGCCTTCCCCTTTTTTGCAGAAGCCGAGGTCTTCGAGGAACAGGATCGTGTTGAGCGTGAACGCGTCGTAGAGTTCGAGCACGTCGATATCGGCCGGTTTCATCCCGGCCATCGCATAGGCCTGCCTTCCGGATTCAAGCGCGCCGGTCACGGTCAGATCGGGCATGCCGGAGATGCTGGCGTGGGTGATCGCCGAGCCGACCCCGAGCACATGAACCGGTTTCTTCTTCAGCGAGCGGGCCCGGTCGGGGGCGGTCATCACGATCGCGCCGCCGCCATCGGTGACGAGACAGATATCGCGCACCGTGAACGGATAGCTGATCATCCGCGCGCCGAGCACGTCGGCGACGCTGAGCGGCTTTTTCTCCCAGGCGGCCGGGTTCAGCAGCGCCCATTGCCGCGCCGCCACCGCGACCTCGGCCAGCTGCTCGCGCGTCGTGCCGAATTGGTGCATGTGGCGCGAGGCGGCCAGCGCATAGGCGGTCGGCGGCAGAAACGGGCGGAACGGCGTTTCGTAGGGATTGACCTCGCGCACCGAGGCCTGCCGCCGGCCGACGCTGCGCTGCGTGCTGCCATAGGCGATCACCGCGACTTGGCACAGCCCGAGCTGGATCGCCGCCAGCGCGTGCGCGACGTGAAACTCGAACGACGAGCCGCCGAGGATCGTCGTGTCGATATAGGCCGGAGAAATCCCGAGATATTCGGCGAGCGACAGCCCGGAGGTGCGGGCCTGCGTCGTGGCGCAGAACAGCCCGTCCACGTCGCGCAGATTGAGACCGCAATCGTCGAGCGCGCGGGCGATGCCCTGCGCCATCAGATCGATGACGTTGAACCCTTCTCCCACCTGACCGAGGTCGCTTTCCGCCGCGCCGACGATCGCCGCGCCGCCGCGTGTCAGTCCGCTCATTGCGCGCCCTCCGCCGGAGTGAAGACCGGGATTGCCGGCTCGTCGCCGCCCTTATCGCCACTGGGCCGGTGGACCCGGAAGCGCACCCGCATGCCGATCCTGACCTGCATCGGGTCGATCTCCTCGACCCGGCTCATCAGGCGAAACCCTTCGTCGCAATCGATCAGCGCGACATTGTACGGCTCGCCCTGCGCCGGGTGGGTCACGGTCGTCGCGTAGACCGTGCCGAGACCGGAGGCGATCCGCCATTCGAGCGCGGTGCTGCCGGTGAACGGGCAGATCACGCGCGGATAGAACACGGCGCGCCCGGCCGCCGGACTCCATTGATAGGCCAGTTCTCCCCGATCGAGATGGGTCTGATAGACCGCGAGCGGCGATTGCGATTGCGACGGCATGAGGCTCTCCGTTGTCCGGCCGCTCTCATATCAGTTCGCGTATCGCGGCGCACGCCGATGATGATCGTGCCCGATGGCGGTCTCGGTTCGACCGGTTCAGGGCTACCGGCCGACCCGGCGCGCCAGGTTTTTCTGGGCGATCGCGATCACGATCAAGGCAAAGGCGGCCAGCCGCAACAGATAAACCCAACCCTGTTCCTCGCGCGGCAGGTCCAGGATCACCAGCAGTACCTGGTTTGCCGCAAACAGCCAGAAAGCCACCGCAAAAATAAAGAAAAGAACATCTCGGCTGCGAAACCAGAACTTGAGAAAAAACAGACCGGCGACAAGAAATCCTGTAGTGATCATACCGGATATAAAGTTCATCGGGTCGGTCTTTCTTATTCGATTTCCCAGATAAATCCATAGAGAAGAAGCGCAACAGCCCCGAGCGCGGTAAGCGATCGCAGGGGCACGAGATTGAAATCGGGCAATACGATTATATCGAGAAATACCAGCAGATTGTTCAGCGCCAGCAGACCGAAGCACAGACTGCTCCACAGCAGCAGCCGCTCCCGCTGCCTTCTGTACCCGCTCAGCAGCAGATAAAAGCAAAGCGTGCTGCTGAGAAAGCAGAGCAAGTATACGATGGCTTGGAAGCCGATCATTTCTTGTCGTCCCTGCCGATCAAGAAGGCATCCGAGAAGGACTGGATTTTATCGCTGGGTGATGTGAAGATCGTTTTCAGAACCGTCGTCGGTTTTTGCCTGTAAAGTTCGACAAGCGCGGCGGCCAGGTCGTTGAGTTCCGGTGTTTCGGGTCTGTAAAAATAGGCTTCGGCATCGGTCAGCGCGACCAGCCCGATCTCCCTCAGCGTCTTCAGGCTTTCGGTAACCAGCGCGATGCTGCCGCGTACTTCGTCCACCAGAGCGTCGGTCGTCCATTGCCGCTGCGGGTCGCGGCGCAACAGCAGCAGAAGCTCCAGCATCCAGGCCGATCTGATCGAACTCCGTACAAAGGAAAGGACGGTTTCCTCGACTATGGGCATTATCTGTTCAGTCGGCGCTCATCGTAATTACTGCTCGCTTATATCGCGCGGGTCCGCGACTTGCGGCGGTCCGCGGTCGCGCGGCATGGATTTCCCGGTGTTGCCTGTGCCTGTGGCACTGGCGCCACGCGCGCCGGGACTGTCGCCGCGATCCGGATTGCCTGTCAAGCGGTCAAGACCCTGGCGCGGTCGAGCATCGGCCGGGCGCCATCTGCCGATCGGGTCGAGGGCGCTTCAGGATTGCCGGCGGTCCCGAAGGGTTGCTCCGGGGCGACGCGGCGGGCCAATTTCAAACTGAGACAGCGCCGCCGATTGACCCGTGCTAAGATTTATCTCCTACTGCGGCATCGGCCAGGGCTGTCGATCAGCGGGCGGGGTCACGAGCCGATTTGGGTCCAAGCACTTTCAGTAACCGCGAAGCATCGTCGCGGACAGCGACGGCGGATGCAGGTTGTTTGTCTCGCGGGTCGCAGGAGAGAGCATGGAGCCAGTTGCCGACGGTCTTGCCGAGATCACCACCGGAACCCAATCACCCCCACCCGTGGATCACGCGTCGGTTGCGGAGTTCGAGCCGACCCGGCCCGGCAGCGTCGCGAATGGCGAGCAGGAATTCGATCTGCGCCAGATGCTGAATGCCTTGCAGGCGGTCCGCTATGGCGATTTCTCGGTGCGGCTGCCCAATGACAGGAGCGGTCTCGCCGGCAAGATCGCCGACACGTTCAACGAAATCGTCGCCGCCAACGAGCGGATGGCGCAGGAGCTGAAGCATGTCGGTCAGGTCGTCGGCCGCGAGGGCCGCACCCAGAAGCGGGTAAAGCTGACCCTGGCGCACGGCGCGTGGGGCGACATGGAGGGTTCGGTCAACGCCCTGATCGACGATTTGCTGTGGCCGACCAACGCGGTGACGCAGGCGATCACCGCCGTGGCGCGCGGCGACCTGCTGCAGACCGTGCGGCTCGATGTCGACGGCCGGCCGTTGCAGGGGGAGTTTTTGTGGCTCGCGACGATCGTCAACACGATGATTGAGCAGCTCGGCGTCTTCACCTCCGAGGTGACGCGGGTCGCGCGCGAGGTCGGCACCGACGGCAAGCTCGGCGGTCAGGCGCAGGTGCACGAGGTCACCGGCGTCTGGCGCGAGCTGACCGAAAGCGTCAATTCGATGGCCTCGAACCTGACCGCGCAGGTCCGCAACATCGCCGATGTCACGATCGCGGTCGCCAATGGCGATCTGTCGAAAAAGATCACGGTCGATGTGCGCGGCGAGATCCTGCAGCTTAAGGAAGCCATCAACACGATGGTCGATCAGCTGCGCTCCTTTGCCTCCGAGGTGACGCGGGTCGCGCGCGAGGTCGGCACCGAAGGGCGGCTCGGCGGTCAGGCGGTGGTGCCCGGCGTCGCCGGCACCTGGAAGGATTTGACCGACTCGGTCAACGCGATGTGCGGCAATCTGACGGCGCAGGTGCGCAACATCGCGCAGGTGACGACCGCGGTGGCGCGCGGCGACCTGTCGCGCAAGATCACCGTCGATGTGTCCGGCGAAATCCTCGAGCTGAAGGACACGATCAACACGATGGTCGATCAGCTCAACGCCTTCGCGTCGGAAGTGACGCGGGTGGCGCGCGAGGTCGGCACCGAGGGACGGCTCGGCGGTCAGGCGCGGGTGCCCGGTGTCGCCGGCACCTGGAAGGACCTGACCGACAATGTCAACTCGATGGCCTCGAACCTGACGGCGCAGGTGCGCAACATCGCCGAGGTCGCCACCGCCATCGCCGGCGGCGATCTGTCGAAAAAGATCACCGTCAATGTCAGCGGCGAGATTTTGCAGCTGAAGGAGACCGTCAATACGATGGTCGATCAGCTCAACGCCTTCGCCGGCGAGGTGACGCGGGTGGCGCGCGAGGTCGGCACCGAAGGCAAGCTGGGCGGTCAGGCCAATGTTCTCGGCGTCGCCGGCACCTGGAAGGACCTGACCGAAAGCGTCAACTCGATGGCCTCGAACCTGACCAGCCAGGTGCGCAACATCGCCGCCGTCTCGACCGCAATCGCCAACGGCGATCTGTCGAAGAAGATCACGGTCGATGTGTCGGGGGAAATCCTCGAACTGAAGAACACCATCAACACGATGGTCGATCAGCTCAACGCCTTCGCGTCGGAGGTGACGCGGGTGGCGCGCGAGGTCGGCACCGAAGGGCGGCTCGGCGGTCAGGCGGTGGTGCCCGGCGTCGCCGGCACCTGGAAGGACCTGACCGACAATGTCAACAACATGGCCTCGAACCTGACCGGTCAGGTGCGCAACATCACCGAGGTCGCCACCGCGATCGCCAACGGCGACCTGTCGAAAAAAATCACCGTGGACGTGCGCGGCGAGATCCTGCTGCTGAAGGAGACCCTGAACACGATGGTCGATCAGCTGCGCTCGTTCGCCGCCGAGGTGACGCGGGTGGCGCGCGAGGTCGGCACCGAGGGACGGCTCGGCGGTCAGGCGGTGGTGCAGGGGGTGGCCGGCACCTGGAAGGACCTGACCGACTCGGTCAACTCGATGGCCGGCAATCTGACCAACCAGGTGCGCAACATCGCCGCCGTCTCGACCGCGATCGCCAACGGCGATCTGTCGAAAAAGATCACGGTCGATGTCTCCGGCGAAATCCTCGGGCTGAAGAACACGATCAACACGATGGTCGATCAGCTCAACGCCTTCGCGTCGGAAGTGACGCGGGTGGCGCGCGAGGTCGGCACCGAAGGCAAGCTCGGCGGTCAGGCGCAGGTGCCCGGGGTGGCCGGCACCTGGAAGGACCTGACCGACACCGTCAACGTCATGGCCGTCAATCTGACCGAGCAGGTGCGCGGCATCGTCAAGGTCGTCACCGCGGTCGCCAACGGCGATCTGACGCAGAACCTGACCGTCAAGTCGATGGGCGAAGTGGCCGCCCTCGCCGATACGATCAACAACATGACCGGGACGCTGGCGACATTCGCCGATCAGGTCACGACGGTGGCGCGCGAGGTCGGGGTCGAGGGCCGTCTCGGCGGACAGGCCAACGTGCCGGGCGCCTCCGGCACCTGGAAGGACCTGACCGGCAACGTCAATCTGCTCGCGGCCAATCTGACGACGCAGGTGCGCGCGATCGCCGAGGTCGCGACGGCGGTCACAAAGGGCGATCTGACCCGGTCGATCCAGGTCGATGCACGCGGCGAGGTCGCCGAGCTGAAAGACAATATCAACACGATGATCGGCAATCTGCGCCTGACGACCGAGCGCAACACCGAGCAGGACTGGCTGAAAACCAATCTCGCGCGGTTCACCAACATGCTGCAAGGCCAGCGCGATCTCGCGACGGTCGGGAGGATGCTGCTCTCCGAGCTGGCGCCGCTGGTCAACGCGCAGAACGGGGTGATCTATGTGGTCGAGCCGGACAGCGATCTGCGTCAGCTCTCGGCCTATGCCGACAGCCAGGTCAACGGCCACCCCGCTCGCCTGCGCCCTGGTCAGAGCCTTGTCGGGCAGTGCGCGCTCGACGCCAGACGGCTGCTGCTGACGCATCTGCCCGAGAATGTCGTGCCGATCACGTCGGGTTTGTTGCAGACGCCGCCGAACAATCTGATCGTTCTCCCGGTGCTGTTCGAAGGACAGGTCAAGGCGGTCATCGAGCTGGCCTCGATGGGCAGCTTTACCGATTTGCAGATTTCGTTTCTCGAACAGCTGACCGCCAGCATCGGCATCGTGCTGAACAGCATCGAGGCGACGATGCAGACCGAGGGGCTGCTGATGCAATCGCAGCAGCTCGCGGCCGAATTGCAGGCGCAGCAGCGGGAGTTGCAGCAGACCAACGAACAGCTCGAACAAAAGGCGCAGCAGCTCGCCGAGCGCAATGTCGAGGTCGAGCGCAAAAACCAGGAAATCGAGCAGGCGCGGCGCGCCGTCGAGGAGAAGGCGGCCGAGCTGGCGCTGACCTCGAAATACAAATCCGAGTTCCTCGCCAATATGTCGCACGAGCTGCGCACGCCGCTCAACAGCATCCTGGTGCTGGGACAGCAGCTGAGCGAAAATCCGGACGGCAATCTCTCGCCGCGGCAGGTCGAGTTCGCCCGCACGATCCACAGCGCCGGGACCGATCTGCTGAACCTGATCAGCGATATTCTCGATCTGTCGAAGATCGAGTCGGGAACGGTCTCGGTCGAGATCGAGGAAATCTACTTCAGCAACCTGGTCGGCATGGTGGCCCGCCCGTTCCGGCACGAGGCGGAAAACCGCAAACTGTCATTCGATGTCGAGATCGACCGCAACCTCGATCAGAGCATCACGACCGATTCGAAGCGGCTGCAACAGGTGCTCAAGAACCTGCTGTCGAATGCCTTCAAATTCACCGAGCAGGGCGGCGTTCGGCTGAGAATCTATCAGGCGAGTTCCGGCTGGAGCGCGGACCATCCGGTGCTGCGCGCCGCGCCGGCGGTGGTCGCCTTCGAGGTGGCGGATACCGGGATCGGCATCCTGCCGGAGAAACAGCGGATCATCTTCGAGGCGTTTCAGCAGGCCGACGCCAGCACGAGCCGGAAATACGGCGGCACCGGGCTGGGTCTCGCGATCAGCCGCGAGCTGTCGAACCTGTTGGGCGGCGAAATCCAGCTGCGCAGCACACCGGGTGTCGGCAGCACCTTTACGCTTTATCTGCCGCTGCGCTCGCTCGGTTCCCCGATCGTCAGCCGGCCGGCGGCACCGCGACGGGAGCCGGTCGGCACCTGGGACGCGATGATGCCGGCCCGCCCCGCCGCCGCCGTGACCAGCCTGCCGGACGATCGTGACGCTATCGCGCCGGGGGACGCGGTGCTGCTGATCGTCGAGGACGATCCGCATTATACCCGCCTAATCGCCGAACTGGCGCGCAACCAGGGTCTGAAGGTGCTGATCGCGACGCGCGGCGCCGACGCGCTGGCCCTGGCCCGCGAATACCGGCCGACCGCGATATCGCTCGACGTCTTCCTGCCCGACATGCTCGGCTGGACGGTTCTGACCCAGCTCAAGCAGGACCCCGCTACCCGGCACATCCCGGTGCAGGTCGTCACGCTCGACGAGGATCGCCAGCACGGGCTGGCGCGCGGCGCGTTCTCGTTCTTGAGCAAGCCGGCTTCGACGCAGGAACTCGGAGCGGCGCTGGCGCGCATCAAGGGTTTTGTCCAGACGCGGCGCAAGCGTCTGCTGGTCGTCGAGGACAACCCCTCCGAACAGCTGAGCATCGCCGAACTGCTCGGCCATGACGATCTCGATCTGGTGACGGTGTCGAGCGGCGCCGAGGCGCTGGCGGTCTTGCGCAACGGCGTCCCCGACTGCATCGTCCTCGATTTGCGGCTGCCCGATATGTCCGGCTTCGACCTGCTGGCGCAGCTGCGCGACACGCCTTCCCTGGCCGAACTTCCCGTCGTCGTGTTCACCGGACGGGAATTGTCGCCGGAGGAGGATTTGCAGCTGCACACGATGGCCCGCAGCGTTGTCGTAAAGGGGGTCGAGTCGCCCGAGCGTCTGCTCGACGAAACGGCGCTGTTTCTGCACCGGGTCGTCGCCGATCTGCCGCCCGAGAAGCAGAGGATGATCGAGAGGCTGCACAGTTCGGATGAAGACCTGGTCGGGAAGACGGTGCTGCTGGTTGACGACGACGCGCGCAATATCTTTGCTTTGAGCAGCGTTCTCGAACGGCGCGGCATGCGGGTTCTGACCGCGACGACCGGAAACGAGGCGATCGATCTGGTCGAGGCGACCCCGGAGCTGACGATCGTCCTGATGGATATCATGATGCCGGAGATGGACGGGTATCAGACGATCCGGGCAATCCGGGAAAATCCGGCGTTCCGGCGTCTGCCGATCATCGCGCTGACCGCCAAGGCGATGAAGGGCGATCGCGAGAAATGTCTCGACGCCGGCGCCTCGGATTATCTCGCAAAACCGGTCAACACCGAGCAGCTGCTCTCGGCCCTGCGCATGTGGCTGCACCGGTAAGGGACTTGGGAGAGGCTGGCCCGTGGGTGAGGAGGAAAAGGTCAATATCCTGCTGGTTGATGACCAGCCGGGCAAACTGCTGTCATATGAGGTGATCCTCAGCGAGCTAGGCGAGAACCTGATCAAGGCCGGATCGGCCAATGCGGCGCTCGAACAGCTCCTCAAAAACGATGTCGCCGTTGTGCTGATCGATGTTTGCATGCCCGATCTCGACGGTTTCGAGCTGGCGGGGATGATCCGCGAGCATCCCCGCTTTCAGAAAACCGCGATCATCTTTGTGTCGGCCATTCAGGTCACCGATCTCGATCTGTTGCGCGGTTATGCGGTGGGCGCGGTCGATTACGTCCCGGTGCCGGTGATCCCCGATCTGCTGCGCGCCAAGGTCCGGGTGTTCGCCGAGCTTTACCGCAAGACCCGGCAGCTCGAAACGCTCAATGCCGAGCTTGAACGGCGGGTCGAGGAGCGCACCGCCGAGCTGGCGCAGACCAATGCCGAGCTTGAACACCGGGTCGAGGAACGCACGCGCGAACGCGAAGCCGCTCTCGCGCAAGTCCACGAAATGCAGAAGATCGAGAGCCTGGGGCAGCTGACCGGCGGGGTTGCGCATGATTTCAACAATCTGCTGATGGCGGTGCTCGGCAATCTCGAATTGCTGCACAAGATCGTTTCGGACAACCCCAAGGCGCGGCGTCTGGTCGATGGCGCGATCCAGGGCGCCGAGCGCGGCGCGACGCTGACCAAACGCATGCTCGCTTTCGCCCGGCGACAGGAGCTGAAACCCGAAACCGTCGAGATTCCGGCGCTGGTCGAGGGCATGCTGGACATGTTGCAGCGTTCGCTCGGTCCCGCCATCCAGATCGCCACCGAATTCGAGACCGATCTGCCGCCGACCCGGGTCGATCGCAATCAGCTCGAACTGGCTCTGTTGAACCTGGCGCTGAATGCGCGCGATGCGATGCCGCTCGGCGGCAGGCTGACGATTTCGGCCTATCGCGAGCGGGTGGCGGCGGGCGAGGTCCCCGGTCTGGCGCCGGGCGATTATGTCTGCATCGCCGAGCGGGATACCGGGCACGGTATGGACGAGGCGACGCTGAAGCGCGCCGCCGAGCCGTTTTTCACGACAAAGGGCGCCGGCCGCGGCACGGGTCTCGGTCTCTCGATGGTCGATGGTCTGGTCGCCCAATCGGGCGGCGCGATGCGCATCACCAGCCAGGACGGCGCCGGCACGCAGGTCGAACTCTGGCTGCCGGTCTCCGAAGGCAGGAGGATCGAGCCGGCGCGGCCGAAAAACCCGCCCCGGATCGCGGAGATCGGCTGCTGCCGCGTGCTCGTTGTCGAGGACGACCCGATCGTGGCGGCCGGGACCGTCGCGATGCTCGAAGATCTCGGCCATATCGCGATCGAGGTCGGCTCCGGCGAAGCGGCGCTGGAGCTGCTGCGCTCGGACGAGGATGTCGATCTCGTCGTCACCGATCATGCCATGCCCGGCATGTCCGGCACCGAGCTTGCCTTTTATCTCCGGCGCAACCGCCCGGAACTGCCGATCATCCTGGTGACCGGATATGCCGAACTGCCGGCCGATCGCGATCTGGAGTTGCCGCGGCTGCTGAAACCTTACAGTCAGCAGGATCTGGCGTTGCTGCTCGCCGGGCTGATCGCACGGTGCCCGGCGCGCCGCCGTAGCCGGGCCGCTGCTCCCTAGAGTGTGATCGGGTCTGGTTGAAACGGGATAGGGGTTCCCCGGCGCGGGGATCTCTGCGCAAGATGCTGGCTGGGGGGCGGAGGCCAGCACGCATGCCCAGACCCTATTCACAGGATTTGC
>JBFWVT010000050.1:0-34191 GCA_050246595.1 Alphaproteobacteria bacterium
CTCGACATAGGCCGCGAACCGTTCCTGCCGATCCTCGCTCATGCCCCGTTCCCCCAAGAAAATCCTCTCTCAGGGTAGCTCGGACAGTCACGTCAGAGCTGGCAATTTCCTGACGCAGTAAGATTAAACAGCTCCATTTCTACACTGTCAAACCGAGAATCATCGCGATTACAGCGATGGTTAACAGATTACCTCGGCGGCTTCAGTAGGTCGTAGGATGGGCTGAGCAACGCGAAGCCCATGCTGTCGTTCGGCGTCGAGATGATGAGCTTCGCATACGCTCTATCCTACGAAGTTGCGTAGCTTGTAAGCGCTTTGCGCACGCCTTCCGGGTCGTGCGCGATGACGGTGAGATAGGCGCGTGTTGGCTGGTCGGGTTCGGAGCGGCCCTGCTCCCAGTCGCGCAGCGTGCCGAGCGGGATGCTATAGCGCGCGGCGAATTCCTCCTGTGTCAGACCGAGCGCCCGGCGCAATGTCTTGACGCGCGGCACGCGGCGGGCTTTCGCCAGCTCTTCGGGGGTGAACGGACGCGCATCGGGGTCGGCAGCCGCGGCTGCTTCGATCTCTTCCGGCGTCATCGGCGTTGGCGATGGGATCGGCATCATCGACTCGGTCCCGTCAGGCGCGACGCGCACAAGGACGCCGTCACGGCGCATTCTGGCGATCGTCGTCGTCTTGCTCATGCCTTGTCGCCTTTCGGGCCGAGATGACGCGCAGGCGATCGCCTCGTTCGGTATAAACGACAGTCAATAACTGTCCCTGGCTCATGCCGACGAGAACGCCCCGTTCCTCGCCATAATTTTCACGGTTATCGGGCCACTCGATCGCAAATGGGTCACGGAGGGCGAGTGCCGCTTCCTCGAAGCTCACGCGATGAACCCGGCGATTTTGGACCGCCTTATCGTCATCCCATGCGAATTCGTCATCACGCATCGAGACACGGATTATCCGTGCAGGCTTCAAAAATCCATCGCGGCGGCGGGCCTACCGGTAGCCGCTAAATTCCGCCGCCGGACGGGAAGAAATTCCCTGCCGCAGGGAATTTCCCCCGGTCGCCCCATTTGGCGGGCGGTCCTCAAAAATCGAGGTCGGCGTAATGCGGCGGCGGCGGGGCGCCGGGGACGTGGTCGGCCAGGATCGCGCGGAAGCTCGGGCGCGACTTGAGGCGCGCGTACCATTCCTTGGCCGGTTCGTGCGCCTCCCACGGCACGTCGCCGAGATAGTCGAGGCTCGACAGATGCGCCGCCGCGCTGATGTCGGCGACCGAGAAATGATCGCCCGCCAGCCAGCGCCGCCGCTCGACCAGATAGCCGATATAATCGAGATGGTAGGGCAGGTTGGCATGCCCGGCGCGAATCGCCTGTGAACTCGGCTGCATCGTCGGCTGTCCCGGACTGCGATAGCGGCGCATCATCTTCTGGCCGAGCAGGTTTTCGGTGACCTCGAAATTCATCTTGACGTCAAACCAGGCGGTCAGCCGCCGGACCTCGGCGCGCTCGGCCGGGGTGGCGCCGATCAGCCTGATATCGGGGTAGATTTCGTCGAGATACTCGACAACCGCCTCGGCGCCGGCCAATACCGCGCCGTTCGGCTCGATCAGCACCGGCACCTCGCCGGCCGGGTTGAGCGCCAGAAATTCCGGCCGCCTCTCCCAGGTCTTCTCGAATTTCAGCGTGAATTCGAGACCCTTCTCGGCAAGCACGATGCGCACCTTGCGCGAGAACGGCGACAAGGTGACGTGATAAAGGATGCGCATGGCCGTGATTGTACTACCGCGACCGCACCGTAACAGAGTGCACGACGAGGAAATCGTCGATCGGCTCCGAGGACCGCGCCGGCCTCGGCCCGCGCAGATTTGGCCCGCGGAGAGGCGCGATGCGAAGCCCGTTCTCTGGTGCGTGGGCAGCGCGGCCGATTCCGACATGGCGCGCGCAATCCCGATCGACGGCGACCGGCCGATGTCACCGTGCAGGTCGGTCCGGGACCGAGCGAAGGACGCGAAATCACCCGCCGCGATCGATCGTGTGTAAGATATCCCGACGCTTCCGTCGGCAGTGTCTCGGTTGGAATTGTGACACCGTCATCCCGGAACGCGGTTCCTGGACCGGCCGCCGCTTCGGAATGAACAACATACCCTGCCACAATCAGACCGAGAGATCGCCCTTGCATCGCGCCGGCGGCCATGCTGTAAAGAATTCCGACGTCTTGAGGGGTGTCTCCGAGGGATGTTTCCGATAGGCTCGCCCCTGCGGTTCTGTAGCGGTTTTTGATACTTTTATCATTAGGTTAGAGAGAAATTCCTCAATCTGACACCTTCCGGCTTTATCATCCGGTGGCAATCGGCCACACCGAGGCAGTCGAGGGGTGGTGAACCTTACCTGTCCCATCCGGACCTGGGAGGATGTCGCCAAACTTTACACTTTGCCGGCCGGTGTATCCGTGGTTTTTCCCTACCCTGTTGACTTCTCTGAATGATCCTTGAATGGCATGCAGCTTGCAAGTACCACAAGGGCGCGGCAAGCGGCCGAGAGGCCCAATAACGGAGGATGAGGATGAGATTTCTGACACAGGTTGCGGGGGCCGCAGTCGCCGCAATCATCGGAATGGCGGCGGTTCCGAACGACGCGGCGGCACTGCCTGGTACTTTCGGGTTTGTGCCGCTTGGGGACGTCACGTTCAATAACGGCGCTCTGACCGACATAGTGGTGGGGATCGACCATAAGGAGTATGCAGACGCATTCATCAACCAGGCTGGTACTGGTATTTTTCTCGGTATAACCGATATAAGCCTCGGCGCGGATGCCTTTGAGATCGGCGGTGTCGTTGATTTCAACGTCACAACCGTCGGTTTGGCCAGCAACTACACGATCAATATTGACGACGCTGATATAATCCAGCTGATTCCTACCGCGGCGGGGGTACAGGGCCGTATTGATGTGAACTACACCGGCACAATAACTGCCGGTCCCGACAGTCTGGGGCAGACAGTTCTCATCTCGCAGAGCTGCGATCAGACGCTCGGCGCGGGCGTCAACTGCTCGAACACGGTAGCGACGCCTGCGCCTGTTCCGGAACCGGCATCGATGGCCCTGCTGGGCTCAGCGCTGCTCGGGTTTGGTCTGTACCGTCGCGCTCGCACCGCGGCGCAACGTCGGAAAATTTGACACGGGCAGCCCGGCCGAGGGGAAAGTTTTGCGACAGCAGAACCTACCCCTCGGCGGGCAAGCCCGCGGATCGGGCACCCGGCCGGACGAGAGGCCGAGATGAGCCTCGCCGAAAAACTCGGGCTTGAGCGCGCGGTCATTCTGCACGTAGACGATCTCGCGATGTGCCACGGCGCGAACCGCGCCTTTCTCGATCTGGCGCGGGCCGGGTTTGTCACAAGCGGTTCGGTGATGGTGCCGTGCCCGTGGTTTCGCGAGATCGCCGAGGCGGCTTCCGATGACGCGACGCTTGATCTCGGGGTGCATTTGACGCTGACCAGCGAGTGGCGGCATTACCGCTGGCGGCCGCTTTCGACGACCAGCCGCGCGTCGGGGCTGATCGATGAGGATGGGTATCTCCGGCGCGATGTCGCCTCGCTGCGCGCGCATCTCGTGCCGGAGGCGGCCGAATCCGAATTGCGCGCACAGATCGAACTGGCGGTCGCGGCGGGAATTGCTCCGACCCATATCGACGCGCACATGGCGGCGGCGATGCTGCCCGAACTGCTCGATCTGCATATCCGGCTGGGGCTGGAATACGGTCTCGTGCCGGTCCTGCCGCGCGGCATCAAGTGGGCGCCTGAGACGGAGAGCTATGCGGCGGCGCTGGCCCGTCTCGACGCGGTCGGGCTGCCGGTCATCGACCATTTCCGCGGCACATTGCCGGTCGCGGCCGATCAGACCCGACCGCGTTACCGCGAGGCTGTTGCAGACCTGCGGCCCGGCGTGACGCATTTCGCCCTGCACGCGACGATACCGGGAGAGATCGAGATCATCGCCCCGGATCATGCCGGCTGGCGCACGCGGGAATACGCGCTGTTCGCGAGCGGCGCGGTCGCCGAATGGTGCGAAGAGGCAGGGATCGCTGCGATCGGATATCGCGAGATCCAGCGCTTGTGGCGGGACGGGGCTGATAAATTTCGGAACCCGGAGAATGGGCGGACCCGGCAAAAGCCAGGGAAGCCCATCCTATGAATCCGAGACCCCGCCGCGCTTGCGCGGTCCCATAAAGGCGGTGATGACGCCATGCAGGGTGCGCAATTCCTGCTCGGTGCACCCGGCGCGCTGAAACAGGTTGCGCAGGTTGCGGGTCATGCTCGGGCGCTTGTCGGGATGGCGCAGAAACCCGCTCTCGACCAGCGCTTCCTCGAAATGATCGAAAAACCGCAGCAGTTCTTCCTTTGTCGCGGCGCGGCTGTGACCGCGATGCATCGTCTCCGGCGGCGGTTCGGTCTGCGCGGTGAACCATTCATAGCCGACGATCAGCACCGCCTGCGCCAGGTTCAATGACGCAAAAGCCGGGTTCAGCGGCACGGTCACGACCGTATCGGCCAGCGCGATGTCGTCGTTGACAAGACCGGTGCGCTCCGGGCCGAACAACACGCCGCAACTCTCGCCGGAAGCAAGAAAACCGCGCATCTCGGCGGCGGCATGGCGCGGGGTCAGTTCGCGCTTGACCATGTAGCGGTCGCGCGCGGTCGAGGCGTAGACATGCACCAGATCGCCGATTGCCGCCGCGACGCTTGGATAGAGGCGGGCCTTGGCGAGCACCGCATCGGCGCCCGATGCTGCCGCGACGGCCTTGTCGTTCGGCCAGCCGTCACGGGGACGGACAAGGCGCAGATCGTCGAGACCGCAATTCATCATTGCGCGGGCCGCGGTGCCGATATTCTCGCCGAGCTGCGGCTCGACCAAAATGATCGCCGGCCCGCCGGTGACGGGTTCGCGGCTATGATTGGTGCCGGCCATTGTCAGGACTGCGCAAGGCTTCCCTCTCCGCCCTTCAGGGGGGAGAGGGAGGGGCCCACCGCGCAGCGGTGGGAGGGTGAGGTGGGTGTCGGCAAACGCCCTGGAATCCCCCACCCCGGATCAAGTCCGGGGTGGGCTCTCACCCCGGCCCTCTCCGCCCCCAGGGGCGGAGAGGGGGTAAAAACCGTGCCGACTGGAATTGTGTTCACGCCCGGCGCCACTTGGTCGTGCCGTCGGGGCGGTCTTCGAGGACGATGCCCTCGGCGGCGAGTTCGGCGCGGATGCGGTCGGCATCGGCGAAGCGGCGCTCCTTGCGGGCGCGGGTGCGGTCGGCGATGCGCATCTCGATCGGTTCGGCCTCGCCGAGCGAGGCACCCTGAAGCCACTGCATCGGGTGCGCGGTCAGCAGGCCAAGCAGCTCGCCCGCCGCAAGAAGCTCTTTTTGCAGAGCGAGCCGCTCGGCCGCGTCCTCGGCGCGGAACACTGCCCCGGCAAGCTCGTGCAGACGGGCGATCGCCTGCGGCGTGTTCAGATCGTCTTCGAGCGCTTCGACCACCTTTGGCGCAGACGCGGGGGTCGGCGACCCGTCGCCCAACGACAGCGCGCGATACCAGCGGTCGAGCGCCGCTTTCGCCTGCTCCAGCTTCTCGTCGGTCCAGTCGAGCGGGTCGCGGTAATGCGTCGATAAGAGCGCCAGACGGATCGCCTCGCCGGGAATACCCTGCTCCAGCAATTCGTGGACGGTGACAAAATTGCCGAGTGATTTCGACATTTTTGCGCTGTCGACGCTGAGAAAACCGTTATGCACCCAGAAACGCACAAAGGGTTTGCCGCCGTGCGCCGCCTCGCTCTGCGCCAGCTCGTTCTCATGGTGCGGGAAGATCAGGTCGAGACCGCCGCCGTGGATGTCGAAGGTCTCGCCGAGATGCGCCGCGCTCATCGCCGAGCATTCGATGTGCCAGCCGGGCCGGCCGCGCCCCCAGGGGCTGTCCCAGCCCGGCTGATCCGGAGCGGACGGTTTCCACAGGACGAAATCGCCGGGGTCCTTTTTGTACGGCGCGACCTCGACGCGGGCACCGGCGATCATCTCCTGCCGGGAGCGGCGCGACAGTTTTCCGTAGCCGGGCCACGAGGCGACCGCGAACAGCACATGCCCCTCGGCCGCGTAGGCGTGACCGGCTTTGATCAGGCGCTCGATCATCGCGACCATCTGCGGCACATGCTCGGTGCAGCGCGGCTCGATATCGGGCGGCAGCGCGCCGAGCGCTTCCATGTCCGCGTGGTACAGCGCAGTCGTGCGGCGGGTCAGTTCCGCGATCGGCTCACCGGCATCGCGCGCGGCGTTGATGATCTTGTCGTCGATATCGGTGATGTTGCGCACATAGCGCACATGCTCGGCGCCGTAGGCGTGGCGCAGCAACCGGTAAAGCTGGTCGAACACGATTGCGGCGCGGGCATTGCCGATATGCGCCAGGTCGTAGACGGTCGGGCCGCACACATACAGGCGCACCAGCTCGGGATCAAGCGGCTCGAACACCTCCTTGCGGCGGGTCAGCGAGTTGTAAAGGACAAGCGGCATCACGCGACCATGACCAAGTTCAGAGTGCGTCTCGGATCGTCATACCGGCGCCGCCCGGCAGCAATCGCGGCGGGCGGAAGCCGCGGCACAACGCCGAAGCGACCCGGTTACTAGATTGCCCGAACGCGGTCTCTGGCAAGAGGCATCGCCGCTTCCGGTCATGCCGCCTGGGTCACGTCGCCCAGGTCACGTCGCCCAGGTCACGTCGCGCTGGGGGCGCTGGTTTCCTCCTGCTCCTCGCCGCGCGCGGACAGGAATGCGCCGACCCCGTCGAGTGCCGGAATGTATTCGCAAAAGGTGCGGACCGCGACAAGCAGCGGGGTGGCCACGATCATCCCGACGATCGACCACAGCCAGGCCCACAGCGCGATCGACAAAAACACGATCACCGTGTTGAGCCGCAACTGGCGGCCGACAAAATAGGGCGTCACCAGCTGGCCCTCGATCGTCGTCAGCAACAGGTACGAGATGCCCGCGACGGCGCCCAGCCACAGACCGTCGCCGCTGATCAGACCGACCACCACGGTGAGCGCGACACCCGCGGCCGCTCCGGCATAGGGGATATAGTTGAACGCGAAAGCCGCGACGCCGAACAGCAGCGGGTTCGGCATTCCAAGGACCCACATCGTGGAACCGATCGCGACGCCGAGTCCGATATTGATTACCGTGATTGTGAACAGATAGGTCGAGAGCTTCAGCTCGATATCGCGCGCGATGCGTACCGCGCGTTTCTTGTCGCTCAGCGTCGGCAGGACATGAATAATCTTCTCATAGATCATGTCTCCCGATGACAGAAGAAAAAACAGGAGCACCAGCACAAAGACAATCTGCGCGATGAGGAGCGGCGCGAGCCAGGCGAGCGAAGCGGTGATGCCCGGCTGTCTGACGACGACTTCGGGCACCTGCGGAGCGGCCGGATTCCTGGCGATCCTGTCAACCTGCTCGGTGACCTCCGCGACCTGCGCGGCGACGCCGCGCAGGTCGCGCATCTTGGTCTGCAAATCGTCGACAATACTCGGCGCACGGTTGATCCAATCCGACACCGGCCCGGAGAGGGCGAGTATTCCCGCGACGACGACAGCAAGCAGGGCGCCGACAATAAGAGTGGCGCAAAGCCAGGACGATATTCCGTGCCGGTTGAGAAACCGGCGTACCGGGCTGAATACCAGAGCCAGCAGAAAGGCCAGCACAACCGGCATCAGAAACTCGCGCGCATAGGCCAGACCCGCGAGCAGCAACAGGACGAAGATCCCGATCGCGGCCCAACTCGGGGCCGGGTGCGCCCGGGTCGGGTCGGCCGCAGCGACCGCGTCTATCGGTTCCGGCTGCGGCGCGGCACCCGGCTTCTCAAAAGCAATGTCGTTCACCCCTGTGACTCCCGCGGCCGTGTTGCAAAAACGTGACGGTTCACGCGAGAGTTCCGGGCACAATCCGACGGCGATGCCGACCCGCCGCCGGCGCACGCCCGAGGCCGGAAACCGCGGCTTGTGCCGGCTCGTCAGTCGGGTCGCGGGTCGGAGGCGCGAGGCCTTGCCGACCCCGCGACACTCGATACCGGCCCCTTTCGGCCTCCGGGCGGCCTGCCGCTAGCGGGTGGTTGTCTGCTCCGTGCTGCTGGTCGCGCCGCCGGTACCGGTACTGCTCGTTGCGCCGCCAGTCCCGGTGCTGCTGACCGTGCCGGGGGTGCCGGTGCTGCTCGTCGCGCCACCGGTGCCGGTACTGCTCGTGGCACCGCCGGTGCCGGTGACGCTGGCCGCGCCGGCGGTTCCGGTGCTGCTCGTGGCACCGCCGGTGGCGCTTGCCCCCGCCTGGTCGGTGGGGTTGACGACGACGCCGTAGAGCCCCTCAGAACTCACCTGCATCAGGATTCGAGAGCCGTCCGGCGCCATCGCCCGGATCAGATAGGATTGCGGCAGCACCGTGACATTCTTGAACCCGCTCGATTCCAGCGAGCGCTTGATCTGGTTCTGCGTCGTAAACGACACGGAACCGGAACCGGACTGTCCCATCTGCGGGGGCCCCATCTGCGGCGGACCCATCTGCGACCCCATCTGCGCGGGACCCATTTGCTGCGGGTAGCCGCCCTGCATCCCTTGTCCCATTTGGCCATGCTGCATCATGCGCTGGTGGTGCCGCATCATTTGCTGCATCTGCCCGGGCTGCATTTGACCCTGCTGCATTGGACCCTGCCACATCGGACCCTGCTGCGGCTGGGAATAGTCGTATCGGTCGTATCGGTCCTGGTTCATTTGCTGCCGGCCATACGGACTGCCGGAATCATAGTAACCGCCTTGAGCAAAAGCGGGAGCGGCAAACAGGAGAGCCGACAACGCCAGGAAGGGAGCTGCAATGCGCATCACGAATTCCTCTCGGAAATTTGGCGCTCAATGACGAGCGGACGCCCCGCCAACGGCAAAACGCCGGCATAATCTCCGAAAAAATCGAGGCGCGAACCTGCCGTCCCGGAACCTGCTGTCCCGACCGGGGCGGGACGCGAACCCGAACCGGCACCGCCGGCCCGCCGCCCGCTCCCGGCAACGGCCGCGACGCTAGAGCCCGATCGCGTCGGGTTGAGCCGTCATTCCCGCGTGATCCCCGGATCAAGTCCGGGGAGGAAGCCAGGGGCAACCGCCACCCCGCCTGCCCTGGACCCCCGCTTTCGCGGGGGTGACAAAGGTGCTTCCATCTAATCGGATCACATCTAGCGCAGCGGCGAGAACGCGGCCGGGATCACCAGCATGTTCTCCTGCTTCAGCATGCGCCCGGGCGCGCCGCCTCGCGGCGGCCAGATGCCGTCGCGCCGCGCCTTCTCGCGCACCTCGAAGCGTTCGGCGGCGTCCTTGTAGGCCCAGATGTGACACCACAGGTTCAGATCGCCCAACTCGGAATAGCCGGCAAAAGCGAGCGGCGACAACTTTGTGCGCTCGCCGATCTGGGCCGACCAGCGCTCGATCTGCTCTGGGATCGCGCCGGGGCGCATCGTGTAGACGCGGATTTCATAGAGGCCGCCGAGCTGGCGCGGTTCGAGCTTTGGCGAGAACGGTGCCGGGATGTAGACTTGGCTTTTCTGGTCGACAACAAATTCGCGCGTATTCGGCGGCCAGCCGTCGAGCTTTAATGCCTCGGCGCGCTTGCGGGTGCGTTCCTCGAGGTCCTCATAAGGCCAGACATGGATCACCTGGTTGAGCGGCCCGACCTCGGTGTGCCAGAACGCGGCGAGCGGCGACACCTTGGCGCGGGCCGGCAGTGCCTGCGCAAAACGCTCCTCGAATTGCGGAACGGTGCCCGGTTGCAGCGTATAGGTGCGGATTTCGACGATCATCGGGTGTTCTCCCGTGCGGTTTGACGGCGGGACGCTAGACCCGCCGGCGCGCCCCGGCAAGACAAGACAGCAAGACGGGACAGAACGCGCGCCTTACATCGGGCCGCCGCCCGTGATAAAACCCGCGATGTAACCGCCCGGAAATTCTCCTCGTTTAATCGCACCGCGCGCTTGGCAGGCTCGGGTTTCGCATGAACATTGGGTTGCTCGGCTCGCTTGTTCTGGCTGCCGCGGCGGCGGGGCTGGTCGTGACCGCGCAGTTGCCGCGCGACGAAGCGAACCCGGCGCCGGCGGCGGAGTTGCGGGCGGAAAGCGACATCGTCGTGAGCCGCGGGCGGCTGGAACCGCTCGACGGCTCACGCCATGTCAGCGCCTCGCTCAATTCCGGCCAGCCGGTCGTCGCCCGGCTGATGGTCGACAAGGGCAGCCGGGTCGCTGCCGGCGAGATCACGGCCGAACTGGATCAGACCGAAGCGAACCGCGCCGCGGTCGCGGCCAACAAAGCGCAGCTGGCGCGCGCCCGCGCCGTGCTGACGCAGCTCAAGGCGAGCGCCAAACCGGCCGAGATCGACAGGCAGCGGGCGCTCGTAAAACAGCGCGAGGCCGAACTCGAACTCGCCGAAATCGAGCGCCAACGCGCCGAAATGCTGCGCAGACAGGGGGCGCAATCGGATGCCGCGCTGACCTTCCGCATGCTCGACGAGGCGCGGCTCCGGGCGCTGCTCGATCAGGCGCGCAGCGGGCTCGCCGCATTGAGCGAGCCGCGGCAATCCGATCTCGATGTCGCTTCCGCCGATGTCGCGGTCGCCGAGGCGCAGCTGGCGCAGTCGCGGGCGCAACTCGAAACCAGCCTGGTACGCGCACCGCGGGCCGGGATCGTCACCGAGCTTTTCGCGCGTCCGGGCGAACGGATCGGCGCAAACGGAATTTACGAACTGGCCGATCTCGACCGTCTCTACGCGATCGCCGAGATCGACGAAGCGTCCGTCGCCCGCATCCGGACGGGAGCGCGGGCCGCGCTGTTCGACCGCCTCGGGCGCGAGCTTGGAAAAGGCGCGGTCGTGCGCATCGGCAGCCGCGTGTTCGACGCGAGCCGGCCGAGCGAAAGCGTCAGGCTCGGCAAGAATTCGCGGATCGTCGAGGTCGCGATCGAGCCGAACGATTTCGGCGCATTGCCGCCGATCCTCGGCCTCGAAATCGTCGTCAAGATCGACGCGGGCAGGCGCGGGGAGACGCCGCAATCCTGAACCGCCTGCGCCAGTTGCGGCCGCTCGGGCCGTTTGCCGCCCGGCAGCTTTTCCGTCAGCGGCACGGTATCGCGACCTCGCTGATCGGGGTCGGCGCGGCGATCGTGCTGATCTTTATGCAGCTCGGCTTGAAGCAAGCGCTGATGAACAGCGCCACCCGCCTGCACGCCGCGCTGACCGGCGAGATTGTCGTCCTCAGCCCGCATTACCAAATGCTCGACCGCGCGACCTGGATACCGGGCCGCCTGTTGACCAAAGCGCGCGAAGAGCCGAGGGTCGTATCGGCCGACCCGCTTTTTGTCGCTAACCTGTATGTCCGCGACATTGCGACCGGCACGGTGCGGCTGATCGCGGCCTACGGCTTCGACCCGGCCCGCCCGGTGCTCGACCTGCCCGGCCTTGCAGCGCAGCGCGAGATGCTGGATGTGCCGCGCCGGGCGCTGTTCGACCGGTTGTCGCGGCCGATCTACGGACCGATCGAGGCGGAGCTGAAGGAACACGGCGTCGCGCGCCTTGGGTTGGCCTTCGCCAGCCTGCCGCTTCAGCCGGATATCGAAATCGTCGGCACCGTCGCGCTCGGGCCGAGTATCGCAAGCGACGGCGCGATCGTCATCGGTCGGGACAGCCTGTCGCAACTTAACGGCGTCGCGCTTGACCGCCCGAATTTCGGCGTGATCCGCCTCGCGCCCGGCGCCGATCCAAACGCTGTCGCGCGGCGCCTGCAACACCGGCTCGGGGTCGAGGCGTGGGTCCTGACGAAGGCGCAATTCATCGCCGCCGAACAGGATGCCTGGGCGCGGCTGACGCCGATCGGCATCATCTTCACGCTGGGCGTCTTCGTCGGCGGCGGCATCGGTCTCGCCTTCATCTACCAGATTTTGCAGATGAACATTCGCAACAATCTGGCCTCGTATGCGGTGCTGAAGTCGATGGGGTATCCCGATTCGTTCTTTTTCGCACTGGTCGGCGAAATCTCGGCGATCGTCGGTATTGTCAGCTTTGCGGCGGCGCTGCCGGCGGTATGGCTGCTGTATTGGGGCACCACGGCAGCAACGGGACTCGACATGAGGATGCGGCCGGAAATGGCGCTGCTCGTGCTCGCGGTCGTTTTGCTGATCAGCCTGATCTCGGCGCTGCTCGCGTTGCGCAAATTGCGCGCCGCCGACCCGGTGAGCCTGTTCTGATGCCGGCGGCGGCCGAGAGCGGGCCGGTCATCCGCGTCGAGAACCTCAGCTACACGTTTGGCGCGGGTGCAAACCGGCGGCAGGTTCTCGACCGGGTGACGATGTCGGTCGATGCGTCGGAGATCGTGCTGCTGACCGGGCCGTCGGGATCGGGCAAGACAACGCTGCTGACCCTGATCGGCACACTGCGCCGGGCGCAGCAGGGCAGCATTCGCGTTCTCGGCAGGGAACTGGTGTCGGCGACGCCGCGCGAATTGCTCGAAGCGCGCAGCCGCATCCGTTTTGTGTTCCAGCGCCACAATCTGATCGAGTGCCTGACGGTGCTGGAAAACGTCCTGAGCGGGCTGGTGCTGCTGCCGGAATCACAGCCGGAATGGGACCGCGCTCGGGCGCGGGCCGTGCTCGACGCGATCGGGCTCGGCGACCGCCTCGCTTCCTATCCCGATCAGCTTTCGGGCGGCCAGCAGCAGCGGGTGGCGGTGGCGCGCGCGATCGTCGGTCTGCCGGACGTGCTGATCGCCGACGAGCCGACCGCCTCGCTCGACCGCGTTTCGGGGCGCATCGTCATGGAGCAGATCGTCAAGCTCAGCAAGTCGCTCGGCTGCGCCACGCTGATCTCAACGCATGACGACCGGATCATCGAGATGGGCGACCGCCGGCTGTACATCGAGGACGGTCGGATACTGCCGGCGTGATCCGGTCGGGGTTGTGGCGCTACCGGGTCTCGACCAGCTCGATTGCCTCGCGGCTCGGGCCTTCGATCATCACGGCGCGGGTGTCGCCGAGACGGTACGGGCCGTCGATGACGGCGACCCCCTCGCCTTTCAGCTTGGCGATCCAGGCGTCGAGATCGGCGACCGAGAGGCCGATATGGTCCTGCATCTGGCCGCGGCTCGGCACCAGCTTCTCGCTTCCCTGATTGGCGTACCAGGTCAGCACGACATCGCCGAACTCGACACCGGCGCGCGGCGTGCGGAACATGCCCTCGCGGTTCAGCGCCGGCCAGGTGCGGTCCGCGCCGCGCGGCACCTGGCAATTCTGCTCGGTCAGCTCGGTGTCGGGAAAGCCGGCGCGCACCGGCGCGTTGAGGTGCTTTTTATACCAGAGCAGCGCGCAGAACGGCTGCTCGTGCCACATATGGACGTGGTTGAAGCGCTCCTGCGGATAATCGCCGGCGATCTCGAACAGCGCGTCCTCCGGGCCGCCCGACATATAGGCGAACCCGCCCTTGCGGGTCGGCTGGATGTTTTTCGCGCGGGCCTCGGCGATTTCGGTCCTGGTGCGGCCAAGCGCGCCGGCTTCGCCCGGCCAGGTGTCGCTGCTGACCAGCACCGTCCCGCCCTCGTCGCTGGTATAGAGCGGCCGCATCGTCACCTCGGGGCGTTCGCGGAAACGGCGCACGGTTTCCTGCGCATCGGTGACGTGCCAGCCGAAATGCCAGATCGCGCTCTGCGGCAAGGTCGGCGGCGGGGTGTCCACCTTGTCGAACAGGATCATCACGTTGTTTGGCGAGAACAGCGCTTGGTGCCCGCCCCAGCTTCCCTTTTTTGTACTCGGAAACTGCCGGACATAGAAATCGATCGCCGCGTCGGGATCGGCCGAATTGAGGTGCAGATGGTGAAAACCGGGGATCGGCAGCATTTCGGGTCTCCTCGCATTTTGCGCACTATGCCCGAGCGCGGCGCGACGGAAAACCTCGGGCCGCTGTTGGTGCTCCGGCGAGCGCGCGGCGTCGGCCGACACGGCGCGGCATCGGTGCTGTCATCCCCGGTCGGGCGTGCTAACCTCGCGGATGCCGCTTATTCGGCACAGGAGAAGAGGATGAAGGTCAGGATCGAGTGGTGCAAACCCTGAAATTATGAACCGCGCGCTCTCCGTGCGAGGGCAATACTGGAGCGTTACGGGGCCGAGGTCGAGTTGGTGCCCGGGGTGGCCGGCGTGTTCGACATCACCGTCGACGGACGGCTCGCCTATTCGAAAAAGCAGACCGGAACCTTTCCGACCGACGAAGAGGTCGAGGCGATCGGAGCGGCCGGCAAAACTCCCTGAGCAGATAACCGAATATTGAGTGCGGAAGCCCGTCGGTATGCGGCGGGTTTCTCTTATGTCGTCCCGATGCAGACCCGAGGCCTATCAGGGAGCGTCGGACCGGCTAGCGTCGGGCCGCCACCAGCACCAACATCGGCCGCTCGCGCTCCTCGGCCAGTTCCGGTTTCGCGGCGATCTGCGTCTCGGTCGGGCAGAACTCCTCGACGTGCGAAATCGTAAAGCCGCTGCGGATCAAGTGGTTGAGCGTGGTGCCGAGGGTGCGGTGATGCTTGACCACACCCTCGGCCAGCCAATCGACCGTCCGCGAACCTTCGACAAAATAGCCGTCAACCGGCCAAGTCTTGCGGCCCGAAGCGTCGATCGACCATCCCGGATGCTTTGGCGTGGTGTAGACCGGATGCTCGGTCGAAAACACCAGATGCCCGCCGCGCACCAGAGCGCGCTGCACCGTCGCGAACAGCGTTGCGATGTCCTCGACGTAGTGCAGGGCAAGCGAGCTGTATGCCAGATCGAAGGCGGATTCCGGCAGATCGAGCCGTTCGAGATCGGCCCTCACATAAGCGATCGCGGAGTCCGAAGCGACAGAACCAGCCAAAACCGCAGCCGAGATCGACGATGTTGCGACCCGTCATGTCCGGCAGCAGGGCGCGGAGCGCGGGCCATTCGGGCGCCCCGGCCAATCCTTCGACTGAACGGTCGAGACGGCTGTAGGCCGCGAAAAACTCCGGATGATCGTAGATATTCTGCGCCATGACTGCCCGGCAGTCACGCGCTATCGCGGGAACGCCTGACGACGATTTTCCGAGACCTCGGATCAGGTGTTCATGGCGTCGAAGAACTCGGAATTGTTCTTCGATTCCTTGAGTTTCGCGATCAGGAATTCGAGACCGTCGGCGGTGCCCATCGGCATCAGCACGCGGCGCAACACCCACATCTTGGACAGGACGCCGCGATCGACCAGCAATTCCTCCTTGCGGGTGCCGGATTTGGTGATATCGAGCGCCGGGAAGGTGCGCTTGTCGGCGACCTTGCGGTCGAGCACGATTTCCGAATTGCCGGTGCCCTTGAACTCTTCGAAGATTACCTCGTCCATGCGCGAGCCGGTGTCGATCAGCGCGGTGGCGATGATCGTCAGCGAGCCGCCTTCCTCGATGTTGCGCGCCGCGCCGAAAAACCGCTTTGGCCGCTGCAAGGCGTTGGCGTCGACACCGCCGGTCAGGACCTTGCCCGAAGACGGCACGACCGTGTTGTAGGCGCGCGCCAGACGGGTGATCGAATCGAGCAGGATCACGACATCGCGCTTGTGTTCGACAAGGCGCTTGGCCTTCTCGATGACCATCTCGGCGACTTGGACGTGCCGCGTCGCCGGCTCGTCGAAAGTCGAGCTGACGACCTCGCCCTTGACCGAGCGGGCCATGTCGGTGACTTCCTCGGGCCGCTCGTCGATCAGCAGCACGATCAGATAGACTTCGGGGTGGTTGCGCGCCAGCGCGTGCGCGATGTTCTGCAACATCACGGTCTTGCCGGTGCGCGGCGGCGACACGATCAAGGCGCGCTGACCCTTGCCGAGCGGGGTAATCAGATCGAGCACCCTTGTCGTCAGATCGCGCCGGCTCGGATCGTCCAGTTCGAGCTGGATCTTCTCCTCGGGATAGAGCGGCGTCAGATTGTCGAAATTGATCCGGTGACGCAGCCGGTCGGGTTCCTCGAAATTGATGCGGTTGATCTTGACCAGCGCGAAATAGCGCTCGCCGTCGCGCGGCGAGCGGATCTGGCCTTCGACCGTGTCGCCGGTGCGCAGCCCGAAGCGCCTGACCTGGTTCGGGCTGACATAGATATCGTCGGGACCGGGCAGATAGTTCGCCTCCGGCGAACGCAGAAAACCGAACCCGTCCGACAGGACTTCGAGAACGCCGTCGCCGGTGATCGGCACATCGTTCTCGGCGAGCTGCTTCAGGACCGTGAACATCATGTCCTGTTTGCGCAGCGAGGAGGCGTTCTCGATCTCTAGCTCTTCGGCAAAGGCCAAGAGTTCGGCCGGGGACTTCCGCTTCAGTTCCTGGAGGTTCATCGTGGGTCGCGTTGCGAGAGAGGGGAGGCCCGTGCCGGCTCTTGGAGCGGGCGGTGCCGCCGGGAATCCGGTAACGACGGGAGGTTTTGAGGTCTGTCGGAAAGTATAAGGACCGGCTGGCGGTATCGGTTCCTTATCGGATCAAAATAGGCAAGTCAAACGGGATTGCAAGGGCTTGGTTTGCCAAGGTCTTGGTTTGGCCGCGCCGCCGCCCCCTCAAAACGGTCTCAGGACGACGAGCAGCACGATCGCGATCATAAGGAGGGTCGGGATCTCGTTGACCATACGATAGAAACGTGACGTGTTGGTGAACCTGCCGGTGACAAAATCGAGCCGCCAGCGCGCCAGTTTCACGTGAAACACGCTCAGCAGCAGCACCAGCGCGAGCTTTGTCCAGATCCAGCCCTGCCGCCAATCGACCGCGCCCGGCACCGCAAGCAGCAGACCGCCGAACGCGTAGGTCATCACGACGGCAGGCAGCATGATGCCGCGCAACAGCCGCCGCTCCATGATTTCGAGCATCGCGGCGCGGCGCGAGCCGGGCGGCACGTCGGCGTGATAGACATAGAGCCGCGGCAGGTACAGCAGCCCCGCCATCCAGGCGATGATCGCGATGATGTGCAGCGCCTTGAGCCAGGAGTAGGCGCCGGTCAGAAAACCGCTCACGCCAACGCTGCTCAGACCGGTGCCGGCGGCGGCGCGCCGCGGACCAGATCGGCCAGCGCGGCGATAAAGCCGGGGTCGGCGCCGACGGTCGGCACGCGGCGGTAGGACGGGACACCGTGTTGCTGCGCGACGTGGCGGTACTCGCGGTCGAGTTCGACCAGGGTCTCCGAGTGCTCCGAGACAAATGAGACCGGCACGACGATGACGCCGACCCGGTCGCTTCCGGCGCGGCGCAGCTCCTCATCGACCGAGGGTCCGGTCCAGGCGAGCGGGCCGACTCGGCTTTGATAGCACACGGTCGCGTCGATGCCCGGCCGGTCGAGCGCGCGCAGCAGCGCGGCGGCGGTTGTCGCGACCTCCTGCGGGTAGGGATCGCCCGACTTGACGATCCGCTCCGGCAGCCCGTGCGCGCTGAGCAGCAGCCGCACCGGATGCGGGTCGGCACGGGAAACGTCGAGCGCCTGCCGTGTCAGGTCCGCGAGCGCCGCGATAAAACCGGCTGCGTCAGGGTAGGAACGGACGCGGCGGGTCGCGGCGTCAAGACCCTGCCGGCTCGCCTCGCGCTCCCAGGCGGCAAAGGACGAAGCCGTCGTCGTCGTCGAAAACTGCGGATAAAGCGGCAGCAATACGATCCCGTCGGGACCCCACTCTTTGACCGCGGACACCGCCGCCTCGGTCAGCGGGTGCCAGTAGCGCATCGCGACAAAGCAGCGGTGATCGGGGCCGAGTTCCCGTTCGAGCGCTTGCGCCTGCGCCTCGGTGTTGGCGAGAAGCGGCGAGGCGCCGCCGAGCCGGGCGTAAATCTGTCGGGCGGCGGGCGCCCGGCGCCCGGCGATCAGCGCCGCCAGCGGCAGCCGCAACGGCGCCGGCAGCCGGATGATCGCTCTGTCGCTGAACAGGTTGTAGAGAAACGGCCGCACCGAATCAGGCGAGTCCGGCCCGCCCAAATTCATCAGCACGACCGCGCGACGGATCACGTTAGCCCACGCCGTCCCGTGTCGGGGCAAGGGGCTCGGCCAGCAGCGCGGCGAGCGCGGCGACGTGTTCCGGCGGCGTCTGCGGCAGAATACCGTGTCCGAGATTGAATACAAACGACCCGCCCCCGAGCGCCCCGCGGATTTCGGCGATCGCCCTCGCCATCGCCGCGCCGCCGACCAGCAGCGCGATCGGATCGAGACTGCCCTGCACGGCGAGACGCGGTTGCAGCCTATCGCGCGCGAAACCCAGCGGCACGGTCGTATCGAGCGCGACCGCATCAACGTCGCTTTCCGCCGCATAGCGCTCGTAGAGCAGTCCGGCACCGCGCGGAAACCCGATCACCGGAACGGCAGGAAACTCTCTCTTGAGCGCGGCGGCGATCCGCCGGGTCGGCGCGATGACCCAGGTCTCGAACTCGCGTTCCGGCAGGATTCCGGCCCAACTGTCGAAGAGCTGTACGGCTTCCGCCCCCGCCGCGATCTGCCGGGACAGATAGGTGATGGTCGCCTCGGCGATCAGCCCGATCAGCGCGGCAAACCCTGGCGCATCGCGATAGGCCCAGCTCCGGGTCAGCCGGAAATCGCGGCTCGCGCCGCCTTCGACCATATAGGTCGCGACGGTCCACGGCGCCCCGGCGAACCCGATCAGCGCCGTCCCGTCCGGCAGGTCGCGGCGTACGCGGCGCACGGTCTCGTAAACCGGGTCGAGCGCCGCAAACCCGGCAAGGCCGAGCCGCCCGATGCCGCCGCTCTCGTCGAGCCGGTCGAGCGCCGGGCCGTCCTCGCCGAATTCGAGCTTCTGCCCAAGCGCCTGCGCGATCAGCAGGATATCGGCGAACAGGATCGCCGCATCCATGCCAAAGCGGCGTACCGGCTGGAGGGTCGCCTCGGCGGCCAGATCGGGGGTCAGACAGAACTCGACAAAACCGCCGGCCCGTGCGCGCAACGCCCGATATTCCGGCAGGTAGCGCCCGGCCTGGCGCATCAGCCACCACGGCGGCCGGTCAAACGCTTCTCCGGCGAGCGCGCGAAGCAGTTTCTTGGTCTGCCCCCCATCGGCATATCCACTGGGCATCCGACCTGCTCTACTATCTCTGATTCTTAAGAATCCTTAGGAAGATGTAGTGGTAGATGGAGGTACGGAAAGCGGGGATGAAAATTTATCCCGAGTTTTATACACCGGGCGGACCGTCCGCTTCCGAGCCGCGCGCGGTTCGCCGAGAGGCCGGGAATCGGCGGCGGATTCAGGTCTTTAGCCCCGGGCGGTATCGGGTATAAAGGCGGTGACGGCACGCGTCCGGAGAAGTGTTCCACAATCCGCCGGGAGTCGGGACAGAGTGGATTTTGCCGCTGGTAATCGTCGGCGCGAGAAAACCGGAGCGGGGATCGAATCGCGGTCGAACAATTTTACCTCCGCTTTTCCCCGCTGCCGGCCAATTGATCCACAGAGGATCGGGGGCATCCCGGTAACGGCGGCGTCCGCGGGTGACGATCGCTCCGGATACCGCGCCGGTCCCGCACGCGCCCGACCCGCAGGCAAGAGGGCGCGATGGCGCTGACCGAATTTCATCTGCATCTCGTTTCCGATTCGACCGGGGACACCGTGCATTCGGTGGCGCGCGCCTGTCTGGTGCAGTTCGACGAGACGCAGGCCATCGAACACGTCTGGAGCATGGTGCGCACCCGCGCCCAGATCGAACGGGTCGTCGCCGGGATCGAGAAATATCCCGGCGTCGTCCTGTTCACGATGGTCAACGAGGCGCTGCGGCAGATTTTGCAGGATGGCTGCCGCCGGTTGCAGGTCCCGGCGATCCCGGTGCTCGACCCGGTGCTCGGGGCGTTCGCCTCCTATCTCGGGCGCGAGAGCCGCGGGTTGCCCGGCAAGCAGCATTTGCTCGACAACGAGTATTTCGCGCGCATCGACGCGATGACCTTTGCGATCAACCATGATGACGGCCAGTCGCCGTGGGGCATCAACGACGCCGATGTCTGTCTCGTCGGCGTGTCGCGGAGTTCGAAAACACCGACCTGCCTGTATCTCGCCAATCGCGGGATCAAGGCCGCCAACGTACCGTTCGTGCCGGGCATTCCGCTGCCCCAGGAATTGCTGAAAGCCGACAAGCCGCTGATCGTCGGGCTGACCAACGACCCGGAACGGCTGATCCATTTGCGCCGCAACCGGCTGAGCCTGCTCGACCACGATCAGGCGACCGATTACACCGATCTCGAAGCGGTGCGCACCGAGGTGCGCGAGGCGCGGCGCGTCTTTGCGCAGTACCATTGGCCGGTCATCGATGTGACCCGACGGTCGATCGAGGAGACCGCCTCCTCGATCTACAAGCTGCTAATGCGCCGTCATGGCGCCGCCGCCTGAGACCGGGCCGTCCGAGCGGCTGGTTCTCGCCTCGGCCAGTACGGCGCGCGCGGCGCTGCTGCGGGCGGCGGCGGTCGATGTCGCGACCGAGCCGGCCGCGATCGACGAGGCCGCAATCAAGCAGGAGGCGCGGCGGAATGGCGAATCGGCGATCGGCGTTGCGACTATCCTGGCGACCGAGAAGGCCCGCACCGTGTCGCTTCGCGACCCCGATTCGCTGGTCATCGGTGCCGACCAGGTACTCGCCTGCGGTACGACATGGTTCGACAAGCCGCGCGATCTCGGCGAGGCGCGAGAGCAGCTTCGGAGCCTGCGCGGCCGCACGCATGTTCTCGCGACCGCGGTCTGCGCCGCGCAGGCCGGGGTTCCGGTCTGGCGGGCGACCAGCGCTCCCGAACTGACGATGCGCCGGTTCAGCGACAAATTCCTCGATGCGTATCTGGCCGCGGAGAGCGACGCGCTGCTCTCCTCGGTTGGCGCCTATCGTCTGGAGGGACGCGGGGTTCAGCTGTTTTCAAGAATCAGCGGCGACTATTTCGCGATACTGGGCTTGCCGCTTGTCGAGCTTCTTGGTTTTTTGCGCGAACGCGGCAAGCTGGCGACCTGAGCGGAGAAATTCGACAAGGTGCGGCGATGAGAATTACCGGTCGGACGAGGCTTGCCGGGATCATGGGCTGGCCGGTTTCGCATTCGCGCTCGCCGGCGCTGCACAATTTCTGGCTCGACGAGCACGGCATCGACGGCGTCTACGTGCCGCTGCCGGTGCAGCCCGAGAATTTGGAGCGGGCGCTGCGCGCGCTGCCGGCGCTCGGTTTCCGCGGGTGCAATCTGACCTTGCCGCACAAGGAGGCAGCGCTCGCGATCGTCGATAAGGTCGATCCGCTGGCAAGCCGCATCGGCGCGGTCAACACGGTCATCGTGATGCCGGACGGGTCGCTTGAAGCAAGCAATACCGATGCGTTCGGGTTCCGCGAGAATTTGCGGGACTGCGCGCCGGATTGGCGCTCGGCTTCCGAGGCGGCGGTGGTGCTCGGGGCCGGCGGCTCCGCCCGCGCCGTGACCGCGGCGCTGACCGAGCTGCGGGTTCCCGAGATCCGGCTCGTCAACCGGACGGCGGAGCGGGCCGAGACGCTGGCGCGCGATCTCGGCGGACCGCGAGGCGGAACCGGGACGCGCATCTCCGTCCACCCGTGGGAGGCGCGCGATGAAGTGCTCGCCGGCGCGGGTCTGCTGGTCAACACGACGAGCCTCGGCATGACCGGCGCGCCGGAGCTGACGATCGACCTGTCGCTTCTGCCGCTCGCCGCCGTCGTCGTCGATATCGTCTATGTCCCGCTCGACACAAAGCTGCTGACCGCGGCGCGGCGGCGCGGCAACCGCACCGTCGACGGGCTCGGCATGCTGCTGCACCAGGGACGCCCCGGCTTTGAGGCGTGGTTCGGAACTCCGGTGCGGGTGACGCGCGAACTGCGCGCGGCGGTGCTGACGACGCTGGTCGGGCCGCGGTAGGTCCGAAGTGATCGTTCTCGGTCTGACCGGCTCGATCGGCATGGGCAAGAGCACCGCCGCCGGCATGCTGCGGCGGCTTGGCGTTCCGCTGTTCGACGCCGACGCCGTCGTGCATCGGCTGCTGGGGCCGGGCGGCGGCGCGGTGGGGGCTGTCGAGGCGCTGTTTCCCGGCGTGCGCGACGAAACCGGCGCGATCGACCGGCGCCGGGTCGGACAGCGCGTCTTTGGCGACCCGGCGGCGCTGCGGCGGCTTGAAGCAATCCTGCACCCGATGGTGCGCCAAGCCGAACGGCGTTTTGTCAGACAGGCGCGGGCCCGCCGCGAAAAGCTTGTCGTGCTCGATATCCCGCTGCTGTACGAGACCGGAGCGCCCGACCGCGTTGACTATGTGCTCGTCGTCTCGGCGCCGGCGCGGGTGCAGCGCGAGCGGGTGATGCGCCGCCCCGGCATGACCGAAAACCGCTTCCAGAGCATTCTGCGCGCGCAGATGCCGGATCGTGAGAAGCGCCGGCGCGCCGATTTTGTCGTGCCGACCGGACTTGGGCGCGGTCTGACGTTTCGCCGGTTGCGGCGGGTCGTCGCCGAGCTGCGGCGGGACCAAGCCGCTCGCCGGGGAGGAGGGAGGCGATGCGCGAGATTGTGATCGACACCGAGACGACCGGCCTCGATCCGCGCGATGGACACCGGATCGTCGAAATCGCCGGCATCGAATTGATGCACCACATCCCGAGCGGGCGGAAATTCCACCGCTACGTCAACCCCGAGCGCGACATGCCGCCCGAGGCTTTCGCCGTCCACGGCCTCAGCGCCGAATTCCTGGCGGAACATCCGCTGTTTGCCGAGATCGCCGACGAGCTGCTCGACTTTATCGGCGAGGACCGGGTCGTCATCCACAACGCCGAGTTCGACCTCGCTTTTCTCAATGCCGAACTGGCGCGGCTCGGCCGCAAGCCGCTCGCCTCACCCTATACCGACACGCTCGCGATGGCGCGCCAGCGTTTTCCGGGCGCGCCGGCCAGTCTCGACGCGCTGTGCCGCCGCTTTGCGATCGATTTGAGCGCGCGCGAAAAGCATGGCGCCGATATCGATTGCTTTCTGCTGGCCTCGGTCTATCTGGAGTTGCTCGGCGGGCGGCAACCGACACTCGATCTACTCGCGGATGCCGGCGAGGCGGCGCTGGACCAGGAAGGCGCCGCGCTGCGGCGGCAACCGCGCCCGCCTCGGCCGCATCGGCCGACCGAGGAGGAGCTGGCGGCGCACCGGGCGATGCTGGCAGAAATAAAGTCGCCGCTGTGGCTCGCTTCCGATCCCGGCTGAGACCGCCCGCTTACGCCGTCGCGGTGCCGCCCGGCTGCGCGCCCGCCTGCGCCGCCGAATTTCGCCGCAACAGCTCGGCGAAATCGATCGGGTTTATCATCAGCGGCGGGAAACCGCCGTCGCGCGTCGTATCCGCGATGATGTTGCGAGCAAACGGAAACAGCAGGCGCGGCGTCTCGACCAGCACGACGGCGCTGAGGAATTCCTGCGGAACATTGCGCACCGTAATGACGCCGGCATAGGCCAGTTCAACCAGGAACAGCGCCTCTTCCTGAATCTTTGCGCTCGATTTTATCGTCAGCACGACTTCGAACGTGTCCGGTCCGAGATTCTGCGCCCTGACATCGACATTGATCTCGACCTGCGGCTGCATTGTCTGCGGCCGCAGACTGTTCGGCGCGTGCGGGTTCTCGAATGACAGGTCCTTGATGTACTGGGCGTTGACGATCAGCTGCTGTCCCTGCGCCTGCTGAGCCGCCGGCGCGGCATCGGCTCCGCCCGGGAGGGGGCCGTTGCCCGTCGCGTCTGATGCCATGGTTTTTCTCCGTGTCGCGTGATCGAAGGATCGGACAAAAGCGGCCCGCCTCGTGCGGCTCCGCCGGGGGCTTCTGGCGTAACGGGACAAGGACCGCTGCTCGCGATCCCGCTAGCACGGATTGGCGCGGACGGGCAATCGCGCAGTCCGCCGTTGGGCGTGCCCAAGATCGGCCTCGGGTTGTGCCGCAGCGCGGGGCCGACTATCTAATTGCTATTAAGTCGGTCAGGCGCGATCCGGCAAATCCGAGCGAACAGGATTCCCAAATTCATGGGTGATCTCCCCCACTATTTCGACATAATCCTGTTCGCGATGGTCGCGGCGTTTCTGATCCTGCGGCTGCGCAGTGTTTTGGGACGGCGCACCGGCCACGAGCGACGGCCCGATTCCTTTCGTCCGACCGAGCGGGCGGGAGAGAAAGTCGGCAACAATGTGGTGCCGCTCGGCGCCCGTGCCGCCGCCGCACCGCCGCTGCCGACCACGAAACCGCCCGATGCGGTGGCGGCGGGGCTCGAACGGATCCGCTCCGCCGATCCGGGGTTTGATCCGGCCGCGTTCCTCGAAGGCGGGCGCATGGCCTTTGAGATGATCGTCGCGGCTTTTGCCGCCGGGGACAAGGCGCAGCTGCGGCCGCTGCTCAGCGACGAGGTCTACAAACCGTTCAGCGACACGATCGGCGAGCGCGAGGCCGCCGGCGAGACGCTCGAAACCCGCATCCTGCAGCTCAAGTCGATCGATCTCGTCGAGGCCGTGCTTGCCGGCCGCATGGCTCGGGTCACGGTCAAATTCGTCACGGATCAGGTCAACGTCCTGCGCGCCCATGACGGCAGCATCGTCGACGGACATCCCGACGAGCCGACGGAAAAGACCGATTTCTGGACCTTTGCCCGCGATACCCGGTCCGACGACCCGAATTGGGTGCTGGTGGCGACAGCCAGCGGCTAGGCCGCTTGCCCCGTCACTCCCTCGCGCCCAGGAACCCCTTCGCGTCCGGTGACCGCTCTCGCCCGGCGGTTTCCCTGGATCATTCTCGCGCTCGCCGCGCTGTTTGTCGTCGCGGCCGCGGGATACCGGCTGCTGGTTCGTCCGGTGCCGCCGGCAGAGCCGCTTCTGACGCTGACGCCGGCGCGGTTCGACCAGATGGTCGAATGGGACGAGGACCGGGTCGCGGCGGCGCTGCCGGCCTTTTTGCGCTCGTGCAGAAAGCTGCTGGCGAGACCCGACGATGCGGCGGTCGCGGCAAGGACGAAAAGCCTGGATTTCGGCACCGTCGCGGAGTGGCGGTCGGTCTGCGCCGCGGCGGCTTCGGTTCCGGTGGGCGATGATGCCGCTTCCCGGCAATTCTTCGAGACCAGTTTCGTGCCGTTTCTCGCCGGCAATAACGGCGAGGCGGATGGGCTGTTCACCGGCTATTTTGAGATCACGCTGAACGGGTCGCGCAAGCGCGGTGGCCCGCATCAGACCCCGCTCTATCGCCGACCGCCGGAGCCGAGCCGCCACACGCGGGCCGAGATCGAGGACGGGGCGCTGGCCGGCAAGGGGCTCGAACTGGTCTGGATCGACGATCCGGCGGCGGCGTTTTTTCTCGAAATCCAGGGTTCGGGGCGGGTCAACCTGCCCGACGGAACGGTCATGCGGGTCGGCTATGACGGACAGAACGGCAGGCCCTATGTGCCGGTCGGGCGGCTGCTGATCGAGCGCGGCGAGCTGGCGCGCGACAAGGTGACGATGGCCTCGATCCGCGCCTGGATGGCGGAAAACCCGAAAAAGGCCGCGTTGCTGCGCCGCGACAACCCGTCCTATGTGTTTTTCCGCGAAATCCCCTCTTTACGTGACGGTTTGGGCGAGGGGCCGCTTGGCGCGCAGCAAGTGCCGCTGACCGCCGGCCGCAGCCTTGCGGTCGATCGCGCCTTTTTTCCGCTGGGTCTGCCGCTCTGGATCGAGGTGCGGCAGCGTTTTGCGCCGCATGACACGATCCGTCGCCTCGTCGTCGCGCAGGATACCGGCGGCGCGATCAAGGGGCCGGTGCGCGGCGATCTGTTCTGGGGCCACGGCAAGGAGGCGGCCGAAGGCGCCGGCGCGATGAACGCGCGCGGCCGCTATTACCTGCTGCTGCCGAAAAGCGTGGCGGCCCGGCTCGGCGCGATATCCTGAATGGCGCCCGAATGGTGCATTGATAAAGCCGGTCTGAACCCCCTATCTTAGCCGATCCGCTAAGAGGTGTTTTGCAATGCCCGCTACGGCGCGTGTCGCGCTGCTGGTGACGTGTCTGGTCGATCTGTTCCGTCCCAGCGTCGGTTTCGCGGCAGTGAAATTGCTGGAAGAAGCCGGCTGCACGGTGGAAGTGCCGCGGGCGCAGACCTGTTGCGGCCAGCCGGCCTATAATTCGGGCGACCGCGCCGATGCGAAGGCGATCGCGCGCCGGGTCATCGACACGTTTGCCGGGTACGATTACGTCGTCGCGCCGTCCGGCTCCTGCGCCGGGATGGTCCGGGTGCATTACCCCGAGATGTTCGCCGACGAGCCGGAGATGCGGGCGCGCGCCGAGGAACTCGCTTCCCGGACCCACGAACTCGTCTCGTTTCTGGTCGATGTGCGCGGCATCAAAGCGGTCGGCGCGCGATGGGACAGAGTCGCGACCTATCACGATTCGTGCTCCGGACTGCGCGAACTCGGTGTCAAGACGCAGCCGCGCTTTCTGCTTTCGACGGTCGAGGGGCTGCGGTTGCGCGAATTGCCGGGGGCCGAGCTGTGCTGCGGTTTTGGCGGCACGTTCTGCGTCAAATATCCGGAAATTTCCGACAAGATGGTCGGCGACAAGGCGGCCGACATCGCCGCGGCCGGTGCCGATGCGGTGCTGGCCGGCGATCTCGGGTGCCTGTTGAACATCGCCGGCAAGCTGACCCGCCTCGGTATTCCGGTCGAGACGCGGCACATCGCCGAGGTGCTGGCCGGGATGGCCGACGAGATCGTGCCGATCGGCGCATCGAAGGCGAGATAATGCACCCGACCAGCCACGCCTTTCCCGCCAACGCTCGCGCCGAGCTGGGTAATCCGACCCTGCAGCGCGCGCTTGGGATGGCGCGCACCGGGTTTCCGGCGCGGCGGGCGCAGGCGGTCGCGCGTCTGCCGGAATTCGAGGCGCTGCGCGAGGAGGGCCGCGCGATCAAGGACCACACGCTCGCCCATCTAGATTTCTACCTCGAACTCTACGAGCACAATGTCGAGAAGGCCGGCGGCCATGTGCATTGGGCGCGCAACGCCGACGAGGCGCGCGCCGCCGTGCTCGACATCTGCCGCGCGGCCGGGGCGAAGATCGTCACCAAGGGAAAATCGATGGTTGCCGAGGAGATCGCGCTGAACGATCACCTCGAAGCAAACGGCATCACCCCGGTCGAGACCGATCTCGGCGAATACATCATCCAGCTTCGCCGCGAGCCGCCGAGCCACATCATCGCGCCGGCGATCCATCTGATGAAGGAGCAGGTCGCCGACACGTTCCGCGCCGCGCATCGCGACCTCGACCCGGCGCGCCCGCTCGACGAGCCGCGGGAATTGTGCGACGAGGCGCGCACCGTGCTGCGGCCGGAATTCCTCGCCGCCGATGTCGGGATTACCGGCGCGAATTTTCTGATCGCCGAGACCGGCTCCAGCATCATCGTCACCAACGAGGGCAACGGCGATCTGACGCAGACCCTGCCGCGCATCCATATCGTCGTGACCGGCATCGAAAAAATCGTGCCGACCCTGGAGGACACGGCGACATTGTTGCGCCTGCTGGCGCGCTCGGCGACGGGACAGGAATTCTCGTCCTATACGACGATCTCGACCGGACCGCGCCGTCCCGGCGATCGTGATGGGCCAGAGCAATACCATGTCGTCCTGCTCGACAACGGCCGCAGCGATCTGCTCGGCGGCGAGTTTCAGGACATGCTGCGCTGTCTGCGCTGTTCGGCGTGCCTGAACCATTGCCCGGTCTATGCGGCGGTCGGCGGGCACGCCTATGGCTGGGTCTATCCCGGACCGATGGGGGCGGTGCTGACCCCGGCGCTGGTCGGATTGCACGAGGCCGGGCACCTGCCGAATGCCTCAACCTTTTGCGGGCGCTGCGAGAGCGTCTGCCCGGTCAAGATCCCGCTGCCGAAGATGATGCGGCACTGGCGCGAGCGCGAATTTTCCCGTCGGCTCAGCCCGCCAGCCTACCGCTCGGGTCTGCTTCTATGGGCCTGGCTGGCGATGCGGCCGGCGCTGTACCACGCTTTTTCCAACCTCGCGAGCCGCGCGCTGGGCATGGCCGGCAACGGGCGTGGCCGCTTTCGCCACCTGCCGCTCGCCCGAGGCTGGACCTCGGTGCGCGACATGCCGGCGCCGGAAGGCCGCAGCTTTCAGAGCCTGTGGGCCGAGCGGCAACGGGGCAGGGGCCGATAGGTCATGGGCGCGCGGGACGACATACTCGGCGCCATCCGCCAGGGATTGCGGCGCGGACCCCTGCCGGCCGAAACCCGCGCGGCGCTCGCCGAGCGCATTGCTCTGCATCGCCGCAACCTGATCCCGGCAAGAGCCGCCGCGCTGGACGACGCGGCCCGGATCGATCTGTTTGTCGCGATGGCCGAGGAGGTGCAGACCACGGTCGCCCGCCTCGCCTCGGAAGCGGAGATCCCGGCCGAGGTGGCGCGCTATCTGGCGGCCGAGAACCTGCCGGCCGAGCTGGTCATGGCGCCCGATCCGGCGCTCGACCGAATCCCGTGGCACGAGCGCCCGCTGCTGCGCATCCGCCGGGGTCGCGCCGAGCCTCGTGACGCGGTGTCGCTGACCCCGTGTCTCGCGGCGATCGCCGAGACCGGCACGCTGATGCTGGTATCGGGGGAAGACACGCCGACGACGCTCAATTTTCTGCCGGACACCCATATCGTCGTCCTGCGCGCCGGGCAGGTCGTCGCCGGCTACGAGGATGCCTGGGACCTGGTGCGCGCCAGGGCCGGAGACAATACCGGGGGCGACCCGCTCGGCTGGCCGCGTACGATCAATCTGATAACCGGTCCGTCACGCACCGGCGATATCGAGCAGCGCATCCAGCTCGGGGCGCATGGTCCGCGCCGGCTGCATGTCGTGCTGGTCGATGCCGCGGGAGCGCCCGGGGGAGATGCCGGGGGAGGCGGCAGATGATGCGGCTATCCTCCGACGATATCGGTTTGTGGCGGCGGGCGATGCGGGATGTGATCCCGCTGCGCGGCCGCGCCGTGCCGCCCGACAAGAACGATGAGCCGCCGGTTGCGCCGTCGCTTCCGGACCGCTTGCCTCCCGCCCGCATCGACGCTGGGGCGGGCAAGATGCCAGCGGTCCGGGTAAGACCGCCCGTCACGTTGCCGCCGTTAAATCATTTCGCCGGACTCGACCGCGCCAGCGCCGAGCGGCTCAGACGAGGCCGCTATCCGATCGAGGCCCGTCTCGATCTGCACGGGATGACGCAGACGGAGGCGCATCGCGCGCTGACCGGGTTTGTTTCGGGATCGCGCGCGATCGGCCGCCGCGTTGTGCTCGTCATCACCGGTCATGGCAGGATCAGCGGCGGCATTCTGAAGACCGCCGCGCCGCGCTGGCTCAATGAACCCGATTTGCGGCGGCACGTCCTCGCGATTGCCCCGGCACAGCCGCGCGACGGCGGCAGCGGCGCGCTTTATCTGCTGCTGCGCAAGGCGTTACAGGGCTGAGCCCGGCCGGATCAGGCGTCGGGCCGCTCGCCGATCTTCTCCGGGATCGGTGAGCGTGCATTGAATACAATTTGCGATATTGACAATTATCTGATAAAGATGTATACGGTCGGCGGTTTTGACAAGCTCCGAGCGGTCTTATGGCGCAGGACGACAGCACTGGAACCCTGTCAGCCGATGCTTCCTTGTATGCGGTCGGCTACGGCAAGCCGCCGCTGCATACGCGGTTCCGCAAGGGCCGATCGGGAAATCCGCTGGGTCGCCCGCGCCGCAGGCCCGACCTCGGGAGCCTCTTGACCCGAGCGCTCGACCAGCCGGCCGCGTCGGAAGGCGGGAGCGCCACGACACAGCGCGAGGCGATCATCGCCTCACTGGTCGAGCAATCGGCGGCCGGCGATTTGCGCGCGACAAAGCTCTTGTTCGAGCTGATGCGGCAGCTCGACCCCCCTGCCGAGCCGCCCGCCAGGCGCGAGGACGATCCGCGCGAGATTCTGCTGCAACGGCTCGCCCGGCTTGCCGGCAACGGCGGCGAGAAAGGAGGCGGGTGAGCGGGCGGGGACTGCGGAGGCGCTGAACCTGAGGACCAGCGTCGGTTTGCCTGTCCGCGAATTTTTAGATCAACCGAGGGAACTGCGCCCATGATTTTCGGTTATTTTGATTGATTCGATTATTGCGATTGGTGCCGAGTCACTTATATAAGATGAACCCCAAGCCTGGGGAGAGCCGCGATGAGTGCCCTGCTGGAGAAATCGGACACCGTCATCCCCACCGAAGAGGACACTAAGCTCGCTACAGAATCGAGCCGAATCCTCGCATCGAAGCCTCGCGGCGTGCCGTTGCGCGTCCGTCTTGAGGACGGGCAGGTGCTGGTTCTGCCAAAAGCTGCGACCCGCCTGCTTTCACACCTGCTTGACGAGATGGGGAGAGGAAATGCCGTTACGGTAATTCCATATCATGCCGAACTGACGACGCAAGAAGCTGCTGATTTCCTGAATGTGTCCCGGCCATATCTAATTCAGCTGCTTGAACAGAAGGTCATTCCGTTCCGGAAAGTCGGCAGTCATCGCCGCGTGCGCTTTCGTGATCTAAACGAGTACAAGAAGCGTATCGATGCCGAACGAACCTCTGCCCTTGATGAGCTGACCAGCCAGGCGCAAGAACTGGGGATGGGCTACTGAGTGAAATGCTATACTGTTATTCTTGACGCTTGCACCCTGTACCCCGCCCCGCTACGCGATTTGCTGCTGCAGCTCGCGGCGGGGCGACTCTTTCGCGCGAAGTGGACCGATAGGATACAGGACGAATGGATTCGTTCTCTGCAACAGAACAGGCCGGACATTTCTTTCGAGCAGTTGAATAGAACGAAAATCTTGATGGAACGAGCCGTGCCGGATGCCGTTGTCGCCGGGTATGATTACCTGATCGCAACGATAGTGCTTCCGGATGAAAATGACAGGCACGTCTTGGCGTCTGCCATTCATGCGCGAGCCGATGCGATCGTAACGTTTAATCTTAAAGATTTCCCGGAGGACATACTATCTCTCTTAAATATAGAAGCTATCCACCCGGACGATCTCATAGAATATCAGCATGATCTGGATGAGGCGGCGGTCATCCTGGCCGCGCAAACCTGCCGCAGACGCCTCAAGAATCCGCCACTTTGCGTTGAGGAGTACCTGGGCACTTTGAGAGCATAAGGTCTGCCCAAAACAGTCTCAATCCTGCAGCCGTTCAGTAGCATTTTGTAATCGGTATCGAACCCGACCCCGGGGCTGCCCGCTCGCTTCGGCGGCCTGTTGACCGTGGGCCGGCATCTGCGATGCTCGGCCGGGAGGAGGCCCGGATGCCGCATTCGACTTACCTGCCCGAGCGCATGGGGAGCGCCCGGATCACCCCGACCGGGGTGTTCGAGGCCGGCCGTTTCCAGTCGTTCACGCTGGTCTATACGGCGGGGTATTTCGGGATCGACGATACCGGGTCGATCAAGATCGTGCACCGTTTCGCCAGCGACATGGGACGGCCGCAATGGAGCGACCCGAGAGCGGCGAATTATACGACGGCCGAGGCGTCGAACGGCGCCGTGCTCGATATGCTGTACGACCCGAAGCTGAACATCCGACCATGGGACAAGACGCTCTTGATCCGTGTCGTGCGCGGGTTTCTGCGTGAGGGAGACACGATCACGGTGCGCTTTGGCGACCCGCGCCAGGGATCGCCGGGGATGCGGGTACAGACCTTCTGCGAGAAGACATTCGAGTTCCGCGTGCTGGTCGATGCGATCGCGACCTGCGACTATGTCGAATTGCCGGAGCAGCCGAAGATCGCGATCGTCGCCGGCCCGCCGGTGACGTGGAAGGCGGTCTTGCCGACCCTGCGCGGCCGGGGCGAAAATTTCCGGCTCGGGTTCAAGGGCGAGGACAAATGGGGCAACCCGAGCGACTGGGTCGAGGGGGTGTTTACGCTGTGCCCGAGCCGGCCCGTGCGCGGTCTGCCGGAGACGGTCGCGGTGCGGCGCGGCGAGCATGCGATCTCGATCGAGGGTCTGTCGGTCGATGAACCGGGCGATCTGACGATCGCGGTGCGCGACGCCGGCGGAAACCTGCTCTGCGTCAGCAACCCGCTGCGTATCGCAGCCGCTCCGAGGCTGCGGTCATACTGGTGCGACCTGCACGGCCAGTCGGAGGAGACGATCGGGACCAATTCGGCGCGCGAGCTGATCGAGTTTGCGCGCGACCGCGCCTTTCTCGACGGGATGAGCCATCAGGGCAACGATTTCCAGATCACGACCGAATTTTGGGAGGCGCTGAATCGTCTGACCCGCGAGTACAACGAGGACCGCCGGTTTGTGATCTATCCCGGCTATGAATGGTCGGGCAATACCGGGCTGGGCGGCGATCGCAACGTGCTGTTCATGCGCGAGGGCGAGCAGATCCATCGGTCGTCGCATGCGCTGGTCCCGGATCACGGCGATCTGGCGAGCGACGCGAACAGCGCCGAAGACCTGTTCCGGGCGCTGAAGAACCGGGACTGCGTCGTGTTCGCGCATATCGGCGGGCGCTATGCCGACATCAGAATGGCGCATGACATCAGGCTCGAACGCTCGGTCGAGGTGCATTCGGATTGGGGCACGTTCGAGTGGCTGCTGCACGACGCGCTCGAACAAGGTTACCGGGTCGGTATCCTGGCCAATTCCGACGGGCACAAGGGCCGCCACGGCGCGAGCCATCCGGGCGCCTCGCTGTTCGGGGCCTATGGCGGGCTGTCGTGCCTCTTGGCGCCGGAACTGAGCCGGGACGGGCTATTCGAGGCGCTGCGCCGACGGCATCATTACGCGACGACCGGCTGCCGATTGCTGCTCGACACCAGGGCGGCGTTCGACGCCGATGCCGAGTTGTTCGCCGGCGACCCGCTGCTCGGCACGACCTCATCGACGCCGTCGCGCACGGCGATGATGGGCGACATCCTGCGCTCCGGGGAAGGATCGGTCGAATTTGCGGTCGAGGCGCTGGGGTCGGCGCCGATCGAGCGGATCGAATTGCGCAACGGGATCGAAACGCTGGAGACCTGGCGGCCCTATCGCGAGGCCGATCTCGGACGGCGCATCCGGGTGATCTGGGAAGGATCGGAATATCGCGGGCGCGGCCGGCAGACGATCTGGGACGGCGGCTGCGCGCTTGAGGGCAACCGGTTCGAGCGGGTCGCGCCGATCAATCTGTGGAACCTCGACAAGGAGCTGCGGCAGACCGGCCCCTCGACGCTGTCCTGGGCGGCGCTGACGACCGGCGGGTTCGGGGGGTTCGACGCGGTTCTGGCCGACCCGCTTGCCGGCACGCTGCGGATCGACACGGCGCTCGTCAAAGCCGAGATCGCGGTGGCCAATATCGGGCTTGAGGATTTGCGCTTTGAGGCCGGCGGCATCGGGCGCCGCCTCCGAATTTTCCGCCTGCCGGACGACAACCCGCACCGGCACCTGCATCTGACCCGCCGTATCCGGCTCAAGACCGAGGCCGACAACGCGCTTTACGTGTGCCTGACGCAAGAGGACGGGCATTTGGCGTGGTCAAGCCCGATCTATGTCTTTCGCTGAACCCGGCGCGTTTCGCGAGGACCGGATTACCTGTTTCGCTCCACGGCCGAATTCCTCATTTGAGGACAGGTCTTAATCCGCACAGCGCAGAGACCCGTGCCGGCCACGCTCCTGCGCCCGTCTCAGCATCCCGGCCACCTTGGCCCTCAGATCGGCGGCGCGGAACGGTTTGCGCAGCAATTCGCCCGGTATCGGCTGGTTCGCCGGCAGAGCGGCGCCGCCGAACCCGGTCACGAACAGGACCGGTATCTCGGGGCGGCGGCGGCGGACGGCATGCGCCAGCTCGACCCCGTTCATGCCGGGCATGACGATGTCGGCGATCATCAGGACGATACCGCGACCCGGGTCTTCGAGCAGATCGAGCGCCGCGCCGCCGCTGCCGGCTTCGATCACCTCATAACCGGCCTCGGCGAGCATTGCGGCGGCGACCGCGCGGACATCGGGATCGTCGTCGACCAGTAGAACACGGCCGCCGCAGCCGCGTTCTTTCCCCCTGGCGGGCGACGCGCGCCGCCTGCTGTTTCCGCCATGCCTCTCGTCGATACCGGCGCGCGGCAGGTACACCTCCACCGTCGTGCCGGCGCCGGGATTTGTGTCGATGCGCACCCCGC
>JBFWVT010000051.1:0-32426 GCA_050246595.1 Alphaproteobacteria bacterium
CAAATCCTGTGAATAGGGTCTGGGCATGCGTGCTGGCCTCCGCCCCCCAGCCAGCATCTTGCGCAGAGATCCCCGCGCCGGGGAACCCCTATCCCGTTTCAACCAGACCCGATCACACTCTAGTGACCTGAGCCAGAGTTCTTTGCATCACTTCGCTTGGAGCAACGATAGCGGACATTCGCAAATCGGTCCTCCGCAAGATGACGGGATGAAAGGCCGAAATACGGGGTCTCGCTCAAAACGTTTCGGGCTCTCTTCGCTCTTGCCCGCGTCCCCACCGGCGGGCAGCATCCGGCGGGTGCGGAGACTGATATGGAACGGTTCCCGGAAGGTTTCGATCTTGCTGTGCTGCTTGCGCCGATCCCCGGCGATGCGCCGGCCGGGGTCGATCTGCGCGGCGATGCCTCGCCGCAATCGCTCTATTACCGGCTGCGTGACGCACGCGCCGAGGCGCGCGCGGCCGAGCGGGCGCTGGAGACCGAAGACCCGTTGAGCGCGCCGCCGCCGGAATGGCGCACGATCCGCGATCTCGGCATCGAGGCCATTGCCGGGCATAGCAAGGATTTGGAAATCGCCGCCTGGCTGACCGAGGCGCTGCTGCGCAGCGACGGGCTGGTCGGGTTCACTTCCGGCGTTCGCCTGATGACGGGGCTTGTCGAGGGGTTCTGGGACGATCTCTACCCGCTGCCCGACGAGGATGGGATGGCGACGCGGGTGCGGCCGGTGGCGGGACTGAACGGCCAGTCCGGCGAGGGTTTGCTCGGCCCGGCGCTGCGCCGGGTGTCGCTGTTTCTGCGGCCCGACGGCTCGCCGATGCCGTTCTGGCAATATGAGCAATCGGAAAACCTGGCCAAGAGCGGCGACACGGAGGTTCGCCAGAAGCGCATCGAGGCCGGCGTCCTGCCGTTCGAGACCGTCGAGAACGAGGCGCATGCCGCCGGCGCGGCTCATTTTGTCGCGTTGCGGACAGAGGCCAAGGCGGCGGTCGATGCCTGGCGGGGACTCAGCGAAACACTCGATGCCCGTGCCGGCGACGAGGCGCCGCCGACCACCAGGGTGCGCGACCTTCTGCAGATGATTGCCGACGCCGTCGATCGCTTCGCGCCGGGCGGAGGCGAGGCGGCGACAATCGGTGCCGTCGCGCCCTCGCCGGACGGTGCGTCTGCGCCCGCCGCCCCTGCCGCGGTCGGTGGTGTGGAGGTTACCGCAACGCTGACCTCGCGCGAGGACGCGTTGCGCAGCCTTGCCGCGATCGCGGAGTTCTTCCGCCGCACCGAGCCGCTCTCGCCGCTTTCCTATACGCTGCAGGAGGCCGTGCGGCGCGCGCGCATGACATGGCCCGAACTGCTCGAGGAAATCGTGCCCGATGCCGGTCAGCGGATGCAAATTCTGCTGAGCCTCGGGATCCGGCCTCCGCCGAGCGAGTAGTGCGGCAGGGCGGTGAGGCCATGACCGTGCTTATTCCGCTTCGGGTTTTGCACGTGATCGTATAGATTAGGCGTTCGGTAGCACGGGAGCGTGCCGAATGGCCGAGAGCATCCACGAAAAGTTGAAGCGGGTCCGCAAGCCGCGCGTCCACATTACCTACGAAGTCGAGACCGAAGGGGCGCAGATCATGCGCGAGCTGCCCTTTGTGGTCGGCATCATGGGAGATTTCTCCGGCGATCCGACAGCCCCGCTGCGACCGCTCTCCGAGCGCAAATTCATCCAGATCGACCGCGACAACTTCAACGACGTGATGGCCCGGATGACGCCGGGGCTCAATGTCAGGGTCGCCAACACGCTCGCCGATGACGGCAGCGAGATGGCGGTGCAGTTGAAATTCAACTCGATCGAGGATTTTGAACCGGCCCGGGTCGCCGAACAGGTCCCGGCGCTGAAGGCGCTGCTCGAGACCCGCAACAAGCTGCGCGACCTGATGACAAAGGTCGACCGCTCCGAACAGCTCGAGAGCCTGCTCGAACAGATCTTGAAGAACGAAACCGAGCTCAAGGCGCTGTCCGGCGAACTCGGGATCGCCAAGCAGGAGGGCTGAGCGATGTCCGATCTTTCCCCGGCGGCCGCTCCCGCCGCCGCTGAAGCCACCCTCGTCCCCGGACTTCTCGACCAGGTCGTTTCGGCGACCAGACAGACCGAACCGGACCGCGCTCAGGACCTTGTCAAGACGCTGATCGAGCAGGCGCTGGCCGGCACGGTCACTTTCGACCGCAATCTCGCGCGCACGATCGACAAGGCGATCGCGGCGATCGACGCAAAGCTGTCGACCCAACTGAACGAGATCATGCACAATCCGCGCTTTCTCAAGCTCGAAGGGAGCTGGCGGGGGCTGAACTATCTCGTCATGAACAGCGAGACCGGGACCACGCTCAAGCTGCGCGTGCTCAACCTGTCGAAACGCGAGCTGTTGCGGGATCTGACCCGGGCCGTGGAGTTCGATCAGAGCGAGCTGTGGAAGCAGATCTACGAGAGCGAATTCGGAACGCCGGGCGGCGAACCGTATGGCGCGCTGATCGGCGACTACGAATGGGGCAATCACCCGGACGATGTCGAGGCGCTCCGCCTGGTTTCGAATATTGCCGCCGGTGCGTTCGCTCCGTTTGTCTCCGCCGCCAGCGCCTCGCTGCTTGGTCTGCAAAGCTGGACCGAGCTGTCCAAGCCGCGCGATCTCGCGAAGATCTTCGACTCGGTCGAGTACGCCAAGTGGCGGAGCTTCAGGGACAGCGAGGATTCGCGCTTTGTCAACCTCGTCCTGCCGCGAGCCGTGGCGAGATTGCCGTATGGCGCGATGACCAAGCCGATCGACGAATTCAACTACGAGGAGGCGCCGTTCGATGCCTCGGGCGCCGCCCGCTCGATGGATCACGAGCATTATTGCTGGATGAATGCAGCCTATGTTCTCGGTACGCGCCTGACCGATGCGTTTGCGCAAACCGGGTTCTGTGTCGCGATCCGCGGCGCCGAGGGGGGCGGCAAGGTCGAAAACCTGCCGTTCCATGTCTTCACCTCCGACGACGGCGACCTCGATGCGAAATGCCCGACCGAGATCGGGATTACCGACCGGCGCGAGTTCGAACTGTCCAATCTGGGTTTTCAGCCGCTGAGCCATTACAAGAACACCGATTACGCGGTGTTCTTCGGCGCGCAGAGCACGCAGAAACCGAAAAAATACGACCGGCCCGAGGCGACGGCGAACGCCGCCATTTCGGCGCGGCTGCCCTATCTGATGGCGACCAGCCGTTTTGCCCACTACCTGAAGGTCATGGCGCGCGACAAGATCGGCAGCTTCATGGAAGCGAGCGATGTCGAGCAGTGGCTGAACCGCTGGATCCAGAACTATGTCAACTCGAACGAGAGCGCCGGCCAGGAAATGAAGGCCCGTTATCCGCTGCGCGAGGCGCGGATCGAAGTCAGGGAGATACCGGGCCGGCCCGGCTCCTACAACGCCATCGCCCATCTGCGCCCGTGGCTGCAACTTGAGGAGCTGACGACCAGCATGCGGCTGGTGGCCCGCATCCCGCAGCGGGCATAGCGGAGATCGCGGTCACGGCCCATCGACGACGCGCACCCTCGAAGACCAGGACTGCGATATCGGAGGCGTCCCGGCCACGCGGCGGAAGCTGGCGGTGCATGACGCGGAAGGCCGCCGCCGGCCGACAACCAGGACAGGGTGGCGCTTCCCGTGAGTGACCTCGCCGTCGTCCTGCCGGAACCGTCCGGTCTGATTGCCGAGGCGCAGCCGTTGCGCGAAGTGGTCTTGGCCGGCCGTTTTTTCGGCCACCGATACTCCGAGGAGACGCACCGCACTGCGGAGTTCCGGGACATGCCGGCCGCCGAGGCGCTGGCCGCCTGGTTCGGGATCGCGGCAGCCTGTCGTCTCGCCGGCGATCCGGATGCGTGCCGCGGTGCGCTCGACCGGGATATCGCCGCGATCGATGCTCTGCTCGCCGAGCAGGTCGACGCGGTGCTGCATCATCCGCGCGTGCGGCAGCTCGAAGGACGGTGGCGCGCCGTTGCCTGGCTGGCCGGCGATCTCGATCCCGCCGGCGCGGTAAAGCTGAAAATACTGCATCTTCCGTGGAGCGAGCTGTGCCGCGATCTCGATCGCGCCGTCGAGTTCGATCAGAGCCGGCTGTTCCAGAAAGTATACGAAAGCGAATTCGGGATGCCCGGCGGCGAACCTTACGGGTTGCTGGTCGTCGATCATGAAGTCCGCCACCGCCCGGCGCCCGGTGCTCCGACCGACGATGTCAATACGCTGCTGCAACTCTCGGCGGTTGCCGCCGCGGCTTTTGTCCCGACCGTGCTGAGCGCCTCCCCCTCTCTGCTCCAGGTTGACGACTTTGCCGACCTCGCGATGGCGGCGGAACTGCGCGACCCGTTCCGCGGTCCGGAGTTCGGCCGCTGGCGCAGCCTGGCGACCCGGGAAGACATGCGCTTTATCGCGCTAGCGCTGCCGCGCGTGCTGGCCCGCCCGCCCTGGGAGGACGACCCGGCCCGCGCCGACGGTTTCCGCTATGCCGAATACGCTCCGGGCGCCGAGTGCCGGGTATGGATGAGCGCCGCCTATGCCTTCGCTTCCGTTGTCGCGCGCGCTTTTGTCAACCATTCCTGGCCGGCCGATGTACGCGGCGCGGAGACCGACTATATCGGCGGCGGGCTCGTCACCGATCTCCCGATCGAGCCGTTCCGTACCGACAGCGGGCACGCCTGGGTGCGTCCGCCGCTCGACATCGTGTTTTCGGACCGCGTCGAGGCGGCGCTGGTCGAAGCCGGGCTGATGCCGCTTTCGGCGCTGCCCTACTGCGAAGAGGCGGTATTTTCGGCGGTGCGCAGCATGCAGGCGCCGGCGACCTATATCGGCGCGACGGCGCAGGCGGCAAATGCCAATGCGCGGCTTTCGGTGCAGATCAACTCGATGCTGTGCGTCTCGCGCTTTGCTCATTACGTCAAGGTCATCGGCCGCGACATGGTCGGATCGTTCAGGACGGCCGAGGAAATCGAGGCGCAGTTGCAGGCTTGGCTGATGGCCTATGTCAACACCAGCCTGTCCGCCGGCCCGGAGATGCGGGCGCGCTATCCGCTGATCGAGGCCCGCGTCACGGTTCGCGAACGCCCCGGACGCCCCGGGGTCTATGGCTGCGTTGTTCTGTTGCAGCCGCATTTTCAACTCGATGACGTGACGGCTTCGTTCCGGCTCGTCACCGACCTCGCCGCGCCGGGAGCCGGTGCCTGAAGGAAACCACGCCAATGCCGGAGACCCAGCAGACAGCCGGCGACCTGTTTCGCGCCGGCAATCTCGGCGGCGCCATCGCGGCGGCGAACGCCGAAGTGCGCCGCAAGCCCGGCGATCTCGGCGGCCGCGTCCTGCTTGCCGAATTGCTGGTGTTCGCCGGCAATCTCGAACGCGCCGACACGATCCTCGATGCGGCTTCCCAGGCCGATCCGAGCGCGTCCATCGTTGTCGCCGAATTCCGGCAATTGTTGCGCGCCGATCTCGCGCGGCGGCAATTCGTGCGTCTCGGGCGCGTTCCCGAATTTCTCGACGAGCCGACCGCGCCGCTGCGCGCCGTCTTGGCGGCGCAGATGGCGCTGCGCGGCGGCGACCCAAGCGAAGCCGCCGCTCGTGCCGCCGAGGCCGAAACGCTCCGGCCGCGCGTATCGGGCAGCTTGAAGCGGGACGGCGGCGAGATCGCCTTTGACGATTTTCGCGACATCGATGATCTCTGCGCCGGGTTTTTCGAGGTGCTGACGACCAGCGGGAAGTATTTCTGGGTGCCGACGGAGCGGGTCGAGTCGATCCTGTTCCACCCGCCGAGGCGGCCGCGCGATCTGATCTGGCGGCGGGCGACGATTTCGGTCAATCGGGGGCCGGACGGCGAGGTGTACGTCCCGGCGATCTACGATTCGGCGGCTCCCGATCTGCCGGACAACTACCGGCTCGGTCACGGCACCGATTGGACCGACGATCAAGCCGGCCCCGTTCGCGGGATCGGGCAGCGCGTCTTCCTCGCGGGGGATGACGCGTATCCGATTATGGAAATCGCCGAATTGAGTTTCGCGAGATGAACACTCGGTCCGGGCGGGACCGCGGAGCGGCGCCGCCATACAGAGTCCGGCTGCCTCTGCTCGACCGGCTGACCGATGACGACCCGGATACCCGGCAGGACCCGCCGGTCTCGGCGGCGCAGGCTCTGGCGGTGCTGCGGCACAGCGTGCGCCGCGATATCGAGGCGCTGCTCAATGCGCGGCGGCGCTGGCGATCGTGGCCGAGCGGCTACGAGCAGCTGGCGGTCTCTCCGGTTGGCTACGGGATCAGTGATTTCGCCGCCGGCGCCTTCAACGATCCGGCTCAGCGCGAGCGCCTGTGCTCGCAGATCGAGGACACGATCCGACGCTTCGAGCCGCGTCTGGCGCAGGTTCGCGTCGTCCAGGTCGATACGGGCAATCCGCTCGAAGCGACATTGCGGCTGCGCATCGAGGGTCTGCTGCGTACCGAACCGGCGCCCGAACCGATCGCGTTCGATACGCTGGTCGAGGCCGCGACGGCGGAAGTGCAGGTCAAGGCGCCCGCAGGCAATCGGCCGGCGCTGGATTTGTAATCCGATGTCCGACGCGCTGCTGCCATACTATAATCGCGAATTGAATGCGCTGCGCCGGCTGGCGGCCGAGTTCGCCGAGGCGCATCCGAAGATCGCCGGCAGGCTGCGGTTGGCGGCGGAAACGGTTGACGATCCGCATGTCGAGCGGCTCCTCGAAGGCGTGGCGTTTCTGGCGGCGCGTGTCCATCACCGTCTCGACGACGAATTTCCCGAACTCACCGACGCCCTTCTCGGGGTCCTCTACCCGCATTATCTCGCACCGGTCCCGTCGGCGGCCATCGTTCAGTTCCAGGTGCAGCCCGAGCTGACATTGCCGGTCCAGCTGCCGGCCGGGCTGGTTGTCGAGAGCGAGCCGGTACAGGGCGAGACGTGCCGCTTTCGCACCGCCTGGCCGCAAACGCTGTGGCCGGTCGCGATCGAGAGCGTGCGGCTTTCGGGGCTGCCGCTGAACGCGCCGGCCAATCCGCTGGCTGCCGGCGCCCTCAGCGTTTTGCGCATCGCGCTCAGGTGCAGTTCGGGACAGGCGAATTTCGCCCAGCTCGGCATTGATCGCCTGCGCTTTTTTTTGCGCGGCGCCGCGAATGTCGCGTTGCCGCTTTACGAGTTGCTGGGCGCGCGCGCCCTGTCGGTGGCCTATGCCGAGGGACCCTCCGATCCGGCGGCGGTCCTGCTGCCGGCCAGCGCGATCGAGACGGTGGGGTTTGCGCCGGAACAGGGATTGCTGCCGTGGCCGGCGCGCAGCTTCGCCGGGTTCCGGTTGCTGACCGAATATTTTGCCTTTCCGGAAAAATTCCTGTTTGTCGATTTTGCCCGGCTCGACGCGAAGGCGCTGCTGCGCGAGAGCGAGCGGCTGGAGATATTCGTCTATTTCGACCGTGCCCTGACCGAACTGGAGCGCACGGTCGGCGCCGATGCGCTGGTGCTTGGCTGCACCCCGGTCGTCAACCTGTTCCCGCAGCGCTGCGAGCCGATCCGGTTGACCCATACCGATATCGAGTACCGTATCGTGCCGGACGCACGCCGCCCGAGCGCGATGGAGGTCTGGCAGGTCGAGCGGGTCCGGGAGACGCTGCCGGACGGCGGTTCGCGGCCGTGGCGGCCGTTCTACCGCCTGACCCACGGCGATCGCGACGATAGCAGCGCGGCCGGCTTCTATCATCTCACGCGACGGCCGACGCCGGCGCCGCTGACCGGCAGCGAGGTTTTTATCGCTCCGCACGACCCGGAATTCGACGCCGACGCCCCGAGCGGCACGGTGTTGTCGGTCGATGCATTGTGCCTCAACCGCGATCTCCCGGTCGGATTGCCCTTCGGCGGCGGCCGCCCGGCCTTGCGGCTGGCCGAGCCGTTGCCGAGCGTGGCGCAGCTGTCCTGCCTGACGGCGCCGAGCACACCGCTGCGGCCGCCGCTGCGGGAGCGCCGGTTCTGGCGCCTGTTATCCCATCTCTCGCTGGGACACCTGTCGATCGTCGGCGGTCCCGAGGGCGCTGCTGCGCTGCGCGAAGTGCTGCGCCTCTATGACATGCGCAACTCGGCCGAAACGCGGACCGCGATCGATGGGCTGATCGGCGTCAGCGCCATGCCGGGCAGCGCCCGGCTGCCGGGATCGCGAGCGGGAGCGTTCTGCCGCGGCGTGGACGTCCGGCTCGAATTCGATGCCGCTTCCTGGCAGAGCGCCGGGCTCTACCTTCTCGCCGCGGTGCTGGAGCGCTTTCTGGCGCTGCACGCGACGGTCAACTCGTTTGTCCGCACCACCGCGATCGTGCGCGGCCAGCCGGGATTTGCCGCCGCCTGGCCCGCACGCGCCGGCATGCGGGTTCTGCTGTAATGCCGTCGACGCCGTCCCCGCCGGGTTCGCCATACGCCCGTCTTCTGGCCGAGCCGCGGCGCTTCCGCTTCGACGCGGCGGTGCGGGTCCTCGCGCGCGATGCGGAAACTGCCGACTCTGCCGCCGCGGCGCGTTTCCGCTCGGCTCCAGGGCTGGCCTATCCGGCCGCTGAAGTGAGCAACGTAGCGCCGCCGCGAAACGGCGGCTCGCCCGAGCTGACGACCGCGGCGATCGGGTTGACCGGGGCGGCGGGCGTGCTGCCGCGGCTTTATACCGAGACGCTGACCGGCACGCTGCGGAACGGCTCGCATGCCCTGCATGATTTCATGGATTTGCTGTCGCACCGCATGGTTGCGATGTTTGCCGGGGCCGCCGTCAAATACCGGCTGGCGCGCTCGGCCGAAACCGCTGCCTGGTCCGGCCGCCCGGATGACGATCGGGCGGCCGAAGCGCTGCTGGCGTTCAGCGGGTTTGCGACGCCGCATCTGGTGCCCCGGCTCGCGGTCGGCGCCGAGCCGCTGCTTCACTATTCCGGATTTTTCTCTGCCCGGCCGCGCTCTGCCGAGCGGCTCCGGGCGTTGCTGTCGGATTGGCTCGGGCGGCCGGTTGAAATCGTGCAATTCGCCGGAACGTGGCTTGTTCTGGCTCCGGACCAGCGCACCGCGATGCCGCAAGGCCGCCATCCGGGCGCCTGGAACAGGCTGGGGGTCGATGCCGCGATCGGGGTCCGCGCCTGGGACCCGCAGGGACGCATCGTGGTGCGCATCGGCCCGCTCGATTACCGGAGCTTTGCGACGCTGTTGCCGGACAGCTCCGGTCTGCAGCATCTCGTGTCGCTGATCCGCGCCTATCTCGGTTACGAGATCGGGTTCGCGGTGAACCCGGTATTGATGGGGTCCGAGATCCCGCCCTTGCGGCTTGGCGTGGGGCCGGGTCCGCTCGCCCGCCTGGGCTGGAACACGTGGATGCCGGTATCCGAGCCGGAAGTCCCCGGCATTGCGCGCCGCGACGCGGACGAGGCGCTGTTCGAGGCGGAGATCGTCGAAGCCGAGGCGCTGCAAGCGCGAGGACGGCAATGAGCGCGCTCGCCGCCGGCTGGGGCGCGGGATATGTAACCGACATTCCCTATCTGCCGGGTTATTACCGCCATCAATCGCCGCTGCATCTTCATCTTGCCTGCCTGATCGGCGGGGTTGCCGGGATCGCGATCGGCCCGGACACGCCGCTCCGCTATGTCGAACTCGGCTGCGGGGCGGGTTTTGGCGCGGCGATGCTGGCCGGGTGCAACCCGCATTGGGAGGTCGTCGGGATCGACTTCAACCCGGCGCATATTGCCGCCGCGCGCGAATTTGCCGGGCGTGCCGGTATCGAGAATGCGCGGTTTATCGAGGCTGATCTCGCGGCGTTTGCCGGGACGGAAACCGCCCGCGACCTGCCGCAAGCCGATGTCGTTACGATGCACGGCGTGTGGAGCTGGGTCGGCGACGAAGTGCGCGACGGCGTCGTCCGTCTGCTGGCCGACAAGCTGCGGCCCGGCGGTATCTTTTATGTGAGCTACAACGCGCTGCCGGCGTGGCAGGGGGCGCTCGGTTTGCAGCGGCTGCTGCTTGAAACGGGTGTGCGGGCCACCGGTTCGAGCGCCCGCCAGATTGCCGCCGGGTGGGAGATTGCCGCGGCGCTGAGCGAGGCCAATGCCGCGCATCTGCGGGGCAGCCCGTTTGTCCAGTCGTTGCAGGAATACGCGCGGCAGGCGCAGCCCGCCTACCTCGCGCACGAATACATGAATGCGACCTGGCGCCCGTGCTTTCACGCCGATGTTGCGCGGGCGCTTGCCGGCGCCAAGCTCGATTGGGTCGCCTCGGCGCAGCTGCTGGAAAACTTCACTCCGCTGATGCTCGCGGACGCGGCGCGTGCCGTGGCGGAGCGGTACGATGATCCGATCATGCGCGAGCTGATCAAGGATATGTGTCTGACGCGTTGCCTGCGCCAGGATGTCTTCGTCCGTGGCGCCCGGCGCCTTACCCAGGCCGAGCGTGACGCGGCGCTCGGCGGGGTCACGCTCGCGCTGCAACAGGACGAGGCTGAATTTTCCTGGGAATTCGAGGTGCCGGTCGGGCAGGCGCGGTTCGAGCGCCCCTTTTTCGGTCCGATCGTCGCCGCTCTTGCCGAGGCGCCGCGCCGTGTCGACGAGCTTCTCGCGCTGCCGGATTTGCCCCGCCGCGACAACCCCGGCGAGCTGGTCGGCATGCTGGTCGGCAGCCATCAGGCGCTGCCCGTGCTCGGGCCGGCCGCAGTCTCCTCCGACCGCACCTTCAGGTTCAACCGGGCAGCCGCAACATATTTTGTCCGGCCCGATATGCTTGATCTCGGCATGGCGCTGGCGACCTCGGGCACCGGCTCGCCGCTGCCATGCACGATGCTGGATCTGTTTATCGCCAGCCGTCTGGAAAACGGCGCTCCCGATTCCGAAGCCTGGGCCCGGGAACTCGGCGCCGGGCAGTCCCGCGCCGAACAGGATCGGCTTTGCGCGTTTATCGAGCGCGTGCTGGCCACGCGGGCGCCGGTCTGGCGCCGGCTCGGCGCGGTGTCGCGTTCGATGACCTCAGGCTGATCGGGCACACTTGCCGGCACCGGCAAAGCGCCAACCGTGTTACGATATCGTGTTGTGGCTACGCGCAATCCTCCCGGCGGGGTTTCAGGCGGCGATCGCACGGTCGTCCGCACGCGGAGCGGCGTCTCTCCGGGCATATTGCGCCCCGGAACCGTGGTCGGTCACACCTACATCATCGAGGAATTGCTCGGGTCCAGCGATCTTGGCGAGGTGTACCGCGCCAAGCATGTCGAGCTTGGGACGGCGCACACTCTCAAGCTGATCCCGCCCGCTCTCGCCGGCGATCCGAGAACCGTGCAATTGCTGGTCGAGGAGGCCCGCAAACTGGCCCGCGTGCGGCATGACGCGGTCGTCAGCTATGAGGGCCTATTTCGCGACGAACAGGGACGGCGGTATCTGGTCACCGAGTATGTTGACGGGCCGTCTCTGGCCGATGTGATCGCCGGGCGCCGGTTGGAACCCGATGAAGTTCTCGCGTTGCGCGACCGCCTCGCCGACGGGCTTGCGGCGGTGCACGGCCGCGGCATCATCCATCGTGATTTGTCGCCGGAAAACATCGTCCTGCCGGACGGCGATATCGGACGCGCGAAACTGACCGGCTTCGGTTTCGCCAAGACCGCGGAGGCGGGCGACGCCACGCTGATCGGGGTCAATCTGTGGGCGCGCCACGCCTATGCATCGCCCGAGCAACTCGGTCTGTTTGGCGGCCATATCGATTCGCGCTCGGATTTGTACAGTCTCGGTCTGGTCCTGGCGTCGGCGGCGATCGGGTTCGGCCGGACGCTGGATATGGGGGCGACCCCGGCGACAGCCATTGCCGCGCGGCAGCAGGCGCCGGACCTGTCCTCCGTACCGGCGCCGCTGCGGCCGGTCATTGCGCCGCTGCTCGAACCCGATCCGCAAAATCGTCCGTCCTCGGCGCGCGCTCTGCCGGAAGGCGGCGCGACGGCGCACGCTGCCGGTACACCGCCGCCGGACGGGTCGGGTCGTTCGAGGTCGGGACGCTCCGTCTGGCTGTTCGCCACCGCCGGTGTCGTTGTCGTGGTCCTGCTCGCCGTCGCGGTTGCGGCCGCGGTCGCGCTGTTGCGTTTTGCCCCCGCTCCGGCGCCGAGCTTCGACGATATAAGGAATCAGCTCGCGGCGGCGACAGCGTCGCAGGGCTGCGGATCGCTCAGCTATAGTCTGGCCCCCGATCGAACCGTGCGGCTCTCCGGGCATCTCGCGAGCGCCGACGAGTTGGCGCGGGTGCGCAGCCAGGTGACCGCGATTGCGGGGATCGGCGCGTCCAGCTTTGATATCGAGTTGATGCCCCGGCCGCATTGCGAGATGGCGGCGCTGCTGGGTCGGCTCGTCGATCCGGCCGTTCGCGACGGTTTGAGCCTTGCTTTTACCAGCGGCGCCGGTGAGGTGAGCATCGGCGCGCAGCCGTCATTCGAGATCCGCGCGCCGGGTTTCGACAGCTATCTTTACATCGATTATTTCGACAGCGGCGGCCAGGTGTTGCACCTGTTTCCAAACGCACGCGATCGTTTCAACCTGCGTCCGTGGCGCAATCGTTTTGTCCTGTTCAAATCGCCGCTGTGGACCGTGTGCGGCAATGTCGGGCGGCAGCTGGTCACGATCATTGCGACGGCGAAACCGCTCTTTCCGGCACGCCGGCCCGATGTCGAGGATGCCGAGGATTATATCGAGGTTCTTGCGGAAGCGCTGCAACGAATCCCGCCCGCAAAAACTGCCGCGTCGCTGTTGTTCTTTGACCTGCGCGACGCGCCGCCATGGATAAACCGGGAGCTGGCGTGCCCATCGAGCTGATCCCCGACCGGCAGAGCCGGGCGCCGATCGTGCCGGCTTTGGCCTTGGCGCTCCTGATCCTCGTCGCGGGCATGCCGATAGCGTTGGCCGATGCGGCGGCGGGCAGCGCAGCCTTTGAGAAGGGCGACTATGTGCGGGCCATGGCGGAATGGGCGAGCGCCGCCGAGCGTGGCGACGCCGACGCCGAATTCGGGCTCGGCATGCTGTACGAACGCGGCGACGGCGCCGTGAAGCAGAGCTACAAGGAGGCCGACCGCTGGTATCAGAAGGCCGCCGAGCACGATCATATCGGGGCGCAGTACCGGCTGGCGCTGATCTGGTCGGCCGGAAGCGAGGAGTTCCCGTCGGATCCCGCCGAAGCCTATAAATGGATTTTGTTGGCTTCCGAACGGGGCTTGGCGACCGATGTCAAGGCGCAGCTTGAAAACATCATCGATCGACCTCAGCAGACCGAGGGAAAAAAGCGGGCGACAAAGTGGAAAGAGGAACGCGCGGCGGCAAAAAAGAAGCTGGAGCCGCCGCCCGCCGCGACAGCCCCGGCAGCGGCGCCCGGCGCAGCCCCGCCCCCGATGCCGCCGCCGCGTTCGATGCCGGCCCCGACCGCGACGGCCGGGAGGTCCGGCGGTTGCCCCGGCTGGCCGTTTCCGACCCTGCCGTGCACCGAGCAGTTTCCGGCGCTGCCGGGGGTTGCTCCGACGCGCGCACCTACGGCATTGCCACCCCCGCGCTCGGCGACCCCGAACTGAGTGGTTCCAGCTCGCACGTTCGGTTGCGGAGTGTGCCGTCATATCTTATTTTTCATTAGTCGTAATAAACCTTTCCTCCGGTGTCGGCACAATGGTCAGCCTCATCGATCGGCGTCGGCTGTGTGCCGGCGCAGTTGCTGCCGCTGCGCTACCGGCTGTGGCTACGGGGGCCGAAACGAAAAATTCCAGCGCGAACGACTGGCTCCCGCCGAAGTGGCGCGAGCTCGGCTTCCCGAGTCGCCGCTGGGTTAATATCGTTTTCGTCCACACCAACGAGCGATTCAAAGATTTCTATTGCGAAGCTGGCGAATACATTGCTCCAGCAGTGAAACGGTTTTCCTGGACCTGCCGCGACTATCGCCGCGGTGAATGGGAATGGCTTCACCCGATGTTGCTCGACCTATTGTTCGTGTTGCATTGGAAATACAACAAGGACGAGATCAAGATACTCAGCGGCTATCGGACGCCGGAGACCAACGCTAATATCGAAGGGGCGGCGCTGCATTCCCAACACACATTGGCCAAGGCGCTCGACATCCATCTCCCGAACACCGACAACACCCAGGTCGCGCGCGACTTCAAGACGTTCATCTATGGCGGGGTCGGAATGTATCCGATGAACCATTTCACACATCTGGATTGCGGTCCGCTGCGCAACTGGGTCGGCTGAGCCGGGGGCGATTGGGTCGGACAGCGATCGCCTTGCAGGATTGTTCGCCGTCGCGACTGGAAACGCGCTTCCGCCGATCGCGAACGTGGCGGAGCCCGGGTAACCGCACCGCGTAACCGGAAGGAAGCGGGCCGTAGGAAATTATTTCGCGCGGGTCTCGACCAGCATGGTTGTGAGGAGGCCCGGCTGTGCCGCCCCGGCGCCCCTCTGACGCAACGCTTTTCCCAGATCGGATAAATAGGCTGCGGCATCCTCGACAACCGGGCGCGGTCCGAGATCCAGCGGCTGCGGCGTTGCAATGACCAGGATAAGCTCGGTGCCGAACGGCGGACCTCCCGCTCGCCAATCCTCGCCGCCGCCGGCTCCGAAAATCCGCGTGGCCCCCGCAGCCAGTCTCACGCTCGGCATGTGCTCGTTCGGGACCATATGCAGAACCTGGCCGTCCAGCGAGAAATAATCGATCCGCAGATCGACCGGGTAGTCTCCCGCCTTGACCTTGATGCCGATGGGATCGCCCTCCTTCAGTATGGCGCCGGGTCCGTCATTTAATCCATCATTCAATCGGGCATCGAGACCGTCGGCCACCAGCGAGGCGCTACGAAGACCGTCAAGGTCCGACAGGGAACGGCATAGCGGCGGGGGTACCACCCGGACCTGAATTTCCGGTCTATGCCCCGGCGCCAGAGTGTTTGAAACCTGGATCAGGTTCGATTTTTCGGTGTCGTTGGCGACAGCTCCGGTGATTACCGGTTTTCCCTGTTCGTTTGTCGTTTTTCGCAATGAACCGCATTGCACGCGCTGCATCGCTTCGGCGAGCGCCTTTTCGCCGTCTGCGGGCGGCGGACGGTTTGGCGCGGGCGGCGGGGTAACGAGGGCCAGAGGCGGCAATTGGGACGGCGGCTCGGTCGGCGGCGGCGCGACGGCGCATTCCGCACCTTCGGGCCAGCCGGGCGGACACGGACCGGATTTTGCGCCGTGATCCGGCGGCGCGGCGTCCGGCGACGGGCGGGGGGCTCCTCCTGGATTCGGAACGGCAGGCGTCGGAACGGAAGGCTCCGCAACGGCACGCGCCAAGGTTGTCGGCCTTCCGGTCCGCTGTTGCCGCCACAGCTCGGCCTGCCTCCTGGCATCGCCCCGTTCCCCGGCGGTGAGCACAGCGTCCAGTTGCGACCGCAAATCTTCCGCTAACCGGCCCCATTGGTCGTTCGGGTCACTGGCCAATACCGCCCATTTATAGGCCTTGACCGGGTCGGGAGCGATGTCGCTGTTCCCCGCCAGCGCGATCAGCGCCAGGCGATACCGCGCCTGGATGTTGCCGCGCTCGGCCGCCTTTGTGTACCAGCCTTCCGCCGCCGGGTAATCGCCCCGGATCTGCTCGTAAAGCTCGCCCAGGCGGAACTGGGCCTCGACATTTCCTTGAGCCGCATTCGCCTTCCATTCGGCTTCGGCCTGCGCGAGGTCGCCCTGCGCCGAGAGCTTCCGCCCGGCGGCGGTATCGGCGCTCGCGGTACCGATCGCGAGCGCCGCGGCGAGGGCGGTGATTGCGACGCCCCACCCGAACCTGTGAGGAACTCTGCACATTACGGCGATTGAATCCTGCTGAACGGCTAATACCCTATGAGACCTTGCCTCATGGAGGATGGAGGAGCGGATCGCGCGGTCCGGACGGCGCTCCGGGTCTGGGGTTGAGCCTCGATTTTGCGGTCACCCGGTTGCGATTGCTGCGCATGTTGCCACAAGGCGGCGAAAAAGATAGGTTCCGTTGGAAGCTGCGGGCTATCGTCGCGACAGTGCCATGCTGATCAGCCTACGAGCCATCCGGGCGGCTTCGCAACCGGCAAATGGAGGCACGCGAATGCATTGGGGACACCGCACCTTGCTGGCAGCCTGCGCGGGGCTGTTGTCGGTTGCCGTGGCGCATCCGACATTCGGTCAGGGCGCACCGAACCAGTCGACCTTCGAGCAGAAGTTGCGTCCGATACCGCGTGCCCTGCAAGGCGGTCATCAGGGATTGCCCACGCTCGGGGCGCCCGTGCGAACCGAACCGCCCTCGAACTATCGTCCCGCCTCGACCACGGAACGCGCCCCCGCCGCCAGCGGAAGAAGCGGTGGCCAGCGTGAGGGTGGCCAGCGTCAAGCTGTATCCGTACCGAGAAATCGTCCGACGGCCGCGGCGGCGGCCCTCCCGGGATGCCCGGCCCCGAGCGATGCGGAGAAGGCCGAGAAGCCGATGGTAGGGTTCAAGGTCGAGTTCGAGTTCGGATCGGCGCGGCTCAAGCCCGCTTCCGTCACCGTCTTGCGCGAATTGGGGAAGGCATTGAACGGCGGGTTGAGCGATCAGAAGCTGTTTGAACTCGAAGGACATACCGATGCGGTGGGGAGTTTCGCCTATAACGAGCAGCTCTCCCAGGCGCGCGCCGAGGCGGTGAAGGAATTTCTCATCAAAGAGATGAACATCGCGCCGGAGCGGCTGACGGTGGTCGGCAGGGCTTTTTGCGAACCGGCCAACCCACGCAACCCCTATGCCGCCGAAAACCGCCGTGTCGTGGTCATAAATCAGTCGAGCTAGACACGTCCTGCATTACGTTGGCGATTCGATGCGGACCGAGCAGGCTGAAGCAACGGCGCGCCGTTGCTTCAGGTGGGTCTGCCGTTTCTCGACAAGGCGGCGATAGGCGAAGATCCGCTCCGGGCAGGCCGCCGGCGCATCGATATCCCGATTTTATCTCCGCGGCCTGGAGGAGTGGGCGGATGCCGGTGCGACTGAGACCAGGTCGTGCCGAGCGCGACGCCCGGCCGCTTCGATCAGCCGCTCCATTATCCCCCGGGCCGCCTCCATCAAACCTCCCTCCATATCGATCAGCCATGCCGGAGAGAGGGGAACAGCCTCCTCTGACAGGCCCTGAATCGACGCAATCCCTTTAGGGGCTCAGTTGGTGAAGATAGTTTCGATGAATACGCCTGCGCACGTTGGGGATCGATCTCTGCGAATAGCAAAATTGCTTTGCATTGTGGTCGCCGGATCTGCGCTCGCCGCAATTGCCCCCGTGGCGGAGGTTGCGGCACAGAAATCCGGGACGACTCAGCAACGCTCGGCCCAGACAGCAGAGACGCCGGCAAGTCAGCAGCCTACGGCGCGGCAGACAGGCGATGCGGCAGAGCGAGCCACGGTCACGGGCTTCCGGTCCGCCCGTTGGGGCATGACCGAAGCTCAGGTCAAAACGGCCATTCAAAAAGACTTCAACATCCCGCCCGACAAGGTTCGGGAGGAGGAAAATCGCAGCGAGCGCACGACCGTGCTGACGATAACCGTCGACGACCTGCTGGAAGGCGTCGGAAAGGCTCGGGTCTCCTATATTCTCGGCCATTCGACAAAGAAGCTGATCCAGGTGAATGTCGTCTGGGGTACGGCGATCGATCCGCAGGTGAAACCCGAGGATGTCGTCGCCGGGGCCAATCAGTTGCGCACCCTGTTTCTCAGTTCGGGTTATGCGCCCGATACCGTCGTCAGCAATGCTCCTGCCGGATCCGGGGCGATCACCGTGTTTCAGGGGGAGGACGCCGACAAGCACATGACCGTACTAAGGCTCGTTACTTCCGAGGCGTCCGGGCGTGTGAAGCAACAGCGCAAGGGCAACGCGCCCGGGGTGGGTGTCGCGCTGCTCCTTTCTTATGTGCAGGACCCGCGAAATCCGGACGTGTACCGGCTGAAAAAGGGGCAATTCTGACCCCGAAATATCGATCGTGGACGGCCCAGCACCGCCGCGAATGATTCTTATGGAAAACCGGAACGCGAATGTCTAAAACATTATGAACGTGACGCGGCGAAGCGCCCGGGAGCCGTCCGACTCCTTGGCAAACCGCCGCGCAGGCCGAGGATTGGGGGGAGATCTTGCGGCACAATGGTCCAGGCGGTCCTTGGGACATGCGGCGGGCAACCGGTGCGGCGATTCTGCTGCTGGGTCTGCTGAGCCAACCCGCCGGGGAGGTTTATGCTCAGGCGCCGACGCCTCCACCGCCCCCGGGAGCGGTGGCACCGCTGATCACGCCACCGGTGCAACGCGTATTGCCGCCGCCGCAACCTGAAATTGTACCGTTGCCCGCGCCGACCGTCGAAGCCCCTGAAGCTCCTCCGGTGGGGCCGCCGGTGCGGGTGGACCAGGTTCGGGTCGAAGGTGTAACGGTTTACGACGACGCAGCTCTGCGTGCGCTGCATGGCGACCTCGTCGGCGTCGACGTTCCGCGCGCCCGGCTTGACGAGGCGGTTCAGACACTGCAGACCCGGTATCGCGAAGACGGCTATATCCTGACGCTGGTCAGGGGAGAGTTTCAAAGAACGACGGAAGGCCAGGTCGTCTTCGTCATCCGTGCGATCGAAGGTTATATCAGCGATGTCAAGCTCGACGGCGATATCGGTCCGGCCGGTACGCTGGTGCTCGACATGTTGCAGCGCCTCACCGGCAAGCGCCCGGTCAACAATCGCGATCTTGAGCGCTATCTGTTGCTCGCCAACGACATTCCCGGGATCACGGCGCGGGCCATCCTGCGGCGCGAGGGGCTGGAGCCCGGGGCCGTGCTGCTGGTGGCGCAAGTCGCTCGCAAGGAAGTCACCGGTCTGTTGAGCTTTGACAACCGCGGCCCCAGAGAGGCCGGGCCCTATCAGCTTCTGCTCAGCGGCGCGACCCAATCGTACACAAGTTTTGGCGAGCGCGCCGAAGCCCTGTTTTTCAACACGTTCAACCGCGAGCAGATCTTCGGGCAGATCAATCTGAGCGGGTTTCTGAACGGCGAGGGGTTGCGGCTGCGGAGCTATTACGGTCGCGGCAACAGCATTCCCGGCGGCATCCTCGCCCCGCTCAATTTCAACAGCGACTTGGAAATCGGCGGGGTCGCGCTCAGCTACCCGTTTGTGAGAAGCCGGCGCTTCAATGTCTTCTCGGACGTTGCAATCGACACCTATCACTCGAAGCTCACGCTCAGCCCGGCCGGCGACGTCGAGACACGCGCTGGCAGCGATCTCTGGATCGGGCGGCTGGGCGGTATCGTCGATTTTCAGGACAGCTGGTTTTTGGGTCGTCCCGCGGCCACCGCGCTGAGCGTCAGGTTGAGCAACGGTTTTCTCGGAACCAGCTCGATCCGGCTCGGAAGCGATGCCCATTTCCTGAAAACAAATGGCGAGATCACCCGCGTTCAGGATCTGTTTTCGATCGGAAACGTGCAGACGGCGCTGAAAACCTCGGTGGGCGGGCAATATACGACTGAAATTCTACCGCCGAGCGAGAAGTTCTTTCTTGGCGGCACCCGCTTCGGCCGCGGATTCTACTATGGTCAGGTGACCGGCGACCGCGCGATCGGGTCGTCGGTTGAACTGCAATTCAACACGCGTTTCAGCGATCTCCCGCTGGTCAATCCGGATTACCAGCTGCCGGTCCAGTTCTACGGCTTCTGGGATTACGGCCGCGGCTTCAACGTCCCGAAATCAGGCGACCCCGACTTCACGGTTCAGTCGCTCGGGGTGGGAGCCCGCTCAGACCTGACGCGATGGCTCTTTCTCGAACTGGAGGGGGTGCGTCGCCTGACCACGCGCCCGCAAGGAGCTGCGGTGGCGCCCGAAAACGATTACGCGTTCTTCACGCGCTTGACGCTCCACTATTAGTGTAGATCATCGACGCAGGTCGCGGGGCGGGTTCAGATTCCGTCCGGCCAGAGAATAAGACGGGGGGCACCCATGCGGCTACGGCTCGACGCGCAGCGGAAACCCAGGCGGGTCCCCGGCGATCGACAAAGACCGCGCCAGGCTCGCGCGACCGGGGTGGCGACCGTTACCGCGCTCGCCGGCACGGCCATCGTTGCGGCGTCCTCGCCGGGGCTGGCCAACCCGAAGGGGGGTCAGGTCAGCGCCGGGGTGGCGACGATCCACAATACGAGCCCGACGCAGCTCGACATCGTCCAGAAGACGAACCGCGCCGTCATCGATTGGCAGAGTTTCAACATCTCGGCCGGGGAGCGCACCAATTTCCACCAGCCCTCGACGGCCTCGATGACGCTGAACCGGGTGCACTCTCCCGACCCGTCGACGATCGCCGGCCAGCTGAACGCGAATGGCTCGCTGGTGCTGATAAACCCGAACGGGGTCGTGTTCAGCCGCGGCTCGCAGGTCAATGTCCACAGCATCATCGCGACCCCGACCGACATCAGCAACGCCAATTTCATGGCCGGCAAGATGCGGTTCGATCGGCCATCGCCGAACCCGAACGCACAAATCGTCAACCACGGCTCGATCACGGTGGCGCAGAAGGGACTGGCGGCGCTGGTAGCGCCGGGGGTCGCCAATTCCGGAGTGATCCAGGCCAATCTGGGCCGTGTCGTGCTGGCCGGCGCCGAGACCTTCACGGTCGATTTCTACGGCGACGGGCTGATCAATTTCGATGTCGGCCCGAAGGTAGGGGCGGTGCCGCGCGATGCCAACGGCATGCCGCTGACCAGTCTTGTTTCGAATACCGGCACGATCGACGCGCCGGGCGGCACCGTCCTGCTGACCGCCGACGCGGCGGCCGGCATTCTGGCAAACGTCATCGACGCGTCGGGCCGGATCAACGCGCCGACCGTCGCGGAACGGCGCGGAACCGTCACGGTCGACGCCGGGGCCGGCAATGCCGCCCGACTCGCCGGCACGGTGAACGTCTCGGCGAGCGCCGCGAACCAGACCGGAGGCACCGCGGTCGTTGCCGGTGGGGCAGTAGCCGTCGCAAGCACCACGCGCATCGACGCTCGCGGCCCGGCGGGCGGCGGCACGGTCAAGATCGGCGGCGGCGCCCGCGGCGCCGATGCAAGCGTGCGGAACGCGCTGAACACGACGATCGCGACCGGCGCGGTCATCGACGCCAGCGCGACCAATAGCGGCAATGGCGGCACGGTGGCCGTCTGGTCCGACGGCAATACCGTATTCAATGGAGCGATCCGCGCCCGCGGCGGCCCCAATGGCGGCAATGGCGGCTGGGTGGAGACATCGGGGCACCGGCTCAGCATCGGCCCGACCGCCGCGGTTGACGCTCTGGCGCCAAACGGCAAGGTCGGCGACTGGGTGCTCGATCCGAATTCGATCATCGTTCGGACCGGCGGCGCTTGCGGCGGCGCCATCACCGATGCCGCCTGCCTTGCGGCATTGGCGGATGCGAGAGACACAGAGAGCAATCTTGTTGTCGATCCCTCGGTAATCAATAACGCCGCCGCGAACGTGACCATGCAGGCGGTCGATTTTGTGAGCTTCCAGAGCCCCGTAGACATGGTCAATAACGGGGTTGCTCTCAATGTTCGTGCCGGCGGCGCGGTTACGGTCGATGCCTCGCTCACCACGAATAACGGCGATTTCACCGTCCGGGGTTTTGGCGGGGCGGCCTCCTTTGCCGGAAGCTTCAGCTCGACGGCCCCGATCAATACGGGTACAGGCTTTGTCACAATAAACGCCGGACCGATCACGATCGGAAGCTCGATCACGAGCAGCAAACCTCAATCACAGTACGGTATTTTTCTCCATTCGACCGGGGCGATCACCGAGACGGCATCGGGCAGCCTGAATGTCGCATCGTTGCGCGCGATCACGCAGAGCGAAGGCGAGGCACCGATAATCCTGGACAATCCGGCGAATTCCGTTTCGGGGTTCGTAACGCTCAGTACGCTGAACTCGGACGGCGCCGCTCGTGCGCCCGGAGCAATCACGTTTTTCAACAGCACCGGGTATACGATTACTGCTGTGAGCGGCTTTGGCATCGGTGACCTCGAAACCGGCATCGCCACAGCCGGTACCGCGACACTGCAAGCCAGCGGCCCCATCAGACAGTTTACCGGATCAAACGGCGCCATCAATGCGCAGAACCTGGTGGTGCGTACGCAGAGCAATACGGGAGCGGACATCCTCCTGGGGACCGCGAACAATACAGTGCCGGGAAATGTGACATTGACCGCATTGGATGCGGCGGGGACGGCGCTGGCGCCCGGGGCGATCGATTTCTTTAGCACGACCGGGTTCACAATCGCCTCGCTCGGCGGGTTGCAGACGGGTGTGGCAACAACCGATGACGCCGCCCTCGTTTCGCAAGGAGCTGTTGCCGAAGCGGCGGGCGCGGCGATCACGGCCGATTCGCTGTCGGTGACGCTGGTGGGCGGAGCGACGCTGACGGGGGCGAACAACGTCGCCACATTATTTGCCTCCAACGGTAATTCGGGGCTGTTCAGTTTTACGAATGATGGCCCACTGGCCGTATCGTTTGCGAGTTCGGCGGGTGATCTGGCTCTGACAACGACGGGTGGGATCGGCTCGACACTGACATTGGACGGCAACGTGACCGGAGACGCGGTGCGGCTGATCTCGGCGGGTCCGATCAGTCAGACCGCCGGGGTGATCACCGCCACCACGTTGACGGGGAGCGCGGGTGGGGCGGCCGAGTTGGCCCAGAGCAACCGGATCACCACCCTGGACGGTTTCTCGACCACGACCGGCGGAGCGAACGGAGACTTCACGCTGCGGAACGGCCTGGATCTGCTGGTCAGCAGCCCCGTGAGCACCGGCAGCGGCACGCTGACTTTGGATACGGGTTCCGCGGGACTGACCCTGGCGGCACCGTTTTCGACGTTGCCGGGTGGCGCGCTGCGGAGTACTGGCACGATCAACCTGACCGCCGACAGCATGGCCCTGAACGCTCAAATCGGCGGCGATCCCCTCCTTGGCATCTTCGGCGCAGCTCAGGTCAACATCGCGCCATTCAGCCCGGACCAGCCGATCAATCTCGGCACCGGCGCGACAACCGGATTGGCGCTCGACTCGTCGGAGCTGAGCAATATCCGGGCGGCCGCAGTCAGTATCGGGAGCAGCAGCGCCGGCCCGCTGACATTCGGCGCGTTTACCGTCGCAAATCTCGGCGTGCCGACATCGCTGACATTCACGACCGGATCGACGGCGACATTCAACGGACCGATCGTCTGGGACGCTCAAACGGCCGGTACGATAAACGCGGCCGGCGACATCCGGATCAACTCGCCCATCACCGCGACCAACTCCGGATCGGTTCTCACCCTCAATGCGGAAGGAACGATATCGCAGTCGGCCTTGGGAACAATCACGATCGCCACGCTGACCGGGACATCCACCGGCGGAACCACACTGACGGCTGATAACAGCGTCGATACGCTGGGTTCATTTATCAACAACGGTGACGGTAGCTTCCAGTTTAGAAATAACAAATCGCTGACCGTCCTCGGGCCGATCAGCGGTGGTTCCGGGGTGTCCAGCACCGGCGAGCTTGCAACCTCGGTTCTGATAGAGACGACAGGTGCGGCGAGCACGTTGACGATTGCCGGGCCGATACAAGGAAACGACAGCGACGCTTTTGATAAGGCATACAGTGTTCGGCTTCATGCGACCGGTCCGATTACTGAGACATCGACGGGCAGCATCAGTGCGGGTTCATTGCTTGCCCGTACGCAGAACGATGTGGGTGCGGCAATAACACTGGACAACCCGGCCAATGCCATTCCCGGATCCGTAACACTCAGTACGCTGAACGCGAATGGCACAGATCGTGCGCCCGGTGCGATCACGTTCTTCGATAGTACGGGCTTTGTCATCGGCGGGGTTGTGGCAGGTGGTATCGGCGGGATCGAGCGCGGGATCACGACAGCCGGAACGGCAACGCTGGAGGCAGGCGGTAATATCGAGAACATCGAACTTGGACGGCTCACCAGGGCCGGCAGGATCAACGCGCAGAATTTGGTGGTGCGCACAAAGAATGATCAAGGAGGATATATTCGTCTAATTCACATAGATAATCAAGTTCCGGGGAATGTGACATTGACTGCGCTGAATGCGGCGGGGACGGCGCTGGCGCCTGGGGAAATCGAATTCTTCAACACGTCCGGGTTCACAATTGCATCGCTCGGCGGGTTGCATACGGGTGTCGCAACGACTGATGCGGTCACTCTCACGTCGCAAGGCGCTATTACCGAAGCGGCGGACGCGGCGATCACGGCCAGTTCCCTGTCCGTAACATCCGTGGGCGGGGCGACGCTGACAGGGGCGAACAAGGTCGCCACATTATCCGCCTCCAACGGTAATTCGGGGCTGTTCAGTTTTACAAATGAGGACCCGTTGGCCGTATCGTTTGCGAGTTCGGCGGGCGATTTGACCCTGACGACGACGGGCGGAACCGGCTCCACGCTGACCCTGGACGGTGACGTGACCGGCAACCTGGTGACACTGACCTCGGCGGGGCCGATAAGCCAGACGGCTGGGGTGATAACCGCCGCTACGTTGACGGGAAGCGCAGCCGGGGCGGCCGACCTCGCGCAAAGCAACCGGATCACCACCCTGGATGGTTTCTCGACCACGACCGGCGGGGCGAATGGAAACTTCACGCTGAGGAACGGCCTGGATCTGCTGGTCGGCAGCTCCGTGAGCACCGGCAGCGGCACGCTGACCCTGGATACAGGTTCCTCGGGACTGACGCTGGGCGGCGCGCTGCGGAGCACCGGCACGATCAACCTGACCGCCGACAGCATGGCCCTGAACGCTCAGGTCGGTGGCAGCACCGTTGTTGTTCAGCGCGCGGATCAGGTCAATATTTTCCCCTCCAGCCCGAACCAGCCGATCAGCCTCGGCGGCACCGGCACGGCAACCGGATTGGCGCTCAACGCGTCGGAGCTGAGCCGCATCCGGGCGCGCGAAGTCAGTGTCGGGAACAGCAGCGCCGGCCCGCTGACATTCGACGCGTTTACCGTCCCGAATCTCGGCGTGCCGGCGTTGCTGACATTCACGACCGGATCGACGGCGACCTTCAACGGACCGATCGTCTGGGACGCTCCAACGACCGGTACGATAAACGCGGCCGGCAACATCCGGATCAACTCGCCGATCATCGCGAGCGATCCCGCATCGGTTCTCGCCCTCAATGCGGGAGGAACGATATCGCAGTCGGCCGCGGGAACGATCACGATCGCCACGCTGACCGGGACATCCGTCGGCGGAACCACACTGACGGCCGCCAATGGCATCGATACGCTGGGGACGTTCACAAATACCCTCTCGGGATCGTTGACGATCGTCAACAACCGGAGTCTGACGACGACCGGGACGCTGAGTTCGCCGGAGAATGTGACGCTCACCACGACGACGGGCGGGCTGACAGTCGACTCGGATATCGCGGCGACAAGCGGCGACGTGACCCTCACAGCGGCCGGCCCGCTCTCGCTGACGGGGCCGATCAATGTGAGCGCCGGAAATGACATCCTCCTGACCTCCGGGGCCGGGGAGGAGAGTTCCGGCGGCGTCACGCTCAGCGGATTGATCGCGATGAAGGCGGGGGAGCCCGAAATCGTGATCGCGGCGGACGGCTCGTTCCAGCAATCCGGAACGCTGGATGTGGTTGCCGCCGATTACGTGCTCATCGATACCACCGGAAGAACCGCGCAGCGGCGGCTTGAGGATTTGATGCAGGCCATCGCAGCCGCCGGGGTGCAGAACGACCCCGATCCGGTCGTGATAACAAACTCGCTGTTCGATCCGGTCGGGGCAACCGCCAATGCGATCACGTTCAACGGTACGCTGAACGCCGAGGATTCGGTTGTGCTGCTGATCGCCAACCAAGGTCCAATCACTGGAGGGTCCAGCGACAATCTGACGATCAATGTCGGAGAGCTGGGTATATCCGGGCGCGGATCGCAGGCGCAGCTGTTCGGCTCGATCGGCGGCAATGAGGGTGAAGCCGCCGCCGCTGCCGCCCGCATCAATCCGTTGACCGACCCGGATTACCTCTTCAACAGCTGCATCATCGGCTCGGCGGTCTGCGGCCCGCTACCGCCGCCGCCGCCGCCGCCCCCGCCGCCCGAGGTGATTAATCCGCAACTGGTCATCGAAGCCGGCATTCTGGCCGCGGCTGCCTCGGATACCGCCGAGGCGCTTCTTCGCCCGCAACCGGCGAGCGAGGTCGATATCCTCGTCACGCGCCCCGGCGGGGAAGACGATCCCGACACCCCGCTGGTAAACATCTTCGACGAGGAACGGCTGTGCGAATTGCTGCTGCGCACAAATCCGGAGCTGGCGAGGGAGGTGTGCCGATGATCCGCCGAACATCGCTGGCAGCCCTGCTGCTCGCGGCGCTCCTGGCCGGCTGCGAAAGCCCGCCGCCGGAGGCGTTCGTCACTGCGGCCGGCCCGGCGGGCGGCGCGGCCGCGGTGCCGGTCGGTGCCAACGAGGTCGGCGAGCCGTGCCGTTTTCAAACCGTGTCGGGCGGTGTCGGATCGGTCCGGGAGATGGTGGCCCGCGAGGCGGTGCTCTATTGCGGCAATTGGGAGCAGCCGAGCGGCCGCGTCGCCGAGCTGACTGCGGCGGTTGCGCCGGCGCAGCTCGAGGCGATCGCCGCTTCGCCGGAGTGGCGTGCCGCGATCGAGCAGCGTTTCACCTGCGGCGCTCCGGTCCGAACCAGCATATTGGCGGGCTCTCCCACCCTGCTGGTGGAGTGTACGCGCCGGGTCGGCGGATGGCCTCACCTGGGTCTCGCGAGCGTTGTCGACGGGCGGATTTTCGTAGCCGACGCAGTCCGGCCGGCACTGCCGGCGCTGGAGCGCACGATCGCGGCATTGGCCGGCCGCAGCATTCCGGCCGATGCAGCCCCGGCGCCGTCGGAAGCGCGGCGTCTGATCGCCCAGAGAAGCGGCGGCGCATCGTTCGGCAGCGGCGACCTCGCCCGCTTTTTCGAGCAGATGAGCCTCGGAGACGCATACAACAATGTCGGCGATCCGGTTAACGCCGAGCGCGCCTATCGCGAGGCGCTGGCGATCCAGCAGCGGGTTCTGGGCACGAACAATCCCGGATTGGCGCTGACAATGATGAAACTCGGCGCGCAGTTCGCCCATCAGGGAAACCGGCGCGAGGCGGAACGGCTGCTGGCGAACGCGGCGGCGTTGACGGCCCAGCAGCCCGATCCCCTGCTGGTCGCGCAGCTCGACTTCTATCGGGCGACAGCGGCCGCCTATAACGGCAACCGGGAGGAGGCGATCCGCTTTGTGCAGCGCGCCGAGGCCGGATTTGCACGCCTGGCGCCGGAAGCCCTGACCAGTACGGGCCGGGGACCCGGAACCGGCGGCGGTGCCGTGCGGGGCGGCATGGCGATGAGCCGCGGCGAGGCCGAGCGGCTGGTCGGCGGCAATATGATCGCGAACAGCGAAGAGCGGGCCGCCACGCTTGGTCTCGCCGAGGCGATGCGGCTGCATGCGACGCTGCTGCAATTCTCGGGTCGGCTGGCCGACGCGCGGGCTCTGGCGCAGCGCGCCGAACAGCTGCTCGAAGGGACTGGGTTGGTGTACTCCAGCACGGCGGCGCGCTCGCTGCGGCTGATCGCGAGCAATCAGGCGGTCGCCGGCGACTATTCGTCGGCGGTCGGCACGAGCGGCGAGGCCGGGCGCATCTTCGAGCGGATCACCCCCAATGATCGCCCGGCTGCTCTCAACCTGCTCAGCCGCGGCTATTACCAGCTGCAAACCAACCGGCTCGATGCCGCCCTCGACAGTTTCCGCAGGGCAGGCGCGATCCTGCGCAGCCCGGTGGTCACCGGCGGGGTGAACGCAGAAGCGATTCTCCCGTGGCTTGAGGCCCTGGAACGGGCACCGGGCGGTGTGGCCCAGAATGCGGCCGAGATGTTCGAGGCGGCGCAGCTCGCCCGCGGCGGCCAGACCGCTCAGGACATCGCCCGTGCCACCGCTGCGCTGACCGCGGAGAACCCGCGAGCCGCCGAGGCGGTTCGCAGCTTTGAAGAGCGGAAGCAGCGGGTCGATCGGCTGGAGCGCGAACGCATCACGGCCGAACAGGAGAAGGCGTCCGCGGATGTCACCAACGCGCTGGACCGGCAGATCGAAGAAGCCGTGCAAGCCCAGCGCGAGGCCGAGGCCGCCATCCTGGCTGCCGCGCCGCGTTACGCGCAGGCAGCCGAGAAACCGGTCTCCGCCGCCGATTTTCAGCGCCTGCTCGCAGCCGACGAAGCTCTTGCCTTCCTGTTCATTGCAGACACCGGCGGGTACGGGTTCTTCGTCCGGCCAAACGGGCTTACCGCCTACAAAATCCCGCTGTCGTCCGCGCAGGTCGCCGACCTCGTCACGCAGCTTCGCAATACCACGGTGGCGCAGCCGGGAGGCCTTCCGACGCCCGATTTCACGACCTCCTACCGCCTCTACTCGGCGCTGTTTGGCCCGGTAGACCAGCAGATCGCGGGAGTACGCAGGATTTCGGTATCGGCGACGGGCGATCTGCTGCGGTATCCCCTCGAAGCGTTGGTTACGCAATCGGGTGTCAGCGACAACAATGGCGATTACCGGCAAGTGCCGTTCCTGGTAAGACGGGTCGCGCTGGCCTATGTTCCCGCTCCCCGCGTCCTCGCCAACATCCGCAGCTCGCGAGCCGCATCGGGTCCGCGGCCGTTCATCGGGTTTGGCGATTTTCGGCCACCCAGCTCCGGGCAGCTCCTGGCATCGTTCCCGCCGGATCGATGCGGCAACGATTACAGATACCTGCAAGGATTGCAGCCGCTGCCCGCGACGCGAGCTCAGGTAATCGCGATCGGACAGCAGCTCGGCGCCGGTCCCGGCGACATCGCCCTTGGCGACGAGTTTACGAGACGGCAGCTTGAACAATCCGATCTGACGCAATACCGGAACATCCTGTTGGCCACGCATGCCTTTTTTCCGACCGGCACGCTGCGCTGCATGACCGAGCCCGCGATAACGCTGTCTCCGCCGCCGGGCGCTCCGACCGCCGAGGCGGCATACCTGCATCCGCGATACATCGAACGCTTGAAGCTGAACGCCGACCTCGTCGCGCTTTCCGCTTGCAATACCTCGGGTGCGGAGGGCGGGGAGAGTCTGGCGGGGCTGGCTCGGTCGTTCTTCCTCGCCGGCTCCCGCGGTCTCCTGCTGACACATTGGGACGTTGTCACGGGGGCATCGGTGCCGCTGATGATCGGAACCTTTGGCGCCGGCGGCGGTACGTCGAATTCCACACAGGCTCTGCAGGCCGCCAAGCTTCGCCTGATCGACAGCGCCGGCAGCACGGCGGAGCTGCCGATTGAGATCTCGCACCCGAATTACTGGGCTGCTTTTGTACTGTTCGGCGACGGCGTGCGCGCCGGACCGGGCACATAGCCCTCCATAGGGCCGGATGTGGCGAGAAAATCGCCACAGGGCGCGCCGACATTGCTATTGTCCGACCGGACAGCACAGCCCGAGTGCTGCCCCCTGGCGGTGCATTGACCGGAACGCGCCGACCGTGTTGACAGACGGCTCGAATAGTCATCTCCGAATGCGGCGGTGGCTCTCGCCGAGCAATGGAGGCGATGCTGCCTATCCCGAACCCTGCTCTGCTGTGGCTCGTGGCCGACAATAGTTGTTGTCCAGCCAATCTCGGTTGAGCTGGATTGGACCTTTGGAATGCCCTCGTTATATCCGAAAAGCGACGGTGAGGCGACCGTAATACGGTCGTCCCAAGGCCAGCAAACGCTCGGCATCGGGACGACCTTGATCAATGGTACATATATTATCGAGGAGTTTCTTGCTCGCGGAGGCATGGGCGAGGTCTATCGGGCGAGGCACATCGACCACGACACGCAGCACGCCATAAAGGTGATCCTGCCGGAATTGGCGAATGACGAGACGATCCTCCAGCTGTTCATCCGGGAGGCCCGGGAACTTGGTCGGGTAAACAGCGATGCGATCGTTCGCTATCAAGGGTTTCTGCGCGACGAACGAGGCTTTCGATGTCTGATAATGGAGTTCGTCGAAGGTGAATCGCTGAAATCCATATTGCGGCACCGCCGCTTCGACCCTCCCGAGGTATTGACGCTGCTTGAGCGTATCGGGAATGGTCTTGCGGCGGTACACGATCTGGGGATGGTTCATCGAGATATCTCTCCAGAGAACATTATTGTTCCGGAAGGCGGCATCGCCTCGGCAAAGTTGATCGATTTCGGCATCGCGAAATCGGGCGATCGCACCGACCCGACGCTGATCGGCACCGATTTCGCCGGAAAATTTTCCTTTGCTTCGCCCGAGCAGGCGGGTCTGTTCGGCGGAATGGTCGATGCGCGATCCGATATTTACAGCCTGGGTCTCGTGCTCGCGGCGACCGCCTTGGGCTTTGGCGAGAAGCTCGACATGGGTGCGTCTCCCGCCGGCGTTATCAAGGCGCGGCAGGCTGTACCCGACCTGACCGCCCTGCCGGTCTCGCTGCGGCCGGTGATCGGACACATGTTGGAACCCGATCCGGCTGACCGTCCGGCATCGATCCGGGCGGTGCTCGATGAGGCACGTCTCCAGAGCGGACCGCAGCCGCGCAGCGAAAGACCCGAGCAGGCCGCGATCGGGCATCGGGCGGGCGCCTCCGACGGGTCGCAATCAAACACGCGCGACCGAATTCCCGGCGGGTTGATTTCGGCAAAGCCGGTAAGGCTCGCGCTGGCTGCAACAGGCACCGCCGTCGTGGCGGCCGGCGCCGTCTTTGCGTTCACCGCCCTCGGACCGCGACTGGGAGGCCCGTCGCTCGATCGGATGCAAGCCGATGTCAGCGCCGCCGCCGCGGGTTACAATTGCGCGGATCTGGCGTATTCGGTTCGCGCCGATCGCACCGTGAACATGGCCGGTTTCGTATCCAGCGATCAGGATCTGGCGCGGTTGCGCCAGGCTGTCGCCGAAGTGCCCGGCATACGGAAACTCGAATTCGATGTTCAGAGCCGGGTCTGGCCGAACTGCGAGGCTCTCTCGCTTCTGAAACCATATTTTGCGAAGGGCACCGAAGCGCCCCGCGCTGCTCTATTGGTTCCCGAAAGCGAGCGCAATGCGAACCGCAATCTTGTGCTCGATGTGCGTTCGCCACAGTTTGACAGCTATATCTATGTGGATTATTTCACACCGGCGGGCGAGGTCGTTCACCTGTTTCCGAATAAAAGCAATCCGATTGCTTTCCGACCGATCATGAACCGCTTCGTACTGGGCCGTCCGCCGATGCAGGACTGCTGGACGTTCCGGGAAGCGCCCGGCGAGCAGTTGATCACGGTCATTGCTTCGGAACGTCGATTGTTCGAGAACACAGGATCGAAGAGCGAAAGCGCCAAGGGGTACCTGGACCGCCTCGCGAGTGCATTGCAGGGCAATCCGGGCAGAGTCGCCGCATCGGCTCTATTCTTTGAACTCGATCGGGATCATCCGTCGGGTACAGCCGGGGATGGCTGCAAGGAGAAGTAGCGTTGTTCAGCGGATAATTTCCCCTTGCATCGGTGCGGATGGTGCCAACCCTTATCCGGAACCGGATTGTCTTCGATAATAGTAAAATGCCGTTATCGCGGGGTCCGCACCGGCGTAGACTAGGGCGGCTCGCTAAGCGAAGGACAAAATGGTGAGGATCGACGCCGCGATCTGGCCGAAGCACGACTACAGCCGGGTCCCCTGTCTTCTGTATCACGATGTCGAGCTTTACGCCCGCGAGCAGGAGGCGATCTTTCGCGGCCCGGTGTGGAGCTATCTCGCCCTGGAGGCGGAGATCCCCGATCCGGGCGACTTCCGTGCCGTCTGGCTCGGCGATACGCCGGTTATCGTCAATCGCGACCGCGACGGCGCAATCAAGGCCTTTGTTAACCGCTGCGCCCATCGCGGCGCGCTGGTGCGGCGCGAGATGGCGGGGAACGCGGCCGAGCACATCTGCATCTATCACCAGTGGTGCTACGGACTGGACGGCAGTCTGACCGCGATCCCGTTCCGCCGCGGGGTGCGCGGCAAGGGCGGGCTCGACCCGTCCTTCGATATGCGCCGGCACGGGCTGACGCGGTTGCGGGTCGAATGCGTCAACGGCGCGATTTTCGGCACTCTGGCGGAGCAGGCCGAACCGCTCGAAGAGTATCTCGGCGCGCCGATCCTCGCCGAGATCCGACGCATCCTGCACAAGCCGGTAATTGTGCTCGGCTATACGAGGCAGCGCATCCGCGCCAACTGGAAGCTCTATGCCCGGACTTATGTAGCATGCGCCACCAAGCCGAGCTTGGCCAGCGCGGGCCGGCGGTACTCTACCTCGATCCCCTCAGTTTAAGGGAGAGGGGCGTGTAGGGAGTATCGCGCCATGCGCGCGATTCGT
>JBFWVT010000052.1:0-32367 GCA_050246595.1 Alphaproteobacteria bacterium
AACGTCGACCGGCCCCCGGGACCGGCCTACGCCCGGACCCGTGGGCCGGACGACGATCAGGGCTGAATTTGACGACAGTCCCTAGGAGCCGCTTCCCTCGCGTGAGAAGCTGCGCCGCCGCCTATATGCCGTGAGCCCGGCCAAAGCCGCCGACGCGACCAGCGCCAGGCTCGACGGTTCGGGGATCGCGCTGATATTGTCCACCCCGAGCACGCCGCTCACCTGTGGGATCGGCAGGCCCGGTGTCGGGCTGTGGACGATCCGCACAAACGTGACCTGGCTCAGCAGCACGGTCGGGTCGCCGCTCAGAGCGGTCAAATCAGCCGCCGAGACCGGGAATACCACACGCGTCCAATCGCCGCCGGCCGGCAGCAGCGCGCCGGACGTAACGGCGACATTGACCGGCGGTCCGGGTATCGGGTCCTCGAACAGGAGCCGTATGGTCAGATCGCTGGTGCCGAGATTGCGCAGATCCATCGCGATGCCGGTCACCCCGGCAGTCAGGTAGTCCCCCGCCCATTGCAGGGTATTGTTGGCGGAGAGCCGGCTTCCCGGCTGCGGCGCCGGTCCGCCGCTTCCGCCCACCGCCGTAATCTGCAGGAAGGCGTCTCCCGCGCCGCCCGGTCCGCCGGTGTCCACCACCTGCGGCGGGTTTGGCGGCATCGCTCCGAAGGGACCGCCGCCGGCGAACCAGCCCTCGGTGGTCCCATCCTCGAACGTATCGATCTGGCCGATCGCGACCGCCCCGGCGGTTTGCGGCGCCAGCGCGACAGCGGCAATCACGACGATCGATGCAAGCAGCTTCATTGTCTCCCCCGAACCGAGTTGGAATTTCGCAGCGAAATCCGGAAAAACCCTGTTGCCGCGCTCACCCCGGCGCGGCGCCGCGCAGACAGGTGCGGTGCAGCACGCGCGGATGGAGCGCCGCGTCGAAATTCGGATCGGCGCGGTGCAGCAGACAGCGGTTGTCCCACATCAGCAGATCGCCCGGCCGCCAGCGGTGACGGTAGACAAACCGCTCCCCGGTCGCGTGCGCTTCGAGCCGGGCCAAGAGCGCCCGCCCCTCCGCCATCGGTCTCCCCTCGATATGCGAGGCGTGCTCGCCCATGAACAGGCACTTGCGCCCGGTATCGGGATGCACCCGCACGAGCGGATGGCTCATCGGCGGCGCGTCGCGGATTTCCTCCGGGGTCGCCTTCTGCCCCTGCTTCTCGCGCGACAATTCCCAGCTATGGATGATCCGCAGCCCGTCGAGCGCCGTCTTGTCCTCGTCGCTCAGCGCCTCATAGGCGGCATGCATATTGGCAAAACACGTATCGCCGCCGTTCGGAGGCATCGTCACCGCGTGCAGGATCGTCGCCAGCGACGGCTCCGGCCGGAACGACTTATCCGTATGCCAGGTCGTCGAGTTGACCTTGCCCGACGGCTTCCCGTCGGCCCCGAGGTTCGACACCGTATGGACCCACGGGTTGTCGCTGCCGCGATTGCGCGCGATGTGCCGTTCGAGCGTGCCGAACTGCTCGGTGAACGCGATCTGCTCGTCCTTTGTCAGGGTCTGGTCGCGGAAGCACAGCACATGATGGCGCACAAACGCGTCGTAGATGGCGCACCGCACCGTCTCGGACAATTTCCGGCGCAGATCGAGCCCGACAATCTCCGCCGCGAATAGCGGCGACAGCGGGCGAACCGCGAAATCCTGCGCCGCCGGCGGGCGGGTTTCCAGCACGTCTGACACCGCTGGCCTCCTGTTGCTCGAAAGACCACGCAGTATCGCTCAACTCGGCAGCGCGAGGCAAATCCCGCCGACCGCCCGGATACGGCCGCACAGCGCGTTTGCCGCCTGCCGGGTCGGCGCCGGCAGGCGCACCTGATAGAATTTTTTTGTGCCGCGGCTGCGCAGGATGCGCCCGATAATCATCGGCCTGATATTGCCGATGACCCCGGCATAGCGCTGCCGCGCGCGCTCGAACGAGGCCAGCGCGATCGCCTTCGAGAAATTGCCGGCGAGCTGCACGCCCCACGGCGCCAGCGGCGCGAACCCGTCCTCGAGCGGCTCGCCCGGCCGGCCGCGGCGCAGATCGGCGACCGCCGCCAGACAGGACCGCGACGCGACCGGCTTCGCCGTCTGGTCCGCCTCCTCGGCCGCTGCCGCAGCTTCGCTTTCCGACCCGGTCCAGGCCTCGACCGGGCGGCTTGTGATAAAACGCACATAGGCGCGCGTTTCGGCCGGCAATCCGCCCTCGCCGCGCAGCCACTCGCTGACCCGGCCCGGCCCGGCATTGTAGGCCGCCGCGGCGATGCCGAGATTGCCAAAGCGGCGCCGCAGATCGGCCAGCAAATGCGCCGCTTTCGGGATCGCCTGTTCCGGGTCGAATGGATCGGCGAGGCCGCGTTCCTGCGCCGTGCCCGGCATGAATTGCGCAATCCCCTGCGCTCCGGCCGGGCTGACCGCGCCGGCGCGAAAGCTGCTCTCGCGCCAGATCAGCCGGGTCAGGAACTCGGCCGGCAGCCGGTGCGCGCGGGCGGCGCTGTCGATCAGCCGGCACACCGTGCGGTCGAGCGGCTCCATCGCCCGGGTCTGCGCCGGGGCGCTCCCGGTCCAGGCAACGAGGAGCCACGGCAATATGGCGATCAATGCCCTGGCCAAAAGCACCCCGCGCGGCAGCCGTTTCATGTCCGGCCAAACGATCATCGACCGGGTTCGTAGCGAGTGAGGCAAACCGCCGCATCGCTCCAGGTTTATTCGCGTTGCCGGCCGAGGGCGCTTCAGGACCGCCGGCCGGAGGCCGGCGGTCCTGAAGGATTGCTCCGAGGCGGCGCAGCGGGCCGATTTCAAACCGAGGCAGCCTTCCTCGCCGCCCGCGTCATGATAGCATGCGAAAACGCGATCATCGCTCGGGAGGTAAAAATGGCTGTCCGCCTCGTCGTCACGATCACCGCCGCGCCCGGCAAGGGGGCCGAACTGGCGCAGGCGATGAAGGCGCGCTGCGAGGAATGCAGAAAGGAGCCGGGCTGCGAGCAGTTCGAGATTTTCCAGAGCGCGCTCAACCCGGACAAGCTCGCCCTGCTCGAATTATGGACCGACCAGGCGGCGCTCGACGCGCACGCAAAGCTCAACGCCACCCGCCCGCCGCTGCCCGAGGGTCTGCGGCTCGGCGCCGGCGAGCGCGAGGATTACGAATACAACCGCACGCGGTGAGGCCCACAGGGCAGATTTCCGACCGCCCTTTGCCGAGAGTACTTCAGGACCGCCGGCCTCCGGCCGGCATTGGGCGAGGCAAAGCTTCGCCTGAGCCGGCCGGAGGCCGGCGGTCCCGAGGGGTTGCTCCGGGGTGGCGCAGCGGGCCAATCTCAAACTGAGGCAGTACCGAGCGGCGGCGGCATTCGGAGATCAGGTGCCGGGTAAAGCGTGATGTTCGGTGCAGGTTCCCTCTCTCTCCGGGCTTAACCCGGGGATCACGGGGAGAGGGACAGGGTGAGGGGCCGGCAGCCGCTCGTCCGGCACGGAACGCCATAGAATCGGGCCGACCTCCTCACCGCTATGCCCCGTCGTCGGTGCCCTCGGCCGGCTTTGGTTTCCCGTCCGGCTCCGGCGCATTTGCCTTGTTGTCGGCCGCGCCGCCCGTCGCCGCGGGTTCGGCGCTCTCGGCTCTCGCTTCGGCAGCGGGTTCGGCCGGAGCCGCGTTCTCCGCTTCCATAACAGCGGGCTCCGGCTCGAAGCCATCCCTTGCCGGAGCCGCCGCCTCGGACGCCGCCATCGCCGCGGGCTTCGCCGGCTCGCGCCGGATCGCCCAGCGCACCGTCGCGCCGTCGCGGCCGGTCGCACCGCTCAGCACGATCTGCGTTGTCGGCCGCACCTCGCCCGAGCCGAGATAGACGCTGTCGGCCAGGTTCATCTCGGCGCCGGCGGCGCGCAGCCGCCATGCCGTGCCGCCCGGCAGGCGCAGCACGGCGCCGCCGCCGTCCGCGGCGAGCGAGGCCTCGACCGAGGGATGCAGGTGAAAGCGCACCGCAAAGGCGACCCCGGAACGGCCGGTCAGCCGGTCCTCGCCGCGCATGTCGTCGCCGTCCGCCGCCAGGTATAATTCGCGCGCGTAGCCGACGCCGTGACGCCGGCGATAGCCGTCATGCGCCGCCGCGATCCATTGGTGGCCGCCTTCCTCGGCGCGCTCGCAGGCGACCGCGCGCGGCGCGCGGCCGAGCGAGCCGTCCGCCAGGATCTCGACCGCGTTGGTATCGTCGGCGACCAGCACCGAATGCGCCGCGCTGGTCCGCGCCAGCCGGCGCCAGACCGGTTTTGCTCCGCGATACCCGCCGCAATTGACGACAATCCGGTCGCGCCCATGGCTCAGCTCGAATGACAGCACTCCGGCATGCGCCGCGCCGTCGAAACCGGCGGGCGGCGGTCTGCCGCTATCGAGGACGACGAGGGTCTGCCCGGCGCTGATCCGCTGGAAACCGCAATCCGGCGCCTGCGGCGGCGCCTGACCGCGGCTCTCCGAGCGGGTCAGCACGAGATCGACAAGCACCGGGTCCTCCTCGACCGAGCCGTTGAACAGCGCGAGGCGGCGGTCGCCGTGGCGGAAAAACCGCAGCATCGGCGCCATCCTGTCGATCGCCTGCGGCAATGCCGCCGGAACGTCGAGACCGGCGGCGCGCAGCATTGCGCGGATATCGATCAGGTCGCGCAATACCTGTAGTTGCACCGAGGGGCTGCGCGTCAGGTGCCCGCCATCGGGCAGAATCTGCGCCGCCAACTCGCGTTCGAGACCGCGCAGCGCCCGCTTTGTGCGCTGTGCCGGGCCGCCGAGCGCGATCGAGCCGCCGATCAGCCCCTTCAGCGCGCGCAGCCGGGCCGCGCCCGCCACCTCCCAGCCGGCGACGCGTCCCAGGTGGCGGACCTGCGCGGCGATGCTCGACAGCATCGCGCGGCGCAGCGCGCGATCGGTGTCGCGGCCGGCGAGTTCCTCGAAATGCACGATCCAGGCGAGGATGCGGGTCGCCGCGACATCGGGACGCCAGCTCACCTTGTGCCAGGCGGCGCCGTCGTCAATCCAGCTCCGCACCAGCACGCGGGCCGGGTCGCGCGACGCCGTGCCAGCCGCGATCACATCGGCGAGCCAGCCGAACCCGTGCCACTCGGCCAGCCACTCAGCGCTGGCGCCAGGCGGAAACCATGCCGGGGTCGGACGGCGGATCAGTTCGCCGGCGAACTCGATATTCCCGGCCAGGATCGCGTTGCCCCGCGTCGGATCGCCCGGCCAGCGTTCGGTCAGCTTCAGCCGCAGCTCGCCCGGCGCCGGTCCGATCAAGGTCCGGCGATAAAACGGCGCCGCGGTCAGCGCCCGCCAGGCTTCGCCCCGCCAGCGCGCGAGCGCGTCGCCCAGCGCCATGCCGCGCCGCGCCTTGCGCCCGCGCCGGACCGTGCCCTGTGTCATCGGCGTGTCATCGGCGCAGGACCGGTCGCGCGCCCCCGGCCGAACACCGCAAGACGCGGTCGCTGGGCGCGGACTGTCCGGCGGCTGGGACCATCCCGCTTGGTAACAAGGAACGCCGCGCCCGGCAAGCCGGCCCCGCATCCGACCGCCGGCTCCACCCCGGCCGTTACGCGCACGATGCGGTGAATCGCCGCCGCCGCGCGACCGGCCCCTGTCTGACCAGCCGGCTGACTAACCGTCGCGCTTTACCAGCCGCGCGGCGTAGAACCCGTCGACCCCGTCATATTCGGGCAGGTGGCAGGGCAGCGTGCGCATGTCGCCCTCCTCGGTGATCCAGTCCGCGGCGCCGATCTCGTCCGGCGCGATCGGCCGCCGCGTGACCGGGGCGCCCGAGCGCAGCAGCGCCTCGACCCGGGCCGGCCCCTCCTCTGCTTCGAGCGAGCAGGTGCAATAGACCAGCATGCCGCCCGGACGCAGGATCTCGACCGCGGCGCGCAGCAAATTGTCCTGCACCACCGAAAGCCGCGCCACATCCTCCGGCTGCTTCAGATGCGGCACGTCCGGGTGGCGCCGGATCGCACCGGTCGCGGTGCACGGCGCGTCGAGCAGCACCGCATCGACCGGATGCTCCGGTCGCCAGCTCAGCGCGTCCGCCGCCACCGCATTCACCGGCAGACCGAGCCGGGCGAGGTTCGCCACCAGCCGGTCGAGGCGGCGGGTCGAGCGGTCGATCGCCGTCACCAGCGCCCCGGCGCTGGCGAGCTGCGCGGTCTTGCCGCCCGGCGCGGCGCACAGATCGACCACGTCGAGACCGGCGAGCGGACCGAACAGCCGCACCGGCAGCGAGGCGGCGGCGTCCTGGATCCACCAGGCGCCCTCGGCATAACCGGGCAGCGCGGTCACCGAGCCGCCGCCGGCGCGGCGCAGCGAGCCGGTCGGCAGTTTGGTCGCTTGCAGCTTTTCGCACCACGCATCGCAATCCTCGGCGGTGCGCAGGGTCACGTCGAGCGGCGCCTCCTTGAGATGCGCGGCGGCGATCGCGCGCGCGCGTTCCTCGCCATAGGAATCGGCCCAGGATTGCCACAGCCAGCCGGGCGTGTTGAGGCGGGAGGCGTCCTGGGTTTCGACGCGCTCCGCCCCCTCGACGCTGAGCCGCCGCAGCACCGCGTTGACGAGACCCTTATGCGACAGAAAACCGCGCGAATGGGCCAGATCGACGCTGGTCGCGACCGCCGCGTGCGGCGGCGTGCGCAGAAACAGCAATTGCGCGATACCGAGCCGCAGCACGTCATGGATCAGCGCGGCGCGCGGCGCCAGCGGCGTGTTCAGGCACTCGCCGATCAGCGTGTCGATCTGCCCGAGCCGGCGCAGCACCGTCGCGACCAGCAGTCGCGCAAAGGCGCGGTCGCGCACCGACAATTCGCCCATGACCGGATGGTCTTCGATCGCGTCGTCGAGCGGCCGTTTGCGGCGCAACACCGCCCCGATCAGATCGAGCGCCACCTGCCGCGCGCTCGATGTTGCGGCGTTGCGCGTCGCGCCCGCTTGCGTCGCCCCTGATTGCGTTGCATTGGGCAACGAGGTCTCCAGGGTGCTGCCGGACGGGGTGAAGGTTCTGCCATAAGGTTCTGCCGTAGCCATCATATTCGCTGCTTTCGCAAGAAGGGCGCCCCGCGCAAACACCCGCCCTGCCGGCCGCGTTCCTGAAATTCGCATACCGGGCGAAGGCGCGGCGGCGCGGCGCGGTTGAGCCGGCCGCGTTGCCCGGCCATATGGGGATCATGAGCACAAAACCGAACGATCATCCCCGCTCCCCGCCGCCCGAACCCGCCGCCCGGCGCCCGCCGGCTCCCTCTCCCGAAGCGCCCGCGCCAAAGGAGACCGCCAAGGAGATCGGCGGCCCGAAAGGCCCGGAGCCGACCCGCTACGGCGACTGGGAGGTCAACGGCCGCTGCACCGATTTCTGAACCCGCACGATAAACCTCCCCCGCAAGCCGGGAAGGTTTCATTCTGCTGCCGCAGGCCGCTTACGGGTATTGCTCCCTCCCCCGCAAGCGGGGGAGGGGTGGGGGCTTCGATCGCCCCGCCTTATCGGACCGCCCTCACCCGGACCGCCGGCGTCTCGCCGGCACGCCGGCCGGAGGCCGGCAATCCACACCCCGCTCTCCGAAGGCCGCCTCACCCCACCCCATCCCGGCCGGCGCGATGATCGCCTCGATCCGCCTCGCCCCCGGCGCGTCGTCCCGAAATCTCACAACACAATATCGGCAGCAACCAGGACAGGGGAGCCGGTCAACAGGATTTCCAACTCGGCGGCCAGACCTGCATTGGTATTCCCCTGCAACACACCCCCGGCATAGCGCAACTGGCCGGAGGCGGTGAACGCCGCGCCCCCGATAGAGGCAAACGCCTGATTGCCGGCGAGCAGGGTGTTGGCGGCGATCGTCGAAACATCGATCCGATCTCCTGCCGCGTTGCCGTTGCCGATAAAGTCGGCGATCACGTCGCGGTTCGCCGCTCCGGGCAGGCTTTCATTGACCGAATCGAAATCGAACCGATCGAACCCGCCGCCGCCGTTCAACAGGTCGCGGCCGAGACCGCCGATCGGCACGTCGTTGCCGTCGCCACCATTCGGGATCGCGCTAAAGGAACAGAAAATTGTCGGGAGTGAGCTGGAACGGATCGATGTTGTAAAGGTAGAGCCGGTCGGTGGCCGACAAGTCGATGACCGTATAGACGTCGATATCGGTCATCTTGGCCTGCACTTCAGCGAACGAGGTCAGTTCCGGGGTGCTGAGGATCACCGCGACGTCGCCGCCCGCGCCGGGGGTGAAATCCGCGACCGTATCGACCCCGGTGCCGAACCCCGACAGCCCGCTGACATAGACGAAGTCCTGCGAGTTGGTGACGAGATCGTCGGTGTAGATGAAGTCGTTGCCGGCGCCGCTGTAAATATAGTCGGTGCCGGTGCCGGCGACGATCGTGTCGTTGCCGGCATTGCCGAAGATGTAATCCGAACCGGCCCCGGTCGCGATGGTGTCGGCGCCCTGGCCGCCGACCGCGTAATCGTTGCCGATCCCGACCAGCGCATAGAGCTGGTTCGCGCCGGCGCCGCCGTCGAGCACCGAGCCGATGCCGTTGTTGTTCTGGTCGGCCGCGACGAGATAGTCGTTGCCGGCGCCGCCGTAGAGCGAGTCCTGGCCGTCGACGCCGCCGATCAGGGTATCGTTGCCGTTGCCGCCGATCATGTAATCGTTGCCGGGACCGCCGTAGATTGCGTCGTTGCCGGTCTCTCCGTTGAGCACCGACGAGGCGCCGCTATCGTCGGAAATGAAATCGTCGCCGCCGCCGCCGCGTATCTCATTGACGCCGGCAGCGCCGATCAGCACGTCGTTGAAGGCGGAACCGATCAGCCCTTCGATCGAGGTATAGGTGTCGCCGACAGCTTCCCCGGTGTTGCTTGCCGGGTTGGCGAGGCTTGCGGTCAGGCCGGCGGCTGCATTGCTATAGCTGGCGAAATCGAAGCCGCCGCCGCCGTTCAGCGCATCGGCGCCCAGCCCGCCGAGCAGCACATCGTCGCCAGCGTCGCCGTTCAGCGTGTCGTTGCCGTCGTGGCCGGAGAGGATGTTGTTGCCGCCCAGCCCGTGAATTGTATCAGCGGCCGCGGTACCGATCAGCGTTTCGTCGCCCGCGCCGATCTCGAAGACGCTCACCGCCCAGTCATTTTGCCCGGCCGCGACAAGATAAGCCGATCCTCCAACAGACACGAACTGCTGGTTTCCACCTCCCCACAACCCGAGATCGACGGTGTCGAACAGCGTCGCCACAGGTGTAAGGCTTCCGTCCGCCGCGACATCGAAGTAGCTCAGAGCGGATTCCTGCGAGGAGACCGCAAGAAACGTACGTCCTCCAATCTCGAAGGTTGACAACGATTGGATATGAAATAACCCGAGTGTCGCGCCATCGGCGAGATTGAACACGTTATCGAATTGCCCCTGCGAGTCGATCGAGAAGACGCTTATCCCGTTTTCGTCTCCGCCCGCGAACAGAAACAGCGTCGATCCAATCCTAGCTGTTGCCAGCGCCCTGACCCAGGTCAGCTCCAGTGTTGCGTTGTCGGTAACCGACGAACGGAATGTCAGAGCTCCGTTCGGCGCGATCTCGAACGAGGAAATGCCGTGATCACTGTACCCCGCGACGAACGCGAAGGTGTGCCCGCCCGTCGAGCCGACCGCTACGTCTCCTGCGCCCGAAAGGGTAAAATCCGTGTTTGTCTGGTCGTCGACATTCTGGACACTTGTGAGCCTTCCGTCGGCGCCGATGCTGAAAATGCTGAACCCAAGGTCGTAATAGCCTGTTGCCAGGAGATAGCTCTTGCCGCCGATAGTCGCGACGCTCATCTTTCCTTCGCTTCTCTCAAGCTCCAGGGCGATGTCGTCAAAGACCGAATCGACAAAAGTGAGCTTCCCGTCTGCCTCCACGCGGAAGACCGAGATGCCATTGTCAATTATAGAGTTGACGTAGAGATAGGTTTGTCCGCTTATCGTTGCTGAAATCAGATTGTAGGCGCCGTTCAGAGCGGTTGTGCCGGTATCGCCAATCGTTTGAATAGAGGTCAGACTGCCATCTGCACCCAATTCAAACACGGTTAGTCCGTCATCCTCCTTCCCTGCCGCATAGACAAATCTCTTACCGTCAATCGCAACGATCTCCAGTCCGAAAACGCCGTTTAGTGCCGTTGCCGCCGTATCGGTGACACTCGATCGCAGCTCAAGGCCACCGCCGATGATTACAGCCATACAACATCTCCCCTGACGCGAATATTACGCCGACATTCTCGGATTGCCGGACAGGGCAATTTTCCGTCGCCTCAAAGCGCGTTGCAATAATATTTGATCGGCGGCTGGCCGTGACGGCAGCCAGTTCATCGGATTGGCCGCTCTGAAGCGCTGGAATTCATCACCCAGTCTTTGTCAGGACGCAGCCTTGCGTTCGTCGCCGACCGCATGTCCTCCCCGGCTTCTCGCGCCGGCGCGGGAGGTGGGCGCAGTAAGCGCAGGATGGGCCGAGCAACGCAAAGCTCATCGCCTCGCCGCCGGACTACAACTGAGCCAAACCTGGCGAGTGCGATCGTTCCTATTCCGCTCACACTGGGCATTTTATCAGCTCCCCAATGTGCACCACGCGCCTGCTTAACCGTATGGTGGTAAGCGACTGCGTAAAGCGGGCTGTAGATTACAAGATCCCACCAGACCAAATGGAGAGATGACTTCTGAAATCATATTCTGATTACAGCGCGACAGGCATCACGTTCCGGGTAGGGATTGTCAATCCAGAACCGACGCGCGCCGGAAATGGTACGTTCGTCGGAAGTTATCTTTTATCCCGCTTGCGCAATCGCATTCAGGACAGGGGCGCGCAGCCGGCGATTGCGCCCAGGCGCGCCGACGGCTCACCGGACTGGACCCGGGCCGACCGCCGCCTTGCCGAGAACCTCTCCCCGCCCGCAGACGCCGCCATATTCTCGTCGCGATCCGCGCGTACAGTGTGTTGGCCTGGAGAGTGGCGGGTTTTCCGTTGCGCCGTTTTGCTCCGGGCTCGGACGGCGATGATTCGCTGTTCGCTCGCCGAAATCTCCCGGAGACCCCAGGCTTGCCGAGGCCCCGTAGCGGGGCGGACGAAAAATTCCCTGCCGGCAGGGAATAACAGTGAATTGGCCGCTTGCGCCCAGGGAGTTGCTTGACACCTCCCGGCTCCCCAAGTAGGACGTGGCGCCGCGATCGACGGTCGCGGGGGCGTAGCTCAGTTGGTTAGAGCGCCGGCCTGTCACGCCGGAGGTCGCGGGTTCGAGCCCCGTCGCTCCCGCCAGTCGGTCTCCCCCATGGGAGAACCAGCGGGGAGACCGCACCATCAAGCGACCAGGCGAAGGATCGCGGACACCGACGCGGCCGAGACCGCCGCACCCTGCCGATATGCCGCCGGGAACCGATATGGAGAGCCTGCTCGCCGCGTATTTCCCGATCCTGGTGTTCCTCGTCATCGCCGCCGTGCTGGCGGGGGCGATGGTCGCCGCCTCCTTTGTCCTGGCGCGGCAGGAACCCAATTCGGAGAAGCTGTCCCCCTACGAGAGCGGCTTCGAACCGTTCCAGGATTCGCGCGTCCGCTTCGACGTGCGCTACTACCTCGTGGCGATCCTGTTCATCATCTTCGATATCGAGGTCGCCTTTCTGTTCCCGTGGGCGGTCGCGCTCGGCGATATCGGGGTCTACGGCTTCTGGTCGATGATGGCCTTTCTCGCGGTGCTGACGGTCGGGTTTGTCTACGAATGGATGAAAGGGGCGCTCGAATGGGAGTGAAGGAGACCCTCCTCCGCCCGGCGCCGCAGGTCGGCCCGGTGCCGCCGGGACCCGAGCAGAACCTGCTGCTGCGCGCCGCCACCGAGGAGATCGAGGACCGCGGGTTTATCCTGTCCACGGTCGATGCGCTGGTCGGCTGGGCGCGCAGCGGCTCGTTGTGGCCGATGACGTTCGGGCTGGCGTGCTGCGCCGTCGAGATGATGCATACCGGCGCCGCCCGCTACGATCTCGACCGCTTCGGCGTCGTGTTCCGGCCGAGCCCGCGCCAGTCCGACGTGATGATCGTCGCCGGCACGCTGTGCAACAAGATGGCCCCCGCGCTGCGCAAGGTCTACGACCAGATGGCCGAGCCGCGCTGGGTCATCTCGATGGGTTCGTGCGCCAATGGCGGCGGCTATTACCATTATTCCTATTCGGTGGTGCGCGGCTGCGACCGCATCGTGCCGGTCGATATCTACGTGCCGGGCTGCCCGCCGACCGCCGAGGCACTGCTCTACGGTATTCTGCTCCTGCAAAAGAAGATCAAGCGACAGCGCCGGTTCACGCGGGTATGAGCGACCTCTCCGACAGGCTCGCGGCGCTCGCCGAACACATCGCCGCATCGCTGCCCGGCGCCGTCACCGGGACCGAGATCCGCTACGGCGAGTTGCGCGTCGGAATCGAGCGCGAGGCGCTGCTCGATGTGCTGCGGTTTTTGCGCGATGACCCTCACTGCCGCTTCACGCTGCTCTGCGACGTTTGCGGCGTCGATTACCCCGACCGCGCGCCGCGCTTCGATGTCGTCTACAACCTGTTGAGCGTGCATCTCAATCAGCGCATCCGGCTCAAGCTCGAAACCGACGAGGCGCACCCGGTGGCGTCGGCGACCGGGCTGTTCAGCTCGGCCGGGTGGTGGGAGCGCGAGACCTGGGATTTGTTCGGTATCTTCTTTACCGATCATCCCGATCTGCGCCGCATCCTGACCGATTACGGGTTCGACGGCCATCCGATGCGCAAGGATTTTCCCCTCACCGGCTATGTCGAGGTGCGCTATGACGACGAGCAGAAACGGGTCGTCTACGAACCGGTGCGGCTGAAGCAGGAATTCCGCTATTTCGATTTCCTGTCGCCGTGGGAGGGCATGGACAAGATATTGCCGGGCGACGAAAAGGCCGGACCCGGGCCGGGAGACTCCTCGTCCGGCGCGCCGCAGGGAACGGGCTCATGAGCGACGGCACCACCCTTCCCCCGCCGGCCGGCGATCCCGGCGGCGATCTTGCCGGACCGGCGCAGATCCGCAGCTACTCGCTGAATTTCGGACCGCAGCACCCGGCGGCGCACGGGGTCATGCGGCTCGTGCTCGAAATGGACGGCGAGGTCGTCGAGCGCGCCGACCCGCATATCGGGTTTCTGCACCGCGGCACCGAAAAGCTGATCGAGTACAAGACCTATCTGCAGGCGATCCCGTATTTCGACCGGCTCGATTACGTCTCGCCGATGTGCCAGGAGCACGCTTTCGCGCTGGCCGTCGAGCAGCTGATGGGGATCACGCCGCCGCCGCGCGCCCAGTACATCCGCGTGCTGTTCGCCGAGATTACCCGCATCCTGAACCATCTGCTGAATATCTGCGCGTTCGGTCTCGATGTCGGCGCGCTGACGCCGTTCCTGTGGGGGTTCGAGGAACGCGAGCGACTGATGGAGTTTTACGAACGTGCCTCCGGAGCGCGGCTGCACGCGAATTATTTCCGCCCCGGCGGCGTGCATCTCGACCTGCCGGTCGGGTTGACCGACGATATCGCGGCATTCTGCGAGACCTTCCCGAAGACGCTCGACGATATCGAGACGATCCTGACCGAGAACCGTATCTTCAAACAGCGCACCGTCGATATCGGCATTGTCAGCGCCAAGGATGCGCTCGATTGGGGATTTACCGGACCGATGCTGCGCGCTTCCGGGGTGGCGTGGGATTTGCGCCGGTCACAGCCATACGATGTTTACGACCAGGTCGAGTTCGACGTGCCGATTGGCAAAAACGGCGATTGCTGGGACCGCTATCTGGTGCGCATGGAGGAGATGCGGCAGTCGCTGCGCATCATTAAGCAGTGCCTGGCGCAGATGCCCGCCGGCCCGGTCCGGGTCAACGACCGCAAGGTCATGCCGCCGCCGCGCGCCGAGATGAAGTCCTCGATGGAAGCCCTGATCCATCATTTCAAGCTCTATACCGAGGGCTATCACGTACCGGAGGGCGAGACCTATACGGTGGTCGAGGCCCCGAAAGGCGAGTTCGGCGTCTATCTCGTCTCGGATGGCACCAACCGGCCGTATCGCTGCAAGATCCGCGCGCCGGGTTTTGCGTTTCTGCAGGCGACCGAGTTCATGTCGAAAGGGCACATGCTGGCCGATGTCGTCGCGATCATCGGCTCGATGGACATTGTTTTTGGCGAGATCGACCGGTGAACACGCATGGCAGCTTGCCGCCGGTCGAACAGCCGGAGCATTTCGAGTTCACCCCGGAAAACCGCGAACGGGTAGCGGTCCATCTCGCGAAGTATCCGCCGGGACGACAGCAGAGCGCGGTCCTGCCGTTGCTCGATCTGGCGCAGCGTCAGTCGGGCGGGTGGCTGCCATTGGCCGCGATGAACCATGTCGCCGATCTTTTGCAGATGCCGCGCATCCGCGTCTACGAGGTCGCGACCTTTTACACGATGTTCAATCTGCGCCCGGTCGGGCGGTGGTTTCTGCTGGCCTGCACGACAACGCCGTGCTGGCTGCGCGGCTCGGAGGAGGTGGTGGCCGCCTGCGAGCGCAAGCTCGGGATCGGCATCGGCGAGACGACCGCGGACGGGCTGTTCACGCTGGTCGAGGTCGAGTGCCTCGGCGCCTGCGTCAATGCGCCGATCCTGCAGGTCAACGACGACTACTATGAGGACCTCGACGGAACCAGAACCGAGGCGCTGATCGACGCCTTGCGCGACGGCAAACCGCCGCCGTTCGGCTCGCTCGGCGGGCGGCGCGGCTCGGCCCCGGTCGGCGGCAAGACGGCGCTGACCGAAGCCCCGGAGCCGCCGCCGCTGCAGGCGGCGCTGCACCCCCTCCCTGACCCTCCTCCGCAAGCGGGGGAGGGAAGGGTGGGGGTCGAGGCTGGAGAGAAAGGCAATGCTGGCTGACCGCGACCGCGTTTTCACCAATCTGTACGGCGAGCACGACTGGCACCTGACCGGCGCGCGCAAGCGCGGCGATTGGGACGGGACCAGACAGATCATCCAGAAGGGCCGCGACTGGATCGTCAACGAGATCAAGGAATCCGGGCTGCGCGGTCGCGGCGGCGCCGGATTTCCGACCGGTCTCAAATGGTCGTTTATGCCGAAGGAGAGCGACCGGCCGACCTATCTCGTTGTCAACGCCGACGAGAGCGAACCCGGCACCTGCAAGGACCGCGACATATTGCGCTGGGACCCGCACAAGCTGGTCGAGGGTTGCGTGCTGGCCGGGGTCGGCATAGGGGTCAGCGCCGCCTACATCTATATTCGCGGCGAATTCTTCAACGAAGCCCGACATCTCCAGACGGCGATCGACGAGGCCTACGGCGCGGGCCTGATCGGCAGGAACGCCTGCGGTTCGGGCTACGACATCGACGTGTATCTGCACCGCGGCGCCGGCGCCTATATCTGCGGCGAGGAAACCGGGCTGCTCGAAAGCCTCGAAGGCAAAAAGGGCCAACCCCGGCTCAAGCCGCCCTTCCCGGCGCAAGTCGGCCTCTACGGCTGCCCGACGACGGTCAACAACGTCGAGACGATCGCCGTCGCGCCGGCAATCCTGAAGCGCGGCGCGGCGTGGTTCTCGTCGATCGGCCGACCGCGCAACACCGGGACAAAAATCTTCTGCATCTCCGGTCATGTGAACCAGCCGTGCAATGTCGAGGAGGCGATGAGCGTCCCGATGCGCGAGCTGATCGAGCGCCATGCCGGCGGCGTGCGCGGCGGCTGGGACAATCTGCTCGCCGTGATCCCCGGCGGCTCCTCCACCCCGTGCCTGCCAAAACCGATCTGCGACGACGTGCTGATGGATTTCGACAGCCTTGTGGCGCAAAAGAGCGGCCTCGGCACGGCGGCGCTGATCGTCATGGACAAATCGACCGACATCGTCAAGGCGATCGCCCGGCTGTCGCAATTCTACAAACACGAGAGCTGCGGCCAGTGCACCCCGTGCCGCGAAGGCTGCGGCTGGGTGTGGCGGGTCATGGAGCGCATGGTTGTCGGCAACGCCTCGGTCGCCGAGATCGACATGCTCGAAGACGTGACCCGCGAGATCGAGGGCCATACGATCTGCGCGCTGGCCGACGGCGCGATGTGGCCGGTACAAGGGCTGATCCGCCATTTCCGCCCGGAACTGGAGCGCCGCATCCATGAATACCGCGTCGCCGCGCCGCGCCGGGCGGCGGAGTAGGGCCGATGCGTCAGTACCTCAAATCCGTCGTCCCCGCGAAAGCGGGGACCCAGGGGCCGCCTTCAAAACATCAGCTCATCGGAAAGGTCTCGCCACCGGGGATTCTGGCGCTCGATCAGTGCCAGCTTCCAGGCGCGTCGCCATTTCTTCACGCGTTTCTCGCGCATGATCGCAGCGGCCATGGTGCTGTGGAACTCAGCGTAAACCAGCCGATAGACACGGTACGCATCAACGAACCCCGAACCGGCCCCGGACCGATGCTCGAAAATCCGGCGCGCCAGATCGCTCGTCACTCCAATGTGCAGCGTGCCACTGTGTCGGCTCGCAAGAATATAGACGCAAGGGTTCTTCGGCTTCATCGGTGGCGCGGTTGCCCTGGGTCCCCGCTTTCGCGGGGACGACGAAATCCAACTGTGCAACACGGGGCAGCGTAATGCCCAAGGTAACGATCGACGGCCAGGAAATCGACGTCGTGCCGGGCACGACGATCCTACAGGCGTGTCAACAGGCCGGCATCGAGATCCCGCATTTCTGTTACCACGAGCGTCTCAATATCGCCGGCAACTGCCGGATGTGCCTTGTCGAGGTCGAGCGCTCGCCAAAGCCGGTCGCCTCCTGCGCGATGCCGGTCGCCGACGGCAATGTGGTTCATACCCAGTCGGAGAAGGCCCGGAAGGCGCGGCATGGCGTGATGGAAATGCTGCTGATCAACCATCCGCTCGACTGCCCGATCTGCGACCAGGGCGGCGAGTGCGATCTGCAGGATCAGGCAATGGCCTACGGGTTCGACCGCGGCCGGTTCGAGGAAAACAAGCGCGCTGTCCGCGACAAGAATTTCGGCCCGCTGGTCAAGACCAGCATGACCCGGTGCATCCACTGCACCCGCTGCATCCGCTTTATGACCGAGATCGCCGGTGTCGAGGACCTCGGCGGTACCGGACGCGGCGAGGCGATGGAGATCACGACCTATGTCGAGCGCGCGCTCGACTCGGAGCTGTCGGGCAACATCATCGATTTGTGCCCGGTCGGGGCGCTGACCTCGAAACCATATTCCTTCGTCGCCCGCCCCTGGGAGTTGCGCAAGACTGAATCGATCGATGCGCTCGACGCGGTCGGCAGCAATATCCGCATCGACTCGCGCGGCGCCCAGGTCCTGCGCATTCTGCCGCGGCTCAACGAGGACGTGAACGAGGAGTGGCTCGCCGATAAGAGCCGCTTCGCGCATGACGGGCTGGTCATGCGGCGGCTCGACCGGCCCTGGATCCGCCGCGCCGGGCGTCTTGTCGAAGCCGAATGGCGCGACGCGCTCGAACTCGTCGCCGACCGCATCAGGGGCGTGCCGCCGGAGCGGATCGCGGCAATCGCTGGCGATCTGTGCGACGCCGAAGCGATGTTCGCACTCAAGGAGCTGCTGCACGGGTTCGGCGTGACAAATCTCGATTGCCGGCAGGACGGAGCCAGGCTCGATCCCGGATGCCGCGCCGGGTATCTGTTCAACACGACGATCGCCGGCATCGAGCGCGCCGATGCCTGTCTGCTGATCGGCACAAACCCGCGCCGCGAAGCGCCGCTCGTCAACGCGCGGCTGCGCAAGCGCTACCTGCGGGGCGGCTTCCGGGTCGCCGCGATCGGTCCGGCGTTCGATCCGACCTACCTGGTGGAGATTCTCGACGACGGCGGGGCGGCGCTGAACGCGATGGCAACAGGCGATCATGAATGGGCCGAGATATTGCGCGCCGCCGAAGCCCCGATGCTGATCGTCGGCCAGGGTGCGCTGGCGCGCCCCGATGGCGCGCGCGTGCTTGGCGCCGCCCGCACGATCGCCGAGGCGTGCGGTCTGCTCCGCGAGGACTGGAACGGTTTCAACGTGCTGCATCGCGCGGCGGCGCGGGTCGGAGCGCTCGATCTTGGTTTCGTGCCCGGCCCCGGCGGCAGGGATGTCGCCGGCATCCTCGACGGGTGCCGTTCGCGGGCGGTCGAACTGCTCTATCTGCTCGGCGCCGACGAGCTTGACTTCGCGAATACCGGCTCGGCCTTTGTGATCTACCAGGGTCACCACGGCGACCGCGGCGCGGCGCGGGCCGATGTCGTGCTGCCGGGCTGCGCCTATACCGAGAAGGACGCGACCTACGTCAACACCGAAGGCCGGGTCCAGCTTGGCCGCCGCGCCGTATTCCCGCCCGGCGAGGCGCGCGAGGATTGGGCGATCATCCGGGCGCTGTCGGGCGCGCTCGGGCGGACGCTGCCCTTCGATTCGCTTTTCGCACTGCGCCAGAGGATGCGCGCCGCGCACCCGCACCTCGCGCGCATCGACGAGATTGTGCCCGCCGAATGGGGCGGGTTTGGCGAAAACGGCGCGGTGGACGAAACGGAGTTTGTTTATCCGGTCGCGGACTACTACCGCACCGACCCGATCAGCCGCGCCAGCCCGACCATGGCCGAATGCAGCGAGACCTTCGGCGGGCGCCCCGAGACACAGCCGCGGACCGGTACGCATGGCTAAGGTGCGTTTTGGCCCTCACCCACCGGCCGCTGCGTGGCCGGTTCCCCCTCTCCCGCGATGCGGCAGAGGATTCTGTCCGATAATCGCGAATACCCCCTCTCCCCCAGTGGGGGAGAGGGTTGGGGTGAGGGGGACCTCCGCGAATGAGTGATTGGTGGTGGGGCTATGGCTGGCCGACCGCGATCATCGCGATCCAGGTCCTGATCGTCGTCGTGCCGCTGCTGCTGGCGATCGCCTACTACACCTACGTCGAGCGCAAGGTTCTGGCCTTCTCGCAGCTGCGCAAGGGTCCGAACGTTGTCGGACCGTTCGGCCTGCTGCAGCCGATGGCCGACGGCTTGAAGATGCTCGTCAAGGAGACGATCATCCCGAGCGGCGCCAACCGCCTGATCTTTATCGCGGCGCCGATGGTGACGTTTACCTTGGCGCTGGTCGCCTGGGCGGTGATCCCGTTCGATTTCGGCGTCGTGATCGCCGACATCAATGTCGGCATTCTGTACCTGTTCGCGATCAGCTCGCTGTCGGTCTACGGCATCATCATGGCGGGGTGGGCGTCGAATTCGCGCTACGCGTTTCTTGGCGCATTGCGCGCCACGGCGCAGATGGTGTCCTACGAGGTCTCGATCGGGTTTGTGCTGGTGACGGTGCTGCTCTGCGCCGGTTCGCTGAACCTGAGCGAGATCGTGCTGGCGCAGAGTACGATCTGGTTTGTGATCCCGCTTTTGCCGATGGCGGTGATTTTCTTCATCTCCGGTCTGGCCGAAACAAACCGGGCGCCGTTCGACCTCGCCGAGGGCGAATCGGAGATCGTCGCAGGGTATTTTGTCGAATATTCGTCGATGTCGTTTGCGCTGTTCTATCTCGGCGAATACGGCAACATGATCCTGGTCAGCGCGATGACCGCGATCCTGTTCCTCGGCGGCTGGCTGGCGCCGTTCGGCATCCCGCCCTTCACCTGGGTGCCGGGGGTGATCTGGTTTCTGCTCAAGGTCGCGTTCGTCATGTTTTGCATTCTGTGGGTGCGCGCGACCTTTCCGCGCTTCCGCTACGACCAGCTGATGCGGCTCGGCTGGAAGGTGTTTCTGCCGTTCTCGCTGGTCTGGCTGGTGCTGACTGCCGGCGTGCTGGTCGCCTTCGACTGGCTGCCGCGATGACCGCGCCGGTTGACTGCTGCCGGGGCACCCCTATGGTGCGCCCGATTTGAGGATCGAACGATGAATTCCCTGGCGCGCAGCGCGCGCGGTTTGCTGTTGATCGAGCTGTTGTCGGGCATGGCGCTGACCTTGCGCTATATGTTCAAACCGGCGGTTACGGTCAATTATCCGCACGAGAAGAACCCGATCAGCGCGCGTTTTCGCGGCGAGCACGTCTTGCGCCGCTACCCGAACGGCGAGGAGCGCTGCATCGCGTGCAAATTATGCGAGGCGATCTGTCCGGCCCTGGCGATCACGATCGAGGCCGAGCCGCGCGAGGACGGCAGCCGGCGCACGACGCGCTACGATATCGACATGACGAAATGCATCTATTGCGGCTATTGCCAGGAGGCCTGCCCGGTCGATGCGATCGTCGAAGGGCCGAATTTCGAGTTCGCCACCGAAACCCGCGAGGAGCTGTTCTACGACAAGGAAAAACTGCTCGCGAACGGCGACCGCTGGGAGGGTGAAATCGCCAAGCAGCTCGCTCTCGAAGCGCCGTATCGATGACGGCCTCGGCAAGAACCCTCTCCTGCATCGCGGGAGAGGGTGGCGAGCGAAGCAAGCCGGGTGAGGGCCGTGACCGCCTGAAACACCCTCACCTTGTCCCTCTCCCGCGATGCGAGCGAGGGGACGATGCGGTACTTGCCTTGGCCGATCTCTATGTTGCGGCGGCTCACAGAACTGAATCAGGACGGGGACGCGGCGCATGATCTTCCCCGCGATCATGTTCTACATTTTCGCCGCGGTCACGGTGGCCGCGGGCGTGCTCGTTGTTTCGTCGCGCAACCCGGTCCACTCGGTGCTGTGGCTGATCCTCGCCTTTTTCAATTCGGCGGGGTTGTTCATTCTGCTCGGGGCCGAGTTCCTGGCGATGATCCTGGTCATCGTCTATGTCGGCGCGGTCGCCGTTCTGTTCCTGTTTGTCGTTATGATGCTCGACATCAACTTCGCCGAGTTGCGCAGCGGCTTCATGCGTTATCTGCCGATCGGGGCGTTGATTGGGTTTGTCCTGCTGGCCGAGCTGATCCTGGTGTTCGGACAGTGGGTCATCGCTCCCGGCGTCGCCACGCTGGCCACCGCCCCGGTGCCGGCCCCGCCGGTTCCGCTGACCAATACGCGGGCGCTCGGCAACCTGCTCTACACGCGTTACCTGTTCGCGTTCCAGACGGCGGGCGTGATCCTGCTCGTTGCGATGATCGGCGCGATCGTGCTGACCCTCCGCGAGCGCGCCGGGGTGCGCCGCCAACGCATCCCCGAGCAGGTCGGACGCAGCCGTGCCGAGGCTGTTGCGATCATCAAAGTGCCGCTCGGCGGAGCGGCGGCGGAACCCGCTCGCGAGCCCGGAGAATAGAACATGGTGGGGGGGATCGGCCTCGCTCACTACCTGACCGTCGCGGCAATCCTGTTCACGCTCGGCGTGTTCGGTATTTTCCTGAACCGCAAGAACGTCATCATCATCATGATGTCGATCGAGCTGATGCTGCTCGCGGTCAATATCAACTTCGTCGCCTTCTCGGTTGCGCTTAACGATCTTGTCGGTCAGGTCTTTGCGATGTTCGTGCTGACCGTGGCGGCGGCGGAGGCGGCGATCGGTCTGGCGATCCTTGTCGTGTATTTCCGCAACCGCGGCACGATCGAGGTCGAAGACATCCGCATGATGAGAGGCTGATCCCGGTGGCTGTCGCCGTCGTTTTCCTGCCGCTGCTCGCCGCCGCGATCGCCGGATTGTTCGGCCGGGCAATCGGCCCCCGTGGAGCGCAGCTTGTCACCTGCGGCGCGATGCTGCTGTCGATGGCGCTCGGCATTCTGCTGTTCCTCAGCATTCTGGAGGCCGACGCGCCTCAGATAATACCGCTCGCCACCTGGATCCGCGCCGGCGGGGTCGATATCGGCTGGGCGCTGCGGCTCGACACGCTGTCCGGGGTCATGATCCTCGTCGTGACGATCGTGTCGGCGATGGTTCACATCTATTCGATCGGGTACATGGCGCATGATCCGAGCATCCCGCGGTTCATGAGCTATTTGAGCCTGTTCACCTTCTTCATGCTGATGCTGGTGACGGCCGACAATTTCGTGCAGCTGTTCTTCGGCTGGGAAGGCGTCGGGTTGTCCTCGTACCTGCTGATCGGGTTCTGGTACGATCGCGAGTCGGCGAATGACGCATCGATCAAGGCCTTTATCGTCAACCGGGTCGGCGATTTCGGTTTTGCGCTCGGGATCTTTGCGGTTTTTGTGATCTTCGGCTCGCTTGATTTCGATGTCGTGTTCGCCAGGACGCCGGAGGTTGTCGATACGACGATCAACTTCCTCGGCTGGCAGGTTGCATCGCTTGAGATCGCCTGCGTGCTTCTATTTATCGGCGCGATGGGAAAATCGGCGCAGATCGGGCTGCATACCTGGCTGCCCGACGCGATGGAGGGGCCGACCCCGGTTTCGGCGCTGATTCATGCCGCGACAATGGTGACCGCCGGCGTGTTTATGGTCGTCCGGCTGTCGCCGATGTTCGAGTATGCCCCCTACGCGCTTGCCGTGGTCGGCGTGATCGGCGCGACAACAGCAATCTTTGCGGCCAGTGTCGCCATGGCGCAGAATGATATCAAGCGGGTCATTGCCTATTCGACCTGCTCGCAGCTCGGCTATATGTTCTTTGCTGCGGCCGTCTCGGCTTATACGGCGGCGATGTTCCACCTGTTCACGCATGCGTTTTTCAAGGCGCTCCTGTTTCTCGGCGCCGGCTCGGTCATCCATGCGATGAGCGGCGAGCAGGATATGCGTCGCATGGGCGGGCTGTGGAAAAAGATCCCGGTCACTTATGTGCTGATGTGGATCGGGAGCCTCGCTTTGGCCGGGATTCCGTTCTTTGCCGGCTTCTATTCAAAGGAATCGATCCTGCTCGCCGCATGGGCTTCGGGAACCGCGGTCGGGCATTATGCCTTCGCGCTTGGTACGTTCGCGGCGTTTCTGACGGCGTTCTATTCGTGGCGTCTGCTGATCCTGACGTTTCACGGCACGCCGCGCGCCGACGAGCATACGATGGCGCACGCGCATGAAAGCCCGTGGATCATGTTGCTGCCGCTCTTCGTGCTGGCGGCTGGGGCGATCCTCGCCGGATATCTGTTCCACGATTTCTTTGTCGGGCACGAGCGCGCCGAGTTCTGGAGGGATTCCGTGCTGGTGCTGCCAGCGCACGACTCGATCGCGGCAGCCGAGCACATGCACGGCGTGCTCGAATTCCTGCCTCTGATCGCCGGTGTCCTCGGGATCGTAACCGCGTATCTATGCTATTCGATCGAACCCGACATTCCGGCGCGGCTGTCGATGCAGTATCGCTCGCTGTATCAGTTTCTGCTCAACAAATGGTATTTCGACGAGCTTTACGATCGGCTGTTTGTGCGCAACGCTTTCTCGCTCGGCGAGGGGCTGTGGCGCACCGGCGACGGCAAGATCATCGACCGTTTCGGGCCTGACGGTGTTGCCGCCGCCACCCGCGAGCTGTCGCGCGAGGCGAGCCGGTTGCAGACCGGATACCTCTATCATTACGCCTTTGCGATGCTGATCGGCGTCGTCGTGCTGGTTACCTGGTACCTGCTGCCGTGACGCGGATAATGACAAGAAAACGGAAGGCTCCCCGCTCTCCCGACGCCGCCGCGACGAGGCATGCTCTTTCACCGAGAATGCAAGAAGGTCCGGAGCACAAGATGACGGGTGGCGCGGTATGAACCATTGGCCGCTGCTGTCGCTTGTTACGTTTCTGCCGCTGGTCGGCGCCGCCTTTATCATGCTGGCGCGCGGCGACGAGCATGTCGTCGCCCGCAACGCCCGCAATATTGCGCTGTCCACCTCGCTGATCGTCTTTGCGCTGTCGCTGCTGTTGTGGATTGGTTTCGAGCCGAACACGCCGGGGTTCCAATTCGTCGAGCGCGCCGATTGGGTTGCGATCGGCGGGTTCGCGATCAACTACCATATGGGTATTGACGGCATCTCGCTGTTTTTTGTGCTGTTGTCGACCTTGCTGACTGTGTTGTGCGTCGCCGCGAGCTGGACGACGGTGCCCCACCAGGTCAAGGAATACATGATCGCCTTTCTCGTCCTTGAGACGATGATGGTCGGTATTTTCTGCGCGCTCGATTTCATCCTGTTCTACGTGTTCTTTGAGGGCGTTCTGGTTCCGATGTTCCTGATTATCGGGGTGTGGGGCGGCCCGCGGCGGGTCTACGCGGCCTTCAAGTTTTTTCTTTATACGCTGCTCGGCTCGGTTCTGTCGTTGCTGGCGATTATCGCGATATATTTCCAGACCGGCAGCACCGACATCGTCGTCGCGCTCAATCACGCCTTCCCCGCCGAGCTGCAGACCTGGCTCTGGCTCGCGTTTTTCGCGTCGTTCGCGGTCAAGGTGCCGATGTGGCCGGTCCACACCTGGTTGCCCGACGCGCATGTCGAGGCGCCGACCGCGGGGTCGGTCATCCTGGCCGGCGTACTCTTGAAGCTCGGCGGCTACGGGTTCATCCGGTTTTCGCTGCCGATGTTCCCGCTCGCCTCCGAATACTTTATGCCACTGGTATTCGTACTGTCGGCGATCGCGATAATCTACACTTCGTTTGTCGCGCTTGTGCAGAGCGACATGAAAAAGCTGATCGCCTATTCGTCGATCGCCCATATGGGCTTTGTGACGATGGGCATCTTCGCCGCCACCAGCGAGGCGGTGACCGGCGCGATGATCCAGATGCTGAGCCACGGCTTTGTCTCGGCGGCGCTGTTTCTCGTTGTCGGGGTCGTTTATGACCGGCTGCATACGCGCGATATCGACCGCTACGGCGGTCTGGCCGACACGATGCCGGCCTATGCTTTCGTGTTCATGATTTTTATGCTGGCCTCGGTCGGGCTTCCCGGCACCAGCGGTTTTGTCGGCGAGTTCCTGATATTGTTGGGCGTATTCCGGGTCAGCACGCTCGCCGCCTTTCTCGCCGCCACGGCGTTGTTCCTCGGTGCGATGTACATGCTGTACCTGTATCGTCGGGTGATCTTCGGCAAGATCACGCGTGACGATGTCCGCGCGATGCTCGACCTGACCCCGCGCGAGAAGACCGTGTTCGCGCCGCTGCTCGCGCTGGTGTTGTGGATGGGCATCTATCCCGAGCCGTTTCTGGCGCCGATCCGGCCGACCGTCGATGCGCTGGTCGCCCGCGTCGCCGCCGTGCAGCAGGCGGCGCGCGACAATACCGGCGATCCCGTCATCACGGCGAAGACCGGTATCCACCCGCCGGCCGATCGCGTGGCGGATCAGCTTGTCCCGGCCGGCACCGCGATGTCAGACAGAGAAGCACAACCGTGACCCCGTTCCCGTTTCCCGCGATTGTGCCGGCTCTGCCGGAAATCGTGCTGGTCTGCGCCGCGATGGCGCTGCTGCTGGTCGGCGTATTCCGCGGCGAAGGCTCGGCCAGACTCATCTCGTGGCTGGCCGTTGTCGTCCTGCTCGTCACGCTTGTCCTGTGCGGCGTGTTCGGGTGGGAACGGCGTCTCGGGTTTTACGGCATGTTCGTGACCGACGCCTTCGCCGTATTCACAAAGGCGTTGGTGCTGCTCGGCGCTGCCGTCAGCATCATTCTGGCGCTGCGGTTCAACGAGGAGCACCGTATCGCGCGCTTCGAGTTCCCGGTTCTGGTCCTGCTCGCCAGCACCGGCATGATGCTGATGATATCGGCAAACGACCTGATCTCGCTCTATCTCGGCCTCGAACTGCAAAGCCTCGCGCTCTATGTCGTCGCCAGCTTCAACCGCGACTCGGTGCGCTCGCCCGAAGCCGGGCTGAAATATTTCGTTCTCGGCTCGCTCGCTTCGGGCATGCTGCTCTACGGCGCCTCGCTGATCTACGGTTTCGCCGGCACGACCGAGTTTGCCGCACTGGCCCGACTGTTCGGCGCCGGCACGGTTCCCTCGGCCGGGCTTATCATCGGTCTTGTCTTTGTTACGGTCGGGCTCGCGTTCAAGGTATCGGCGGTGCCGTTCCATATGTGGACCCCGGATGTCTACGAAGGCGCGCCGACCCCGGTCACCGCATTTTTCTCGGTGGCGGCAAAGATCGCGGCAATCGCGCTGTTTATCCGCTTTATGATCGAGCCGTTTGGCGGGTTGCTGACAGAATGGCGTCAGGTCATCGTGTTCCTCTCGATCGCCTCGATGATCCTCGGCTCGGTCGCTGCGATCGCGCAGGAAAATATCAAGCGGCTGATGGCCTACAGTTCGATCGGCCACGTCGGATACGCGCTGATCGGTCTCGCCGCGGCGACCCCGAACGGCATCCGCGGTGTCCTCGTCTATATGGCGATCTACCTGTTTATGAACCTCGGCACCTGGGCGGTGATCCTGTGCATGCGGCAGAAGGGGCGGATGCTTGAAAGCATTTCCGACCTGTCGGGTCTCGGCCGCACCCAGCCGGGTCTGGCGTTGGCGCTCGGCATTTTTATGTTCGCGCTGGCCGGTATTCCGCCTACCGCGGGATTTTTCGCCAAGCTCTATATTTTCCTTGCGGCGATTGACGCGAACCTGATCGGGCTGGCCATTATCGGTGTCGTTGCCAGCGTCGTCGGCGCGTTCTATTACCTGCGCATCGTCAAAATCATGTATTTCGACGAGCCGCTGATTGTGTTCGACCGGCCGCTCGCGCCCGAGCTGAAAGCGGTGCTGGTCGTCACCGCCGTGGTGACGATGGCGTTTATCGTGTGGCCCGACCCGATTATCGGCGGCGCCACGGCGGCGGCGGCGTCGCTGTTCCCGCAATGACAAAGCGATGAGCAGCCTCGGGCCTCTTCTCCCGGAAGCCTGTCGGCTGCTCCGCTACGAAAGCATCGGCAGCACAAACGACGAGGCAAAAACCCTGGCGCGTGCCGGCGCCGCCGAGTTCACGCTGGTCTGGGCCGGCGAGCAGACGGAAGGACGCGGTCGCCGCGGCCGGCTCTGGCGGTCGCCGCCCGGCAATTTCTATGCGTCGCTGATCCTGCGCCCCGCGGTGGCCCCGGCGCGCGCCGCCCAGCTCGGCTTTGTCGCGGCGCTGGCGCTCGCCGACGGGATCGGCGCGCTGTGCGGGCCGGCCCTCGATATTCGCTGCAAATGGCCGAACGACATCCTCGCCGCCGGCCGCAAACTCGCCGGGATTCTTCTGGAGTCGGAGATTACCGACAACGACATGATCGATTTTGTCGTGATCGGCACCGGCGCCAATCTGGTCTCGCACCCCGGCAAGGCCGAATACCCGGCGACCTCGCTGGCCGCGCAGGGATTTCCGGGAATTGCTCCGGAACAGCTTTTGTCAACCTATGTGCGGCGGTTCGATTTCTGGGCACGGCTCTGGCGGGCAAAGGGCTTTCCCCCGATACGCGAGGCCTGGCTGGCCCGCTCCTTCGGTCGCGGCGAGGAGGTTCGCGTCCGGCTGGAGCGGGTGACGCTGTTCGGCCGGTTTCTCGATCTTGACGAGAGCGGCTCTCTCGTGATCGACACCGGGGAAGGCCGCCGCCGGATCGCAGCCGGCGAGGTTTTTCCGGCTTCGGGTTCCCCGGCTTTCGATTGACGGGAGTGGGCCGATGCTGCTCGCGATCAACGCCAATAACACCAACACCTCGTTTGCGATGTGGGACGGCGCCGTGCTGAAGGGCAGCTGGCGCACCGCCACGGAAGGCAAGCGCACCGCCGACGAATATGTCGTCTGGCTCGATCACCTGTTGGCGCTCGACGGGCTGTCGCGTGCTCAGATCGAGGGCGCCGCGATCGCCAGCGTCGTGCCCGAGACCAATTTCAACCTCGTCACCTTCTGCCGCAAGTATTGCAAGGCCGACCCGCTGGTTGTCGGCGATGCCGGCGTCGTGCTCGGCACCAGGGCGCTTGTCGATCGCCCGGAGGAGGTCGGCGCCGACCGCCTCGTCAATACCGTCGCGGCGCATGACCGCTATCGGGGGCCGCTGATCGTGGTCGATTTCGGCACCGCCACGACGCTCGACGTGGTGGATGGCGACGGTAACTATCGCGGTGGCGTGATCGCCCCGGGGATCAATCTGTCGCTAACCGCGTTGCATATGGCAGCGGCCAAGCTGCCGAGCGTCCGCATTGCCCGCACCGAACGGGTGATCGGCACCGACACGGTAAGCTGCATGCAGTCCGGGATATACTGGGGGTATATCGGGTTGATCGAGGGTCTAGTCGGGCGCATCAGGAACGAATTCGACGCGGCCCCTGGACCCCGATCCGGGGCAGGAATGCAGGCTATCGCCACTGGCGGGCTGGCGCCGCTTTTTGCCGGTGCGACCGAGGCGATCGACCGGGTCGATCCCGATCTGACTCTATGGGGGCTGCGCCTCATATACGGCTATAATAGCAGAAGATGAGCCTGACAGCGCCGCAGCCGAACGCCTTTCGCGAGCACGATCCCGACGCGCTCTACTTCCTGCCGCTCGGCGGCTCCGGCGAGATCGGGATGAACCTCAATCTCTATGGCTATCGCGGCCAGTGGCTGATCGTCGATTGCGGCGTCACTTTCGGCGAGGAGGAGCACCAGCCGGGGGTCGATGTCATCATGGCCGACCCGGCCTTTATCGTCGAGCGGCGCGACCGGCTGCTCGGCATCGTCGCGACGCACGGGCACGAGGACCATATCGGCGCGATCCCGTATCTGTGGCCGCAGCTGCAATGTCCGGTCTGGGCGACCCCGTTCACCGCCTCGCTGCTGCGCGCCAAGCTCACCGAGGCGCAATTAGCCAGCAAGGTCAAAATCACGACCGTTCCGATGTCGGGCCGGTTCACGATCGGGCCGTTCGATCTCGAACTGATCACGCTGACCCATTCGATCCCGGAGCCGAACGCGGTCGTGATCCGCACCCCGGTCGGCACCGTGCTCCACACCGGCGATTGGAAGCTCGATCCGGACCCGCTGGTCGGGTCGCAGACCGACGAGGCGCGGCTGCGCGCGGTCGGCGACGAGGGCGTGCTGGCGATCGTATGCGATTCGACAAATGCCCTGCGCGACGGCACTTCCGGCTCTGAGGGCGAGCTGCGCGAGCATTTGACCGAGCTGATCGGCCGCTATGACGGGCGGGTCGCGGTCGCCTGTTTCGCGTCGAATGTCGCACGGCTGGCGACAATCGCGCACGCTGCCGCGGCCAACGACCGCAATGTCGCGCTGATCGGGCGATCGCTGTGGCGGATCGACAAGGCGGCGCGGGAAAACGGCTATCTCGCCGACGTGCCGCGCTTTCTGACCGAAGACGAGGCCGGCTACGTGCCGCGCGACAAGATCGTGCTGATCTGCACCGGCAGCCAGGGCGAGCCGCGGGCGGCGCTGGCCCGCATCGCGCGCGATGATCATCCGCATATCGTTCTGGAAGAAGGCGATGTCGTGATCTTTTCGTCGCGCATCATCCCGGGCAACGAAAAGGCGATCAGCCGGCTGCACAACGCGCTGTTGAAGCTGCGCGTCGAGGTCGTCACCGCCGAAGACCATTTTGTCCATGTCTCCGGCCACCCATGCCGCGACGAGTTGGCAGCGATGTACCAGATGGTGCGGCCGCGCGTGGCGATCCCGGTGCATGGCGAGGCGCGCCACCTGCTCGGACATGCCGAACTCGCGCGGCATTGCCAGGTAGAGCAGGCGGTTGTCGTCGAAAACGGCGATGTCGTTCGGCTCGACAGCGGCGGCGGCGCGATCGTCGAGGAGATCCCGACCGGCCGCATCGCCAGCGACGGCAAAAGCCTGCTGCCGCTCCGCGGTGCCGTATTGCAGCAGCGCCGGCGCGCCGGCGTCGATGGAACGGCCGTCGCGTCGCTGGTTGTCGACCGCGCCGGGGTGCTGGTCGCGCCGCCGCAGATCAGTCTGATCGGTCTTGCCGAAACCACGTCGGAACCGGCTTCCGCCGTGCGTGACGCGTTGACCGAGGCGGTCGAGGGTCTCCCGGCGCCGCAGCGGCGCGACGACGACGCCCTGCGCGAGGCGGCCCGGCGGGTGCTGCGCCGGGTGCTGAAGGACCGGTTCGGCAAACGGCCGCTGGTAGAGGTTCAGCTCGTCCGGCTTGAGCTGAGGCGATAGTCGGGGAAAGGGGATGATCGGCCGCCTCAATCATGTCGCGATCGTCGTGCCGGATCTCGCGGCCGCGGCGGCGCTGTACCGCGACACGCTCGGCGCGCGCGTCTCGCCGCCGCAACCGCTGCCGGCGCATGGCGTCACCGTCGTCTTTGTCGAACTGCCGAATACAAAGATCGAATTGCTGGAACCGCTTGGGGACAATTCGCCGGTGCGCGGGTTTCTCGAAAAAAACCCGGAAGGCGGCATGCATCATGTCTGCTACGAGGTTGACGACATCATCGCCGCCCGCGACCGGCTGCGCGCCCGCGGCGCGCGCGTGCTCGGCGACGGCGAACCCAGGCTCGGCGCGCACGACAAACCGGTGCTGTTTCTGCACCCGAAGGATTTCGCCGGAACCCTGATCGAGCTGGAGCAGGCTTAAAGGATAAAAAGAGAGGGCCTCGCGGCCCTCCCCTTCTGCCATGCGCGTCGGCGCTCAGCGGTACGGCTTGTACTCGGCAAACTCGCCGGACGCCCGGTCCTTCTCCCAGCGCGGCATCGCGCGAACCTGCTCCTTTGTCAGGTTGGTCACGACCCGGTCACCGTTGATCTGCAGCTGATCCCAAGACACGGCAACCTTGTTCGTGCCGATCCCGAGAAAGCCGCCGAACTCGACGATTGCCGCGCGTACCCGGCCGTCGGGACTGATCAGCAGGTTTTCGAGATCGCCGACATCCTCGCCATTCGCTCCGTAGACGTCCTTGCCGATCAACCTCTCGGTCTCGGCCGCCATCGGGAACGTGCCGACGGCGGGCGCGACAGCGGCTGTACCGGGGGCGCGGTCAGCCGGGGCAGCGGTGCTGCCGGTAGTCGGCGCGGTCGGGGTGGTGACCACGTTGACGTTCGGCTGCTCCGCCGGGAGAACCTGAACGTTCGGCTGCCCGGTCTGAACATTCACCTTCGGTTCCGGTGTCGTCACCGTGACTTGCGGCGGCGGCTGCTGGACGGTCACATTCGGCGCCGGCTGCTGCACGACGATATTGGCGCCGTCGGGATTGGCGGCTGGCTGGTTCTGATTTTGCTTCTGCGCCATTGCCGGCCCCGCCAGCAACAGCGCCGCAAGCGAAGTCGTCGCCAGGGCGTACTTGATCTGCATATAGGCTCTCCTTTTCAAGACAGCTGTTCGATGGTTTAACACAGGCGAAACCGTTCCGTTCCGCCGCGTTCAAGTTCCCGTCCTCGAAGTAGAAAGGCATCCCGCGGTTCTGCCGGCGGGAGAACCCTGTAACGGCTCTTTACAACGCAACAATGGGCTTTATCAGCGATACGGGCGGAACTCGGCGAACGAGCCGGGGCGCTCCCGAGTCCAACGCGGTTCGGCCTTGATTTGATCCTCGGTCATATTGACCATGATCCGGTCGCCGGTGACTTTCAGCTGATCCCAAGGCAGGGCGACTTCATTCTCGCCGATCCCGAGCAGCCCGCCGAACTCGATGACCGCGGCGCGCACCCGGCCATCGGGGTCAATCAGCAGATTTTCGATCTCGCCGACCTCATTGCCGCGCATCCCGTACACGTCTTTGCCGATAAACTTCTCAACCTCGGCCGCCATCGGGAAAACACCGGCGGCTGGCGCGATCGCGGCCCCGGCAGCCGGCGCACGATCGATCGCGGTCGCGGGCGGCGCCGTCGATCCGACATTGATGTCGGCCGGAGCGTACGGCTGGACCGTGGCGACCGGCGGTGGCTGCGTGACGACAATACCGGCGCCCTCGGTCGCGGGTTTGGCCGGCGCCTGTGCCTGGGCTGGCCCGGCGATCAGAAGCGCTGCGACCGAGGCCGTCGCGAAGGCGTATCTCATTGCGCTCTCCTTTTCCAACTGCCTGGTTTACGCCTTAAACACAAGCAAAAAGGGCGCCGTTCCGCATACCGCAACGTGTAAGTACAACCGACTTGCGCTCAAAGTAGAACCGGCAGCCGCGTCCGGCAGTTTCGCTGGAAAGGATTGCGCACCGTGCCGGATCGTTACAGATACACGCAATGACCTTGCTGACCGGTATTGTCGTCTACGTGCTCGTCTGGTGGGTGACGCTGTTCGCGGTGCTGCCGCTTTGGGTCTCCCCGGCCGACCCCGATGATCCCGGGCATGGCGCCGGCGCCCCGAAAAATCCTTACATGCTGCGCAAGCTGGTCCTGACCACAGCGATCGCGGCGGTGATCTGGCTCGGCATCTACGCGCTCGTCACCTCACCCTGGCTCAGCTTCCGCGAACCCTGGGATTAGAGTGTGATCGGGTCTGGTTGAAACGGGATAGGGGTTCCCCGGCGCGGGGATCTCTGCGCAAGATGCTGGCTGGGGGGCGGAGGCCAGCACGCATGCCCAGACCCTATTCACAGGATTTGCG
>JBFWVT010000053.1:0-32065 GCA_050246595.1 Alphaproteobacteria bacterium
GCGGCACCCGGTCCGAACGCAATACGATCGCCGGCATCGCCGCCTTCTGCACAAGCCGGCTCTCCCCGGATCACAAACCCCGGCCTCGGGGAAGCCTCTTCCTCAGGGCAGACTCAGGGCGGGTTGGTGTTAATCCTCCACCCAGCGGCGCAGCAGGTTGCCGCGGATCTTGAGCATGAGGTCGAGCGCCCGTTCGGGTTCGCCGCCGCTGCGCAGCAACTCGACGGCATGGTCGAGATCGAACAGCAGCTCGCGCTGCTCGTTCTGCCGGACAAGACTGCGCACCCAGCCGATCGCGGCCAGCCGGACACCGCGCGTGACCGGCGCGACCCGGTGCAACGTCGTCGCGGGATACAGCAGCAGATCGCCCGAAGGGAGCTTGAAACCCCGCTCCCCCTCGCTGCGCTCGATCGCCAACTCGCCGCCGTCATAGGTATCGGGGTCGGAGAGAAACAGCGTGAACGCCAGATCGGTGCGCCGACCATCGATCAGCACGTCGTCGACATGCGTGCCGTAGCTCATCCCCGGCTGATAGCGGCTGAGCAGCAATCCGATGATGTCCTTCGGGCGCGCCGCCGCCTGGAACACCTCGTTGGCCCGCAGCGTCGCCTCGATCTTGCGCAGCGCCCCGGCGACGAGCGGGGCGTCGGAATCGGCCTGCAGATTGCTCTTGCGGGCGCGCGCGTGCCAGCCGGCGGTCGCCTTGCCGTCGTGGAACAGACTCGCTTCGCCGAGGATGTCGCGCAGCGCGGCGACCTCCGGAGCGGCGAGCACCGCGGCAATATGAACCGGCATCGGACCGAGCGGCGCGGCGATCAGCGGCCGTCGGACGGAGCCGCGCCGGGACCGGGATCGGCCGCCAGCCGCGTTGCCTCGGCCAGCGCCGCAGCCAGCGCCGGGTCCTTCGGTCTGAGCGTTGCGGCGCGGGCATAGGCGTCGCGCGCCTTCGCCGGCTGCTGCAGCACCATGTACGAGCGTCCGAGCCGGACCCAGCCCTCGGCGTCGTCGGGCTGCTCTTCGAGGCGGGACGCCAGCCGTTCGACCATGCTCTCGATCATCACGCGGCGTTCCTCCGGCGAGTCTCCCGCTGTCGCCTTGGCCGCGGCCGCGACGTCTTCCTGCGACGGCATGCCCGATTCTGGCATGCCCGATTCTGGCGGGCGCGACGTCGCGGCGCTTTGGGAGACCGCGCCGTCTTGCGTCATGGCAGAAGTCGCGGACGGCATCACCGAAGCGGGATCGATACCCGCCGCGGTCGCGACCTCGGCGATGCGCCGGCGCAGCATCTTCTGCCATTCGGCGTCGGGCGGCGAGTCGGCGGCAAGATCGGCCCAGCCGAGCAGCGCGCCGCGCGGGTCGCCCTGCTCCAGCTTGGCCTGGGCGAGGTAATAGCGCGATTTCGGCGCGCTCGCCGGGTCCTTTAGTCCGGCCTCGAACGCCTTTGCCGCCGAAGCCGTGACCGCGCCCTCCGCCATGACCTGCGCCTCGCCCCAATCGGCGGCGATGTCGGGGCGGTACGAGGACAGCTCGGCGGCACGGCGGTAAGCCGCGGCGCCCTCGCTATATCGTCCGAGTCCGACTTCCGAGCGCGCCAGCAGCAACCAACCGGTCAGATCGTCCGGTTTGGTCTTGAGATGCGCCCGCAGCTTCGCAAGCGCCTCCTGCATGTTGAGCTGCGCGGTATCATCGGCCGCCGTACCCGTCCCGCCACTGGCGCGCGCCGCAAAAGGCCGGTCGGGCAGACCGGGCGAGCCGATCCCGGCATAGAGCAGCAGCGCCGCGACCGGCATCGCCAGGATCGCAATGATCGCGGCCCTGAGCGGCCCAGGATTAACCGACCGGCTGCCCGACCGGCCGACCGGCGGCGGGGTTTCCGCCTCGTCGAGCGCGAGAATGCGGCGCCCGATCTCGGCCCGCGCCGCTTCGGTCTGCGCCGCGGTCAACAGGCCGCGGAGCAGGTCGCGGTCGATCTCGGCGAGCTGATCGCGGTAGACCGCCAGATTGTAGGTCTCGCGCGGCTGCGGCTGGTGCCGGCGCGCCAGCAGCGGCAGCAGCAGCAGCCCGACCGCCAGCGAGGTCAGCCCGACCAACCCGATTGCGACCGCGATGCTCATCTTTCCTCGCCGAGAACCGCTTGCAGCCGGCGTCGTTCGTCCGGGTTCAGCGCCGCCGCGCCGGAACCGGAATCGCGCGCCCGCGCCCGGTAGAAACGCGCCACGCCAAACACGCCGAGCAGCAGGATCAGCAGCGGCCCGACCCAGAGCAGCACGGTGCCGACCGAGAACGGCGGACGCAGCAGCACAAAATCGCCGTAACGGGAGCGGACATAAGCGATCACCTGCGCGTCCGTATCGCCCTGCTTGAGGCGCTCGCGCACCAGCACGCGCAGATCGCGCGCGAGATCGGCGTCGGAATCGTCGATCGACTGGTTACGGCAAACCAGACAGCGCAATTCGCGGCCGATATCGCGGGCCCGCGTCTCAAGCGCCGGATCGGTCATAATCTCGTCCGGACGGACGGCGTGGGCGGGGGCGGCGAGGAGTACAATCGAGGCGAGCAAAAGGAGCCAGGCGACAAGGCGAATACCGTTGCGCCGGCCCCGATCGCCAAGGCGCCCGAGGGAGGGGAAATGGTCATCCCGGCGAAGGCCGGGATCCATGTTCCCGCGTTCCGTGCGGTCGCCCGGTGGATCCCGGCCTTCCCCACGGATCAAGTCCGTGGGCTGAAGGCCCACGGGATGACGATCTGGGGTGGTGAGCCGCACCGGTTTCATTTTTCGAGTTGTGCGATCAGCGGCAGGATTGTCCGGTCGAGATCGGCGCGGGTCAGCGGACCGACATGCTTGTAGCGGATACGGCCGCGGCGATCGACGACAAAGGTTTCCGGCACGCCGTAGACACCCCATTCGATGCCGACCCGCCCGTCATCGGCGCCGATCCTGAGGTAGGGATTGCCCAGCTCGGCGAGAAAGGCGCGCGCGGCGTTTGGCTTGTCCTTGTAGTTGATGCCATAGATTGGCACGCGGTCCGATGTCGCCAGCGCGTTCAGCACCGGGTGCTCGGCGCGGCACGGCACGCACCACGACGCGAAGACATTGACCAGGCTCACCTTGCCCTGCAAGTCGGCGGAGGCGAAACCGGCGCCGTCGCCGGAAATCGGCGGCAGCGCGAAAACCGGCACCGGCTGGTCGATCAGCGGCGACGGCAATATGGTCGTATCGCGCCCAAGACCGCCACGCAACACGACCGCCAGCAGCGCGAACAGCACGACCGGCAGCAGATACATCCAGCCCCGCCGCATCATGTCGGGCCGTCCTACTCAGCCGCCTGGGCCGGGGCGGACGCAGCGACCGGCCGCGCCCGCCGCGCCGGAGCGCCGATCCGGTGCCGTCGGTCGGACAGCGAGACAAGCCCGCCGCATGCCATCACGACGGCGCCGAGCCAGATCCACGGCACCAGCGGGTTGTGGTAAAGGCGCAGGACATATACGCCGCTGCCGTCCGGCTCGCCGATCACCGCGTAAACATCGGCCAGCAGATTGGTGCGGATCGCAACATGGGTCGCGGTGCCGTTTGAAAAGGTGCGCCTTTCCGGGTGTAATGCCGCAACCTCGCGCCCGTCGCGCAACAGCCGCATATCGGCGCGGATCGCGGTGTAATCGGGGCCGGCGACCGGGTTGACCGCGTCAAACGCGATCCGGTAGCCGGCGAGGTCGAAGGACTGGCCCGGCCGGGCGCTGACGATGGTTTCCTCGCTCCAGGAAGACGAGCCGGCGATCCCGGCGATCACGATCCCCATTCCGGCATGCGCCAGGCTCATCCCCCAGGCGGCGCGCGGCAGGTGGCGGGCGCGGCTCCGGACGCTCGCGAGCGACCCGTCGAACAGGCGCACGCGTTCCACCAACTCGGCCAATGTCGCGGCGAGCAGCCACGCCGCCAGCGCTAGACCGCAAGCCGCCCCGACCGATTTTGCGCCGCTCGCGATCAGCACCACGAGCGCCGTGCCGGCGGCAATCGCAAAGGCGAGCTTGAGCCGCGACAGCGCCGCCCACAGATCGCCGCGCTTCCACGGCAGCATCGGGCCGATCCCCATCGCGACCAGCAGCGGCACCATGATCGGGACAAAAGTCATGTTGAAAAAGGGCGGCCCGACCGAGACCTTCTGTCCGGTCAGGAGATCGAGAAACAGCGGGTACAGCGTGCCGAGCAATACCGTCGCCGCCGCGGTCGCCAGCAGCAGATTGTTGAGCAGCAGCCCGCCTTCGCGCGAGATCGGCGCGAACAGCCCGCCCCCTTGCAGTTGCGGCGCACGCCACGCGAACAGCAGCAGCGCTCCGCCGGTATAGAGGCTCAGCAGCAGCAGGATGAATACGCCGCGGCTCGGGTCGGAAGCAAAGGCGTGCACCGAGGTCAGGATGCCCGAGCGCACCAGAAACGTGCCCAACAGGCTCAGCGAAAACGCCAGGATCGCGAGCAGCACGGTCCAGGTCTTCAGCGCGTCGCGCTTCTCGACGACGACAGCCGAATGCAACAGCGCGGTGCCGACCAGCCACGGCAGAAACGAGGCGTTCTCGACCGGGTCCCAGAACCACCACCCGCCCCAGCCCAAGGTGTAATAGGCCCACCAGCTGCCCAGCGCGATGCCGACCGTCAGCGCGCACCATGCCGCCAAGGTCCAGGGGCGCACCCAGCGCGCCCAGGCCGGATCGACCTTGCCCTCGATGAGCGCCGCCACCGCGAAGCAGAACGCGATCGAGAACCCGACATAGCCGAGATAAAGAAACGGCGGATGAAACGCCAGACCGGGGTCCTGCAGGATCGGGTTCAGCCCGGACCCTTCGAGCGGCGCCGGAAACTGCCGCAGAAACGGGTTCGACGTGTACAGGATAAAGAGCAGAAAGCCTGTCCCGATCATCGCCTGCACGGCGAGCACGCGCGCCCGCAGAGCGGGCGGCAGGTTGCGGCCGAAGACGGCGACGGCGGCGCCGAACAGCGCGAGGATGAACACCCACAGCAGCATCGACCCCTCGTGGTTGCTCCACACGCCGCTGATCTTGTAGAGCAGCGGCTTCAGGCTGTTCGAATTGGCCGCGACATTCGCGACCGAAAAATCGGAGACCACATAGGCGTGCGTCAGCGCGAGAAACGCGATGCCGACGAACAGGAACTGCGTCAGCGCCGCGGGGCGCGCCCAGCCGGTCAGGGCCGGGTCGCCGCGAGCTGCCCCGGCGAGAGGCACGACGGCTTGTAGCGCCGCGACGCACAACGCCAGAATGAGGGAAAAATGCCCGATTTCGGTGGTCATTCAGGCTCGATCGGCGCGGAAAACGTGCATGTGAGACGCAGAACTCACAGAAATCGGAATGTCGTGGCGCGATTGCTGGCGGCAAGGGCCGGGTTCGCTGCGTGACACTATAGCACGGCGAGGGCAGCGCTGTCCGGATGCCGGTTTGCTGCCGATTGCCGGCGAGACGCTGGCGGTCCGAAAGGCCGTCGCATCGCGCGGGCTTTGCCGCGGGCAGTGAGTCAGTTTGATTGTGACAGTCTCACTCGATCACCTCGTCGGCGCGGGCGAGCAGCGATTCCGAGATCGTCAGGCCGAGGTCTCTGGCCGTCTTCAGGTTGATCACCAGCTCGAAGCGCGTTGATCGCACAACTGGGAGATCGGCTGGAGCGGCACCATTTAGAATGCGCCCCGCATACTCGCCGGCCAGCTGCGCGAATTCGCGGCGGTTCGTGCTGTAGGTCATCAAACCGCCGGCGGCGACGAATTCGGGCCATTCGTAGACGGCGGGGATGCGGTGGCGGGCGGCGAGCGCGATGAGCTTGTCGGCGATCACCTGGAAGTAGGTGGATGGCCCAAAGAGCAGACCGCGCACCCGTCGTTCCGCCATTGTCGCAAATGCCGTCTCGACCTCCCCATCGTCCCGGGCCTGCAAAACGATAATTGGCTGCCCGATCGCCTGGGCTGCGGCTTCCGCCTCACGAGCATATTGCTCGGTCACTGGCGTCGTCGGGCCAAGAAGAACCGCGATCAGCCCAGGTTGCGGGAGAACTTCGCGCAGCAATTCCATGCGCTTTGGAATCATCTCGGCCCCGAAGACGTGCGCTCCCGTCGCATTGCCGCCTGGCCGATTGAGGCTTGCGACGAGCCCCAACCCCACCGGGTCCCCGCCCGAAGTGAATACGATCGGGATCGTCGCGGTCGCCTTTTTTGCCGCCACGGCTTCGGGCCCCCCGGTCGCGACCAGCACCGCCGCCGGAAGCTCGATCAGTTCTGCCGCGAGAGACGGCAGACGATCGGAGCGTCCTTCGGCAAACCGATACTCGATCACGACATTCCGGCCGACGACAAAGCCCGCCTGTTCCAATCCCTGCAGAAACCCGGACCGCAGCGGCGTTTCGGCTGCGGGCGAGCGGTTGCTGAAATAGCCGATTACCGGCAGACCCGGCTGCGCCGCGGTCCCGAACGGCGCCAGCACTGCCGCGGCAACCGCGCTTCCGATCAGATCGCGGCGCTTCATTCGATCACCTATTCACCCGATTGTATTGTAGATAACCATCGGGCATCTCCCTCATGCTCGTTCGGTAGCGGTAGAGACCCGGTGTAACGGGCGCTGCCTCGCGGGCGCTAAACTTACTCGACATTCGCTGGATTACCGAACCTTTGGGGGCGATTTTGCGTCCAATCAAGGCGCACTGCAACGAAAGTCGACTGACGATTGCGCTTGCGACGACCGGCTGCTATATAGCCTGACATGCGCATCCTGCGTTCAGCGATCTGGTGGTGGCCCGTGTAACCCGGGCGGCCACGATTCTGTCTTGCAACAGGGCCGCCGCGGAGCACCGGGCGGCCTTTCGCATATCAGCGCGGACGGCTCCGGGAGGTTCCAAGGCGACCCAATCCGGAGGGTTCCGTGCATCACAAGACCTACGAGACGCGGGGCGGCGTCCGCGTGCATCGCGAAACCGCCACGCAGCCCTATAGCCCGGCCGACAGCGCGCTGGCCGAGCGGCTCGACGAGCGGCGCGGCGTCCTGTTCTCGTCGAGCTTCGAGTTTCCGGGCCGGTACACACGATGGGATATGGGATTTGTCGATCCGCCGCTGGTCCTGACCTCGCGCGGGCGGGAATTTACGATCGAAGCGCTCAACCAGCGCGGCGCGGTGCTGCTTCCGGCGATCGAACGCCATCTGAGAGCGCTCGACGCGGTGCGTATCGGGAACAGCGACGCTGGCCGGATCGCGGGCGACATAAGGGACAGCAGCGAGCGGTTTCCCGAGGAGCAGCGCAGCCGCCAGCCGTCGGTCTTTTCGGTATTGCGCTCGCTCGGAGAGCTGTTCGCCAGTCCGGACGACGAGCACCTCGGGCTGTACGGGGCGTTCGGCTACGATCTGGTCTTTCAGTTCGAGCCGATGCCGCTGCGGCTGGAGCGGCCCGCGGACCAGCGCGACTTGGTGCTGTATCTGCCCGACGAAATCCTGATCGTCGATCACATGCGGCAGCAATCGGCGATCCACCGCTACGAGTTCGAGGTTGCCGGGCATTCGACCGCCGGGCTGCCGCGCGCGACCCCGCCGGCCCCGTATCGCGCCGAACCGGCCCTGCCGTTGCCGCCCGAAAGCGATCACGGGCCGGGCGAATACGCCGCGCTGGTGCGCCGCGCCAAGGAGGCGTTTGTGCGCGGCGATCTGTTCGAGGTCGTCTGCGGCCAGCTTCTGTCAACCCGCTGCCCCGACCCGCCGAGCCTTGTGTTCCGCCGGCTGCGCCGTGCCAATCCGGCCCCCTACGGCGCGCTGATCAATCTCGGAGAGGGCGAGTTCCTGGTCTCGGCGTCGCCGGAAATGTATGTGCGCGTCGAGGGTCGGCGGATCGAGACCTGCCCGATCTGCGGCACGATCGCGCGCGGCCGCGACGCTCTCGAAGACGCCGAGCGCATCCGCGAACTCTTGAACTCGACCAAGGACGAGAGCGAATTGACCATGTGCACCGATGTGGACCGCAACGACAAGTCGCGGGTCTGCGTGCCGGGCAGCGTCAAGGTCATCGGCCGCCGCCAGATCGAGATCTATTCGCGGCTGATCCATACGGTCGATCACGTCGAGGGCGAGTTGCGGCCGGAATTCGACGCGCTCGACGGGTTTCTCAGCCATACCTGGGCGGTTACCGTGACCGGCGCGCCGAAACTGTGGGCGATCCGCTGGATCGAGCAGCAGGAACGCTCGCCGCGACGCTGGTATGGCGGCGCGATCGGACGCATGACCTTTGACGGCAACATGAATACCGGGCTGACCCTGCGCACCTTGCGGATGCAGGACGGGGTGGCCGAGATCCGCGCCGGCGCGACCCTGCTCTATGACAGCGACCCCGAGGCCGAAGAGGCGGAATGCCGGCTGAAGGCGGCGGCGCTGCTATCGGCGATACGCGGCGATGCCGCCCGGCCGCGGGCGGACGGGACGCGCGTGCCGGCGAGCGCGCGGCGGCGGCAGGTGCTGCTGATCGACCACGAGGACTCGTTCGTCCACACGCTGGCCGGGTACATCCGCACGACCGGGGCCGAGTGCGCGACCTTGCGCCACGATTTCGCGCGAGAGCGGCTCAAGGACGGGCTGCGGCCGGAGCTGGTCGTGCTGTCGCCGGGACCGGGCCGTCCCGACGATTTCGCGATGCGCGAGACGCTCGATCTGCTGCTGCGGCGCAATATCCCGATATTCGGCGTGTGTCTCGGGTTGCAGGGCATCGTCGAGTGTTTCGGCGGCGCGCTCGGCGTGCTGGACGTGCCGATGCACGGCAAACCGTCGCCGGTGCGCCGTCTGCCGAGCCGACTGCTCGGCGGTCTGCCGGAGCGGTTTACGGTCGGCCGCTACCATTCGCTCTACGCCGAGCGCGACCGGCTGCCCCCGGCGCTGAGCATCGCGGCGGAAACCGAGCAGGACGGGATCATCATGGCGGTCGAGCATCGGAGCCTGCCGATCGCCGCGGTGCAGTTCCATCCCGAATCGGTGCTGACCGCGCCCGGAGAGATCGGGTTGCCGATCCTGGAAGCGGCGCTGTCGCAGCTCTGCGAACCCGCCGCCGCGGCGGAGCAGGTCGGAGCGCGGGTCAAGGCGTGCGGGCCGGTTGTGATCGGCGAGAGCTGGAGCGCCCGCGCCCCGGAATGACGCGGTTGCAATTCAAGCCGGGATGCTACCCCGGCCGAAATGACTTGCGGAAGCGCCTATGCATCGGGGAGCGTCATCTCAACATTGCCGACAAACAATGAAAGGGTTCGGCGGTCCGAGCTTTCGCTGCCGATCTCGGCCGGGACATCCGGATCGCCGGCGGCAATCGTCAACGAGATTTCGCCGTTCACGCCGAAATCACGCACACCGAATTCCAGGACGGCGTCGCCGTCGATGTCGCGTTGCACGCCGTCGCCGCCGCTTGTGGCGATCTTTACCGTGCGTGCCTTGCGTCCCCCGTGCAGAAAGGGGTGTACCGACAATGACAGGTGCACCGGATTGCCGCGTTCGACAATCTCTTTCGGGAAACGAATTCTGGCGGCTGCGCCGGAAGCGGTAATCCAGGTTCCTTGCGGCACCGGTGTCGCCCACCCGTCAAGCCGTTCCACGTTCAGCTCTCCGCCATCAGGGTTGCGGCCGAAGGATGCGGCCCATCGGGTACGGCGGAGGTTTTTGTCAAACAGGCGACGCGCGTCGCGCATCGTAAAGCTGACGGCGGACTTGCCGTGTATCTGCACCAGCTTCATGTCGGCGTAGAACTCGCGCATGGTCCCGCCGAACAGGTCGAGATAGGCGTCGTGATCCTCCGCCCTGACGAGAAACAGCTTATTGTCCCCGTAGGCGACCGCGCAGATGTCCTGGCGTGCATCAAGAAGATGATGGACCCCTTCCTGCACGCCCGGCCAGTGGGGATTGTAGAAATCATCGACGATGACGACCCCTTTGGGCCGCAAGACGCCGAACGCAACCTCGATGTCGTTGATTGTGTGCCCTCTGGTGTGCGAACCATCGACGCTGAACAGCCTGAAGCTTCTGTTGACCGACGCGGCCGGCGGGCAGTCCGGTTTCAGCAGGTCGCGTCCCGCGAGACGCAGACTGTCGATGGCATGGACGACGAGCTTGCGGCGGCGGCCGTCGAATTTATCGAAATTGGCGATGAACCGCGCGTAATTCCCCTCGCCCGAGTGATCGACATTCAGTTCCTGATTGTCGAAAACATCGATGGCCACCGCTTTTTCGGCGTCGTCGCCGAGCAGCGACAAAAGAATAAAATACCTGCCGTGGTGAATACCGATCTCGGCGGTGTCGCCGGCCAGCCCCTGCGCCTTCTGCCACCGGGAGACGAGATACGTGGCCCAGGCGGCCCCGTCCATCAGCCATCCCGCAACCCGCTCGTGTCCCCTGGAAAACAGATAATCCGACAGAGAAGCCACGCCGATCTCCTGTGTGAGCGCCGCGATCAAACCCGCGTCGGCGGCCGGGCGCTAATGCGCCTGGTCCCAGCTCGCCGCCCAGCCGGTTTCGACGACCAGCGGCACCGACAATTCGCAGATCGGCCCGCAGGCGCCCTCCATGACCCGTCCGACGAGACGCGCGGTGTCCTCGACCTCGGCTTCCGGCGTCTCGAACAGCAATTCGTCATGTACCTGCAACAGCATGCGCGCCCGTAGCCCGGCACCCGCGAGCGCCGCCGGCAGGCGGCCCATCGCGCGCTTGATGATGTCGGCGGCGGAGCCCTGCAACGGCGCGTTGATCGCCTGCCGCTCGGCCCCGGCGCGGCGCGCCGGGTTGGCCTCGCGGATGCCGGGGATAAAGCATTTGCGGCCAAAGATCGTCTCGACATAGCCGGCCCGCCGCGCCTCGGTCTTGATCCGCTCCATATAGGCGCGGATGCCGGGGAAACGGTCGAGATAGGCGCGGATATACTCGGCCGCCTCGTGTTGCGGCACGCCGATCTGGTTGCCGAGACCAAACGCGCTGATGCCGTAGAGGATGCCGAAATTGATCGCCTTGGCGCGCCTTCGGGTCAGCGGGTCCATACCCGCGATCGGCACGCCGAACACCTCGCTGGCGGTCAGCGCGTGAATATCGATGCCCTCGTGAAAGGCGCGCTTCAATTCGGCGATGTCGGCGACATGCGCCGCCAGACGCAATTCGATCTGGCTGTAATCGGCCGAGAGCAGCAGATGACCGGGTTCGGCGACAAAGGCGCGGCGGATTTTTCTCCCTTCCTCGGTGCGGATCGGGATGTTCTGGATGTTCGGCTCGGACGAGGACAGCCGCCCGGTCACCGTCGCGGCCAGCGCGAACGAGGTATGCACCCGGCCGGTCTCGCCGTCGATGCTCTCGTCGAGCGCGTCGGTATAGGTCGATTTGAGCTTGGTCAGCTGCCGCCATTCGAGCACCTGGGCCGGCACCGGATGCAGCGGCATCAAGGTCTCCAGGATCGAGGCGTCGGTGCCGTAGGCGCCGGTTTTCCCCTTTCTGCCGCCGGGCAGTTGCAGCTTCTCGAACAGCACGTCGCCCAATTGCTTGGTCGAGCCGATGTTGAATTCGTGCCCGACATCGCGCCAGATCGACTGCTCGATCTCGGCGATGCGGCGCGCGAAATCGCGCGACAATTCGGCCAGCGCGTCGCGATCGACCTTGACCCCGGCGTTCTCCATCGCCGCGACCGCCGGCACCAGCGGCCGCTCGATCGTCTCGTAAAACGCGGTCATGCGCTCGCGCAGCAGCCGCGCCTTGAGCAGCCCGTGCAGACGCAGCGCCGCGTCGGCGCGCTCGCAGGCGAAATCGCGGCCCCGCGCGGTCGCGACCTCGGCGAAGCAGATCGCGTTGCGCCCGGTGCCGAGGATCTCCTTGGCTGGGGTCAGGTCGTGCGACAAGGCGCGTCTGGTCAGCGCCTCGACCGTGTGCTCGACCGGCCCGCCGTCGAGCACGTAGGACATCAGCATCGTGCAGTCATACGGCGCGACCGCGATGCCGTGGCGCAGCAGCAGATGCGCCATGCTCTTCATGTCATGGCCGATCTTGAGCACGCCGGGGTTTTCGAGCAGCGGTTTCAAGCGGGCGAGCGCTTCCTGAGAGGACAGAGGCGCCGCGTTGCCCCCACCCTGACCCTCCCCCGCTTGCGGGGGAGGGGAATCCAGCAGCCCCGCTTCTTCGCTCTCCTTCGGCGTGCGATGCCCGAGCGGCACATAGGCTGCCAGCCCCGGCCCGACCGCCAGCGCGAGACCGCAGAATTCCGGCCGGCGACCAGGCAGCGCGCTCGGTGCCGCCCAGATCGCCACCGCGCCCTCCCGCACCGCCGCGTCGATCCAATGGTCGAGACCCGCCGCCGTATCGACAACCGCATAGGTCGGCTCGGCCGGGAACGGCGCGATCTCAGGGATGACCGGCTCGCTCGGCCCGGCGGTCGCGGTCGGCGGCGCGACCGACAGACGCCGCTCGATGCGCGATTTCAGCGCGCGCAGCTCCATTTCGTCGAGAAACGGAAACAGCTTGTCGGGGTCATACGGTTTGACCCGCAGCGCCGACAGCGGACACGGCAGCGGTACGTCGTCGTCGAGCTTGACCAGTTCCTTTGACAGCCGCGCCTGCGCCTCGTTGTCGATCAGCGCCTGGCGGCGTTTCGGCTGCTTGATCTCGTGCGCGCGCGCCAGCAGGTTTTCGAGATCGCCATAGGTATTGATAAGCTCGGAAGCGGTCTTGACGCCGATCCCCGGCACCCCCGGCACATTGTCGGTGCTGTCGCCGCACAGCGCCTGCACCTCGACGACCTTGTCCGGGCCGACCCCGAATTTCTCCCGCACCTCCGCTTCGCCGATCGGCCGGTCGGTCATCGGATCGCGCATCGCGACCGTTCCGTCATGGACGAGCTGCATCAAATCCTTGTCGGAGGACAGGATCGTCACCCTGGCGCCGGAAGCGACCGCGTGGCGCGCATAGGTCGCGATCAGATCGTCGGCCTCGAAATTGTCCAACTCGATCCGGCAGACGCCGAACGCGTCGGCCGCCTGCCGCACATGCTCGCATTGCGGGACGAGATCGTCGGGCGTCTCGCGGCGGTTCGCCTTGTACTGGTCATAGAGATCGTTGCGGAAACTGTGACCCGACGCGTCGAGAATCACCGCGACGTGATCGGCGTCGCTCTCGCGCAGATATTTGTCGAGCATATTGCTGAAGATCGTCACGACCTCGGTCGGGACGCCGTCCGACTTCCGCTGAAAGCGCTCGGCCTTCGCGTCGCGCGCCCGCGCGAAATAGGCCCGGAAGATGAACCCGGACCCGTCGATCAGCAGCACATGACGCGGCACGGCCGATTGCGCCGCATCCGCGGGGACCGGGCGCTCGGCGAGCGCGGTTGCGGAAACGTCATTCATTGCCGCCTCCCGCCGCGGCGCCGACCTGGCGCGGCGCCGGGCTTTCGCTCTGATGCTCGCCTCCCGGACGGTGCGCCGATTGCGTCACGACCCCGACCTCCCCGGCGACCCCGCCCGATTGCGCGACCGCTCGGTTGACATAGCGGCGCGAGCAGTACGGACACTCGATCCAACCCGCTGGCGCCAGGTTCAGATAGACGCGAGGATGGCCGAGCGACCCGCCCCCGCCATTGCAGGCCGCCACCATCTCGCCGATCTCGATCGTCTCGAAAGGGGTCATCGTCTTGCCCAAGGAGGTCTTGTCAGTGGCAACAGACTGCGCTCGGCCGCCAGCGTCCCGGTTTATCCCGGCTGCGCCGGACAGACAACAGACAGACGACAGATGGGGGCGAACCCGGCCAAATGCCGATAGTGGGTCAGTCTGGATTGTAACACCGTCATTCCGGGGCGCGGGCGTAGCCCGCGAACCCGGAAGCCAGGAACACAGGCCACGAAACCTTGAGAAAGCCGGTGTTCATGGATTCCGGGTCTGCCCTTCGGGCCGTCCCGGAATGACGGTGCTGTCTGTTACATTCAAACTGACCCATTACCCAAATGCCGGTCATATTGACCCGCGCCGATGATCGATGTTAGGGCTGGCGACGCTCGGGCCGGGTGCGAAAAGGCAATGAGTCGAATTCCGTCCCCCGGCCGCCGCATTGCTGCATCGTTCTGCCGTCTCGCACTGCTCGCGCCGCTGCTGCTGTCACCGACATCGTGCGGACCGGCGGCAGAGGCGGAGATGCAGCCGACCGCCGCCCCTGCCGGCCCTCGCGACCGGGCGGTCGCGCCGCACTTTACCGAGCGCGAGTTTGTCGCCCCGGACGGCGCGCGTCTGCCATTGCGGAAATGGCTGCCGCAGGGACCGGTCAAGGCGGCGATCCTGGCGCTGCACGGGTTCAACGACTACGGCAGAGCCTTTGAGATCCCGGCAACAACCTGGGCGGCACGCGGCATTGCGACCTATGCCTACGACCAGCGCGGGTTCGGCGGCGCTCCGGACCCCGGCTCCTGGGCCGGCGAGGGGCGTCTGGCGGTCGATGCGATCGCCGCGCTTCGCGTGCTGCGCCATGCCTATCCCGGCCGGCCGGTCTATCTGCTCGGCGAAAGCATGGGCGGCGCGGTCGCCATTCTGGCGGCGACCGGAACGATGCGCGGGGTCGCCGCCGGCCCGCAAGGCCTGCCGCGGGCCGCGGCGGACGGGGTCATTCTCAGCGCTCCGGCGGTGTGGGGCCGCGCGACGATGGACCTGCTGCCAAAGGCGGCGCTGTTTGTCGCGGTGCGGTTCTTCCCGGAAACGGTGCTGACCGGGCGCGGTCTCGGGAAACGGATCTCCGACAATGACGCGGTGCTGCGGCAGATGGCGCGCGATCCGCTGGTCATCAAAGGGACGCGGGTCGATGCGGTGTACGGTCTTGTCGATCTGATGGATTCGGCGCTTGAAGCGGCGCCGGCGCTCGACGTGCCGCTGCTGCTGATGTACGGCGCGCGCGACGAGGTCGTGCCGCGCCGGCCGATTGCCGAGTTCGTCGCGCATCTGCCGGCCGCGCCGCGTCACCAGCGCCGTCTTGCCTATTACCCGGCGGGATATCACCTGCTGCTGCGCGATCTCGGCGGCGGCAGCGTCGCGAACGACATCGCGAGCTGGATCGCCGACCGGCGGGCGCCGCTGCCGTCAAAGGCCGATACCGACGCCGCGGCGCCGGAATGGCCGCCGGTGTCGGAGCGCGGAGCCGACGCCTCGCCGGCTCCGGCGACGCCAAAAACAGCGGGCGACCCGCGCGGGTGAAGCGCTTGCGATCCCCCGCACCGGACGGCCCGATGCGACGGGCGGCGGCGGCTCTTGCGCCGGCGCCCGCGAGCGGGTAATCAGCTTAAGCCGCGACAGGGACCCGTAGCTCAGCTGGATAGAGCGCTGCCCTCCGAAGGCAGAGGTCGTGAGTTCGAATCTCGCCGGGTCCGCCAGTTTTTCAATGTCTTAGGACGCGCCGCCGCGGGTGGAGCGTCGAGCAACCCACCCCTCTCCCTCCCGTCCCTGGTCTCGGTCCGGGGATCGGCCCAGGAACCCGTCAGCCGCGGGGGGGGGGGTCCGCCGATGGCGGCCCAATCCGGCGCAATCGATTGCTCGGGTATTGCGGCCACTTCCGGCAGACCCTGCGCCAGCGCGCGCAGCCGTTCCATGTCCTGTATGATGACGACCTGGCGGTCGACGAGGACGATCCGCGCCTCGCGCAGCCGCCGCAAGGTGCGGTTGACATGCACCAGGGTCAGCCCGAGATGGTCGGCGAGCTGCTCCTGCGTCAGCGGCAGGTTGAAGGTCGGCCGATTAACCAGTTCGCGGTGCCGCAGCCGTTCGTAGATGTCGAGCAGCAGCACGCAAAGGCGGGCATAGGCGTCGAGCCGGCCGATGCCCGCCGCCAGCCGGTCCGACCGCCATTGCTGCTCCGCGATCTGCGCCAGCACGAACATCGCAACCGGGCGGTCGGCGAGCAGATTGCGCAACGCGGCAGCCCCGAGCAGGTGATAGCCGACCCGGTTCGCGGCGTAGATGTCCTCCATCGAGCGGGCAAGGACGATATTGTCCAGTCCGGCGAAGTCGCCCGACAGCAGAAAGCGCAGGGTCGCGCGCCGTCCGTCGCGCACGAGGCAGGAGTGATAGGCAAACCCGCTGCGGATCAGGATGGCCGCCGGCTCCGCGCCGGCCCGCAGCAGCGGCATGTCGCGGCCGGCTGACCGCTGCGGCGTCTGCAGAAAGGCTCGGCGCAGCTGTCGGCTGCCAAGCAGCAGGTCCTCGGTCACCGCAGCGGTAAAACGCGGCCTCTCCAGGATCTCGGCCTGCCTCTGCAACCTCTGCTCGCTCATGGACTGTTCCTGTTCCCGCAACTGGAGTGCCGCCCCCCTGTATTGGCAATATTCTGCCGCGCCCGCCCCAAACGCATATACCGAACAAAACAGGATGGGTGAAGCTTTCTGTTCAAGAATTGATTCATGTTATGAGAAGACGGCAGGCGGTACAGCCGATCGATGTTCCGGTTTGCTCGCAGACAACCATTTGTTGTGCTGTACCCTGCCTCGAATCGTGCAACGGAAGCCGGATACGATGGGCAGTGACTCGGTTTGGACCGTAAGATTGTCATTCCGGGCTCGCGGGCTGCGCCCGCGCCCCGGAATGACAAGGTTGCAGTTCAAACCGAGTCACTGCCCACTATCTGCGCGGCATATGTTTACCCGTCCTCGGAGCGCGACGGCAGCACCAGATTATCCGCTGACGGCAATACGATCTCCGCTTGTATCCCGTCCTGACCGAAGCTGACCGAACCGGTCGCGCCGATCCGCTCGCGCAGCCCGGTTTCGATCAGATCGCGACCGTAATCCGGTCCGTCGGGCGGGCGCGCCGGCGGTCCTCCCGATTCACGCCAGCGGATCACCAGCCGGCGCTCGGCCCCGTCGATCGGCTCGAACCTCCAGGCGAGATAGACCCGCCCCTGCGGCACGGACAGCGCCCCTTCCGCCGCGGCGCGCATCGCCAGCTCGTGCAGCGCCATTCCCAACATGACGGCAGTATTCGCCCGCACCAGCACCGGCGCTCCGTCCGCAACCACCCGGCCCTCGCGCCCGATCCCGAAATCGGCCAGTTCCCGGCCGATCAGCCCAGCCAGCGGTATCGCCCTCCAATCCGCTCCCGCGACAAACCTGTACGTATCGGCCAACCCTTGCAGCCGATGATGCAGGGCAGCCGAGGACGGTTCGTCCGGCAGGCTGCGCTCGACAATATCGAGCGTGATCCGCAGCATCTCATCGAGACAGCGCCGAAGCTCCGCCTCGTGCGCCTCGGCCTCGACGATGCGGGTAATCTCGGTAAATGTGACAAGCACGCCGTCGATCGGCCGGTCCGCGGTGCGGTACGGCAGAACGCGCATCAGATAATGCGCTCCGCCGTCGCGGCTGATGACGCGGCGCGCGCGGCTTTGACCGGTCGCGAGCACCGGCTCGATCTCCTGCCGCAGATTGAGATCGGCCAGCCCGCTGGCGATATCGGTCAGCGGCCGCCCGCGATCGATCTCCATCAGATTGAAAAGACCCTTGGTCGCCGGAGTAAAGCTGCGGACCAGCAGGTTGCGGTCGAGGCTCACCGTGGCGATCTCGGTCACCTCGAACAGATTGCGCAGATTGTCGTTTGCTTCGTCGAGTTCCTCGACCTTGCGCTGCAATTCGTTGTTGACCGTCTGCAGCTCTTCGCTGACCGACTGCGCCTCCTCGCGCGAGGTTTCGAGTTCCTCGTTGGTCGATTGCAATTCCTCGTTGATCGAGACCAGCTCCTCGTTGGCCGATTTCAGCTCCTCGAGCGCGGTTTCGTATTCCTCGACCAGCGATTGCAGCCGCTCGCGCGCCTCGCGCAGCTCGCGTTCGAGGTGCTCGTTGGCGGCCGACTGATCCTGGATCATTGTCGGCAGCCGCCGATCGGGCGTTATCGGCCCGCCGATATCGCAAAACACGATCAGAAACAGCGGCTCCGCCTCCGGCCCGGGCAGCGGATCGACGGTCAGGTCGAGAAATTGGATGCGATCGTCAATCTCGGTATGCAATCCCTGACGCACGACGCGCAGGCGCGTCTCCACCGCTTCGCTCAGCGCGGTCCGCAGGTCGAGCCGCAACCCGCGCCGCGCCATCGCGACGATATTGCGCGCCGGGGCGCCGGGCGCGTTTTCGAGATATTTGCCGGTGCGCGCCGAGAAATGCACGACCTCACCGTCGCGCGTGACAACGACATGCGCCGGGGCGAACTGTTCGAGGATGCGGTTCTCGACGGTGTGCCGCAACGGCAAGCCGGTATGGTCTCTGAACGCGGTTCTCGATGCGGTGATCGGCAGCCGTCCGGCCGACAGGGCAAGCGGCAGTTTGGGATGAACCCCGACGTAATCGCGCCGCCGGAAGATCCGGTGCTTCTTCTCGATCGGAGCGAACAGATCGGCGTGCGTTGTCAGCGTTTCGGACGAGCCGAGAAACAGGTACCCGCCCGGCCGCAGCGCGTAATGAAACACCGGGACGAGCTGATCCTGCAGATCCCTGTCGAGATAGATCAGCAGGTTGCGGCACGAAATCAGATCGACGCGCGAGAACGGCGGATCGCGGATCACGCTGTGCGACGAGAAGATGCACATGTCGCGCACCTCCTTGCTCAGCGTGTAGCTCATGCCGTCGCCGCTGAAATAGCGGTCGATCCGCTTCGGGCTGACACCCTGCAGGAGCGCCGCCGGATAGCGCGCGTGGCGCGCAATCGAGATCGCCGGATCGTCGATGTCGGTCGCGAAAACAACGGCTTTCGGCCGCACTGCCAGATTCGCCATGTGTTCGAGCAGCAGGATCGCGAGCGAATACGCTTCCTCGCCGGTCGAGCAGCCCGGCACCCACACGCGAACCGTGTCACGCTGGTTGCGGCCCTCGAACAAAGCCGGGATGACCTGCTCGGCGATCGTATCGAACGCGTCGCGATCGCGAAAGAACGCCGTAACGCCGATCAGCAGATCATGAAACAGATTGCCCCCCTCCTGGCGGTCCGTGCGCAGCCTCTCGGCATATTCATCGATATCGTCAATATCGAGCACCTGCATGCGCCGCTCGACCCGGCGCAGAAAGGTGCGCTCCTTGTACCCGCTGAAATCGTGCCCGGTCTGCTCGTGCAGGATCTCGCAAATAGCGCGGCGCCCATCGCCGATGCGGGTGCGTTCGGCGCGCCCGCCGCCATCCGGGTCGAGCCGGCCAAGACCGCGCGCATACTCGATCAGCTTGCCGGCCATCTGATCGACCGGCAGCTTGAGATCGACCGCGCCCGCGGCGATCGCGTGCATCGGCATTTGCGGGTATCGCGGCGCCGTGTGGTCGGCGGTCTGCGCGATTGTCAGACCGCCCTTCTCCTTGATCGCCTTGGCCCCGAGCGTACCGTCATGCCCGACGCCGGACAGGATGATCGCGACCGCGTTCTCGCCGCGATCCTCGGCCAGCGAGGCAAAAAACACGTCGATCGTGTTGTGCTCGCGCCCGCCCGCCGGATGATGCGAGAGCCGCAGCCGCTTGCGTCGCAGCGTCGGCACCGCGTCCGACGACAGGACATAGACCCGGTTCGATTCGATCGTCGCGCCGTCGTGAACCGCGGCAATCGGCAGACGGGCCGAGCGGGCGAGAATCTGCGGCAGGGCGCTCTCATGGCCTGCGGCGAGATGCATCACGACAATAAACGCCATGCCGGGATCGGGCGGCACTGCCTCGAAAAACGCCTGCAGCGCCTCGACGCCGCCGGCCGAGGCTCCGATACCCACAACCAGAAATCGATCTCCGGCCACCGCTCTCGAACCTTATGCCTGTCGGATTCATCCGCAGGTTGCTGCAACCCGACCCGGCGCGCAACAACCCAACGCGGCTTTGCTTGACACCGATCAAAGGCAGTGCCCAATCGCCACACCGCAAACAACACCGCAGCGGTGCCCTTATTCCGGCAGACCTCGCAAGCGCGAACCGCCGGAGCCTCGCCTCATGGTAGAAATGGGGGGGGGTGCATCAAGGTTGATCGTCTCCCATATCGCAATTGCGATTCTTCCAACGATCCTGCTGCCGGCACTTTCCCGACTTCCCTGCCCTTCGGCGGAAATTCCCTGTTCGCACCGCCCTGCGCAGCCGGAAAACCGGGGCACCGCAACAGGTTGCACCGATCCCCGGCGCCCCGTCGCAACTTTTCCCTGCTATCAGGGAATTTTGCGCTTCTCCGGTGCGGCCGGTTCGCCGTTCGGTTCGGTCTCGGCGGGCGGCGGCTGGCGTTCGAGAAACCGCACCAGCACCTCAAGCTGCTCGTCGGCTTCACCCTTCAGCCGCTCCCAATACGCAACCCCGAGATCGCGGCCGGAGGCGCGCGCGCTCTCCATCATCTGGCGGCACAGCTCGACCCGCTCGTTGAGCACCCGAACCGCGATGACCAGCGCCTCTTCGAGCGTCGAACGCTGCCCCTGGGCAAGCTCATCAAGACCGAAACGGTGCCCGGTGTGGCAGCGGAATTCCGGCAGCGGTCCGTCGCCGGTGCGACGCACCGAGCCGCCGCATTCGGGACAGGTCAGCGCCACGGGGCGTTCGAATTTCTCCATTGTCGTGCCCGCTTCTGCGACGGCCGGCGCCGCCGGAACATCCACCGTCTCAGCCGATAAACGCACCAGCAGCCTCGGCAATTCGTCGATCCCGACGATATGGCCGCCCGGCACCGCCCTGACCGCGTTGCGCGGCATGTCGGGATAGAGCGCCTCCGAAGGATGCTGGATCACCGCAACCCCGCCGGCCTGTTGGATTTCCCGCAACCCTCTCGCGCCGTCGCTGCCGGTGCCGCTCAGCACCGCGCCGACAACCCGCGGTCCGAAGGCCTGTGCGACCGAGCGGAACAGCGGATCGATTGCGGGTCGCGTGAAATGCTGGCGCGGCCCGCGCGACAGCCGAATTGCGTTCGGAAAGACCAGCATGTGCCGGTCCGGCGGCGCGACATAGACGATCCCCGGACGAATCGCCTCGCCATCTTCGGCGTGCTTGGCCGGCAGCGGTCCGGCCCGCGACAGCAGCTCCGGCAAGTGGCTGCGGTGCGAGCCGATATGCGAGACGACAAAGACGGTGCCGCCGAAATCGGGCGGCAGGCCGGCAATCGCCGCCATCATGGCATCGAGCGCTCCAGCCGAGCCGCCGATCGCGATCATGTCGCGACACGCCTGCTGCTTTGTTATCGGCCCGGCGCTGAGCATTTGTTCTGTCTCGTCCAATGGGAGCGACGCCCCGAGCCGGTGGCCAAAGATCCATCCGCAGCCGCTGGGGAACAAACAGGGCTGGTGCCGAGATGTTCCTGTAAACGCCGCGCATGCCGGCCTTCTCGCCCGGCTGGTTGAGCAGGCGGTGCATCCCTTGCCGGTAGCGTCGCGATCACCTTGACCGCGAGCAGCGCTTCTTGGCCGAGATCACGGAGGGCACCCCGAGCGGCTCGCGGCAGAAACGGTGGTTGGCTGCGCTGTCGGTTCCAGCATTTCCGCCGTTCCTTCCCGCCAGGTTGAGCAACCCTGGTACGAAAACGCGGACTGCTTCTACTCAGGCTACCTGATGAGCGGGTAGCCGCCGTGTTGCCATTGCCGTGCTGATACCAGCCGTCGTTGACGTTGGTCGTTCATACCCGGCCTTGGGCCGGGCATGAACGAGCCACCCCCAAGCGTTCCGGCTTCTCGTGGATGTCCACGGATCGAGTCCGGAGGCCATGAACGACATGCGTCGAGGTCTCGGGCAGCTGGTATGAGTGTCAGCATCCCGTTACAAATCTGCGCCGCCGACGCAGAATACCCAACCCGAGCAGTCCCGCACCGAGCAGCGCGATCGAAGCAGGCTCGGGAACTGCCGTCGCGCCGAGACCGGCGACCCGGATCAGGTCCAGTCCGGGCGATCCAATGACGGTGATCGAGTTCACGCTCGCACCCGGCGCGACGCCAAAATCGCTGAGATCGACAGGGGTAACAAACAGTTCGGCACTGAACGGCCCGGCGCCGCCAAGAAAATAGCTCACCAGGATACCGGTGCTCACGGCGAGCCCCGGATCATATACCACAGTGTCTCCGTTGGCATTCAGGACAATGCTGCCGTTTGTCGAAAGACCCGCCGTGACGACCCCGATATCCGCCCCCGGGCCGTTCTCGATGAGCGTACTGTACCCGATCGTATAATTTGTCAGAATGGTGAGATTGGCGATGCCGGTGTCGAAGTTCGCGCCGGTAAGATAGGCCGGGCTGCCCGGATCGGCGTTGACGACATTCAGCCAATTATTCGCGGCGTGGGTAAACTCAAAAGCATCGGCGGCGATCGAATCGCCAAACTGGGCGTCGTTAAACGTGAACCCACCGAGTGTGAGCGCGGATGCCGGTGCAGGCACGGCCGCCAGAGCGACAGCGCATCCGAAGGCGGCGGTGGCGGCAAGTTTACGAATATCGAGCATTTCCCTTCTCCTCCTATTTGCGAACAGCGGATTACGCTGCGTCCATTTTCCTACGCCTGCTTCCTACGCCTGCTCGCCGCGTTCACCCTCTCCCGCCACTCTCGGGTCGCGCCGTTCCGCGTCGAGCACGCGCCAGTCGACCAGGTCCGGTGTGCGGCCGAACACGCGCTCCACATTGGCCATCAGCATTTCGCGATGCGTCTCGTTCGGAAAATTGCATAGAAACAGCACCACCATGTCATTGCGGTCGCAGGAAGCTGCCTCGCTCTGATCGCAAACCACATCGAGCGCGGCGATTGCATATACCAATGCCGATCCGAGGAGCAGCTTGGATCGTCCGGGCTTTATTCGAGGCGGACAAGCAAAGGTAACAACTTCAGTTTCAGACATTTCGACAGCCTTCAGCGATTGGTGCGGATGGTAGGAAGCCCGGCACTTGGACTATAGGGTGCGGCCCCGCAATCCGGTGCGCACAGCACCGTAGGGCGGAAAAGCGCAGCGCCTTCCGCCGCGACAACCCGCGAGCGGCGGATTACGCTATGCTCATCCGCCCTGCGCTTGCCCACAAAATGCTGCTCGACACGCTCGATACGGTGCCCGACTGCCTGATCCAAATCGGTGTCCCGGATTTGGATAGGGCCAGACCGCGGAACACCTTTCAGCGCCATCGTACCCTCCGTCCTCCGGCGGGCGATGCTGTACCGGCCGTCCGGAAACGGCATTCCCGCGTTCCGATGCGCGCAGGATGGCAGGCGCCGTGACCCAAGACTTTGCGGCTGGCTTCATTTACCTTACGGTGAGCTTTTGATCTCCTTAAGAAGAAGCACCCGGCGGGTTCGGGGCGGGGAGCGGCGATGCTTTTCGCGTTTGGCGAGTATGCGCTCGATGTCGAGCGCCGCGAGTTGCGCCGCTGCGGCGAGCCGGTCGCGCTCGAACCGCAGGTGTTCGATCTTCTCGTCCATCTCGTGCGCAACCGCGATCGGGTCGTCGGCAAGGACGATTTGATCGACAGCGTGTGGGGCGGGCGGATCGTCTCGGATTCCGCGGTGACGACGCGGTTGAATGCGGCGCGCAAGGCAATCGGCGACAGCGGCGCGGCCCAGCTTCTCATTCGCACCATCCACCGCAAGGGTGTCCGCTTTGTCGGTGAAGTCCGGGACGAGGGATCGCCAAAGCCGGAACCTGTCGCGGCGATGATCGACACCCCGCCGGCGCAACCGCCGTTGGCTCTCCCCGACAAGCCGTCGATCGCGGTAATGGCGTTTCAAAATATGTCCGGCGACCCGGAGCAGGAATATTTTGCCGATGGGGTGGTCGAGGAGATCATCACCGCGCTCTCGCGCATCCGCTGGCTGTTCGTGATCGCCCGCAATTCGAGTTTTACCTACAAGGGCCGGACTGTCGATGTGAAGCAGATCGGGCGCGAGCTTGGGGTGCGCTATGTGCTCGAAGGTTCGGTGCGCAAGGCCGGACAACGCATGCGCATTACGGCGCAGCTGATCGACGCGGTGACCGGCGCGCATCTGTGGGCCGACCGGTTCGACGGCTCGCTGGAAGACATTTTCGACCTGCAGGATCAGGTGGCGACCATTGTCGCCGGCATCATCGAGCCAATGCTGCAAGCCGCCGAAATACGCCGATCTACCACCCGTCTGACCAGTAATCTCACGGCCAACGACTACTACCTACAGGCGCTGCCGCTGATCGAAACATACCGCTGGGAGCCCGTTCTTGCCGGTCTTGACCTGCTCCGCCAAGCAATCGAGCGCGATGGCGGTTTTGCCTCCGCTCTAGCACTGACGGCCTATGGTCGCGCGCAGTTGGACGCAATCGGCCGGGTCGCCGAACGGCAAGACAATCGCCGCATTGCCATAGATCTGGCGCAACAGACGCTGCGGCGGGCGGGCAGCAATGGGTTCGCGCTTGCCGCAGCAGGCCATGTGGTCGGTTATTTCAACGAGGATTCCAAAGCCGGCTTGGCGATCATCGACCGCGGTTTAACGATTAATCCAAGCTTTGCCACCGGCTGGCATTGGAGTGGATGTGCGCGTCTGTACAATGGCAGGCCTGAGGCTGCAATCAAGCATTTCGAGATGTCCATTAGGGTTAATCCCCTAGGCGCGCGTTGGCGGCAACTGACTGGCATTGGCCAAGCGCACTTCTTTCGGCAGCAGTTCGATAATGCGGCAACCGCGCTGCTTTTGGCACTCCAAGAGAACCCGCATTATCCTCTGGCACTCCGGTTTCTTGCCTCCTGTTACATGCATATGGGAAGGCCGGAAAATGCGCAGAAGGTGGTAGCCCGATTGCGCGCGATCACCCCGATGGTGATCCCGGCGGACACCAATTATCGTGATCCAGAGCAGCGCGATCTTTTCCTGTCGGGATTACGGCTGGCGGCTGGCGAGCCGCAAGACGATTTATCGAACCATTGATGTATTGCGGGCCGACCTCAATACCTGGATTAATCAATGTAACGGGTGGCGATTTCATCAGGACTGCTGGTGCTTTGGTGGAAACGCTCCTGAATAATACCAACCAGCGCTGACCTTGGCACGTTCGTGCCTGGCCCCGGGGCCGGGCATCCACGAGCGGCCGGCATGCTCCCGGGTGTTTCTCGTGGATGCCCACGGATCAAGTCCGGGGACGGCCACGAACGGATGGGTCATGCTTTCGGCTGCCTGGTATAAGTAGTCGGAAGCAAACGCGCGGCGTTAGCATCCACAGGTATTCGAAATTCTACTTGTGACCGGGCATTGCATGCGTGTGCAGATCAAACGGTCGGCTGTAGCGAAGATAAAAGACGCACGGCTCGTCCCCGCATTCAAGAGCATGCGGCGTCTGTCCGGGCAGGCTGATATAGGCCGGCGCCGTCATTGGCTGTCGCTTGCCATCGGCGGCAACATAAGTAAATGTACCCTTGAGCCACACATAGACCTCGTCGCTCGTATGGCTGTGGTTTGGGACGACGTATCTCGGGGGTGTCCGCAACAGAATCTCTCCGCCACCCTTTGAGACATCGCCTCGCAAAGCGGCAATCTCAATACCGGGCGGCAATCCCTGTAGGGTAAGCGGCGCCCATTGTACTTTTGAGATGTCGGCAATTGTCTGATCCGGACCGAACGAATATATCCCCGCTTTGTCCTGTTGCGCTTGCGCGCTCATGCCTGAAACAAGCAGTCCAATCGAAAGCGCGCAAAGGATATTATGTCTCACGATGGTCTCCCCACGGCAAATCCATCCGCTCCAGGTCGGGAGCAGCGGGATCGCCCGCTGCCGATGCGTGCAGGATGTCAGACGCCGTGGCGGCAGACTTTATGACGCGCTTAATTTAGTGTTAAGACGAGATTGTCTTTCCCCTAAGGACAGGGGGCTGATCAGCGGCGAAACGCAAGGATTTCCACGCAGCCATTCCAAAGCACCACCGATTGATCCGCCGGTCGCGACCTGGATAATGGCCGCTTCCGCAGCGAAATCGGCGATCCCGGGATTGTCACGGAGGTCTGCTTCGGGCAGAGAACAAACCCGCTCGCGCGGGACGGGGGTTCGCGCCATGGGTCGTTGCCCTCCGCGTTCATCGATGTTGCGAATTGAAGCTCCATGGGACCACGGTGCGGCGGCATCGATAACCCCTCGACTGCCCGCGCCGTCACCTCCGCAATCCGCAGCCGCCGCGAAGCCGAACAGTGTCATCGAGATGATGAGATCGCCCCCTTCGGCTCGGCGGTGAGCACGAACGGCTTCGGAATGTCCTGTGCGCCGACCCGTCCTTTCTCACGGAACAGCACGTCGAGCGCGCATGGCGGATCCCAGGGGTAGGCTTGTCCGATGGCCGCCTCGGGGTGAGGCCGATCCCATCAGCACCCGCCCAATCCCGCCACGTACTCGGCGCAACAAATCGAGATTGTGCGCAAGTGCGGCCATCCCCTCGATCCGCACTGCGATCCGCGCCATGAACCACGCTGCCGCCAAATCCTCAAAGCTCAGCGTTCGAACCGGGTTCGCAAGACGCCCGGCGATTTCGGACACGGTGCCGCGCTCCGCCATCACACAATCCAGAAATCGCCGTCTTTGGCGCTCGGCACGCCGCCATGCGCCCGGCAACGCTCCAGCCCGGCTGCCGATACCGCATGCACCCGCAACAGATCGCCCTCGTCGATCTGCCGCACCAGCTCGTCATAAAGCCGGTCGGCGGCGGCGCGCGTCAGCCGTATCTTTCCCTGTTGCCGTTGCCGCCCAAATCGTCCGAACTGAACCCGGTCGAGACCGTCCGGCAATATCTCCCCCAGCACAAACCGCCGCACCGGATTCTCGCCGGCGCCGAGGCGAGTGTTACCTCGCCTGCGATCCCTGGAACAGTCTCATCGCCGATCCGAAACGCATCACCTCAATCGAAACCCGAGCCCGGGCAGCAACGGGTCAGCTTTAACGCGGGGTGGTATCATCTCTTCGACGGCGCGTGATATCACCGCGAAAGCCCGGCCTTCCTCGATCCGCCTTGTCCATCCCCTGCCCCCGAAATCGTGCGCAATCAGGAACGCGGCCAGCTCGAAGGCCTTCTGACGCTGGCTGGCGACATACTCATCGATGCTGGCTTGATCCAGTCCCGCCATAATCATCTTTGGCTTCGCCAGCGGGTAAAACGCATGAACGAGCGTGAGCTGGGCGTTGTCGATCAGCCCCGCGCCTCGAGCGATTTTGACGGCATTCGCCGAGGACGCCGCCATGTCAATGGCAGCCAATACGGTCCGGGCCGCCCGTCGCTGCGTTGTTCACCATCAGCACCGATGCGGTCCCGGGCGGATCACGCGCTTGACGGTCGTCCCGACAAAGACCTCGCGCAGGAATTGTTGCGATGCGCGCCCATGGCGATGAGATCCGAGTTCAGGTCCGCTTCTGTCCGCAGGATGGCGTCGAACGGATCGCCGGTTGCGAAGATCGGACGGCATCGCACGCCGCGGAACTCGGCTATCGTACCAATCCGTTCGGCCAGGATGCGTTCGGCCTCGCGCCTCTCGATCTCGATCGGGGTCTGCGGTTGATCGTCATCGACCACATGCACGAGAGTGAGTTCTGCTCCGGTGACTTGGGCCAGGAGGCCGGTGCGATGCAGGGGGCCGCCGAGATCGCGTCGAAAAATCCGTGGGCGTCAGAATTTGCATGACCCACCTCCAAATTCCACAATCTGGCGGATCGGAAGGTAGTATCATAGCCGGTCCCGAGCGGACTCGCCGGCCGCAGCAATATAAGCTGTGGAAGTGCGCGCCCGCCGGGTTCCTCTTGCTAGGGTGACAACGCATCAATCTCACACGATCAGGCGTCGCTGGTACAGTCCGGAGGCTCCATTACCTTCAGGACAGTCAGCCGCTTAAACTGCCCGCTGCGCGTCCGCCAAGTTATGGATTGTCCCGTGCGAAGTCCGATAAGTGCGGTACCTATCGGCGTCAGTACCGAAACCTTGTTCTGGGCAATATCGGCTTCGCCGGGAAAAACAAGTGTCACCCTCCGGACTTCCTTGGTGGCATCGTCTCGAAACAGAACATCGCTTCCCATGCGGACGATGTCCTTCGGAGCCTGACCTTTATTTATAATGCGGGCGCGCTCAAGTTCCTCGGCCAGCATCTCCGCAGTTTCAGGGTCATTGTACATAGCCGCATTGGCCAGCGACGCAAGTCGGTCGTGATCTGCGGCGAGCAGCGTAATACTTGGTTTCTGAAGGGTCCTCACCGTGGTCCTCTCGAGTGTCATGATTGGTCGAGTGTCATGATTGGCCTACTGCGTCTGGGGTTGGCGATCGTGTATTCGGGCAGCCGTAGGCCCCGCATCATCGTCGTCTTTAGGGCACGAGTACGGAGGGCCGGACTGTTTCGCCGCATTGGCAGGACCGCTCATCGGCATTTTTCAACCTGGGAAACGCACGACCGACTGCTGAACCCGCTTATCGGGCGCGATCTGCTCAACAGACCCTGCGAGGGGTGTGTCTTCGCATGCAATATCTCTCCTTCTGGCAGGCGCCCGCGCCTGCCATACGTCAGATGACTGCGCCGAAACACAGCGCGGTCGTCACGAATGCCTATCGGTGAGGCCGCAATACTGCGGAGAGAGCTGGAAGCAGCTCGGCGCGCTGCGCTCCGCCCAGGCTCCCCGAGCTCGCGCAGCGGCAGGCGCGGAACCCGGGGCTATTCGCCCGTGATGAGCCTACCGGCGCGACAGATAGTATATAGGCGGAAAAGGCGAACCATGGTTCAGATATAGGATGTTGTAGAACAAAGTCAATAGTCGGTAGTGTCTCAATCTGAGGTTTGGCGGGCCGTTTCGGGATTGATTGGCGGCTGCCGCATGCCACATCGCGGGGAGCATGCCTGACCGATCAGGAAAACTCCGCCCCCGCGACCCGAACCAGCTCGCGAAGCTCGTCATCGACATTGCCACGGCCGCAGTCGAGCACTGAGTAGACCACATGAGAATGGGCGACGGCGCCTGGACGCTGGGGCGGCTGTGTGCCGAGATCGCCCGGCGCGGCGGGACGGCGATCTCGCCGCGGTAGCTGGCGCCCAACTGCGCCAAAGGGGTTTGCCTGGCGGTGGCCGCGCCACACCCTCAAAGAGCGCCGGGACGCGGCGGTGGTCAAGGCGAGCCGCGAGCGCCTTGCCGAGCTGAAAACCTGGGCCGCGGCAGGGGCGATCGATCTGATGTTTCTCGACGAATCCGAGATGCTCATGCATCCTTATCTGGCGCGCTGCTGGGTCCGGCACGGCACCGACCGACGGATCGAACCGCACGGTCAGGCGAAAAACCGGGCGATGCTCGGCGCCTTTGATCCGGTCCGCCGGCGCCTTTTCGTGCACACCAGCTTCACCAAGCGCTCCACCGATTTGGTAGTGTCTCGGTTTGAATGCAACAGGCCACCCTGTCATTCCGGGGCCGAGCCAAGCGAGGAACCCGGAAGCCATGAACACCGGCTTTTCATAGGCTTCGGAGTCTGTATTCATGGATTCCGGGTTCGCGGGCCATGCCCGCGCCCCGGAATGACAAGGTGCCAATTCAAACCGAGACACTACCACCGATTTTGTCGCCTTTCGACCAACTCGGCGCCGCCTACGGCACCGCCAAACGCGCCCGGCCCCTGGTCGCGGTTCTCGACAACGGGCCGATCCACACCAGCAAGCTGACCACCCGCGCCTTCGCCGCGCACCCGTGGCTCACCCTCGAATGGCTGTCCAAATACGCCGCCGAGCTGAATGACATCGAGCGATGCTGGCGCGACCCCAAGCACCATTATCTCGCCAACCGCACCTTCGCCGATGCCGACGCTCTCGACCATGCCATCCATGGCGCGGTCGCCTGTCTCAACCACGAGCGACAACCCCACTCATCGCCCCTTCTCATATAGGCCGCTTAGCCAAGCTGTACGGCGAGATTCCGAACCCGAAGGGTCGCTATAGTCCGACGCAGATACAAGGAACGAAGACATTCTGCTGCACCGGGAATCCTGACTCGGAACACATTTCGATAAGCTATGTTGAAAGGCAAAACCTAACAATGCGCATGTCGATGCGCCGCTTCACGCGGCTGACGAACGGCTTCTTAGAGAAAGCCGAAAACCATACGCACTCGGTTGCGATCCACTTCATGCACTACAACTTTGTGCGCATTCATCAAACCCTGCGGATCACCCCGGCGATGGCGGCGGGTGTGACGAGCAGACTTTGGTCGCTGGCCGACATGGTTCAGGTCATCGAGGAGTGGGAAGCGGGCAAGTCCGCAAAGCGTACAGCGATGGGGAGCGCCTTGTCGGCTGAATGTAAAAGAGTCAAACTGACGCACTACCCGGGCGCCGGGTTTCTGGACCCGCCGGGCAGGCGTGATAAGCTGCGCCGATGCGCCCGCACTCCGCCTGCCGCCTCGCGCACACCATCTATGTGCGACCGCTTGGCCCGGTCGCCTGCGCTGTCGTCATTGTCTGTCCTCCGCGCGGGGTTGCGACGGGAATAAACAACGAGGAGGCCCGTTGTTGTTGCGTTCGAAGCAGGCAGAAGCGCCGAACCGCGCGGCCGAACGCGGCGAACCGGTGAGCGGACGGTTTGGTGATCAGCTCGTCGCGGTGCTGCCGCGGTTGCGCCGCTTCGCGCGCGGACTGACCGGGTCTGCGACCGAGGCCGACGACCTCGTACAGGCTGCGTGCGAACGCGCGCTGGCGCGGGCGCATCAGTTTCAGGAGGGCACCCGCTTCGACAGCTGGATGTTCCGGATCGTCCAGACGATCTGGATTGATCAGCTTCGGGCGCGCGAGGTGCGCAAGGAGGATGGCGATGTCGCCGAAGAACGTCTTGGATCCGATGCTCCGGTCCGCGGGGTTGAGGCACGGCTTGCTCTGGCCGAGGTCCGGAATGCCGTCGATCGGCTGCCGCCGGACCAGCGGATGACGCTGATGCTCGTGACCGTGGAAGGGCTCAGCTACAAGGAGGCGGCGGCGGTTGCCGGCGTGCCGGTCGGCACGATCATGAGCCGTCTGGCGCGAGCGCGGATTGCGTTGCAGCAGCAGCTCGATGCCGGCGCCGGGGTCCGCAGGAGTTCGCAGGATGCAAAAGCACAGTGACGAAGCGCTGATCGCTTATCTCGACGGCGAGCTTGATCCTGCCGAGCGGCGCCATGTCGAAGCCTGGTTCGATGCCGACCCGATGGTCCGCGAGAGGCTGAACGCGCTCGCGGGTTCCGCCGATCTGGTGCGCGGCGCCTACGCGGATATCGTCAACGAGCCGATCCCGGAACGGCTGTTGGCGGCGGCGCGCGGCGAGAGTGTCGCCGCGAACCCCTCGACCGAGGCCGAAATCGTGCGTTTGCCGTTGCGGCGGGCGGCCGGAGGGGTGCCGGGCCGACGCTGGTATGTCGGGCTCGCCGCGGCTGCGGGGCTGTTCGGCATCATGATCGGCGGAACCGGCACCTATGTCGGGATGGGGCTGCTGCCGAAGGGCAACGACGCGGAACAGGCCCAGCTTGCCGCCGCGACGGCGCAGCGGATCTGGCTCGACAATGCCGCCGCCTCGTACAAGCTGGCGGTGAATGCCGGCGACGGCATGCTGGTCGATGTCCCAACCAGCAACGACCCGCGCGAGGCGTTGCAGCGCATCAGCCAGAACGTGCCGCAGGTGCGGCTCCCCGATTTGAAGGCGTGGGGGCTCACATTGCGCGGCGCCCGTCTCGTGGCCGTCGATGGACGACCGGCGGCGCAACTCGTCTATGTCGCCGACGACAAGGCGCTCGGTCCGGTGACCCTGGTCATTTCCGCCGCCAAGCAACCCGATCTGTCGCCGATGATCGAACGGCGGCAGGACGTCAACCTGCTCTATTGGCGCAATCAGGGCCGCGCCTATGCGCTCGTCGGGCAGGCCGATATCGGCTATCTCTGGGGCATTGCCAACGACATCTCCTGGCAGCTGCGGGCGATCTAGGTTCTGTGGACATTTAGGATTTCTTTGTGCCGGCGGTGTGATTGAAGGCTGCTTTCTGGAGGCGGTCTTGGGGGCACATGACCGTTTGGTGCTGAGGGATGATCAAGGGGAGCGGATAGCGCCGCTGATCCTGGGCCGACCGGATCAGAAGGGCTCGACGGGGCGGGACAACCGGATGTTTGTTGAGGGCG
>JBFWVT010000054.1:0-32009 GCA_050246595.1 Alphaproteobacteria bacterium
CGCAAATCCTGTGAATAGGGTCTGGGCATGCGTGCTGGCCTCCGCCCCCCAGCCAGCATCTTGCGCAGAGATCCCCGCGCCGGGGAACCCCTATCCCGTTTCAACCAGACCCGATCACACTCTAGGACCTCAATACCTCTCGATCGGCAGGTCGAGATGCGGGAACGGGCTGTGGACATGCGGCCACAGCACCTGCGGCGCCGGTCGGATATAGGATTTGTCCAACTCGCCGTAGCTGTTGACGCCGAGCAGCGACAGACAGATGCGGATTTCGTCCTCCAATATCTCGAACAGCCGCACCACCCCCGGTCCGCCGGCCGCCGCCAGCCCGTACACGTAAAGCCGGCCGACCACGACGCAGTCGGCGCCGAGGACGATCGCCTTGACGACATCGGTGCCGCGTGTGATCGAGCCGTCCACCCACACCTTGGCACGCCCGCCGACCGCCTCGACGACCTCCGGCACGACCGAGATCGACCCGACCCCCTGGTCGAGCTGCCGCCCGCCGTGGTTCGACACATAAACGACATCGATGCCGTGATCGACCGCAATCCTTGCGTCCTCGCCGGTCGCGATCCCCTTGATGATGACCGGGATTTTCGACAGCCGGCGGATGCGCTCGATGTCGCGCCAGTTGAACCGCGCCTGAAAGACGCGCGCGTCGCCCGCCCGCACGCGGCGCCGCTCGTGCCGCTTCGCGATGTCGCGCTCGCGCCGGCTGTAGCTGTCGGTATCGACCGTCAGGCAGAATGCGTTGTAGCCGTTATCCATCGCGCGCCGGACATGGTCATCGACCCACGCTTCGTCGCCGCGCACATAGAGCTGAAAGACGCGGAATCCGTCCCCGGCCGCTTCGGCGGTCTTTTCGAGACCGGGATGCGACACCGAGGACAGGATCATGCCGTTGCCGAATTGCGCGGTCGCCGCCGCGACAGTCGCGCCGCCGCCCGGCTCGAAATTCTCCAGCGAGCCGACCGGCGCGCACAGCACCGGGATGCGCAGCTTGCGGCCAAAAATCTCGCGGCTGGCATCGACATTCGACACGTCGCGCAGCACCCGCGGCCGGAACCCGATCGAGTCGAGCGCCAGCCGGTTGCGCGCCAGCGTCGTCTCGCTCTCCGAGCCGCCGATCAGATAATCCCAGTTGTTGCGGTTCAGGTTCTGCCGCGCGACCTTGACGAATTCATGCAGGTTCTGAAAGCGGTAGTCGAGATTATCGTCGTCCGACATCGGCGCGGCCCCCGTGATGAAAGGATCGGCGGAAATACGGCGCGCACCGTAGCCGAGCCTCGGGCCGCCAGCAACCGCGCACCGCGCCACTCCGGGTCGCGTCTTTTGCTCTTGGGGCCGACAGCCGGCACTCGCTACGATGTCGCCGACAATAACCCCGCGCAGAGGAGACGCGCATGCCCTACCGCGTTCTGACCCCCGACAGTCACGGCGAAGAGACGATGCAGATCGCCCACGACATGCTGCCCGAGGGCCTGGAGCTGGTCACCGCGCCGCACGGCCGCCCCGAGTTCTGGAACCTGCTCAAGGACGCCGATTTCTATATCGGCGCCGGTCAGTTCAAGCACGGCCCCGAATTCTATGCCCAGGCGCCAAAGCTGAAGCTCGTCCAGACCCTGAGCGCCGGCTACAACACCTACGATCTCGACGCCGCCCGCGCCGCCGGGGTGCCGATCTGCAACAACGGCGGCGCCAACGCAACCGCGGTGGCCGAGCACGCGATCATGCTGATGCTCGCCGTGTCGCGCAAATTGATCTGGGTCCATGAGGGCGTCGTGTCCGGGCGCTGGCGCGGCAACGACTTCAATCAGGCCAAGCTTTACGAGCTGGAGGACAAGACGCTCGGCATTATCGGTCTCGGCAATATCGGCAAGAAGGTCGCGCGCCGCGCCAAGGCTTTCGATATGCGGGTCACCTATTACGATATCAACCGCATGACAACCGATCAGGAAGACGCGCTCGGGGTCCGCTTTGTGCTGCTGCCCGAATTGCTGAAGAACTCGGATATCGTCTCATTGCACGTGCCGCTCGACAAATCGACGCACAATCTGATCGGCGAGCGCGAATTGGGCCTGATGAAAAAGACCGCGATCCTGGTCAACACCTGCCGCGGTCCGGTCGTCGATGAAAAGGCTCTCTACAAGGCGGTGCGCGACGAGCAAATCGCCGGGGCCGGTCTCGACGTGATGGTCGAGGAGCCGCCGACGCCGGACCATGAGCTGTTCTCGCTGAAGAACATCACCTTCAGCCCGCACTCGGCCGGCCCGACCTGGGACAATCACCCGAAGCGCTGGCGCAACGCTTTTGATAACTGCGAGCGCGTCGCGCGCGGCCAAAAGCCGTTCTGGATCGTCCCGGAGCTGCGCAGCTAATACCGCCGGCCGTACTCAAACTTTCCACGCCGCACCGTCTCTGTTCCCTCCCCTCCCCGGACTTGACCCGGGGATCACGGGGGAGGGTCAGGGCGGGGCAATTGCGCTCAGGTCTCCCTCCGGCATAACCGCCCCGCGACCCGCTTGAGGACGCGTTCCGGCGCTCCCGGAGCCGCCTCCCGGCGTGACTGAAACGCCGGTCTCGGAGAATCGTGACCTTCCGTCCGGACGTTCTCGTCCCAGGCCTCGTAAAGCAGGGCTTCGAAACCGCATAACACCCGGTATAGGCTGAGGCATGAGCCGGCTGATCACCATCCGCGATTGGCGCTCGCTGGTGCGCGAATGCAGCGGTGCTTTCGGCGATCTCGGCACCTTTATCCCGCATGTCATCGGCGCGATCGCGGTGGCCGGTTTGGCGCCGTTTGGCGTGCTGCTCGGTTTCGGTCTGTTCCTGATCGGAACCGGGCTGTTCTACGGGCTGCCCGTGCCGGTGCAGCCGATGAAGGCGGTTTCCGCCGTCATCCTGACCGACGGGCTGCGGCCGGGCGAGGTCGCCGCCGCCGGAATGATCCTCGGCGCCGTGCTGCTGCTCCTGGGGGCAACCGGCGCGATAAGCCGTTTCGCGCGCCTGATCCCGCAATCGGTCAGTGTCGGGCTTCAGCTCGGCCTCGGACTGCTGATGGCGATCCTCGGGCTGAAGCTGATCCTCGAAACACCCTGGATCGGCTTTGGCTCGCTGATTTTACTGCTTCTCCTGCGGTGTATTCCCCACTACCCGGCCGTCCCCGTTACATTGGCCGCCGCCATTTGCGCCGGATGGCTCGGCGGCACCTCTCTGCCCGCTCTGACCTTCGCATGGCCATTGCCGGAGCTGATCGTCCCGAACTGGTCGGAGGTGTGGCGCAGCATCGAAATCGCCGTCCTGCCGCAGCTGTCGTTGACCCTGACCAATGCCGTGATCGTGACGGCCGCGTTGGCGCGCGAGCTGTTTCCGACCACCGGCGCCGCGGCGAGCGAACGCCGGCTCGCATTGTCGTCGGGCTTTGCGAATGTGCTGCTCGGCCCTGTCGGCGCGCTGCCGATGTGCCACGGCGCCGGCGGGTTGCAGGCTCAATACCGCTTTGGCGCGCGCACCGGTCTCGCGCCGATAATCTTCGGCTCGGCTCTGCTGATTCTGGCGATCGGGTTCGCTGACAGCGCCGCCGCGCTGTTCGCGATCATCCCTGCCGGCGCGGTCGGAGCGCTGTTGATCCTGGCGGGTATCGATCTCGCCGCCTCGCGCCGTCTGTTCGATGCGAGGCCGTCGTGCTGGCCCGTGATCGCCGCGACGACCATAGCAGCGGTTGCCGTCAATCCCGGCCTGGGCCTCGTAATCGGCTGGGCGGCGGAGTTCTTGCGCGCCGCGATCGTGCGCCGGTTCGCGTCGCCGGTGCCGAAGTAAACCCGCGCCGCTGCAAAAGCTGACCGGTTTCGCCCCTTTCCCCTCCCCCGCAAAGGGGGAAGGGTCGGGATGGGGGTAACTCTCTACTCCGCCGCCGCCAGGTTCGGGGTCGGCTCCAGCGGCAGGCCGGGCTTGCCGGTCAGCCGCAGGCCCTCTTCCTTCATCTCCATTGCCCGCTTCCTGATCGCCGGCAGCATCTCGGCGAATTTTCTTTCGTCGAGATCGGCGGCGATCCCGGGATAGCCGGCGCGCTCGATCATCGCCTTGAGCTTGCCCGTCTCGAACTGCTCGAACGTCCAGGCGAGCGTGTCCTCGATCAAGGTCGTGTCCCAGTAGATGCGATGGTTCTTGTTGCGCGGGCCGTAATGGTAATGCGCGCCGTTCCAGAAATTGTCGAAGGCCAGCAGCTCGGTTTCTTCCGTGTAGTGCTTGCCCGGCGTGCCGCCGATATCGGCCAGCACATGCACCGCGAGACCGCCGTCGCCCATTGGCAGCCGCCGCATTTCGAGTCCGATGCGGATATTGCCGACCTCGAACACGTCGGTGCCGCGATTGTGCTTAACGGTGTTCCGCTTTGTCCCGTACAACTCGCGCGCGCAGGCCTCGACCTCGGGCAGAACGCGGTTGACCTCGTCCATGTCGACCGCTTCGGCGATCTGCGGATAGCCGGCCTTGTCGAGCATCTTTGGCAGCTTTGTGCCCAAGGTCTTGATCGTCCAGGCGATCGGGTTGCCGTCGGTGATCGGGTCCATGCGGAACACCCGCGTGCGCGGCGTGGCGCCGAGCATCGCCGGCCCTTCGAGTTTCAGATCAGGGTTTTCCGGCCCGTAGACGTAACTCTTCTCGAAATCGAAACAGTTGAACCGCAGCAAGGTCGTGTCCTTGCCGCCGATTTCGGCGGTGACGCCGATCATGACGCCCTGATCGGCGTGATCCTGAATATTGCCGTCCCACAATTCGTGCCTGACGACAAAGGTCAGCGGCCCCGCCGTGAATCGCGTCCTCTGCATTACCTCGGCCATGTCTGCGCCCCTCTCCGGAAAAATTGTGGCTAACTCCGAACCGGCTTGCGGCCCCGTATCGGTGTCCCGCGAGGGCGGGAGCGTAGAGAAGGTAGATCGCGCCGATCGATCCGCCAATAGGTCGTTCTACATACCAAACCAGCCCATAACGCGCGCCTTGCCGCATCGGCGCCGCAATGTGGTGCCCCGACCGCGCGGTGCGAGGCCGCGATTGGGTCCTCCGGTCTCGGAGGCTGCATCTAGTCCTTCGTCTCGAATGTATACCGGCAACTTGGCGACACGATCTGCGCCCTGACGGCGTCCCCGCGGATCCGGCCGGTCATCTCGACAACCCCGTGCCGCGTCGGGGCGGAGGCCCGGAAGCTGCCGTTTTCGGCGACGCTGCCGGTCAGAATCGTCGCAAAACGCGGCAGATAGGTAAAGCGCACCTGTCCCCCGGATACGGTCAGCGGGTAGAGCGCCCCGCGCGGCGGCTCGGTGCAGTCGCCCTGGATCAGCGCCGTCAGCGTCAATTCTCCGGTGTACTGGCCGTCGAACCGGGAGGCGCCCTGCGCCGACGCAACTTGCGTCCCGGCGACTCCCCAAGGGGCGCTGGCGAGCGCGACAGCAAGCAGCAGACCCGGCCCCGACCGTCTCGGCATTCCGCTATTCCCGTTCCGGGTTTCCGTTGGCGGCATGCGCCGTGCTTGAGCTGCTCGCGGTCGGACCCATACCCGTTCTGGGTTCACCCCGCGAGATCCTCCGCGCGCAATTCGATCGGCATGCCGTGCGGGGTGCGGTCGGCGGCGCGGTGCCAGGCGTCGCGATAGCGCGACAGATCGGCCGGGTGGGCGATTCCCTTCTCGGCGACGAGCCGTTCGAGTGCGTTGAGCCAGTGCCGGTAATAGGTGTCGCCGGTATCGGGGTCGCCTGCCTCCTGCGCCCGCCTGATCGCCGCGCCGAGCGCCTCCGCCCATTCCGGCCAGGTGAACAGACCGCGCTTATACAGCGCCAAGGTCATCGCGAAAGCCTGCGCCTCCCAGGGTTCGCGGAACACCGGGCCGCCCTCGTCGCGCGGCAGGCTCGGCAATGCCGCGACCGCCTCGGCGAAGTCGGGGCGGTCGCTCACGCCGGCTCCAGATAGGGCTCGAACGCCTCGATCGACACCTTGACCGTCGGATCGGCCGCCTCGCCCCACAATTCGTGCGCCGTAAAGACGACCGTATAGAGCCATTCGGCATGCTCGTGATCGCCGAGTGCGGCGGTGTCGGGATAGACGTGACAGCCGCGGATTGCCTCGACGGTGCCGAACCTGCCGCGGGCATAGCGGGGCAGTCGCGTGTGCGTTGCCGGGTTGAGGTTGCGGGTGCGTACCCGGTCGCCTTCCTTGAACCGCGCCGGCGCCGAAGCGGGACGCTCGTAATTGCCGCGGGTCAGCACATTCGGTACATCGGCTTCGGTCAGCATGCGGTTCAGCCGCCGTCCCGGGCGCAGCGACTTGCCGGTTCTGATCTCGTCCTCGCCGACCAGCCCGTGCGCGACGACCCGCTTTTCGAGACCAAGAAACCAGCGCTGGTAATAGGAGGCGGCAAGATAGGTCAGCGGCGGCAGGGTTTCGAGCGAGGCGCGCCCGCCGTCGATCGTCCACAGCCGCATGTACCCCATCGCGCGCTGCATTGCGAGCACGCGGCCTTCCCATTCCTCGTGGAACACCGGCTCGTTCGGCTCGGCTTCGACCGGGCCGAAACCGTGCATGCCGCCCATGTCATGGATCGTGTTGCTCATGACCCGGCCTCTCCGGGGGTCCGCGGCAGACCGGTGCCGACCATGCTGTCGCGCGTCACGAGATTCGCGAGCTGCTCCTCGCTCCAGCCGTCGGTTCCCTCGGGCCGCATCGGCAGCACGAGAAACCGGGTCTCGGCGGTCGAGTCCCAGATGCGGATCTCGGTCTCCTGCGGCAGCGCGACGCCAAAATCCGCCAGCACCCCTTTCGGATCGATCACCGTGCGCGAGCGGTACGGCGCCGATTTGTACCAGACCGGCGGCAGTCCCAAAACCTCCCACGGATAGCAGGAGCACAGCGTGCACACGACCATGTGATGCGTCTGCGGCGTGTTTTCGAGCGCGATCAGGTGGCTGCCGACCGGGCTTACGAACCCCAGCGAATTGGCCGCCTCGGTTGCGTCTTCGAGCAGCCGCCGCTTGAACTCGGGATCGGCCCAGGCGCGCGCGACGACACGGGCACCGATATGCGGGCCGATCCTGGTCTCGACGTTCTCGACAATCCGGTCGAGCGCCGCCGGATCGACATAGCCCTTCTCGGTCAGGATCGTTTCGAGCGCGCGCACGCGGAGCTGGAGATCGGACAGCTCGGACATTCCGCCGTGTCCGTGCGCATGCTGGTGGGAGTGATCGTGGGAGTTACCGTGGTCTGGGGCCATTGCCTCGCCCTCGCTGACATCGGGCAGAGCTTGCCTCGCCGCCATTGCGCTGGCAATGGGCAAGCCCCGTCCGCCCCCGATCGGCGGATCAGATCTCGAAATCTCCGGCTTGCACGACCCGCCCCTCGATACCGGCGCGGTGCGCCCGGACGCACAGCTCGTCGAGCGTGAGCGCATCGAGCCGCTGCATCGTCTCTTCCTGCAATTCGAACCAGAGCGGCCGAACGACCTTGTGACCGAGTTCGCTGCCGGCCGGATCGCTCATCGGATCCTCGGCGGTTTCGAGCTTGCGCACCGAGCGCACGATGTCGCCTAGGCTGATCCGGCGGCGCTCGCGGGCAAGGCGATAGCCGCCGCTCGGGCCGCGAATCCCGACCAGAATGCCGTCGCGCACCAGTTCCTGCAGCACCGGTTCGAGATAGCGGCGCGGAATGCGTTCGCGCTCGGTGATCTCGGCCGAGCGCACCGGCGCGGCGCCGCCATTATAGGCGATGTCGAGAACCGCCTCGATCGCAAACAGCAGGCGCTTTGTCAGCCGGATCATCGGTGATCACTTTGGTTCACCCGCGGTCTTTGGACAAGCAGGAGCGATGCCGGTCGAGCCGAAACCGCCCTGCTGCCGTCCTTCGGTCAAACCGGCATTGCCCGCCGGGGTCTCTGGAGCGAACTCGGAAACGATGTTGAAGTGCGGGCGGGCCACCCGCGTGAAGACCAGTTGCGCGATACGATCGCCGGGCCGGATCAGGATTCCTTTTTCCGCAGCCCCGCAACGCGCGGGATTGCGGTTCCACGCCGAGATCAGACAGACCCCTTCGTAGTCGGGATCGATCAGCCCGACCGCGTTGCCGAGGACAAGCCCTGCGCGGTGCCCCAGACCCGAGCGCGGCAGGATCAAAGCGCACCAGTCCGGTTCTCCAATGCGAAAGGCGATTCCCGAGGAAATCAGCACCGGCGGCGCTTGCGGCATCAGGAGCAGCTTTTTGTCGATGCAGGCATGCAGATCGAGCCCCGCCGCGTGCGCCGAGCCGTAGCGCGGGAAACCCCAGCCGGGCAGCCGCGAGTCGAGGATCTTGAGTTCGACCGAAAGCAGCATCACCGGTTCCGACGATGGCAGGCTGCCTAAGATGCCGTCGCCGCGACCATCCGTGAGGCAATCCGGTCGGCGAGCCGGGCGGCGACCTCGATCTTCGTCATAACGGGCCAGTCCTCGACCCCCTCCGCATTGACGAGGTGGATCGCGTTGCTGTCTCCTCCGAAGGTCCCGGTTCCGGGCGACACGTCATTGGCGAGTATCCAGTCGCACCCCTTGCGGCGACGTTTTTCGAGCGCGTTGGCGACAATGTTTTCGGTCTCCGCGGCAAAGCCGATCACCAGGGCCGGGCGGTCGTTGCGCCGCGCGGCGATTGTCGCGAGGATGTCCGGGTTCTCGACCAGGCGCAGCAGCGGCGGTCCCTTGCCGTCTTTTTTCAGCTTCTGGTCGGCCTCGGTCTCGACCCGCCAGTCGGAAACGGCTGCCGCCATGACCGCGACATCAACCGGCAGCGCCGCTTCGCTCGCCTTCAGCATCTGCCGCGCGGTCTCGACCGCGACCAGCCTGACCCCCGAGGGGGTCGGCTCCTGTGTCGGTCCGGAGACGAGGACCGTCTCGGCGCCGAGCGCGGCAAGCGCGGCGGCGATGGCGTGTCCCTGCTTGCCGGAGGAATGGTTCGACAGATAACGCACCGGGTCGATCGACTCGCGGGTCGGGCCGCTGGTGACCAGCGCGCGCCTGCCGACGAGCCGCCGGTCCGGGACCAGGATGCGGGTGATCGCGGCCAGGATCTCGGCCGGCTCGGCCATCCGGCCATAACCGATTTCGCCGCACGCCAATTCGCCGGCGCCGGGACCGACCTGCATTACGCCGCGCGCCTTCAAGGTCGCGAGATTGGCCTGGGTCGCCGGATGCGCCCACATCATCGTATTCATCGCCGGCGCGATCAGCACCGGCTTGTCGGACGCCAGCAGCGTCGTGGCGGCAAGATCGTCGGCCAGCCCCGCTGCCATGCGCGCGATCAGATCGGCGGTCGCCGGTGCGACCACGACGAGATCGGCCTCGCGCGACAGGCGAATATGGCCCATCTCGCTCTCGTCGGTCAGCGACCAGAGTTCGCCATAGACCTTGTCTTCGCTGAGCGAGGCGACCGACAGCGGCGTCACAAACTGGCGCGCCGCGTCGGTCATCACGCAACGCACGGCGGCACCCCGCTCGCGCAGGCGCCGGATCAGATCGAGGCTCTTATAGGCGGCGATGCCGCCCGCGATGATCAGCAGAATGCGTCGGCCCTGCAGCACATGCCCACTCCATAAAGCTGCCGCATTATGCACCGGTCCGCCGCCTGACGGCGAGCATATCAGCTGGAAATCGAACCCGCCGCGATTTCGCTTGCGGCGTTAGAACTATGGTATGGCCCGCACCGTTCTCTTGCGGAAGCCAATTTCTGCAGAGGAGAGCGGAATGAAAGCCACCTTGGCGCTAGCCCTGTTCGGGACGGCACTGATCTCTGCCCCGGTCACGGCGCAAACCACCCGGCCGGCGGACCCGGCCCCGATGGCGACGCAGCGGACCGCCGAAGCCAAAGCGCCGGCGCTCTATGAAATGAAGGCGGGGCAATGGCGGGCGAGCAAGCTCGACGGCCTCGATGTCTACAATCCGAACAACGAGAAGATCGGCGACATCAGCGAGTTAGTCATCGATCGCAGCGGCAGGATCCAGGCTGTTGTCATCGGTGTCGGCGGGTTTCTGGGAATTGGAGAACACCTTGTCGCGGTCCCGTTCGAGCAGGTTCAGTGGATCGACCAGCCGCGCGCGGTAAGCTCGACCGCGCCGGGCGGGGCACCAATGACCGGTTCGTCGGCTCCGGCGCCCGCCGCGGGCACCGATCGGGCGGATCGTCCAGCCATGACGACCGCGCCGATGGATCGAGCGGCCGGCACGACGGCGGCGACCGGTGGCGCCACTGGAACGACAACCACTGTCGACCGGCAGACCGGCACGACCGTAACCACGACGACCGATCGTCCGGCGGGTACGATGGCGACGGATCGCCCGGCAGGTACGATGGCGACGGATCGCCCGGCGGCTGGTGCGGCTGGCGATCGCGCCGCGGGCGATCGCGGTGCTCCCGACCATGCCATTGTCGCGATGACGAAGGAGCAGCTGAGGGCGCTGCCGGAGGTTCGCTACTCGCGGTAATCGCACACCCACGGGTCCACGCTCTCAAAGCCAGTGGACCCGGTCAGGGACGAAGAGCCGGCGGCACCCTGCCGGCTCTTTTTTTGCGTACGCCGGACCTCGTCTTGGGGCTGGCCGGTCACCGTCAGCCGAAAATAGCCGCCAACGCAAGCGCCGCCAGCGCCAATCCGCCGAGCCAGAGCGGGATCACCACGAGGGGCAGCAGGCGCGCCCAGTTCGATGCCTGCGCGGCGATGCTCTCGGCATGCAGTTTCAGACCGTCGCGCTCCCAATGCGTGATGATCTCGTCCATCAGGGTTAGAAGCCGTGGCACTTCGTCCACCGCATCGATAAAGCGGGCGATATAGTCGCGCACCGCCGCCTCGGGGCCGCGGTTTTCGCGCATCCACTGCTCGACGATCGGCCGCGCCAGGGTCCAGATATTGACCGACGGATCGAGCCGCCGGCCGATGCCTTCGACCAGCACCATCGTCTTTTGCAGCAGCAGGAGCTGCGGCTGCGTTTCCATCTCGAACTGCTCGGTAACCTGAAACAGTTGCGCCAGCAGTTTCGCGATCGAGATCTCGTGCAGCGGCAGATCGAGGATCGGCTCTCCAACCGAGCGGCAGGCCTGCGTGAACGCCTCGATCGAGTGTTTCTTCGGGACGTAGCCGGCTTCGAAATGCACCTCGGCGACCCGCCGGTAGTCGCCCGAGAGAAACCCGATCAGCATGTCCGCGAGGTAATAGCGGGTGGCGCGGTCGAGCCGGCCCATGATGCCGAAATCGACGACGGTCAGCGCGCCCTGAGCGTCGACAAAGACGTTTCCGGGATGCAGGTCGGCGTGGAAGAAGCCGTCGCGGAACACCTGGTTGAAGAACGCCGCCGCCGCGCTGCGCAGCAGGTCGGGGATCGAGTGCCCGGCGGCGCTCAGCGCATCGCGGTCATCGACCCGGATGCCGGTGATGCGCTCGGTGGTCAGTACGGTGCGCCCGGTGCGCCGCCAATCGACCTGCGGCACGCGAAAGGTCGGGTCGCCGGCGAAATTCTCGGCCAGTTCGGACGCCGCCGCCGCCTCGAAGCGCAGATCCATTTCGAGCTGGACCGACTCGGTGAAGGTCATCACCACCTCGACCGGCTTCAGCCGGCGCAGCGCAGGCGTTGTGCGCTCGGTCAGCTGCGCCAGCCACAGAAACAGTTCGAGATCGCGCGCGAAGGCGCGGGCGATGCCGGGGCGCAGCACCTTGACCGCGACCGCACGGCCGTCGGTCGTGACCGCGAAATGCACCTGCGCCATCGAGGCCGCGGCGGCCGGCACGTCGTCGAACGATGCAAACAGCGCGCCGATCGGCCGGCCGAACTCGGCCTCGACCAGCGCGCGCGCCTGCTCCGTCGGGAACGGCGGCAGTCGGTCCTGCAAGGTCGCGAGATCGGCTGCGATCTCGTCGCCGAGCAGATCGGCGCGGGTCGAGAGCATCTGCCCGAGCTTGACAAAGCTGGGGCCCAGCTCGTTGAAGGCGATGGCGAGACGCTCGCCGGGGCGGGCCTCGCCCCTCATGCGGCTGCGCTGAACGATCCGCACGCCGCGCAGCAGCGGTGCCACGCCGGCCAGCCGGTCGAGCGGAAACAGCGCGTCGTGGCGTGCCAGAATCGCGGCGATGCGAATGAGACGGGCAAGATTGCGGCAGCCGCGGATCAGACCGAACACGGACCCGCAACCCTCGCCGCGGCTTCACAACAGCCGCCTGGGGATACCTCCGCCCTCCCCTCTCCCACGGGCGGGGGAGGGTCAGGGAGGGGACAGATCGCCGAATACGTCAAATTCAGCGCCGGTTGGTATTAGAGCCGCCAGGCCGAATAAAGCGCGGCGATGCCGCCGGTCAGATTGCGGTATCGCGACCGCTCCAGACCCGCCGCCGCGATCATCGCGCTGACCTCGCTTTGCGGCGGAAACCGCCGGATGCTCTCGACCAGATAGGCATAGGCGTCGCGGTCGCCGGTCACCAGACGGCCGAGCAGCGGCAGGAACGCGAAGCTGTAGAGATCGTAGAGCGGCTGCAGAACCGGCGCGACGGAAGGCGTGAATTCCAGGCACAAGAACCGCCCGCCGGGCCGCAGCACGCGTCTGGCCTCGGTCAGCGCGCGCTCGATATGGGTGACGTTGCGCAGCCCGAACGCGATCGTATAGAGATCAAACGACCGGTCGGCGAAGGGCAGTGCCTCGGCATTGCCGCACAGAAATTCGAGACCGTCGAGAATGCCGTCATCGATCGCCCGGGCGCGGCCGATTTCGAGCATAAGCGGGTTCGCGTCGCATACGACGACCATTCCGCCTGTCGCCGGCCCGACCCGAGGCAGCGCGCGGCGCGCAACATCGCCGGTGCCGCCGGCCGCGTCGAGCATGCGCTGGCCCGGACGCGGGTTCAGCCAAGCCACCATCTCGTCCTTCCACAGGCGGTGGATGCCGGCGCTCATCAGATCGTTCATCAGATCGTAGCGCTCGGCGACGCTGTCGAATACCGCGCGCACGAGCGGCGCCTTGGCGGCTTCCGGAATGCGGCGGAAGCCGAAATCGGTTTCATTCGCCGGAGCGGCCGAAGGAGCAGCCGGACCGGACTTCCCGCTTGTTTCGTCCGTGGTCATCGGGCAGGACAATAGCCGCAAACAGTCTCAGCCGCACCCTTCCTGCCGGATACCGGATGCCGGAGCTTCCCGAAGTCGAAACCGTCCGCCGCGGTCTCGCGCGTTGCATGAGCGGGCGCCGGATCGTCCGGGCCGAGCTGCGCCGCTCCGATCTGCGCCGGCCGTTCCCGCCCGACCTCGCCGAGCGGCTCGACGGCGCACGGATCGGTACACTGACCCGGCGCGGCAAGTACCTTCTGATCGAACTCGACAATAGCGGTCTGTTGCTGCTGCATCTCGGCATGTCCGGGCGGATTGTCGCGGGCACGGCGGCGCTGCCTCCCGAGCCGCACGACCATGTCGTGCTGACCCTCGACGACGGCACCGTTGTGCGTTTCAACGACCCGCGCCGCTTCGGGTTGCTCGATTACATTGCGCGGGGGCAGCAAGACGCGCACCCGCTGCTCGGGGGGCTTGGCCCCGAGCCGTTGGAGCCGGGCTTCGACGGCTTCTATCTGAACCGCGCCCTGGCCGGAAAGATAACGCCGATCAAGTCGGCACTGCTCGACCAGCGGGTCGTCGCCGGGCTTGGCAACATCTATGTTTGCGAGGCGTTGTACCGGGCCCGCATATCGCCGCGGCGGCTGGCGGCGAGCGTCGTCGGGGCGCGGGCCGAACGGCTTGCGGGCGCGATCCGCGCGGTGCTGGAAGAGGCGATCGGGGCCGGCGGTTCGTCGCTGCGCGACTATGTCCAGGCAAACGGCGAACTCGGCTACTTCCAGCATCGCTGGGCGGTATACGGCAAGGAAGGCAAACCGTGCCCGGATTGTAACTGCGCCGAGGGCGTTCGGCGCATCAAGCAAGCCGGACGATCGACTTTTTTTTGCGGCAAATGGCAGCGATAGCTCGGCATCCGGACGTGCCGGCGGCTGGAGGTTTTGGTCGGGAGCTTAGCCGCTCCGTAATGCAATATAGACAGAATGACAACAATGGATAATTACCGTTGTTGTCCGTATCCGGCGATCGCCTCCGGTAACTTTCCTGATAAACTATGAATTAATATGGGGTGGAGCTTTTTTCCAGTACAAGTGTTCCTGAAGATGGTTGGTGAAGCGCCGCTCTGTACAAATCCCGAGCGGGGCCGCGGCCGAGCCAAGGAAGGAGAGCATCGATGATCTGTCCCGACAGCGACCTCGATTGCGACAATCCCGGCTGCCGTCGCGGCGGCTGCCAGGGAAGGCGCCCGACACTCCCGCTGTTCCGCGCCTGTGCGGTGACCGCGGCCAAGAGCCTGCCGCGTCTCGAAGCGGCAATGGCCGACGGCACCGTGGCTGCGGCCGATGAGATCGAGGAGCGCCGCCGCCTCGTTGCCGCGTAACTTCGCTGTACCGCAATCGACGCCGCTTCCGTAGTCTGAGCGTCTCAAGCTCCGACGCGCCGGTTCTCGATGCCGGCGCCGCCGGACCAGGAGGCTGAATGGAGGCGGTCATGGCCAGCGGCCAATACGACAACATTCTGGTCGAGCGCCGCGGCGCGGTCGGCCTGATAACGCTCAATCGGCCGCAGGCGCTGAACGCGCTGAATGCAGCGCTGATCGCCGAGCTGGGCGTCGCGTTCGACGATCTGGAGGGCGACAAGGCGATCGCCGCGATCGTCCTGACCGGCGGCGAAAAGGCGTTCGCGGCCGGTGCCGATATCAAGGAAATGGCCGGCAAGAGCTATATGCAGGCCTATGGCGAGGATTTTATCACGCGCGGCTGGGAGCGCGTCGCGCAATGCCGCAAGCCGGTGATCGCGGCGGTCGGCGGTTTCGCGCTCGGCGGCGGCTGCGAGGTCGCGATGATGTGCGACATCGTCATCGCCGCCGAGAACGCGCGTTTCGGGCAGCCGGAAATCAATATCGGCACGATTCCCGGCGCCGGCGGGACGCAGCGCCTGCCGCGCTTTGTCGGCAAGGCCAAGGCGATGGATTTGTGCCTGACCGGCCGGATGATGGACGCCGCCGAAGCCGAGCGCGCCGGGCTGGTCAGCCGCATCGTACCGGCCGACAAGCTGCTCGACGAGGCGCTCGCGGTCGCCAACCGCATCGCCGAGTTGTCGCAACCGATCGCGATGATGGTCAAGGAATCGGTCAACCGCGCCTTTGAAACGACGCTTGCCGAAGGGGTGCGGTTCGAGCGCCGATTGTTTCACTCGACTTTCGCCACTGAAGACCAGAAGGAAGGTATGGCGGCTTTTATCGAAAAACGCAAACCGGCGTTCCGCAACCGCTGAGCGTGCCGCATGAATACCGGAAACGGCGTCGTCGCGGCCGTGAGCCGCAGCCCGACGCACAGCATGTCGAAGCCGAATACCGACAGCATCCGTCTTGTCGCGAGGCTCGGGGTCGAGGGCGACGCGCATCAGGGCGCGACCGTCAAGCACCGCTCGCGGGTCGCGAAAAACCCGGCGACGCCGAATTTGCGCCAGGTCCATCTGATCCACGCCGAGCTGTTCGAGGAATTGCAGGCGCGCGGTTTCGCGGTCTCGCCCGGTCTGATGGGCGAGAACGTGACGACCGCGGGGATCGACCTGCTGGCTCTGCCGACCGGGACACGCTTGCGTCTCGGCGGCGAGGCCGTCGTCGAGATCACCGGGCTGCGCAACCCGTGCCGCCAACTCGACGGTCTGCAACCCGGATTGATGGCGGCAACGCTGGACCGCGACGGCGACGGCAATCTGATCCGCAAGGCCGGGATCATGGCCATCGTTGTCTGGGGCGGGGTCGTGCGCCAAGGCGACCCGATCCGGGTCGAGCTGCCGGCTCAGCCGCACCGCCCGCTCGCGCCGGTGTGACCGCCGGACCCGATCAGAGGAGTAAACGATCGACGGATCGTCGCCCCCCGAGACGCCGCAACGCGGTACTCCCGGAGCGGCACCGGCTCCTTTGGGCAAAACCCCGGCAAACCGGCTTTCGGCGGAGCAAAGCTTGCGCGAAAGGCGGGAAAGCGGCGTTCTTCAGGCCTGTCAGGCCCTTGCCGGCGGCAGCGCGCACGGGCGGCGCGATCCTCATCCAAAACGTTTGAACCTTTTGGATGTACTCACGTTTGCCGGTCGATGCAGAGAACACCCGGCGCATGATGAGAAAGACAATCCTGATCACCGGCGGGGCCGGCTTTATTGGTTCTCACTGCGCCGCGCTGCTGCTCGAACAGGGCTACACGGTCAAGGCGCTCGATAATCTCGATGCACAAATTCACGGCGGAGAGCGGCGTCCGCCCGCCTATCTCGACCGCCGCGTCGAGCTGATCGTCGGCGACGTGCGCTCGCCGCGCATCGTGCGTCGCGCGCTGGCGGATGTCGACGCGGTGGTTCACCTGGCGGCGCGGGTTGGGGTCGGCCAGAGCATGTACGAGGTCGCCGACTACACCGACGTCAACGGACGCGGCACCGCGGTGCTGCTTGAGGCGATGATCGAACGCGCAAAGCGTCGTCCGTTCGACCGGCTCGTCGTCGCCTCCAGCATGAGCATTTATGGTGAGGGTCTTTATCGCACGGCGGGCGGGAGACCGGTCGAAGCCGCCGAGCGCAGCCCGATGCAGCTGAAACGCGGGCAGTGGGACCCGCTGGATCGGGAGGGACGATCGCTCGAAGCGGTGCCGACCCCGGAAACCAAGCCCCCGGCCGTGAAATCGGTCTATGCCCTGTCAAAATATGACCAGGAACGGCTCTGCCTGATCGTCGGGGGGGCTTACGACATTCCTACCGTTGCATTGCGGTTTTTCAATACCTACGGTCCGCACCAGGCCTTGTCCAACCCGTATACCGGCGTGCTGGCGATATTCGCCGCCCGCCTGCTGAACGGACGCCCGCCGGTGATTTTCGAGGATGGCGAGCAGCGCCGCGATTTTGTCTATGTCGCCGATATCGCCGAAGCGTGCCGCCTGGCGCTGGTCTGCGACGCGGCAATCGGCCAGGCTTTCAATATCGGCAGCGGCGAGGCCGCGACGATCAGGGAAGCCGCCCGGCTCCTCGGCGAGACGCTGGGGGTGGCGATCGAGCCGGAAATTACCGGCGAATGCCGGATCGGCGATGTCCGCCATTGCTTCCCCGACATAGCGGCGGCCCGCGCCGTGCTCGGCTACCGCCCGCAGACCCCGCTTGCCGCCGGGCTCGAAAGGCTGGTCGCCTGGCTCGACGGGCGGACCGCGGTCGATCGCGTCGGCGAGGCGCGCGCCGCGCTGGCCGCGCGAGGGTTGACCTTATGACACCCGGTCGCGATGGCGTTGCCGCGCAGAGGCCGGTGCTGATTACCGGCGGGGCCGGTTTTATCGGCACCAACCTGGCCGACCGGATGCTGCGCCGGGGACGCCGGGTCATCGTTTACGACAGTCTCGCGCGGCCCGGCTCCGAACAAAATCTTCGCTGGCTGCGCGCTGCGCACGGCTCGCGGCTGCGGGTCGAGATCGCGGATATCCGCGCGATGTCCCGATTGCGCGACGCCGCCGCGGAAGCCGGCACGGTGTTTCATCTCGCCTCGCAGGTCGCCGTGACCACCAGTCTCGACGACCCAACCGACGATTTCGCGATCAATGCCGCCGCAACCCTCGAATTGCTGGAAATTCTGCGCCGCCGCGACGGTGCGGGCGGGCTGATCTTCACCTCGACAAACAAGGTCTACGGCGCGACCGACGACATCGATCTCGTCGAATGCGGCTCCCGCTATATGCCGGAAAACGCGCTCGCCGGCACCGGCATCGCCGAGACAAGACCGTTGCAGTTTCACAGCCCCTACGGGTGCTCGAAAGGCGCCGCCGACCAGTACGTCCTCGACTATGCGCGCAGCTATGGTCTTGCGACTTGCGTGCTGCGCATGAGCTGCATCTACGGGCCGCACCAGCACGGCACCGAGGACCAGGGCTGGGTGGCGCATTTTATGATCCGCGCAATGCAGGGCCGGAAGATCACGATCTACGGCGACGGCAAACAGGTGCGCGATCTGCTCTTTGTCGACGATCTCGTCGGCGCGCTGCTGCTCGCCGAGCGGCACCTGCCCGAAATCGCCGGCCGGGCCTTCAATATCGGCGGCGGGCCGAGCAATACGGTCAGCCTGCTGGAACTGATCGCGCAGATCGCGGCGCTGCACGGCGAGACACCGGCGGTCGAATTCGGCGACTGGCGCGTCGGCGACCAGCGCTGGTACGTGTCCGACAGCGCCAGGTTCAGCCGAGTTACGGGGTGGCGTCCGCTTGTCGGGGTCGCGGAGGGGATTCGGCGTCTGTATGACTGGCTGCGGACCGGCCAGTGCGGCGCGACGGCATTGCAGGCGGCGCAGTGAGGGTCGCGCTCGTCAACCCGCCCTGGTCGTTCGCGGGCAGCATCTATTTCGGCTGTCGCGAGCCGCATCTGCCGCTCGAATACGGTTATGCCCAGGCGCTGCTCGGCGCGGCCAGGCACGAGGCGCGCATCTTCGACGCGCATGCGGAGGGGCTGGATTTGCCCGAGCTGACCTCCCAGGTGGCCGGCTTCCATCCCGATCTGCTCGTAGTGACGACGGCGCCAAGTTACCTGTTCTGGCGCTGCGCGCCGCCGGAATTGCGGGTGCCGCAACTGACCTTGGCGGCGCTCGGCGGCATTGCCGAAACCACCGTGGCGGTCGGCCCGCACGGTTCATCGACACCGCGCGCGGCGTTGCGCAAGCTCGGCGTCGATGCCGTCATCATCGGCGAATGCGAGGAGATGCTGGTCCGCATCGCCGAGGCGCCGCGGCGACAGTGGGAGAAAATTGCCGGTCTGTGCCGCCGCGACGGTGCCGGCATTGTCGTGCAGGGGGGACCGCAGGCTGCCGATATGGCGCTTCTGCCGGCGTTGCGCTGGCCGGAAGAGACGTTGCGGCGTCACGCACATCATCATCACCGTTTTGACCGGAACCCGGAAGGCCCCGGCGCCGAGATGGAGGTCTCGCGCGGCTGCCCGTATCACTGCACCTTCTGCGCCAAGGAGAATTTCCGCAATCGCTACCGCCGCCGTCCGCTCGCCACGATCCGCGACGAACTCGACGGGCTGATCACGGCGGGCGTGACCTACGTGTATTTCATCGACGAGATTTTCCTGCCGTGGCGCGAATTGCTCGAAGAACTCGCGATGCGGCCGGTCGAATTCGGGGTGCAGACCCGCATCGATCTGTGGCGCCCGGACATGCTCGATCTGCTCGGTCGGGCCGGCTGCGTCTCGATCGAGGCCGGGGTCGAAAGCCTTAGCGCCGCGGAGCGCGACCGGCTCGACAAGAATTGCCGGATATCGACCGAAGAATTGACAGAGCTTCTGGTCCACGCGAAGCGCAGCGTGCCGTTCGTGCAGGCAAATCTGATCGCAACCGGCGGCGACGACCCGATCGAGGTGGCGCGATGGCGCGACACGCTGCGGGGGCGCGGGGTCTGGGCTAACGAGCCGGTGCCGCTGTTCCCGTATCCGGGTTCGCCGGATTACCGCCGGCTTTGGGGACTGCCCGATGACAGGGCCTGGGAGCGGGCACTCGACTGGTATCTCGACCGCTATGCCGCGTTCAGCGACATCCAGGAGGCGCGGCCGTTTCGCCTCGCCGAGCTGGAGCTGAGCTGATGCGCGACGATAACCACCGCAAGCTGACGGTGCTGATGACCGCCGACGCGGTCGGCGGGGTCTGGCACTACGCGCTCGCTTTGTGCGCCGCGCTGCCCGAGACGGGCTTTGTGCTGGCCGTCATGGGACCGATGCCGAGCGCCGCGCAGCGCGAGGCCGCCGGCCGGCTCGACAATGTCGTTCTCGAAGAATACGGGCACCGTCTCGAATGGATGCAGGGGGCGGCGGGCAATCTGGATTCGAGCCGTCACTGGCTGACATTGCTGTCGCGGCGCTATCGGGCCGATCTGCTGCATGTCAACGGCTATGCGCATGCTCGCAACGACACCGGGCTGCCGACCCTGGCGGTCGCCCATTCCGACGTGCTGTCGTGGTGGCGCGCCGTGCACGGCAAGGCCGCGCCGCGCGAGTGGGGGCCGTACCGGCGGGAGGTTGTCGCCGGTCTGCGCGCCGCCGACCGGGTCGTCGCTCCGACCGCGGCCGTGCTCGACGATCTGGCGCGAAATTACGGGTTCGGCCTCGGTTCCGGCCCAGAGGCCGGCCCGGGGACCGGCATCGTCATCCCGAACGGGATCGACATCGACTCCTATGCACCGCGGCCAAAGCGCGCCGCGATCATGGCGGCGGGCCGGTTGTGGGACGAGGCGAAGAACCTCGCGCTGCTCGATGAAGCCGCCGGCGATCTCGACTGGCCGGTCGAGATTGCCGGCGAGGCGAACCACCCCGAGGGCGGTCAGGCGCGGCTGCGAGCGGCGCGCCCCCTGGGTGCGCTGACCCCGGCCGAAATGGCCGAGCGGCTCGGTTCGGCGGCGATCTACGCCGCGCCGGCGCGGTACGAGCCGTTCGGGCTCGGCATCCTCGAAGCTGCCGTCAGCGGCTGCGCACTGGTCCTGGGCGACATCCCCTCGCTGCGGGAGAACTGGGACGGCGCGGCGCTGTTCGTGCCGCCCGACGATGCCGCAGCCTGGCGAACGACGCTGTGCTGTCTGATCGCCTGCGACTCGCGGCGTGAGGCGCTCGGCAATACCGTGCGCCGCCGCGCGCTGGCTTTTACGCGCGAGCGCATGGCCGCGCGCTATGCCGGATTGTACCGCGAGCTGGCCGGTGCTCGCCGCGGCGTCGGAGCGCTTGTGTCTCGCCCGCATGGCGGGCCGGAGGCCCGCGGTCCGGACGGTGCGGAAACCAAGACCGGCGCCTATACCACAGCTTAACCATGTCGAAGCTCGTCCTGTTCTGCCATTCGCTGCGCTCGGACTGGAACCACGGCAATGCGCATTTTCTGCGCGGCATTCTGTCCGAGTGGCAACGGCGCTTTGGTGCGGCGGCGGCCTGGGAACCGGCGGATGCGTGGAGCGCGCGCAACCTCGCCGCCGAATGCGGCGAGGCGGCTCTCGATGCGTGGCGCGAGGCCTATCCCGACCTGCCCGTCACGGTTTACGACCCGGCTGCCCCCGATCTCGACCGGGCGCTCGACGGCGCGGATGTGGTGCTGGTGCACGAATGGAGCGCGCCCGATCTGGTCGCGCGTCTCGCTTCCCGCCGCAGAAATGGCAGGCGCTATCTGCTGCTGTTCCACGATACGCATCACCGGATGGCGACCGATCCCGATGCGATCGCCCGGTTCGATTTCGACGGGTTCGACGGCGTTCTCGCCTTTGGCGAGGTGCTGGCGGATGCGTATCGTCGCCGGGGCTGGGGCCGCCAGGTGTTCACGTGGCACGAGGCGGCGGACCTGAACGTCTTCCGTCCCGTCCCGGAAATCCGCCGCGAGCGCGATCTCGTCTGGGTCGGCAATTGGGGCGATGGCGAGCGCAGCGCCGAACTGTCCGAATTTCTGATCGGACCGATCAGTGATCTCGGCCTGTCGGCGCGGGTGCACGGGGTGCGCTACCCGCCGGAGGGGAAAACCGCGCTCGCCGCCTCCGGGATCGACTATGCCGGCTATCTGCCGAATTTCCGCACGCCGCAAGCCTTCGCAGCGGCGCGAATGACGGTCCACATTCCGCGGCGGCCCTATGCGACGGCATTGCCGGGAATCCCGACAATCCGCGTCTTCGAAGCGCTGGCCTGCGGCATCCCGCTGGTCTGCGCGCCGTGGCGCGATACCGAGCACCTGTTCTCGCCCGGCGATGATTTTCTTGTCGCGCGCGACGGCGAGGCGATGCGCCGCCATCTCGGAGCATTGCGCGCCGACCCGGAATTCGCGGCCTTGCTCGCGTCGCGCGGCCGGGCCACCGTCACGGCGCGGCACAGCTGCGCCCATCGGGTCGATGAGCTGATCGCGATATGCCGGTTTCTCGGGCGCGATCTCGACCCGCCGACCGGTTTGGCGGCGGCGCAATGACCCTGTCGATCGCGTTCCTCGGGTCGAGCCTCGTCTCGGCGTACTGGAACGGCGCCGCCACCTATTATCGCGGTATTTTGCAGGCGCTGGCAGCCAACGGGCACCGCATCACGTTTTACGAACCCGACGCCTATGACCGTCAGCATCATCGCGACATTCCCGACCCGGACTGGGCCAGGGTGGTCGTCTACCCGGCGACCGAGGACGGGGTCGAGCAGGCGCTCGACATGGCCCGTAACGCGGATTTGCTGGTCAAGGCGAGCGGGGTCGGCGTCTTCGATACGCTGCTCGAAGCGCGCATCCCCTCCCTTAGACGGCCCGGCGCGATCGCCGCGTTCTGGGATGTCGACGCGCCGGCGACGCTGGACCGCATCGCCGGCGATTCGGGCGACCCGTTCCGCCGGCTGATCCCGGCCTACGATATCGTCTTCACCTATGGCGGCGGGCCGCCGGTGGTCTCCCGCTACACCGCATTCGGCGCGCGGTTATGCGTGCCGATCTATAATGGCCTCGACCCGGCGACGCACCGCCCCGCCGCCCCCGACCCGCGTTTCGCCTGCGATCTCGGGCTGGTCGCGAACCGGCTGCCCGACCGCGAGCGGCGCATCGACGAGTATTTCCTGGCAGTGGCCGCCGAGCTGCACGACCGCAGTTTTGTCCTTGCCGGCGCCGGTTGGGGCGACAAGCCCATGCCGCCGAACATCCGTTATGTCGGCCATCTCTATACGGCCGATCACAACGCGTTCAACGCCTCGGCGCTGGCCGTCCTGAACGTCAGCCGCGACAGCATGGCCGCATGCGGGTACAGCCCGGCGACCCGCGTGTTCGAGGCGGCCGGGGCCGGCACCTGCATCATCACTGATTCCTGGGAAGGCATCGCGATGTTTTTCGAGCCGGGAAAGGAAATCCTGGTCGCGGAGAACGGTCCCGAAATCGCCGAGCGTCTGGCACGGCTGACCCCGGACGAGGCGCGGCGGATCGGCGAAGCGGCCCGGACCCGCGCGCTGGCCGAGCATACTTACGCCCAGCGGGTCGCGCTGGTCGAGGACGTGCTGGCGGGACGCCTCCGATGACGCAACCGGCGCTCTCCAATGGTTCGGTTGCAGCCCCGCGCCCGCTGCGGATCGTCATCCTCGGTCTGTCGATCACCTCCTCCTGGGGCAACGGTCACGCGACCACCTATCGCGGTCTGATGCGCGCGCTGTGCCGGCGCGGCCACGAGGTGCTGTTTCTCGAATGCGACAAGCCGTGGTACCGCGCGCATCGCGACGTGACGGACCCGCCGTTCGGAACCGTGCGTCTTTACGAGGATTTCGCGGAATTGCGGCGGCGCTGGGCCGGCGAAATCCGCGATGCCGATCTCGTCATCGTCGGCTCGTATGTTCCGGACGGCATCGCGATCGCGCGCTGGGTGCGGGCGGTCGCGACTGGGATCGTCGCCTTTTACGACATCGACACGCCGGTGACATTGGCCGCGCTGGCCGACGGGACCTGCCCCTATCTCGACGCCGATCTCGTCCCGAGTTTCGATCTGTACCTGTCGTTCACCGGCGGACCGGCGTTGCGCCTGCTCGAAACAAGCTACCGGGCGCGCGCCGCGCGGGCCTTGTATTGCAGTGTCGATCCCGAGCGGCACCGACCTTTTCCGGCCGGCGAGATCAGGTGGGAGCTGGGCTATCTCGGCACCTACAGCGCCGACCGTCAGCCGGCGCTCGACGCGCTGCTGTGCGAGCCGGCGCGGCGCTGGAAAGAGGGAAGTTTTGCGGTGGCCGGCCCGCTCTATCCGGCGGAGCTGCGATGGCCGGCCAATGTCGAGCGTATCGAGCACATCGGTCCGGACAGGCATCCGCGGTTCTACGGGCGGCAGCTTTTCACCTTGAACGTGACCCGCGCCGACATGGTGCGTCTCGGTTACTCGCCGAGCGTGCGGCTGTTCGAGGCGGCTGCGTGCGGCGTCCCGATCATCAGCGATTGGTGGCCGGGTCTGACGACGATCTTCGAGCCGGGGCGCGAAATTCTGACCGCCCGCGACGGCGACGAAGTGCTGCGGTTTCTGCGCGAGACGCCGGAGCCGGAGCGGGCGCGCATCGCCGATGCGGCGCGCGCCCGCGTGCTGAGACAGCATACCGCCGAGCACCGCGCCGCCGAGCTGGAAACCCATGTCGCCGAGGTCGCGGAGACGGCCCCCAGACCCGGTCCGGTGCTTGCAGCCGCGCGCGGCCTCGCGGAGGTGCCGCGATGAAGCTCGTCGTCTTCGGCCTGTCGGTCAGTTCGTCCTGGGGCAATGGTCATGCGGTGCTATGGCGGGCGCTGATCCGGGCGCTCGCGGCATACGGACATTGCACCGTATTCTTCGAGCGCGACGTACCCTGGTATGCCGAACATCGCGACCTGATCGAGATCGATGGCTGTCGTCTGGTGCTGTACGCCGAGTGGGACGATATCCGGCCGGTCGCGCTGCGCGAGTTGCGCGACGCCGATGCGGCAATCGTGACCTCGTATTGCCCGGACGGTGTGGCAGCGACCGAGATCGTGCTCGACGCGCCGGGTCTGCACGTCTTCTACGATCTCGACACGCCGGTGACATTGTCACGCCTCGCTTCCGGCGAGCGGATCGAGGCGATCGGGCCGCGCGGTCTCGCGCCGTTCGACCTCGTGCTGAGCTATGCCGGCGGCGGCGCCCTGACCGCGCTCAAGGAACGGCTCGGCGCAATCCGGGTCGCGCCGCTCTACGGCAGCGTCGATCCCGCTCGCTATCAGCCCGGGGAGAAGCCGCCAAGCCCTCGCGCTTCTCTGTCCTATCTCGGCACCTATGCCGCCGACCGGCAGGACAAACTCGACCGGCTGCTGCTCGAACCGGCGCGGCGTCGCCCGGATTGGCGGTTTGTGATCGGCGGCGCGCAATATCCGCAGGATTTCGCCTGGACCGACAACATCTTCTTCTGGCGCCATGTCGCGCCGGCCGAACACCCGCGCTTTTACGCCGCGGCGCGCGCGACGCTGAACGTCACCCGCCGGTCGATGGCCGAGAGCGGATGGTGCCCGTCGGGTCGGCTGTTCGAGGCGGCTGCCTGCGCCGCCCCGATCCTCAGCGACTGGTGGGAGGGGCTCGACGCGTTCTTCGCACCGGGATCGGAAATCCTGGTCGTCTATTCGACCGAGGACGTGCTCGCCGCGCTCGACCGCGACGACGGCGAGCTGCGGCGTATCGGTGAGACGGCTCGCGAGCGCGCCCTGTCCGAGCACACCGCCGAGCGCCGCGCCGCCGAGCTGGTCGAGCTGCTCTCGGACCGCAATCCGTGGGCTGGAGGTTCGCGGGAGGTCGCACCACGGTATCTGGAGGCCTGAGCCATGTGGGGCATCATTCCCGCCGCCGGCAACGGTACGCGCATCCAGCCGCTGGCCTTCTCGAAGGAATTGCTCCCCGTGGGCAGCCGTTTCGAGGGCGACACCGAGCGCCCGCGCGCCGTCAGCGAATACCTGATCGAGCGCATGCTGCGGGGCGGCGCCGACAAGATTTGTTTTGTGATCTCGCGCTGGAAATTCGACATCCTGCAATATTACGGCGGGGAAATCGGCGATGACGAGACCGGCAGAGCCGCGATCGCCTATGCGGTGCAGCCCGAGCCGCGCGGGTTGTGCGACGCGATCTTTCGCGCCGTCCCGTTTGTCGATCCGGCCGAGAAGGTATTGGTCGGGCTGCCCGATACGATCTGGATGCCGGAGGATGCTTTCGCACGGCTTCCCGATGATCGGCTCGCCTTTCTGACCTTCCCGGTGGCGCGCCCGGAACTGTTTGACGCCGTGGTCAGCGATCCCGACGGACGGGTCCGCGAAATCCAGGTAAAGCGCGAGCACGCGCGGTCGAACTGGGTCTGGGGCGCGTTCCGCATGCCGGGCGCCGTGCTGCACGAATTGCACCGTCTCTGGCAGATGCGCGGCGAGGTGGACGAGTATTTCGGCACACTGGCAACTGCCTGGCTTGCCGAGGGCGGGGATGCCGTCGCGGTGCCGGAAGGCACGGCCTATGTCGATGTCGGCACGCTGGGCGGCTATCGCGAGGCGATGCGGCTGCTGGCCGAGGCGGCGCAATCGCCGAATGCAAGGCGGGTCGCCCCGCTGTCGCTGCGGGCGGGACGGCGCTGATGCCGGTACGCTCGCCCGATCGGCTTCGCCGCGAGATCGCCGCGCTCGGACCGTGGTTTCACAACATCGATCTCGGTGGGATCAAGACCGCACCCGAGCATTTCCTCGGCGATTATCCGGCGGTCAAATGGCGCCGTTTCGCGCATGCCCTGCCGCAGGATCTGGGCGGAAAATCCGTGCTCGATATCGGCTGCAACGGCGGGTTTTATTCGATCGAGATGAAGCGGCGCGGCGCCGCCCGCGTGCTCGGGATCGACCACGACGAGGACTATCTGAAGCAGGCGCGCTTCGCGGCCGAGGTGAGCGGACTCGATATCGAATTCGCGCAGCTCTCAGTTTACGACGTGGGTGCGCTGGGCGAGCGTTTCGATCTCGTGCTGTTTCTCGGCGTGCTGTATCACCTGCGCCATCCGCTGCTGGCGCTCGATCTTATCCGCGAACACGTCGCAAAGGATCTGTTCGTCTGCCAGTCGATGCAGCGCGGCGATCCCGGCGAGGAGCCGATCGCGGACGATTACCCGTTCGCCGAGACCATCATCTTCGAGAGGCCGACCTGGCCGCGCCTGTCGTTTATCGAACACCGCTATGCCGGCGACGAGACGAATTGGTGGGTGCCGAACCGGGCCTGCACCAAGGCGATGCTGCGCAGCGCCGGATTTGTCATAGCCAGCAATCCGGAGGAGGAGGTTTATGTCTGCCGGCCCGGACCGACGCCCTACGAAAGCGGCGCGGTCTATCCGGCATCGCCGCCGCGCAGGATGAAGGGGGCTGCGGCATGATCGAAGCCGCGATGATCTGGAACGAGCCGAACAACAAATCGCATTGGGACCCCGAGCTGGACCCGGACTGGTCGCGTTTCGCCCGGATGTGCCGGCTGGCCGGCGAGGCGATCGCGGCCGAGGCACCGGGTCTGCCGCGCGTGCTCGGCGGGATTTCGCCGATCGACCCGAATTTTGTCGCCAATATGCGGGGACAGGGCGCGCTCGACGCGCTCGATGTCGTCGCGGTGCATGGTTTCCCGCTCGACTGGAATCTGTGGCCGCTCGATGCTTGGCCCGACAAACTCGCCGAGATCGCTGCCGTCACCGACCTGCCGGTCTGGGTGTCGGAATGCGGCGCCTCCAGCTTCGGAGCCGAGGAAGTGCAGGAATTCGGCCTCCGGCGCACCGCCGAATTGTTGACCGGCCGGGCGCCCCGCATCCACTGGTACAGCCTGTTCGACCTGCCGCAGGCCTGGCCGGCGACAACGCGTCACAAGGAGGCCGAGGGGTCGTCCTATTACCGGCATTTCTATATGGGTCTGGTGCGCGAGGACGGCACGCCGAAGCGCGCCGCCGGTATTTTCCCGGATTACGCGCCCGATCTCGGCATCTGCCAGTGGTTTCATTTTGATGACCATCGGCTCGATGACGCGGCGCTCTGGCTGAAGCGGCTCGGCACGCGCCACCTGCGCACCGGCCTGTCCTGGGCCGACAGTTTCCGTCCCAACGCCGATTCGTGGTTCGACCGCATGATGCGCGTCCTCGACCCGTTCGAGGTTACCGTCACATTCTGCTTCACCCCCGAGCATCGCGGGATCGCGCCGCACCATACGAGCCCGCCGCTGGTCGATGAGGAATTCGCCGAATTCTGCGCGCGCATGCTGCGCCGCTATTGGCGGGCAGGCTCGGCCTACGCCCCGTTCGCCGCCCGAGAATGAGCGCCGGAGCGGCGATCCTGGCAATTCTCGCCGCGGGCGGCTCCGTGGCCGACCGTGTCATGATCGTTGTCGCGCACCCCGATGACGAGACGATCGGTCTGGGCGCGCAACTCAGCCGTTTCAAGGACGCGCTGCTCGTGCACGTCACCGACGGCGCGCCGCGCGACGGGCATGACTCGCGCAATTACGGCTTCGTCAGCGTGGCCGATTACGCCGCGGCGCGGGAGGCGGAACTTGCCGCGGCATTGCGCGCGGGCGACGCCGCGCGGCTGCGCCGGCTCGGTCTCGGCATCCCCGACAAAGAAGCTTGGCAAGACCTCGCCGGTTTGGCGCGGTGCATTGCAGAACTGCTGCGCGAGACACAACCCGCGTGCGTGTTCACGCATGCCTACGAAGGCGGCCACCCCGACCACGACTCGACCGCCTTCGCCGTCCATGCCGCCCGCCGGCTCACCCCCGCTCCGCCGACGATCATCGAAATACCGTATTACCACCGCGATGATGGTCGCCTTGTCACCGGCGAGTTTCTGCCGCAGCTCTCCCCGCCTCTCACAGCGTCATCCCGGCGAAAGCCGGGATCCATTCCTCATCCATTCGAGCGCCCGACAAGTGAGTCCTGGCCGGAGTTTATCCTCGGGCCGGCCGAAGGACGGACCCGTGGGCCGGGACGACAATTTTCTCCCGCAACCGTGATTTCGCTCCGAGTGGAAGAGCGAGATCGCAAGCAGCACATGATCGATTGCTTTGCGACGCAGCTCTGGCTGCTCGAACAATTCGATCTCTCGACCGAGCGTTTCCGTGTTGCGCCGGATTATGATTTCCGCGAGCCGCCCCATCCCGGCGAATTGCATTACGAGACGCTCGGCTGGGGCATCGTCGGCGCGGATTGGCGGTGCGCCGCCGCCGACGCGCTCCAGCTCCTCGGCCTGTCGCCCTCCCCTCATTGCGAGGAGCGCAGCGGCGGAGCAACCGCGCAGGATCGCGCGAGATTGCTTCGCTCCGCTCGCAATAACGGTTGAACAGGCGGTTTACCGTCCTCAGCGTCGGTTATGCGCTGGCGCCGGTCGGTCCCGACGCGGTCGGCGGCGCCGAGCAGGTTCTCTCGGCGTTGGACCGGGCGCTCGTTGCCGCCGGGCATTGCTCGATCGTGGTCGCCCCCGAGGGGTCGCTTGTCGCCGGCCGCTTGATCGCGACCGCGAAACTGCCGGCACGCATCACCGATCACGAGCGCGGCGCGATCGAGCGGCGGCAGCGCCAGGTAATCGAGCAAGCCCTTTCCGAGCAGCGGATCGATCTGATCCATGCGCACGGGCTCGATTTCGCCGAGCATCTGCCCGAGACGGCGGTTCCGACGCTGATCACCCTGCATCTCCCAGCCGAGTTCTACCGGCCCGAAGCTCTGGCGGCGCGCCCAAATACCTGGTTCCATTGCGTGTCGGCGGACCAGCAGCGTCGCTTTCCGCCGCTGCCGACCATGCTCGACCCGATACCGAACGGCGTCCCGATCGATTGCCTATGGGCGCGCCATGCGAGGCGCGGTTTCGCCCTCGCGCTCGGACGCATCTGTCCGGAAAAGGGCTTTCATCTGGGGCTCGACGCGGCCCGGCTCGCCCGGACGCCCCTGCTGCTCGCCGGTCAGGTATTCCCGTATGAAACCCATCAACGCTATTTTTCCGAGGAGATCCGGCCACGGCTCGGCCGCCACGCTCGGTTTCTCGGTCCAATCGGCTTCGCCCGGAAACGGCGCCTTCTAGCGGCGGCGCGCGCTCTGCTGATCCCGAGCCTGGTGCCCGAGACAAGCTCGCTTGTCGCTATGGAGGCGCTGGCCTGCGGCTGCCCGGTTGTCGCGTTTCCCGCCGGCGCGCTGCCCGACCTCGTTGAACCCGGCTTAACCGGTTTTCTGGTGTCTACGGTTGACGAAATGGCCGCAGCGATCCCGCGCTGCGACGGTCTCGACCGCGAGCGCTGCCGCGAACTGGCACGGCAGAGATTTTCGCTTGATTCGATGATCGAGTCCTATTTCCGCCTTTACCGCCGATTTGGCCCGGCGGAAGCGCGGCTTTGAGCGAGATGATCGTCGGTATACGCTGACCACTTCAGTCGGATTTGGGGCCGACCGAATCGGCCATGCGGGCGCCGCGCTGGCCGAGCGGCTCGGGTTCCCCTTTGGTGCTATCGCGCATCGTCTGGTGCTCGATCTCCGCGTTCAGTTCCCCGCCGAGCAGGACCACCGTGGTCGATAACCAGATCCACAGCATAAAACCGATTGCCGCGCCAAGCGAACCGTAGGTCTCGTTGAACGTCCCGAAATTGGCCGCATAGAACGAATAGGCGGCTGAAAACACCAGCCAGCCCACCGCGGCGAAAATGCTGCCCCAGCTTATCCAGCGCCATTTCGGCTCGTCCCGGCTCGGGCCGTAGCGGTAGATCAGGGCCAGAGCCACCGCGATCAGCACCGCCATCACCGGCCAGCGCGCCCAGTTGATAACCGTGCCGAGGATGTCGGGCAGCGCAGGCAGGATCACCGGCACGGCGACAATCGCGGTGAGCGCCACGATAGCAAAGCCCAGCATTCCCAGCGTAAACATCAGCGTGGTCGCGTTCAGCCGCAGAAAGCTTCGCTTCTCCTCCTCGTCGTAAACCACGTTCAGCGCATCGAATAGCGCCTTCATGCCGCCGTTGGCGCTCCACAGCGATACGAGCACGCCGAAAATAAGCCCGAATGTCAGCGAGCCGCTGCCTTGCGCGGCGACCCGGGTCAGCTGTTCCCGGATGACGTCGATACCACCACCCGGCAGGACGCCGGCAAGCGTATCGAGATGATTCGTGATCTGGCCCGGATCGGCGAAAAGCCCGTAGATCGAGACAAACGCCCCGATCGCCGGAAACAGCGCCAGCAGCGCATAAAAGGTGACTCCCGCCGCATTCATCAGAATGCGATCCTCGCCGAGCGAGTTGTAGACACGCCACAAAATATCCTTCCAGCCGCGGGCCGGTATGTCGCTCGGGCGCTCGGCATGACGGCCGCGTCCGTCATCCGTGTGCCGGTTCGATTCGGCGCGGTCATGCCTCCAATCCCGCTCCGCAGGACGCCGCTCGCCCTCCCGCCTCGGCGGCTCGCCACGCTCACGGCGTGTTGTCATGGCGTCCGCCTCGCCGTCAGATTCCCGCTGCCGCAGGTCGACTCGATGCAGATCGTCCACGGTCGGGCCTCAACGCTCTGCGGAAGTTACCGGACTGATCTCCCGTGCAGGGGCGGAGACGGCTGGCGCAATCGGACGGGTCGCGGCAGTCGGGGCTGTCGACGCTGTCGTAACCACCGGGGCAACCGGGTGCGCCGCCGCGGCTCGGGACGAGGGTGGCGGCGCGAAATCGGCCTCGCTGAACTCGGGCAACCGGGCGCGCGCCCGGGTTCGCGAGAAGCTCGATATTGCCCAGACAAGCCCCGCGACACCGATGCCCACCAACAGATAAGGGATCGGGTTGTGCCGCATATCGCGGACAACGTCGCGGCCCGTATCGCTGCCGGTCTGCCTGTCGCGCGCATATAGGGCGACGTTTCTGACCATCCGGCGCGGCTGCAATCGGAGGAACAGCTCATCGAGGTCCAGCGCCAATTGTCCGCGAACCTCTTGCGCCCGGTGCTCGAACCGATCGAGTTCACTTGTCATATTCCACCCTCGTATTGCATCTGCCTGATCCCGGGGTGCAGCAACGCGGCCGCGCGCGGTTCGGGAATGCGCCGGCGCGAGATGGGTGCCGCGCTCCACGGGTCGGTTCATCCCTATGCGGCAAACCGCTCCGTTCGGCTCCCGGTTCCCCCTCAACGGAGAGGCAAATCGAGGCCAAAGGGGACGCAAGCGGAAACCGGCAGCCCTGCCCACTGACGAGACCCGCCCCGCTGCCGAGTGAATTCAAGACGGACAACGAATTCCGCCGCTAGAGCGTGATCGTTTCAGGTTGAAGCGTAGCCGGCATTGGCGAGGTAGTTTGCGTATTCCTGTGCGGAGAAATGATCGAGCAAGGAGCCGATCTGGCGCCACGTGTCCTCGGTGGTGCGCGGATCGGCTTTGCGCAGCAGGGTCTTGAGCTTGGCGAAGACCTGCTCGATCGGGTTGAGATC
>JBFWVT010000055.1:0-31897 GCA_050246595.1 Alphaproteobacteria bacterium
CGCAAATCCTGTGAATAGGGTCTGGGCATGCGTGCTGGCCTCCGCCCCCCAGCCAGCATCTTGCGCAGAGATCCCCGCGCCGGGGAACCCCTATCCCGTTTCAACCAGACCCGATCACACTCTAGAATGGGTATTGCCTGCGAAAAACCGACTGCTGCCGCCGTTCAGAATGGGGCATAGTTTGAAAAGACCGCCTCGGGGTAGGAGATCACCGAGTGCGAAATCTTTGTTGCCCGCACCGCCATCTCCCGGTTGCGGGAAGTTTGAGCAACCCCTTCGTCAACAGTTTCTGTAAAGCGGTCAGCCCACTGATCTATGCGGAATCCATTCGCCTCTAAAATTTCAGCCAGAAGTTTCTTGTCTGATACATTAAATGCACCTTTCTGATGATCGGGAGACGCGCTGCCAAATGATGTGATTAGTGGCGCCTCGTCGTCAAAAACAATATCGAGTACGAGGATTCCACGAAGACAGAGCACCCTATTCGCGGCTCCGAGTATAAAAACGCCTAAGGTGGCAATGTCGCGATCCGATAGGACTACCAGCGCAACCGAGGCATCGCAAATATCGATATCGCAAAGCGCATTCGGCACAGTAGGAATGATGCTTTCATTTTTCCATCGGAACGCCCGCCTCGCGAGTGCAGCGGAAAAATCTTCTTCGTCGCAGATAAGTAACGTCATGTCATGCAACCCTAGCGGCAGCAGCATTTCTCTCCACCACAGTTGAGCTTTACCCTTGATGCATCCCGACAGCAACTCGGAAACGGTATGCTCTACCTCGTGCCGCAATTGCTTTGCCATCAACTCGAATCGTTCTAAACCAGATCTTCCGGCATGTACTCGTGCGAATACAGTCTCTTCTAGGGCAGAAACATAGCGTGCGACAGAGACCTCCGGAGCGAACTCGCGTCGCGCAAATCGCAGGCTTTCCATCTCGTGATACATACGCAATTTAGCGTCTACAATCAGGGGAACCAGTCGTTCCGCGAGACCGTGATCCGTCATAGCCGTCACGGGTACCCGAACCGCGCAAGCCTCTGGCAGCTCCGCAAACGTACCGAGCTCTGTAACAACCGCGCAGCTTCCAATCGCTAAAGCATTCGTCAATGTTCCAGAGGTCTCTCCAAGAGTTGGATAGCGTAGATTTACAAGTATATCAACGGCTGCTATATACGCGAAAAATTCGTCGTTGTCGACATAGTCTCTAACAAGGACGCTGTTCTCCATTCCATAACTCTTGATCCTCCCCCATAGGTCATAATCGGACGGACGTACCTCGCCGGCGATGATCAAGACGCAGTGATGCCCTGCTTCCCGCAAAATACGAAGAGCACCGAGAACGCGATCAAGTTGCTTCGCCCTCGTAACGAAACCAGCACATAAAAGCAGAAGGGATTGTTCTGGCAACTTAAGTTTGGCGCGTGAATCCTTGCGAACCTGCGGCCGTGGGCCAAAGAACTCCGCTGCTTTAGGGTGATATGCGTGCGGGACGACAAATACAGGAGTACCTCGACTTGCTGCTGCCAAACGGAGCCGGCCAAGCTGCGAATGCGTTACCAATCCCATCGAGCGGTACGCGATGACAGGCAAAAAGCCGAATTCAAGATAACAGACTTCAGATTTCCCGCCTTGCAACGCTATCTGCTGAGCCACCTCCAAGCCACGCCGACCATAAGCTTCAAACATCAGTTCCTGGTGCGATCTACCTTGCTTGTGCTCAACGAATGCATGATCCATCAGACCGTGTAACGACAGATCATGTACGGTCGTGAGACCCGGATGCCGTTCCATGATGGGCAAAAGATATGCATGACCAGAGTTGTTGCCGACTTGATAGGCATGCCCTATCGTGGAAAAACTCCGCTCGTGCCTGAGATACTCCGGCAACCGTACTAACGTGCCTACATCAACAGTCGGAGGCGGTTGTGCATCGTCAATCACCAAATATAGATTAAATTCATCACCGAGATCATGCAAAAACGTGGCGGTATAATCGGCTATACCGTTTCGTGCTGGCGGCAATGGTGAAAAGATGACAAGGTTGCGTTTCGACATTGTCGGTGTTACTCATCAGTGGCTGCCAACCATTCGCGATAACAGCAGACGGCGAAATGCATTTTCTTGCTCTCGGGTGTATCGAAGGAAAACACTTCGCGATGCTTGCGCCAACCGGTAGCGGGCTGTCATGTCAGTCAATTCTAACAAGCGATCTATCATTTCCTGTAGTGTGCCGCATAAATGCGCGGGTTCGTTTGTCGAGATACCCGCCATTCCACTGGCAGTGGAGACCAACGGTAAGCCAAATGACAGGGCTTCAATGCTTTTTATTTTGAGTCCCGACCCACTGATGTTTGGATTTATCACGACATCTATTGAACCATAAAAGGCGGTGAGACTATCTACATAACTGATCGTGGAAAATCCACGCTGGTGAGATGGTACGTATTCTCCAATCGCGCCAGCGATAAGGAAATTCCACTTATCCAGAAGCCGCGGATTCTCGCTGACAACATGGACAAGCTTGGCCAACGACAATCGATTACTCGGGTTACCGCTCGCTAGATATCCTGCTTGCAGCGGACCTGAGTCGCTGCCTGGGCCAAGTGGCCGAAAATTCGGTGGTAGAATATGCCCGATTACAATGACGGGGCGTGTGGTGCGGCAGCGCAAAATACGGGCTTCTTCCGGTTGTATGGCTATGATAAGATCTGCGCGATCAAGTCCTCTACTCTCTTGTGCGGCTGAGGTAAAAAACCAGGCAGGAGGAATCTTTTGCCGTTGTAATAGATATTGCCGTTCTCCGAATACGTCGTGTGTGTCGATTATCTTGAAAGTAGCTTGGTCTAGAGATAAACAGGCAGCCGACATCCATACATAGTTGATTACAGCCAAATCGTAGTGCCACATTTTTTCTAAGGCGTCGATTGCCGTGGCCAACTCTTGTCCATACACATCATCGATAAGATAGCCATCCGGCGCTGACGGGGTTTTTGGCGAGACTGGCTGTACGAAGTGAAAGAAGTCCCACCGCAATCTCATGCGATGCGCCGCCTCGTTGGTGAGGCCTTCAAGGCCGTAATACAAGAAGTGAACCTGATACCCATAGCACTGAAGAAGTTCGCAGAACCTGGTAATGCGTGCTGCATTCCCCTGATTATCCGGGTCGGTGGGGATTGGAGAAACAACAAGTGCATGCATATTCTTAATTTACTAGAGCATGCCGAGGGTCAGGTTGACTCTGAAAATCGGATTGAGACTGAGTTTTGCAGCAAATTGCCGCCGGCGAAAATTTGTAGCCCACATCGTGGCGTCGAATGCATTTGGGCCGGACAACATTCAAGTAACGCTGTGTTCTGCAACCGGACCCGACTTTATCACAATTTTGGATATCGCAATACTGAGGGCGCGCGGGTCATTCGGAGGAACATGCGCAGGTGCCTGCAAGCGTAGTACGGCTCCAATTCCGCCGGCGATATGTGAGGGGATGGCAAAACGCGCGAACCAGGATTTGTCTGATAGTTGCTCGATCTCGCCGCGCGGCAACTCTTTCGCCCCTAGATATACACGAAACGATTGGCGCTTATCCAAGATGTCGGATAGAGAAAATGGTCCCGCGAACTCGATGAATTGGAAATGATGAGAGGGCGAGCGCAAGACTGGTGGCACGAGAATTCCGGTCGGCCCCATCCAGCGAAATGGAACGCCTTTTTCTGTCTGCTCAACAGAATGCCACCCTGTGATAAATGTTCTGGTATCGTCGCAGGCGTCGATACGCGCCTGATCGTCGAGATACGCCAGCGGGAGTAGCTCAACTGTTTCAACGCTGGCCGATACCATTTGGTTGTCCGGCGCCGCCGGATGATAACCTTGTTTCTGCATCGATAGCTGGATACCGAGAACACCGTTCATCGCGAGGATCGAACTTGAAATCACTGCCACTGCAATCCACTGGTTCGCCCTGTTCTCCTCCATCGCGACGGTCAAGCGACGGCCATTGGCCGATATTTCGAGACCTGACGATCTCGGGTCTCCAATAATGGCTGAACCCGTAAGTTTGAGCAGCAGCGGCGATGCTGGGGAGATATGGACAGCTATGAACGCCGCCTTGGCGAACCAACGCTCGCGCCCCTCGGGATTTGTCCCCCTCGTCGACCATCCGAAGCCGGTGAAGGCTTCGTGCATTTGCTGGATCACCGTCGTGGGCAGCCCAGGGCGCGGTAACGAATGCTGTGTGCCAGACAGTTGCCTCCAAAGCTCGGTCATCTGTCCTTCGAGCATTTCGCGCTGCGCAGTCACGATCGCGTCGACACGCGGTACAATCAGCTTGTAAAACTGCTCAACAATATCAGAGACCATACGCTGTGGCGCCGTTCGTACGGCCTCCGACACTTCGTCCATCTGGGTCTCGAGTCTTGCCAATCGCTCAGGCAAGCTGGTCCCGGCAGTCATTGCAATCGTCAGCGGACTGCCGGCAAACTCGACATCAGAGCCGCAAAGACGGACACTGAGAGTGACGACGCTACCGTGGAGTAGCGAGGTAGGCAGAGGGATCTGAAAAGCCAGATTGTCCAGCAGTCTTCCCTTTTGAATGAGCGTATCGGATCGCGAAATTTCGATCTGCTCGAATAATTCATCTTTGACAAACATACCAACCGTGAGCGGCAGCGCCGCGGGGTTAACATGGTTCAAAACGCCGTGAATTATCCCGTTCTCAAGCCGGATAGACCCTCGCGCCAAGGTTAGCGCGCCGAAGACCTCCTTTGGCGTCAGCAGCGTGATCGGATTGCCGATTTCATGCGTTGTTCCGGCAATGCGGCCCCGAATCGTTACCGGAGCCTCAACATTCAGATTGGGCGGAACCATAAGCTCAAATTGCCGGCGTGTCGCCTCAGTATTGTCGGCGGGAGCATCTTTGGTGATGGAAACGGCCCCTATGCGTATGCCGTTGACAAAAACCTCTACTTCGACCACGCCGTTCAGGACGAGATCCTGCGAAATCGAACCATATATGATCCCGCCACTCACACCCTCGAACGTTGCCGGCTCCCCGGGGTCAACTTGTGGAGCTACCGGGTGATCGGCATGCGTCATTGTTCGTGCTCCCCGATGTAAGTCCCGGTCTTCACGATGAGGCAGCCGGTGTGGGAGGTTCATGGCAATGGCAGCCCCCTTATGCCAGCCGGCTGATAGGTGTCTTAGCGACAGCGCGGCTTGATTGATCCCGCCCGACGCGGCAGTGAAGGATTGCGGTCGCGGAAGAGTTGGTACGACCCGATCCTGTGCATTGCAATACGCTCGGGATCATGAAGAGGTCTGAGATAATAACTGGTTCATGGGCGGGGCGGCAATGTACTTACGAAGATATTGCTGCCCTGGCGTTGTCGTCATCCTCGCTGGCGTTGCAGGCGGCCTGGTCGGGAACCTGGGCAAGATCGCTGATAGGTTCAATGCCTCCCTGGGACGGCTGCTCCGGGCGCGCAACACTGTTCTCAGGCTGAATAAACAGTGTCAACTCCTTAGACGCGCTCGGGAGACGGTTTGCTGCAATGACCGAACCGGGAGGAGTGGCTGTCAAGTGATCAATGGCTGGATGCCTCAAGACCGCTGCCGGGGCACTGTTTCGGCGGCTGCGATCTGAACCCATCGCCATCGGTATCGTGCCGCTCTGCGGTCATTTTCTTCGCCACTCTCCGCGCATGACCGGTTCCGCCGCGCCCAGCACGAGCTGCATACCATCCGCTCCGTCCCGCACGACGGAATGGCGCCCGCCCGACAACGCCCGATCCCAAATCCCGGTTCATCGCAGTCGCCAAGCGTGACGGCATCGCTGCTCATTTGCGCGTACCGCCCCGACATGATCATGTGTAATCGGTGCCTGGGTTGAAGTCGGTGCCCTGCGCAAGCACTCCCGCGCCGGGCACGTGGCAGATCTCGACGCGGATCCGGTCAGGGTCCTCGAACAGCACGTAGTAATACCCAGGCGCCCACTCTCCGTCTTGCGGGCCGCGAACGATCGTCGCCCCGAGATCTCGCAGGAACTGCGCCGCCTTCTCGATGTCTTCGCGACTTCTTGCGCGGAAGCAGAGGTGGTGCAGCCCGACGCGGGACTGGACAAAGCTCTCGCCGCGATGGGCATCATCGCAGCGTTGGATGCCAAGCGCGGTACGGCCACCCACCCAATAGGCGAAATTCTCACCCTGAAAGATCGGTTTCAATCCCAGAAATGGCAGCAACTGCCCGTAAAAGCTCAGCGCCCGCTCGAAGCTGGACACGGTCAGGATGACATGCGCCATTCCGTTGATTTGAATCATGTCATCGCTCCTTTCGTGCGAGCCGCTTCCTGACGCCGGCTCGCCGGGCTGCCGCCTCAATTTCCCGCGCCGAGTCTGCGGATCAGCTCGGCCCAGCGATCGAGGATCGGCAGCGTCTTATCGGCCGGTTCCGGCGCCAGTTGCACGACACCGCGACTGACGCCCTGTTCCTCGTGGCGCTTGAGCCGGTCGAGATCGGGCTGAACCCCCCAGACTGTAACCGGCACCTCGGCGGGGTCGCGTCCGGCTTCGGCCGTCATCTCGCGGAATTGCGGCAGGTAATCGGTCACATCCTCGTACTGCGGACGGCGCGAATGCGGAATCCAGCCATTGCCGTAGCGGATCGCGCGCCGCGCCGCGTGCGGAAACATGCCGCCGACAATGACCGGCGGGCATGGCTTCTGCACCGGCTTCGGCCAGGTCATCATCGGCGGAAAATCGACGATCTCGCCGTGATATTCGGGCTTGCTCTCGGTCCAGATGATGCGCATCGCCTCGATCTGTTCGCGCATTTTCTTGAACCGCGTCGCATAGACCGTGCCGTGATCCTCCATCTCCTCGCGGTTCCAGCCGCCGCCGACCCCAAACAGAAAGCGACCGCCCGAGACCCGGTCGAGCGAGGCGACGAGCTTGGCGGTCTGGATCGTGTCGCGCTGGATCACGAGACAGACGCCGGTCCCGATCTTGAGCCTCTGCGTCACGGCGGCGGCCGATGACAGGCTGACGAACGGGTCCATCACGTCACTGTATTGTTTCGGCAGTTCGCCGCCCGACGGGAACGGCGATCTGCGGGACAGCGGGATATGCGAGTGCTCCGGCGCCCAGACCGACTCGAAACCGCGCTCCTCGAGCGCCCGCGCCAGATCGGCCGGGGTCATCGAGTAGTCGGTAAAAAACATCGCCGCCCCGATCCGCATCACCTGACCCGTTTTGCCGAGGTTTGAATGCAATACCATCCCGCGCCTTGCCGGGCGAGAACGCAGCCAGCTTAAACCGGCCCTATGCCGCAGGAAAGCCAGGATCGGTTCGCCGGCGCGGGAGACGGAGATGGAGCCGGCATTCGCGGCGAGACAGGCTTTTGGCAAATCCGTTCCACGGTTCATCAACCGCTGGTACGGTCGAGGCGCTGCGTTAAAATCTGGTGATGCCGTCCGACGTCGTCGATCTCCGGGATTTCTACCGCACCGCGCTGGGCCAGGTGGCGCGCCGCATGATCCGGCGTGCGATCCAACGGCTCTGGCCCGACCTGCACGGCATGCGGCTGTTGGGTCTCGGCTACGCCACCCCGTTTCTGCCGGCGCTGGCGCCCGGCACCGAGCGTACCGTGGCCGTAATGCCGGCCTCGCTCGGCGTCTTGCGCTGGCCGCCGGACCGGCTCAACCTCGTTGCGCTGGCCGATGAGGGCGAGTTGCCGTTCTCCGACTACTCGATAGACCGGGTGCTGCTGATCCACGGTCTCGAAACGGCCGATGAAACCCGCGCCCTGCTGAAGGAGATATGGCGGGTGCTGGCTGGCGGCGGCCGCGTCCTGATCGTCGCACCGAACCGGCGCGGGATCTGGGCGCGGCTCGATTACACGCCGTTCGGCTCCGGCCGCCCCTATACGATGTCGCAACTGTCGCGCCTGTTGCGTGAGGAGCAGTTCACGCCGATCGGCTCGGAGACCGCGCTGTTCGTCCCGCCGTTCACGGGGCGCGTGATGCTGCGTTCGGCGGCGGCCTGGGAGCGGATCGGCAACCGGTTTTTCCCGACCTTCGCCGGGGTGTTGCTTGTTGAAGCGGCGAAGCAGATCTATGCCAAGCCGGCGGCGGCGCGGCTGCCGCGCCGCCGCCTCGTCTACGCTCCGGGCGCCGCCCCGATCCGCCCCGGCGCCGTCAGCGCCGGCCATAATGCGGCGGCGCCCCGCGAACGGCGGTCATCTTTTCGGCTGCTAACGATAAAGCAAGAACGTTGATGGTATCACGAGCGGCGCGAAGGCGGCTTGGCCGGTCGTGACAGATTGCGATTGCGGGGATGCCGGATGGGTGACGACCGGATGGAGGACGAACAGCGGGAGGTCACGGCGTTTCTGCGCGATCCCGCGTCCTATCCGCCCGGCGCTGCGCCCGTGGAAAGCGTCGAGACGCATGCCTCGGTCGTGTTCCTCGCCGGCGGTTACGCCTACAAGCTGAAACGCGCGGTCAAATACGCCTATCTCGATTTTTCGACGCTCGCGCTTCGGCTCGCGGCCTGCGGCGCGGAACTCAGGCTCAACCGGCGCACGGCGCCGTCTCTTTATCTCGACGTGCGGGCAATCAGCCGCGGCCCCGATGGAAATCTGCGCTGGGGGCGAGAGGGGCGGCCCGATGACGCGGTGGTCGATTATGTCGTCGTCATGCGGCGGTTCGAACAGCGGGAGCTGCTCGACAATCTAGCCCGGCGCGGAACGCTGTCGCCGCCGCTGCTCTACGCCCTGACCGCGCACATCGCCGAATTTCACGGAAAAGCCGAACAGCGCCCCGATCGCGGCGGCGGCGCAGCGATGGCCGGGCTGGCACGCACCAATATCGATATCCTGCGGCAATGCCGGGCGGCCGGGTTCGACTCGGAGCAGATCGGGCGCATCGAGAGCGCCCTCGATCGCGCCGTATCGCGCACCGGCACACTACTCGATCAAAGGCGTGACGCCGGCAAGGTGCGGCTGTGTCATGGCGACCTGCATCTGGGCAATATCTGTCTCGTGGACGGCAGACCGCTGCTGTTCGATTGCATCGAGTTTTCCGAGGACATCGCCAGCATCGACGTGCTGTACGACCTCGCCTTTCTGCTGATGGATCTCGACCATCGCCGGCATCGCGATCTCGCCAATCTGGTGCTGAACCGCTATCTGGACCTGACCGGCGAGGATGACGGTCTCGCCGCGATGCCGCTGTTTCTGGCGTTGCGGGCGCTGATCCGGGCGCATGTCACGGCGACCAAAGCCGAGCATGGCTGGGGCGGCGGGGATCGCGCCGCCATCCTGGCCGAGGTGCGCGCCTATCTCGACGAGGCCGAGGCGGCATTGACGCCGAGCCCGCCGCGCCTGGTCGCGATCGGCGGATTGAGCGGCACCGGCAAATCGACCCTCGCCGCCGGTCTCGCGCCGGCGCTTGGTCCGGCGCCCGGCGCCCGCTGGCTGCGCAGCGACGCGATCCGCAAACTCATGTTCGGCACCGACCCCGAAACGCCGCTGCCGCCCGAGGCTTATGCGGCGGAGATTACCGAGCGCGTGTATCACGATCTGTGCGAAGGTGCCGCCGCGGCGCTGCGCGCCGGCTATGCGGCGGTGATCGATGCCGTCGCGCTGCGGGAAGACGAGCGTCGCGCGTTCGCCGCGGTCGCGGTCGATGCCGGCGTGCCGTTTACCGGGCTGTGGCTCGAAGCGCCGTCCGACCGGCTGATGGCGCGGGTCGGCGCGCGGGTCGGCGATGCTTCCGACGCATCGCCGGCAATTGTCGCCCGGCAACTGTCCCGCGACCCCGGATCGATCGACTGGAGCCGCATCGACGCAGGCGCCGGCTCTGATGCGACCCTTGCCGCCGCCCGCCGCGCCCTGGTCCACTGACGCCCGGCGGGGTCTTACGCCAGCGGCCCGAAACCTTGACCTATACCCCCACCCTGACTCTCCCCCGCAAGCGGGAGAGGGGACGCGGCCGAGGATCGGACTCACGGGCGGTTGGTATTACGCGGCCAGGGCGCGTGCGACGGCGACGAGACCCGCATCGCTGCCGCGCGGCCCGATAATCGACAGCCCGACCGGCAGATCGCCGACTGCGGCACCCGGCAGATTGACCTGCGGCACGCCGGTCAGTCCGCCATGCGCGCACAGGCAGGTGATGCGGTTGCGCAGCGCGTCGGTGGCCGAGAGGGTCCGACCGCGGGGCGGCGCCGGAAACGGCGTGGTCGGCAGGCACAGGATCGTGCCGGGCGGCAGCAATTGGCGCATGCGGCCGCGCGCCTCCTCGCGCACCAGGCTGGCCCAGGCGCGCTCGGCTGCCGACGCCGCCGCCCCCTGGATCAAATTGCGCGCGACGCTGAATTGCAGCCGCGGATTGGCGCGCTCGATCCAGTCCTGGAAGGTCTGCCACGCCTCGAACGGTTGCAGGGTGCGCTGCGCCCGCGCCCAGCTCGCCAGACCCGGCGGCGCCATCGTTTCCTCGCGCGCCTCTCCGATCAGCCGGCGCAGCCGGGCAACCATAGGTTCGAGCGCGGCTTCGGTGTCGGGATCGGCAAAGGCGAAGGCATCGCTTGCGATCACAAGACGCCGCGGCAGCGCATCGGGGATCGGCTCGGCCAGCATGACCGATGAGATCAGGGAGAATGTCTCGGCGTCGCGCGCAAACCAGCCGGTCGTGTCCGAACTCGGCGCCTGCGCCATCATGCCGGCGAGATCGAGCCGCCCGTGCGTCGGGCGGATGCCGTAGATGCCGCAGAAACTCGCCGGCACCCGCACCGACCCGCCGGTATCGGTGCCGAGCGCGATGTCGCAGACCCCGCCCGCGACAACCGCCGCCGACCCGGCCGACGAGCCGCCCGGCACCCGTCCCGGCGCGCGCGGGTTTGCCGGGGTCCCCTCGAACGGGTTTTCTCCCAATATGCCGAGCGAGACCTCGTCGGTGATCGTCTTGCCGATCAGCTCGGCGCCGGCGTCGAGCAAGGTCTGCACCGCCCAGGCGTGTCGCTCCGGAAGCGGCTGGATGCGCGCCCAATCCGGGTTGCCGCCGCCGGTCGGACGGCCGGCGACATCGAACAGATCCTTGGCCGCGAAGGTCAGACCGGCGAGCGGTCCATCGTCCCGCCCGGCGATGCGGAACATCTGGCCCGGAACAAAGGCGCCGAGATCGTCACGCATGTCGGTCATCGATTCACCTCCGCTCCTCGCCGGGGCCGCGGCGCAGGATCAGCGTCGACCAGCCGTCGATCGCGACCCTCGCCGTCATCGCGAGACCCTGCATCCGGTGCGAAGCGAGCACCATCCTCTCCTGACGGCGCAGCAGCCCTGAAAGCACCGCCACGCCGCCGGGGGCCAGCGCCCTCGCCAGATCGCGCGCCATCAGGCTCAGCGGACGCGCCAGGATGTTGGCGAAGATCAAGTCGTATCTCGCGCGCCGCACCGCGCGGGCGCGGTAGCCCGGCGCGCAGATCACATGCACCCGGCCGCGCAGACCGTTGCGCTTGACGTGGTGCGCGCCGACAAGCGCGGCGGCGCAATCGATATCGCTCGCCAGCACGTTGCGATGCAGGAGCTTTGCGGCGGCGATCGCCAGCACGCCGCTGCCGGTGCCGATATCGAGCACCCGGCGGAAGCGGCGGCGGCGCGCCAGACTATCGAGCGCCAACAGGCAACCGCGCGTCGAGGGATGCTCGCCGGTGCCGAAGGCGGTGGCCGCGTCGATCTCGACCGCGACCACGCCGGGCGGCAGGGGTCCGGTCCAGTGCGAGCCGTGCACAAAAAACCGCCCGATGCGCAGCGGCGGAAACGCCCGGCGGTTCTCTTCCAGCCAATCGCGCTCGCCGAGCCGTTCCTCTGCGATGCGGATCAGCTTCCCGCCGGCCCCGGCGGCGAGCAGCGCCAGCCGGATTTCGAGACCCGGATCAAGGATCGGCGCGTCCGGCCAGGCCTCGACCCGCCACAGCGCCTTCTCGCCGGGAGCCGGCTCGCACAGCTCGAATGCGCTGACCGCGCCAGCCGACGCGTCGAGCGCCGCCGCCACGGCGAGCGCCGCCTCTTCCCCCTTGATCTCCGCGCCGACCCGCAGCGGACCCGCCATGGCTTGCCTCAGCCCCGAGACCCGACGCGCATCATGCCGATCATCCCAGGATCACGGCGATATCGCCCTCGGCGATCGGCTCGCCCTCGGTGACGAGGATTTCCTTGATCACCCCCGAGCGCGGCGCCAGCAGCGGGATTTCCATCTTCATCGATTCGAGAATGACGAGCGGATCGTCCTCGGCGACGCTGTCGCCGACCGCCACCTCGATCTTCCACACCGAACCGGCGATTTCGCTGCGCACCCGCAGATCGGCCATTCCGTCCTCGCGTCTCTCTTGCCTTGCGCGGCATGGCGGGCTTCCATGCCGCAGCCGCGCGCCATCAAAGCGGTGCGGAGCGCCCTCGACAAGCGTTGATCCGAATATGATGACCTCGCCCGAACCGATCACCGTCACGATTTCGCACCGCCTCGGACGCGACGAGGCAAAGCGGCGCCTCGAAAACGGGCTGGCAGCAATCCGCACCGAGGTCGCCGCCTATGTCAGATCGCTCGATTACAGCTGGGACGGGTACACGCTCAGCTTCCGAGTGTCGGCGCTGATGCAGACGATAACCGGACGCATCGAGGTGTACGAGGAATTCGTCCGGGTCGAACTCGGGCTGCCGGCGTTGCTGCACATGGCCGCGAAACGGATCGTCAGCCAGATCCAAAACCGCGGCGCCGCCCTGCTCGAAGGACCGAAAAGCAAGGGCTGAGAAGTCCGGGAGGCAAGACGGCATGAAACCCTCTCCCGCATTGCGGGAGAGGGTTAATCTTTCGGCTTCAGCGCATCGGCGAGCCGGGTGGTTGCGCTGCCGCGCGGCAGGGGCTTCGGCTGGCTCGGGTGCGGCGCCCAGCCGCACAAATACAGCACCTCGAATGTCGCCGGGATATTTCCGTCGGGTTCGGCGAAGCGCTCGGCATAGATCAGCGCGGCGCGCGCCAGGGTCGTGCGGCGCATGAACCCGCGGCGACGCGCGGTCAGCGCGTTGGTCTCGCCGATACCGCGCAGGTCGCGCATCAGCGCCGGCAGGTCGGGATAGGCGACCGTGATCGTTTCGCTGTCGGCGACCGGCAGCGCATAGCCGGCCCGCGTCAACAGCGCGGCCGCGTCGCCAAGCTCGACGGCAGGCGATACGCGTGGGCTGACCCCGCCTTCCTCGGCCAGCTCCGCTTCGAACAGGGCGGTGCGCAATTCGACTAGCGTTTGTCCGCCGAACATCCCGGCCAGCAGCAGCCCGTCCGGCTTTAGCACGCGGCGCAATTGAACGAGGGCGCCGGGCAGGTCGGCGGCCCAGTGCAGTACCAGATTGCCGACGACGAGATCAAAGCCGGCATCGCGAAACGGCACCAGCTCGGGATCGGCCGCGACGCGCGCGCCGCTCGCGCGAGCGAGGAATTGGATCGCCGGTTCCGCCATGACGACCCGCTCCGTGCCCTTCCGTTTTGCGAGCCGGCCGGCGAGGGCGCCGTGCCGCGCGCCGAGGTCGAGCACATCGGGAAATTCCCGGTTGACCAGATCGAGGCGGTCGAGCAGCCGGTCGCCGATTTCGTCGTGCAGAAAATCGACCCCGCCCGCGGCCGCACGGTTGCGGTGGGCGCGCCAGGCGCGTCGGTCGAACAGCGCGGTCAGGGACGGAGCCGAGGATGACATGATTGCGCGCGTCGCGCCTCCGGCGGCGCACGCCAGGGTTGACGCGCAACCGCTCTGTCGGATGATGGGGAGGAATATCCTGGATAGTGGGAGGCGATGCGGCTTTCGGCAACCCTGCCCACCCCTCTGCATCGGATCGGTCGCGCCGTAATCGACAGCGTGTTGCCGCCGTGCTGCCTGGGGTGCAGCATCACGGTCGATGAACCGGATGCGCTGTGCGCGACCTGTTGGAACGCGATGAATTTTTTCGCCGCGCCGTGGTGCGCGGTGTGCGGGTTGCCATTCGCGCATCCGATGGGAGAGGGAGCGGTCTGCGGCGCCTGCGCCGGCCGGAAGCCGCACTGGGACCGCGCGCGCGCGGTCATGCGCTATGACAAGCACAGTCGTGCGCTCGTGCTGTCGCTGAAGCATGGCGACCGCACCCATCTCGCGCGCTCGCTCGGGCGATGGATGTGGCGCGCGGGAAGTGAGGTGCTCGACGGCGCCGACCTGCTCGTGCCGGTGCCGCTGCACTGGACCCGGCTGTTCGCGCGCCGCTACAACCAGGCCACGCTGCTGGCGCATGCCATCCATGCCGCCGGCGGGCCGCCGGTCGCGCCGGACTGGCTCGGGCGCCGGCGCCGCACCCCGTCGCAGGGCCGTCTCGGGCCGCTGGCGCGCGCGCGCAACGTGCGCGGCGCGTTCATGCTGCACCGGGGACGCAGCATCGCCGGCAAGCGGCTCGTCATCATCGACGACGTGATGACGACCGGCGCCACCGCCGACGAGTGCGCCCGCGTGCTGCGCCGCGCCGGAGCAGGCTGGATCGGCGTGCTGACCCTGGCCCGCGCGGTGCGCGCCGGGAGTTGAGGGGATCGCGCGTGCGGTGTTTGCCGTATCGGATCGCGGGCGCCATATCATGTCCGCCGAACAACTTCTCTCCGGATGCGACGCGGAGCCAATGATGCCCCAGGTCGAAATCTATACGACGATGTTCTGCCCGTATTGCGCGCGGGCCCGTGCGCTGCTGGAGCGCAAGGGGGTCGATTATGCCGAGATCGACATCATCGAGGAGCCGCAACGGCGTGACGAGATGATCCGGCGCGCCGGGGGACGCACGACGGTGCCGCAGATCTTTATCGACGGCGAGCATATCGGCGGCTGCGACGACATGGTCGCGCTCGACCGTGCCGGCAAGCTCGATCCAAAGCTGGGGACCGGCGCATGAGCGGCCCGTTCACAGCTGCTTGCGTCCAGTTTACGGCCGGAGCGGATATCGAACCCAATCTGCGCCAGGTCACCGATCTGGTGCGGCGGGCGCGCGATGCCGGCGCCGATTTTATCATGACCCCAGAGGTCAGCAATCTGATCGCGAGCGGCAGGGATCGCCGCGAGAAGGCGCGGCGCGAGGGGGAGGAACCGTTTCTTGCCGGGATGTGCGAGTTGGCGCGCGAGACTGGGGCGTGGCTGCTGCTCGGTTCGCTGGTCATCGACCCGGCCGGCGAGATCGGCGCGGAGTCCGGAGAGGGCCGGCTCGCGAACCGCTCGTTCCTGATCGACTCCGGCGGCGCGATCGTCGCCCGCTACGACAAGATCCATATGTTCGATATCGACCTGCCGGGCGGCGAGAGCTATCGCGAGAGCAACGCCTACCGCCCCGGCGGGCACACGGTGGTCGCCGAGACCCCGTGGGGCCGGCTGGGCATGAGCGTGTGCTACGATGTCAGGTTTCCGCATCTCTACCGCGCGCTGGCGCAGACCGGCGCCGAGTTTCTCAGCGTGCCGTCGGTCTTTACGGTGCCGACCGGACGGGCGCATTGGCACGTGCTGCTGCGCACCCGCGCGATCGAGAACGGCTGCTTTGTGTTTGCGCCGGCGCAATGGGGCGAGCACGCCGGAGGCCGCCGCAGCTACGGTCATTCGCTGATCGTCGATCCATGGGGAGAAGTGTTGGCCGATGGCGGCGAGGAAACCGGGATCATCACGGCGCGCATCGACCCGGCACGGGTTGCCGAGGCGCGGGGTTCGGTGCCGTCGCTGACGCACGACCGCGCGTTCGCGCCGCCGGAGCTGGTTTCCCGCTCGCTGAGGGCCGAATAAAGCGCGTCTATAAGGTGGCTTGACGATCCGGTCTATTCGACCGAGAGTTCTGTGAGAAAGCGATATTATGCGAAATTCGAACGGCCTGAATGCCGATAATGCAGTGGATTGTGGAGAACCGCATTGGTGATCTCGCAAGTATAGCAGGTGTATTCATCACTATTGTCGGGTTCTTGGTGACGCTGTGGAACGTGTGGCGGTCGCGGTCGGCAGCGGAGCGCGCTGAAATGGCCGCGAACGAAGCCCGCCGCATGATTCGTTCATACGAGACTGTGGCGGAGTTCTCGTCGGCAATCACTCTGATGGAAGAGATCAAACGACTTCATCGATCCAGGCAGTTGGAGATGCTGCCAGACCGTTATGCTGCGCTGAGAAAAGCCCTGATTGGTGTGCGCAGATTGGCTCCTTCAATTCGCGACTCTCAGGATGTAATATTGCAGACAGCTATCACGACTTTGGCGACTATCGAGGATACGATCGAAAAATCGATACACGGCGGCTCGCTCCCCGATTACGCCAGACTGAACAGGCTGCTTTCGAGGGATATCGACGCTCTTCATGGCGTGCTAATCGACATCAAGGCGGCAGGTGAGGGGCCCCGAAATGAGCAACAATAAATATACTCAAATCTTGCATCTGTTGGTCGAGCAGACTGATAACGGCAAGCTTGATTGGAAAGAGACGGGAAACGAATCGGCATTTTTAGTTTCATTCCCTAACTATTCTCTGATGCTCAGCGAAAAAAAGGCAAGAGACAGCGATATGCCAGACTATGTTATTTCGATTATTAATTCTGAGGGAAAGACCGTAGATGAGTTTTCAGATGTATCGCTGGGTACTGAATATTCTGGGGAAGATTTTTTTCGACTTATGCGAGAATTGTTCAACAAAGCTCGTCGCAGAGCTTTGGGTGTTGATGAGGCATTGAATGATATCCTGGCCCATCTAGGAGGAGGTTCCAACCGCTGAATGCAAAGACAGTCGCCGATTGGTAAAATAAAAGCCTAATATCCAATGCCGGTTGATGCCGGTTTTAGCCCGCGTGGAGAGGGCCAGCATGCTGACCGACCGCTACGGACTTCCCTTGTCCACGACTTCCGTCGCTGCGCGGGACGCCTATGTCGAGGGTGTCGAGGCGAAGCTGACCAATTATCCTGGCGCGATCGAGGCGTTTGATCGCGCCCTCGCCGCCGATCCCGGCTTTGCTCTCGCCCATGCCGCCAGGGCGCATGCGTTGCTGGAGCACGGCGACGCGGCGGCACGCGAAGCAATAGCGGCGGCCAGATCGCTCACCGCCGGTCTTTCCGAGCGGGAAGCCGGCCATGTCGCCTTTTTTGACCTGCTGCTGGCCGGCGACGCCGAAGCCGCGCTGTCCGCATTGTACGCGCATCTGGACGCTTGGCCGCGCGATGCTGTGGTGCTCGCCACCGCCGCCTTCACCAACGGGCTGATCGGCAGTTCCGGCCGCGCCGGGCAGAAGCGCATGCTGCTGGAGCTGCTCGACAGGCTCGCCCCGAGCTATGGCGACGATTGGTGGTTTACGGCGCATCACGGTATGGCGCTCTCGGAAAACGGACAGCGCGATGCCGCCCGTCCGGTGATCGAACGATCTCTCGCTCAGAACCCCAAGAACCCCTGGGCGGCGCATGCTCTGGCGCATCTCTGCTACGAGGCGGGCGACACCGATGCGGGCCGCGCCTTTCTGATCTCCTGGCTTCCCACCTATCCGCGCGACGGCGCGCTGTACAGCCATTTGAGCTGGCATCTCGCGCTCGGGCACATCGAGGCCGGCGACGCGGCGGCGGCGCTCCGGCTGTTCCGGGATTCCTTCGGACCCGGTGTGCACACCGGGCCGCTGCGCGGAAAGATAACCGATGCGGTCTCGTTTCTGTGGCGCTGGGAACTCGCCGGGCATCCGCGCGACGCCGATTCCTGGCGCACGATGCACGATTTCGCGGCCGGTGCGTTCTCGCGGGCCGGCGCCGCTTTCTGCGATATGCACGTCGCGCTGGCGCAGGTCGTGGCCGGCAATGACGCGGGGCTGGAGGCGGGTGCGCAGCAGATCGACACGCTCGCGCGCGACGGCCGCTACCCGTCCGGTCCTCTGGTTCCGGCGGTGTCGCGCGGTTTTGTCGCCTTCGAACGCGGCGATTTGGCCGCCGCGATCGGCGCGCTCGAACCGGTCGCCGACGAACTCGAACGCATCGGCGGCAGCCGCGCCCAGCTTGATCTCGTGGAATTCACGCTGCTGAAGGCGTATCTCGCGGCCGACCGCCCGGACGATGCGCGCCGGATGCTGCGCAGGCGCAATCGAGGCTCCTCGCGTCTTCCGGTCGCCGGGTTGGCCTCGATGCATTGATTGGGAACGTGCCGGATGCGCTACGGCTTTTATCTCCCCACGCGTGGTCCCACCGCGACGCGCGACGGTGTTCTCGCCCTGGCGCGCGAAGGCGAGCGGCTGGGATTGCACTCGGCGATGGTCGCGGATCACATCGTCTTCCCGGTCGAGAGCCGGTCCACCTATCCCTACACGGTGGACGGCAGGCACCCGAGCATCGGCGATGCGCTGGAGACGTTCTCGATCCTTGGGGTGGTGGCCGGTGCGACGGAGCGGCTGCGGCTCGTCACCTCGGTGCTGGTCTTGCCGTACCGCAATCCGGTGCTGACCGCGAAGATGGCGGCCTCGCTCGATGTCCTGTCCGGCGGAAGGCTGACGCTGGGGGTCGGCGCCGGCTGGCTGCGCGAGGAATTCGAGGCGCTGAACAGCCCCGCTTTCGAGGCGCGCGGCGCGGTGACCGATGAGTGGATTGCGATCTTCAAGCAGCTCTGGTCGCAGTCGCCGGCCAGCTTCGAGGGCCGGTTCTATCGCTATTCCGATATCCGCTGCGAGCCTTTCCCGGTGCAGAAGCCGCACCCGCCGATCTGGGTCGGCGGACATTCCCGCGCCGCTCTGCGACGCACGGCCCGGCACGGCGACGGCTGGCACCCGGTCGGCGCGGTGGCCGCCTCGCCGCTGCCGCCGCGGGAGATGCGCGCGCATCTCGATACGCTGAAGCGTCTGACCGAGGCTGAGGGACGCGATTTCTCGGCGCTGACAGTCTCCTACAAGGCGCCGCTCTATGATACCGGTATTCCGTCGCCGGACGGGTCCCGCCGGCCGTTCTCCGGCGCGCCGGAGGAGATCGCCGGCGACATCCGAAATTTCGCGGCGATCGGCGTGCACGAATTGATCTTCGACTTCCGCGGTCAGTCGATTGCGGAGAGCATCGAGCGCCTGCAACATTTCGCGGCGACGGTCATCCCGCTCGCGACAGGCTGAGCCTCACCCGTCGCGGTCGGGTCGCGTTCGGCGTCCGGGACTCACGCTTTCGGGCATGATGTCATCGTGATCGCAACTCGATACACCGCTCAATATCAAGTGCTGCTACAATAACTTTGACGCCAAAGGCGGATCGGCGTGATACCGGCGATACAAAATGGCCCGGCAACGACATTCGCTGGAAACATCGGGAGGCAATAAATCTCCGGTCGGCAGAAAACGCCTCGCGGCTGCTTCTGCTATGGGAGATGAAAATGGCTGTTATTGCTTCATTCAGTGCGAGCGCCGGTGTGCTGTCGGTGTTTGGCGACAGTCTCATCAACACGATCAAGCTTTCCCGGGACGCGGCGGGGAAACTCCTCGTAAACGGCGGCGCCGTGCAGATACTAGGCGGCACCGCCACGGTTGCCAATACCAGCTTGATCCAGGTCTTCGGACAGGGCGGAGATGATATAATCGAGCTGGACGAGAGCAATGGCGCGCTGCCGCGCGCGAACCTGTTTGGCGGCACCGGGAACGACAGGTTGAAGGGCGGCTCCGGTGGAGACATGCTGTTCGGCCAGTCCGGCAACGATGTTCTCGAAGGCAAGGGCGGCAACGATTTTTTGTTCGGCGGTACGGACAATGATGTGCTGACCGGCGGCGACGGGAATGACCAGGTTTTCGGGGAGAGCGGCGACGACCGCATGATCTGGAACCCCGGTGACGACAGCGATCTATTCGAGGGCGGCGCCGGTATCGATACCGCCGAGGTCAATGGCGGCGGCGGCGGCGAAGTGTTCACGGTGACGGCAAACGGAGCGCGCGTGCGCTTTGATCGCCTCGACCCCGCGCCGTTCAGCCTCGACATCGGCACGACCGAAAACCTTGTGGTCAACATGAATGGCGGCGACGATACTTTCAGCGCCACCGGCAATCTGGCTGCCCTCATCAAGCTGACGGTCGATGGCGGCGCCGGCAACGACACTATCCGCGGCAGCAACGGCGCCGACCTTCTGCTCGGCGGCGCCGGCAATGATTTCATCGACGGCCAGCAAGGCAATGATGTCGCGTTCTTGGGCGCCGGAAATGACGAGTTCCAGTGGGACCCGGGCGACGGCAGCGACACCGTCGAAGGTCAGGCCGGCACCGACACGATGCTGTTCAACGGCTCGGCCGGCTCCGAGATATTCACGGCCTCGGCCAATGGCGGGCGTGTGCTTTTCACCCGCAACCTCGGCAATATCGTGATGGATCTGGACGATGTCGAGGCTATCGACCTCAACGCGCTCGGCGGTACGGATACGATAACCGTCAACGACCTTACCGGAACCGATGTCACCGAGGTGAATGTCAATCTCGCCGGTACGCTTGGCGGCACGGCTGGTGACGGGCAGGCGGATGTGGTCATCGCCAACGCGACCAACGGCAACGACATCATCGACGTGTTCGGGGCGGGAAGTTCGGTTTCGGTGGTTGGCCTCGCCGCGCAGGTCAACATCACAAGGACGGAGGGGGCGAACGACTCGCTTGTTATCAATGCTCTCGACGGGGATGACGGCATCACGGCCACGACCATGCCGGCCGGGGTCATAAAGCTCACGATCGATGGCGGGGCCGGGGACGACACCATTCTCGGCAGCCAGGGCGCGGATGTGTTCCTCGGCGGCGACGGCGACGATTTCGTGTTCGGCGACAATGGCAACGACCTCGCCCTGATGGGAGCCGGCGACGATGTGTTCCAGTGGGACCCGGGCGACGGCAGCGACACGATCGAGGGGCAGGACGGCACCGACACCATGCTCTTCTTCGGGTCGAACGCCAGCGAGAACATCGACATCCTGGCCAATGGCGGGCGCACCCTGTTCTTCCGCAACGTCGCCAATGTCACGATGGACCTCAATGACGTCGAGAATATCGAGTTCCGCGCGCTGGGCGGCGCCGACAACATCACCGTCGGCGATCTGAGCGGGACCGATGTCAAGGAGATCGGGATCGACCTGAGAGGCCCCAATGGCGGCGGCGACGGCGCGACCGACACGGTCACCGTCAACGCGACCCAGGGTGCCGATGTGTTTGGTGCCGCAGGCGATGCCGGCGGGATTACCGTTTTCGGCCTCTCCGAAACGGTCAGGATCTTCTTTCCGGAACAGGCCAATGACAGGCTCATCTTGAATGGTCTGGGCGGTGACGACGTAATCGACACCACCAGCCTGGAGGCCGACGGTATCCAGGTCACGATGAATGGCGGTCTTGGCGCCGATGTCTTCCTCGGCGGCGAGGGCGGCGACCTGATCAGTGGCGGCGACGGCAATGATGTCGCTTTGATGGGCGCGGGCGACGACGTGTTCACCTGGAACCCGGGGGACGACAACGACACCCTTGAGGGTCAGGCCGGGTTCGACACGCTCGATTTCAACGGCTCCAACGCGGCGGAGAACATCAACATCTTCGCGAATGGCGGACGCGCGATATTCTTCCGCAACGTCGCCAATGTCACGATGGACCTCAACGACGTCGAGGAGGTCAGCTTCGACGCGCTCGGCGGCGCGGACACGATTACGATCAACGATATGTCCGGCACCGATCTCACGGAAGTGAACATCAATCTCGCCTCGGCCCTGGGAGGCGGCGATGGCCAAGCCGATACCATCATCGTCAACGCGACCAGCGGCGACGATGTGGTCCTCGCATTCGGCGATGCAGGCGGCATCTCGGTGCTTGGCTTGGCCGCACGGGTCAACATCTTCGGCTTCGAGGCGGCGAATGATCGGCTCGTCGTCAACACGCTCGCGGGCGACGATGTCATCGAGGCCTCCGGGCTTGCGGCGGGTGCGATCCAGTTCACCGGCAATGGCGGCGACGGCAACGACGTGCTGATCGGAGGCGCTGGCAACGACACCCTCCTCGGCGGCGCCGGCGATGACGTGCTGATCGGCGGGCTCGGTCTTGACATTCTCGACGGCGGTCTCGGCGACAACGTTGTAATCCAGGGCTGAGGCGGCAGCGGGGTGTGACCGGGGCGGCGGGTCGGGTGTTTGCCGCACCTTGCTTTGGTGCTGAGCGGCCCGTTCGCCTCGCCGCCATCGGACACACCGCGGCGGCTTGTGCGAGCGGGCTGAAACGGCGACGATAAGACCCGTCGGCATCGACGGCCGGCATATTTGTATCCGGCTGCGGAGGCGATCCATGGCGGAGATCGGGGCTGCGGGGGAACGTCTATCGCGGCAATGGCCGCAGACGGCGGCACGGGTGCCGAACTGGGTCTATACCGACCCCGACATCTTCGCCCGCGAGCAGCAGCGGATCTTTTCCGGGCCGTCGTGGCTGTACACCTGCCTCGAAGCCGAGATCCCCAACCCCGGCGATTTCAAGCGCAGCCAGCTCGGCGCCCGCGAGGTCGTCGCGGTCAGGAACAAGGACGGCGTGGTAAACGTGTTGGTCAATCGCTGCGCCCATCGCAGCATGCAGTTCTGCATGACCAATCGCGGCACGGTGAAAGAGTTTGTCTGCCCCTATCACCAATGGACCTATGACCTTGACGGCAAGCTGCTCGGTCTGCCGTTCCGTCGCGGCTACAAGGGAAAGGGCGGCATGCCGGCGGATTTCGACCCGGCCGAACACGGACTCGAAACCCTCGCGGTGGCTCGCCGCAACGGCGTTGTCTTCGCCAGCTTCGCCCAGCCGAACGAAACGCTCGAAACCTATCTCGGGCCGAAGATGCTCGGTTATTTCGACCGCGTCTTCGACGGGCGTCCGCTCGAAGTGCTCGGCTATATGCGGCAGCGCATCCCGAGCAACTGGAAGCTGATGATGGAAAACATCAAGGACCCGTACCATGCGAGCCTGCTGCATGTGTTTCTGATCAGTTTCGGACTGTTTCGCGCCGACCAGGAATCGTCGATGGAGATGGACGAGACCGGCCGCCACGCGGTGCTGGTCAGCCGCCGCGCCGAGAGCGGCGACAAGGCAGCAACCGGCGAGATGCGCTCGTTTCGCGAGCGGTTCGCGTTGCAGGACCCGCGCCTGATCGATCCGGTGCGCGAGTTTCCCGGCGGCGCCACGGTGGTGTTGCAGACCCTGTGGCCGAACCTGATCGTCCAGCAGCAGTCGAACGCGCTGGCGATGCGCCAGATCGTGCCGCTCGACCCGCACAGTTTCGATCTGGTCTGGACCGTCTTCGCCTATGAAGACGACAAGCCGGAACTGCGCGAACGGCGCATGCGCCAGGCCAATCTGTTCGGTCCGGCCGGTCTCGTCTCGATCGATGACAGCGAGGCGATGCTGTTGTCGCAGGCCGGCATTGCCGGCAACGACGAGCGCGATTGCGTTGTCGAATTGGGCGGGCGCGATGTCGCCGACGCGCCGACGATGGTGACCGAAACATTGATCCGCGGCATGTACCGGCACTATCGTGCGGTCATGGGGTTGTAAGCGGATATGATTGCCGCTCCGGGTCTGGACGCGCCGCTCGAATTGCGCCTGCGTCTGGCCGATCTTTACGCCGCCTATGGCGACGCGCTCGACGAGCGGGAATGGGAACGCTGGCCGGAATTCTTCACCGAGAATTGCATCTACAAAATCCTGCCGCGCGAGAATGTCGATTACGGCCTGCCGGCGACGATGATCTATTGCGAGAGCCGGGCGATGCTGGCCGACCGCGTCGTGGCGCTGCGCGAGGCGCTGGTCTTCGCCCCGCGGCTGATCCGCTGCGTCGCCGGCGCGCCCTGTCTGTGGAAGCTGGAGCCGGACGGGATGCGGTTGCGCTCCAGCTTCGCGCTGTTCGAGACGATGCTCAACGAACCCTCGACCCTGTTCCTGTGCGGCCGCATCTACGACCGCGTCGTCGATGATGCGGGGGTGCTGCGGTTCGCCGAGCGCATCATCGTGACCGACGCCACCAACGTGCAGCTGTCGCTGGTCTACCCGATCTGACTTTCGGCCGGTGAGACGCCGAGCCGTCAATGCAGCAGGCGCAGCACCGGCTTGACCGTCGCTCCCGATATCGCGTCGGTTGCCGCCCGATTGATGTCGGCGAACCGATAGGAGTTGCTCAGTCGGTCGGGCCGAAAGCGCCCAAATGCGATTGTAGTCGCTACCCCCTTTCGTCACCTTGACAATGCGCGCGCCGCCACCCCAAAAGTACCATCGGGGAAGGAAGCGTTCACGGGGACGACAATGAATCTGCGCGGCATCACGCGTCTGGCCTGCGGGGCGATTTTGGCGGCGGCGCTGTTTGCCGCCCCGGTCGGATGGGCGCAGGAGCCGCAAAAGACGATCAAGATCGGCGTCATCTATGATTTGACCGGGCCGTTCGCCGGCGGCGGGTCGGAACTGCAATATCTCGGCGCCAAGATCATGATCGACTGGTTCAATGCGAATGGCGGCGCCGCCGGATACAAGGTCGAGCCGATCTACGCCGACGCGCAGAGCAAGCCCGATGTCGCGATCAACGAAGCCGTGCGCCTGATCGAGCAGGAAAAGGTCGATATGCTGCTCGGCTTTTATTCGTCGGCCGAGTGCGTGCCGGCCGCGGCGCGGATCGAGCAGTTCAAGAAATTCATGTGGATCACGACCTGCATCGCCTCGCCGGTGCTGGAGGGGCGCAACCTGCAATACGTCTTCCGGCCGCAAGCCTATGGTCGGCAGTGGGGTCTGACCTCGACCGAGATGGTCAACGAATACGCCAAGGCGCAGCTCGGCAAGGAGCCGAAGGACTTGCGGGTCGCGATCATCCACGAGGACGGCGCCTATGGCACCGATGTCGCAAAGGGCAATGTCGAGGGCGCGAAGAAATACGGGTTTCAGATCGTGCTCGACGAAGGCTATTCGTCGAGCGCCCCCGACCTGTCCTCGCTGATCACAAAGCTGAAGCGGGCGCGGCCCGATGTGATCTTCCATACCGGTTACAATCCTGATATTACCCTGTTCCTGCGCCAGGCCCGTGAGCTTGGCTTGCGGTTTCATACACTGGTCGGACAGGGGGCCGGATACGGCGTCTACTCGAAGCTCAAGGAGACGGTCGGCAACGACGCGAACTATTTCTACAATGTCGATCCGATCTCGATCTGGCAGACCAACCCGAAATCGCTGAAGCCGGAATTGCTGCCGATTATCGAGGCGGTCGGCGAGGCCTACATGAAGGCGAAACCCGACACAAAGATCAAATCGGCGCATGTTGGAATGGCGGCATCGAACATCTATTTGTTCCTCACCGACGTGCTGCCGCGCGCCGTCAAGCAATATGGCGGCATCAGCTCGGACAATCTCCGGCAAGCCGCGCTTGATACCGATATGCCGGACGGTTCGACCATGCTCGGCTTCGGCGTCAAATTTCAGAGCCCAGGGCAGAAGATGGCGGGCCAGAACGAGCGCGCCTATCCGGTCGTCGTCCAATACATCGATGACGAAGCCTATGTCGTGTGGCCTAAGGCGCAGCAGCAGCGCGAACCGGTCCTGAAGCTCCCGGCCAGCTCGCCTTATGCGCTGAAGTAAGCGCTATCTCGTGCTCGAAGTGGCGGGGCTTGTGAAGCGCTTCGGCGGCTTCACCGCCGTCAATAATATTTCGTTCAAGGTCGATCAGGGTGAAATCCTCGGTCTGATCGGCCCGAACGGGTCCGGCAAAAGCACGATCTTCAACATGCTGTCCGGCACGTTGGCGCCCACCGCCGGGTCGATCCGCTTTCAGGGACGCGAGATCGCTGGATCGCCGCCGCATCGGATCATCAATCAGGGGATCGGCCGCACCTTTCAGATACCGCGGCCGTTTCGGCGGCTGTCGCTGTTCGATAATGTCGTGCTGGCCGGGTATTACGGTCAGGGGCGCCACTCGCGCGCCCGCGCCCACGAGGCGGCGGAACGGGCGCTGACCCTGGTCGGATTGCCGATCGACCGCGATCTGCCGGTCGCTGGCCTTGGCGCCGCCGGGTTGAAAAAACTCGAACTGGCAAAGGCTCTGGCGACCGGCCCCAGCCTGCTGCTCGCCGACGAAAGCCTCGGCGGGCTGGACGAAAGCGAGATGGGTCAGGCCGCGGACATGCTGCGGCGCATCCGCCGGGATCTCGGGATTACGATCATCTGGGTCGAGCACATTATGGGTGTGCTGATGCGGGTGGTCGACCGGGTGATGGTGCTCGATTACGGCGAGAAGATCGCCGAGGGTCTGCCGGAAGAGGTGGCGGTCGATCCGCGCGTGATCGAAGTCTATCTCGGCAGCGATGCCGACGCGGTTCAGGCCGTCGCTTCCGACCGAAACCGGCCGGGCTGACCATGCTGCAGCTCGCCTCCGTCGATGCGGGATATGGGGGGTTCCAGGCGCTGTTCGATATTTCCGTCGAGATCCGCGTCGGCGAGACTGTCGCGGTGATCGGGCCGAACGGGGCCGGGAAAACCACGCTGATGCGGGTGATTTCGGGGCTGATCCGGCCGACCGAAGGCACGATCACGATGGAGGGCACGGATCTCGTGCGCACGCCGGCGCATCGCATCGTCGAATTGGGGATCGCACATGTGCCGGAAAACCGGCGTCTTTTCCCGGCAATGACGGTCGAGGACAATTTGCGGATGGGTGCTTACATCCGCTCCGCGCGGGCGCGGTTCGCCGAGCGCCTGGCGATTGTGTACGAGCTTTTTCCGCGGCTGCGCGAGCGTCGTCGCCAGCTCGCGGGGACGCTGTCGGGCGGCGAGCAGCAGATGTGCGCGATCGGCCGCGCGCTGATGTCGGAACCCAAGCTCCTGCTGCTCGACGAGCCGTCGGCCGGCCTCGCGCCGGTCGTCGTGCAGCAGGTTTTTGGTCTGGTGCAGCGCATCCGGGCGAGCGGTCTTACCGTGCTGATCGTCGAGCAGAATGTGCGGCAGGTGCTGCGGGTGGTCGATCGCGCCTATCTGCTGGAGGCCGGCACGATCCGATTGAGCGGCGGCGCCGACGAGCTGTTGCGCAGCGATGCGGTCAGCGCCGCCTATTTTGGCCTGTGAACAACAGAATTTTGGACAACGGAATTTTTGGGGACGAGAGCACCGCGCCATGTTCGAAATATTCGATATCTATCTGCTCGAAGCGCTGGTAAACGGTCTGCTGCTGGGCGGTGTCTTCGGGTTGCTGGCGCTCGGGCTGAACCTCGTATTCGGCGTCATCGATGTCGTATGGATCTGCTATGCCGAGCTGATCATGCTCGGCATGTACGTGATCTACTTCCTCTATATCGGCTACGCCGTACCGTTCCTGCCCGCCGCGCTGGTTGGCATCATCGCGGTCGGTCTGCTTGGCGTTCTGTTGCATGTATCGGTCATTCAGCCATTGCTCGGCACCCCGCCGATAAACCAGCTTCTCGCGACCGGCGGGGTGCTGTTTCTGCTGCAAAGCGTGGCGATCGTATTGTTTGGCATCGATTTCCGCAATCTCGGCATCCGTCTGCCGGTCCTCGATCTCGCCGGCATGTATGTCAGTTATGCGCGTCTTTTGGCGTTCGTCGCTGCGCTGATCGGCATGATCGCCCTGTATCTGTTTCTTGCCCGTACCTATACCGGCACGGCAATTCGCGCAATCGCGCAGGATCGGCAGATCATGCCGCTGATGGGAGTCGATACGCGACGCATTTACATTATAACGTCGCTGATCGGCGGTGCGCTTGCCGGACTCGCCTCCTGCCTGCTGGTTCTGCAATATGACGTGCAGCCGTTTATCGGTCTGACGTTCGGGCCGATCATCTTTCTGATCTGCGTTCTGGGCGGTCTCGGCAATATTGTCGGCGGGTTCGTCGCCGCGTTCCTGTTTGCCGAGATCATTTCGGTATCGGGGCTTTATCTCGACCTGGAATGGGGCTATGTCTTCGCCTTCGGGTTTTTTGTGGTGCTGATGTTCCTCCGCCCGCAAGGGCTGCTGGCGCGCCGTTCGTGATGCGCAAGCTGCTGCTGATCGTTGCGGCGGCGGCGCTGATCTCGGTGCCGTTCTGGTACAATGAACCCTATTCGTTGCACATCATCGTCCTGATCCTGATCTGGTCGTTTGTCTATACGTCGTGGTCGGTGATGGGACGGTTCGGACTGGTTTCGCTCGGTCACGGCGGGTTCCTGGGGATCGGCGCCTATGTAACCGCGCTGTTGTGGAACTATTATCATCTGACGCCGTGGCTTGGCATTCCGATCGCGGTGCTCGCCGCTGTCGCGGTCGCATTGCTGATCGGCTATCCGTGTTTTCGGTTCCGCATTACCGGCCATTACTTTGCGCTGTTGACGCTGGCGCTGAGCGCGATCGTGCTGCAGGTCGTCACCGCCTCGCGCGATCTGACCGGCGGTTCGCTCGGCTACACGCCCGAGCGCGTTCAGGGCGGCAGCTCGATCTACGCGCTGCAATTCGTGGCCAAGGAGACCTGGTATCTGATCGCGCTCGGTGTCTGGGCGGCGGGGTTGCTGATCCGTTACGCCGTCGAGCACAGCATGCTGCGGCACGCCCTCGAAGCGATCGCCGAAGACGAAGACGCCGCGGCGGCGGCCGGTGTTCACGTGACCGCCGAAAAGCTCAAGATCACCGCCCTCAGCGCCGGCATGACCGCCTTCGCCGGCGCCATCTATTGCCAATACCAGATGTTTATCGCGCCCGATACGGTGAGCGGTATCGCGATCTCGCTGCAGATGGTCTTTGCCGCCGTCGTCGGCGGGCTTTATGTGATCCTCGGGCCGACGGTCGGGGCCGCGATAACGATCCTGTTGACCGAAAGTCTGCGTATTTCATTCGGCACGGCCGCGGTTGGCTGGGACAATCTCGTCTATGGCACGCTGCTGGTGTTGTTTATCATCTTTCTGCCGCAGGGCCTGTTGGGTTCGCTGCTCGCTGCCGTAACGTCGCTGCGCACGAGACGCGTCTGACACGCGATTGTCGCAGCGGCGAGCATCTCTCGGCTTTGCAGAAGCATCGCGATAAAATGCTATTCATTCGCAGTCGCGTCTATGCTACCGATAGCCTGCCGCAGCGCGCAAGCGCCTTAACCCGATCAGCGCAAGAACTCATGACCGAAGAAGATACGGCAGGGCTGACGCTCGGCGTCGTGCTCACGACTGGCGGTCCGCTCGGGACCGGAGCCATCCGAGAGAAGGCGAGTCTATCGGTTGACCGCATTGGCCTCGATCGCTGATCCCGCCGGCAAGATTGCCGGGTCGGTTCGCCCCGGCTTTGCGATCGGAACGCGGAATCCGGGACTGGCCGTTCTCGGGTGGGGCATCGCGCTCGCGGTGCTCCTGCCGATTATTGCGCTGGCGGCGATTGCCTCTCGCGGATCGGGCGATCTCTGGCCACACCTGCTCCGCTACGTGTTTCCGCAAGCCGTCACCGAGACGGTGCTGCTGCTCGCCGGCACCGGTCTGCTCGTGATTGCGATCGGCACCGGCACCGCCTGGCTGGTAACTGCGTTCCGGTTTCCCGGGCGGAACCTGTTCACCTGGGCGCTGCTGCTGCCGCTTGCGATGCCGGCGTATATCGTTGCCTACAGCTATATGGATCTGCTGCATCCGGTTGGTCCGGTGCAGACGATGCTGCGCGATCTGCTCGGCATATCGCGGCCGCAGGATTTGCAACTGCCCGACATCCGCTCGCTTGGCGGGTGCATCCTGCTGTTCGGCTTTGTCCTGTACCCGTATGTCTACCTCAATGTCCGCGTCGGTCTTCTGATGCAATCCGCCGAGCCGTTCGAAGCGGCGCAGATCGACGGCGCGTCGTATGCCCGAATCTTTGCGCATATAGCGCTGCCATTGGTCAGACCGGCGATCGCAGCGGGCGCCGGATTGGCGTTGATGGAGGCGCTGGCCGATCTCGGGGCATCGGAGCTTCTCGGGGTCCAGACGCTGACAGTGTCGGTCTATGTGACATGGGTGACGCGCGGTTCGGTAGAAGGCGCGGCGCAGATTGCGCTGGCAATGCTGGTGCCGGTCGCCGGTCTTTTGTGGCTCGCGAACCGGTCGCGCGTCGCGGAAGGTTCGGCTTCCGGAGCATCGCCCCCGGCCCTGCGGCAACTCGGATTGACCTCCGGATTGTTTGCCGCCGCCGCCTGCGCGGTTCCAATTCTTCTGGGATTTCTTGCACCGGCAGCGCATTTGATGCTGCTGTCGGCGGCGCGGATCATCGATCGCGGCGTCTCGCCGATGCTGCTCGATTACGCTTGGAACAGTGCTCGCTTTGCCGCCATGGCGACGATGATCGCCATCGCTGCGGGTTTTGCTCTCGCCCTCTGTCAGCGATATCGGCGTGCAAACGGACCGACCCGACTCGTACAGACCGGGTATGCGGTGCCGGGAACGGTGCTTGCGGTCGGGCTCCTCGGAATTCTTTCGGCTGTGGATGCGATGATTGGTCTGATGGAGGTCGAGTCGTTGCGCGGCGCGTTGCTGCTGGCTTCCGCGGTTGGGGTCGTCTTGGCCTATCTCGCGCGCTTTCTGGCGATCCCCGCAAGCGCCCTGGAGGCCGGCTATGCCAAGCTGTCGCGCGCACTCGATGAAGCGGCGCAAAGCGAGGGAGCCGGTATTGCCGCAATAGCGGGGAAGATTCATTGGCCATTGCTGCGGCCGGTGATCGGCGCGGCCGCCCTGCTCATGTTCATAGAATGCGTGAAGGAACTCCCCGCGACACTTCTGCTGCGGCCTCTTAATACGGAGACTCTGGCTACTTTTCTCTATGGTGAGGCATCGCGGGGCGTATACGAGGACGGCGCAATCGCCGCCCTGGTAATGCTCGCTTTGGGGCTGCTGCCGCTCATACTCCTATCATCCAAACAGATCAGGTAATCGGCTGCAGGACAATTTATAATTCGGATCCGGACTGAGCTTTGCTCGTATTTCGGCTGAAATGCCAAGCCGCACGAGAAGCAAGTACGGGGTGTTGCCGAGAGGGGGAGATTACGACGATGCAGCCGTCGATGTCGTCTTCCGGGCCGAAGCTGCGAATACAATTCCTGAAAGGACCGTCGGCCAGCACCATCTGAGGCCTCCCTGGCACGCTGCGGCGGCAACGGAAATCGTGTATGAGAGGAATCCTTACGAGAACCGGTTCGGTGGTCGTTTACGGAATGAGACCGAGTGCATTTGAGACGGTCGCGGCGAGGATGCTGACCCGCGACGGCGTCGAGGTTATCTGGCAACTGCATCTCCGTGCCGCGGCCGCCCACGGGCGCGGCAACTGGCTCTCTGCCCTTGCGCTTGTCGGGATCGCAGACACAGCCGAGCGGCTTTGGCGGAGCGATACGTGATTTTGTTGCCGTCGTGAGCACGTCCGCGGCGGCGGGCGCGATTTGTGCGGAGACTCGAGGAAGAGTGCACGCGCGCCGGCCTGGCGCAATGACGCTGCGATGACCGATTCTTCGCAGGGTTGGCCCGCTCCAGACCGGAACGTTCGGCCACCATCTTTCAGCAGCCCATCAGGTGCAACCGCCGTGCCGCAACTGATCCGCGAGCAAATCTCCCAGAAAAAAAGCGCCCTTTGAAAGGGCGCTTAAGGCTCTGGAAGAGAATTGGCTCCGAACGCCGTGCCAGCGGAGAATGGGTCACATGCGCCGGCCCGGCTCAGGCAAAATAGGGAAGCGGCAGTTAAGATTCAGTTAACTAGAGCGTGATCGCATCAGGTTGAAGCGTAGCCGGCATTGGCGAGGTAGTTTGCGCATTCCTGTGCGGTGAAATGATCGAGCAAGGAGCCGATCTGGCGCCACGTGTCCTCGGTGGTGCGCGGATCGGCTTTGCGCAGCAGGGTCTTGAGCTTGGCGAAGACCTGCTCGATCGGGTTGAGATCGGGCGAATAGCGC
>JBFWVT010000056.1:0-31073 GCA_050246595.1 Alphaproteobacteria bacterium
CTGAACCCGATCGAGCAGGCGTTCGCGAAAGTCAAAGCACTCCTGCGCAAAGCCGCCGAGCGCACGGTCGAGGGCCTGCGGCAGGCTATCGGTCAGATCGCAGACCTCTTCTCGCCGGCAGAATGCCACAACTTCTTCAACAACGCCGGTTATGCAGCCCGATCGGAAACCGCTCTAATACCGCCGCTTCCCCGCCATTGACATCTTTTCCGTATTCCTCCTTCAAGATTAATGTGAATTCGTGAATGCTATCAGGGTGCAGCTGCATGGAAGTAGAATATTTGAGTGACTTACAGATTGCATGACGGGAAAACGCGGTCAAAATCGAGCGATCCGGCTCGATGCTTACATACGAGCTGTTGAACTGATGAAGTGCCGCCGTCCTTTCAATCGGTCCCGGATTCAGTGGAAGTCGCGCGTTTGCAGCTTGATCTGCGGGCGAGACTGCTGATCCGGACTTCCGGTCCGCTGTCCGACTGCCTTGATCCTGCGGCAGCGCTGCGCAGCTGGGTTGCGAGATCGGCAAGAGGCCGCGCGATCACATGAACGGCCTCGCCCTCACGCTGTACCCGTCCAGCGCCGAGCGCGACGGTGCAGAAGCTCCGCTTACCCTTGCCCCAAAGGCGCATGCGATTGTCGTGCTCGACCAGGCCGGCCGGATCTTCGGCAGTTATGAGGCGATCGTCGCCGCGGCTTGCGATGCCTGGAACAGCCTCGTCGGAGACCCCGCCCGCATCGCCTCGATCGGAACCCGCCAGTGGGCAACTATCGCTGGCGATTAAGGGCGGTTGGTATCAGTGGCCATAACCGCCATCTGCGCCGATCTTGCCGCGGAACACCCAATAGGCGAAAGCGCCGTAGGCGAGCACGATCGGCAGGATAAGTGCCGTGCCGATCCCGACAAAAACCAGGGTCGGCGGCGACGAAGCGGCCTGCCAGAGCGTGGCGGTATAGGGCACCGCATAAGGCCACATCGAGATCCCGAGCCCGAGAAAGGCCAGCAGAAACAGCGCCACCGACAGCACAAACGGACGGTGCTCCGGCCCGTCCTCGATGTGCCGCCAGATGCCGAACGCGATCAGCGCGGTCAGGATCGGCACCGGCGACAGATAGGCGATATTCGGCCAGCTAAACCACCGCGCCGCGATATGCGGAAACTGGATCGGAGTCCAGAGACTGACCAGCGCGATAAACCCGAGCGTCGCCGGCAGCGCGATGCGGGCGGCCTGTCTGCCGAAGCGGATGGTCAAACCGTCGGTCTTCAGAATAAGCCAAGTCGCGCCGAGCAAGGCGTACCCGGCGACCACCCCGAAGCCGCAGACAATTGCGAAAGCGCTGACAAAATCGAACGTACCACCAGAAAACACCCCGTTTGCGACCGCGATCCCGTTGATGAACCCGCCGAGCACGACACCCTGACAGAAGGAGGCGAGGGTCGAACCGCCGGCAAAGGCCCAATCCCACACGCGGCGGAAGCGGGTCGCGCGGAAGCGAAACTCGAACGCGATGCCGCGGAAGATCAGCGCGAACAGCATCGCCAGCAGCGGCACGTAAAAGGCCGGCAGCAGTGTCGCATAGGCCAGCGGAAACGCCGCGAACAACAGCGTGCCGCCAAACACCAGCCAGGTCTCGTTGCCGTCCCAGACCGGCGCGATCGCGTTGATCATCGTGCCGCGCTCGGGTTCGTCCGGCGCGAACGGGAACAGAATGCCGATGCCGAGATCGAACCCGTCGGCGACGACATACATCGCGACGCCGAACGCGACCGCGAACCCGAGCAGCAGCGGCAGATCCCATTCCATCCGCCTATTCCGCCCCGCGCGCCACGGCGGTTTCGACACCCGGCCGCACCGCGGGCGGATGCTGCGCCGGCTCGTCGATCGCCGGGCCGCGCAGGACGAGGCGTGTGGCGTACAGGAAGAAGGCGAGCAGCAGGACCGTGTAGACGACGACAAACATCGCCAGCGAGCCGAACACCGCGGCGGAAGCGACCGGCGACACGGCATCGGCGGTGCGCAGCAGACCATAGACGACATAGGGCTGCCGCCCGGTTTCGGTGACGGTCCACCCGGCGAGAATGGCGATAAACGGCAGCGGGCTGGAAAACGCGCAGGCGATGCTGAACCAACGCGTGTCGTACAGCCGGCCGCGCCAGCGCAGAACCGCGCCCACCGCAACGATCGCCAGCAGGATCAGCCCGATCCCGACCATGATCCGGAATGCGAAGAACACGACCGGCACCGGCGGACGCTCCTGCGGCGGCACCGATTTGAGCCCGGCCACCTCGCCGTCCCACTCATGCGTCAGGATCAGACTGCCGAGCTTCGGGATCGCGATCTCGTATTCGTTGCGCTCCTCGGCTTCATTGGGCCAGGCGAACAGCACGAGCGGCTGGCCGCGACGCGTCTCCCAATCGCCCTCCATCGCCGCGACCTTGACCGGCTGGTGCTTCAGCGTGTTAAGACCGTGCATGTCGCCGATCACGAGCTGCGCCGGCACGAGCACAAGCAGAAGCCACATCGCAATCGACAGGCCGGTCCTGGCGAATTCGAGATGTCGCCGCCGCCAGAGGTAAAACCCGCTGACCCCGACCACGACAAACATGCCGGTGATGTAGGCCGCCACGACCATATGCGCGAAACGGTACGGGAAGGACGGGGTGAAGATCGCGTCCCACCAGCTGACCACCTGAAAGATGCCGTCCGGGTCGAGCGTGAAACCGGCCGGGGTGTGCATCCAGCTGTTCGCGGCGAGGATCCAGAAGGCGCTGGCCATGGCGCCGACCGCCACGGCGAGGCAGGCAAAAAAATGCAGTGCCCGCCCGACCCGGTTCATGCCGAACAGCATGATCCCGATAAACCCGGCTTCGAGAAAAAACGCGATCAGCACCTCATAGGCGAAAAACGGCCCGATCACATTGGCGGTGCGGTGCGCGAACTCGCTCCAGTTCGTGCCGATCTCGTAGGACAGCACGATCCCGGTCACGACCCCCATCGCAAAACCGAGCGCGAACAGGTGAATCCAGAAGCGCAGCAGGTCGTGGTAGACCCGCCGGCCGGTCTTCAGCCACAGCGCGCCGACGATCGCGATAAACCCCGAGAGGCCGATCGTATAGGCCGGCCACAGGATGTGAAAGGCAACCGTAAAGGCGAACTGGGCGCGCGCCGCGAGGAGGCCGTCGAGGGTCATCGCGTGACGTTACCAGCCGGCCGGCGCCGGCGACACCCTGCGCGCACGGAGACGGCTCGCAGCCGCGCGCGCCGCCTCCGCAGCTTCCGCCCTCTACCGCTCTCGGCGCGGCGTCAGTCCAGCGTTTCGGGGGCCGGGCGGGTCGGTTGCAAGCCGGCCGGGTCGCCGACGACGGCGAAGCTGAGCCGCGCCGGGTCATAGAGCCGGCGGGCAACCGCGCGGGCCTGATCGAGCGTGACGCCGGAGATCAGCTCGGCGCGGCGGTCGAGATAATCGATGCCGAGCCCGTCGAGCTGCATGCGGACCAGCAGCCCGGCGATCCGCCGCGTCGAATCGAGACCGAGCGGGAACGATCCCGTCAGATAGGTCTTCGCGTCATGCAGCTCGCCCTCGGTCGGCCCCTCGTCGCGCATCCGCTGCCACTCCTGGCGGATCAGCGCGATCGACTCGGCGACACGGGCGTTCTCGGTCGCGACGCTGCCGAGGATCAGCCCGGCATGGCGGTAGGGCACAAGCCCGGTCGAGACGCCGTAGGCAAGACCCCGCTTCTCGCGGATCTCCTTCATCAGCCGGCCGCGAAACCCGCCGCCGCCGAGGATCTCGTTGAGCACCATCGCGGCGTACCAGTCGGGGTCGTCGCGCTTCAGCCCGGCCTGACCGAATGTCACCGAGCTTTGCGGCACGGCGCTGCGCTTGACGAGCAGCGCGCCGCCATCGGAGGGGGTCGCCTCGGGCAGGACCGGATCGCCCTCGCCGCGCGGCAACCCGCCGAAAATGCGGTCAAGCAGCGTCGCCAGCTCGGCCGGTGTGATATCGCCGACCGCGCCGATAACGAGCGCATCGCGCCGGAACTGGCGTGCCGCCAACGCGGCCAGATCGGCGCGCGTGATCGCGGCCACGCTGGTCGTGTTGCCCGACGTGTTTCGACCGTAGGGGTGGCGCTCGAACGCCTCGCTCATCCACAACCGGCCGGATAGCGAGCGCGGATTGCGCGCCTGCTTCTGCAACGCGGCCAGCGTCGCGGCGCGCACCCGCTCGACAGCCGCTTCGGCGAAACGCGGTTCGGCCAGCGCGACCCGCAGCAATTCCGCGCTCTCTTCCATGTTGGTCTTGAGCATGCGCAGGGTCCCGTCGAACTCGTCGTGTCCGGCCGAAAAGCTGATCTCGGCCGCGAGTTCGTCGAGCCGGCGGTGAAACGCGATCGTGTCGTAGGCGCCCGCGCCCTCATCGAGCAGGGATGCCGCGAGCGCGGCGGTGCCGTCCTTCCCCGGCAAATCGAGATTGGCCCCGCCAACAAATGTAAACCGCAGTGTCACGATCGGGATCGAGTGATCCTGGACCAGCCAGGCCTCGATCCCGCTCGCGCTCGTGACGCGCTCGATCTTCATCGCCGCCGCGTCGGAGACCCATCCGGCAACCAGCAGAACCCACAGGACCAAACCGGCTCGGGCCAATCGGCTGACAAGCTTCGTCATGACGTGCGCTCCGGCAGCAGGACTCCGGTTACCGAGTTGCGTTCGACAAATACCGAGCGAGCGGCTTCCTGGATTTGCGCCGGTGTCACGGCCGCGATGCGGTCGGGCCACGCCGCGACATCCGCGAGCGTCTGCCCAGTGACGAGTGCGGCGCCGACGATATTCGCCGGACCGCCGAGGCTGTCGCGCGCGTAGATCGCCGCGGCCCGCAGACGCTGCGCTGCCCGCTCGACCTCGTCAGGCTCGACACCCTGTTCGGCGATGCTGCGGAGCTGCGCCTCGACCGCCGCTTCGAGATCGGCGATGCCGATCCCGGTTTTCGGGACCGCGTACATCCAGAATGTCGTCAAGCCGAGCGCATTCGGTGCATAACCGGCGCCGGCGTTGAGCGCGATCGCGTTTTTCAGGACGAGTTCCTGATGGAGCCGCGACCCGGCGCCGCCGCCGAGGATCTCGGCCAGAACCTGCAAGGCGTAGGCGTGCCGCGTATCGCCGGCGTGATAGCTCGGCGCCAGATACAGCCGCCGCCAGCTCGGCTGCGCGACGCGCGCGTGTTTCATTTCGAGCCGCGCGGCGGCGCGGTGCGGCGGTTCGTCGAGGCGGACCCGCTCGGGAAGCGGCCGGGGCGGGATCGGCCCGAAATATTTTTCGGCCAGACGGCGCACCTCCCCGGTATCGACATCGCCGGTGACGACAAGGATCGCGTTGTTCGGCGCGTACCACTGGCGGTAAAACGCCAGCGCATCCTCGGTGCCGAGCTGCCGGATCTCGGATTCCCAGCCGACCGTCGGCACCCGATACGAGCCGTTCAGGAACAGCGTCGCGGTCAGCTGCTCGCGCAGCAGCGCGGAAGGGTCGTTATCGACCCGCATGCGGCGCTCTTCGAGCACGACGTCGCGCTCCGGCAGAACCACTGAATCATCGAGAACGAGGCCGGTCATGCGGTCGGCTTCGAGCCGCATCAGCAATTCGAGCCGGTCGCTCGCAACCGTCTGGTGGTAGCCGGTGTAATCCGCCCCGGTAAAGGCGTTGTCGCGCCCGCCGGCCTGGGCGACCAGCTTCGAGAACTCGCCTGGCGCGGTCGTTCTTGTGCCCTTGAACATCAGATGTTCGAGAAAATGGGCGAGGCCGGATTTTCCGCGCGGATCGTCGGCGGCGCCGATCCTGTACCACACGGTTTGCGTCACCGCGGGGACCCGACGGTTTGGCAGCACGACGACCTGCATGCCGTTGCCGAGCATAAAGCTCTCGACCTCGAATTGCTGCGCCGCCGCCGGTCTCTCTCCGATCGCCAGCGCGAACAGCAGAACCAGAAAGAGCGTGAAACCGCGCTTGATGCGCATACTGGTCAATGGACCCCCTTGAGTGGCGTGGTTTCGCGGCTCACCCCCGTGGTGGCCGCACTGTCGCCCGAGCCGAGCAGCCGGCTCGCCATGCTGTTGTCCTGCACCTGCTGGTTCGGGTCGAGCTGCGCGCCGGGCGCGGGCGACAGCCCCTCCGATGACGCTCGCAGTGCGAAACTTGCCTGCCGGCCCGGCTCGCCGGGTCCGGCGGTGTCGATGACCCGGCGCGCCCGCTCGGAAGCCGTCACCTCGTTCGGCCGCGGCGCGCCCGGCGTTGGCGGCCGCAGGTTGAAATCGGGCGGCAGCAGCAGCGGCGCGCGCGACTCGACCGCGAACTCGTCCGGTCCGACCCGATCCATGCCGAGCGCCATGCGCATGTCGCGGCAACCCGGCAGCACGAGAAGCGACAGACAGGCGCCGACCAGCGCGGCGGTGCGCACCCGCATGGCGGCGGTGCTATCGTGCTTGATCATCGCGAGACATCTTCCCCCTGGATCGCCTGTTCGCCCTGGATTGCATGGGGCGTCTCGCGCCGCGGCAGCATGCCATCCAGCAAAATCGCCGCCACTCCAAGACAAATCGCGGCATCGGCAAGATTGAATGCCGGCCAGCCCCAAGCTCCGATATGAAAATAAAGAAAATCGATGACTCCGTCAAAGCGCAGCCGGTCGATGATATTGCCGACCGCGCCGCCGATCACCAGCCCGAGCGCGACCGCCATCAGAGTGCCGCGCACCCGGCTCAGCCAGACCAGCAGCACGACGATGATCGCCGCCCCGACCGCCATGAAAACCAGCGAGCTGATGCCGGAGCGGTTGAACAGACCAAAGCTGATCCCGGTATTGCAGGTCAGCACCAGATCGAAAAACCGCGTGATCGGCAGGTAGTGCGCCGCGCAGCCGGTCTCGCCGAAGAAATTCAGCACCCAGGCCTTGCTGAGCTGATCGAGCAGGCCGACCGCGAACGCCACCGCAAGACCGCGCGCGATCATCGCCCGGCCCCCCTTATCCGGCCCCCTCATCCGGCCACTGCCGCCGGCGCCGGTTCACCGCGATCGAGCACATCGACGCAGCGCCGGCACAGATCGTCATGCCCGTGGACATGCCCCACTTCCGGCAGCACCCGCCAGCAGCGCTCGCAGCGCGCCCCCTCGGCAAGCCTCACGACAACGCCGATCCCGGGCACCTCCGGCAGCGTAAACGCCTCATCGGGTGGCGGCCCGACGCGCGCCGTTCCGGCCGAGGTGATGCACAGCTCGGCGAGGTCCACACCGCGCAGCATCGCCAGCAGCGTCTCCGGCACATACAGCTCGACAGCCGCCTGCAAACTCGACCCGATACGCTTTGCGGCGCGGTCGACTTCAAGGGCGCCGGTCACGACCCGCCGAAGATCGCGCAACTCGGCCCAGCGTGCGCCGAGCGCCGGGTCGTGCCACGCTTCCGGCACCTCGGGAAACAGTTCGAGGTGGATGCTGCGGTCGGGCGCAGCGCCGGGGCGCGCGAGCCACGCCTCCTCGGCCGTAAAGCACAGGATCGGCGCGAGCCAGCGCGCCAGACAGTCGAAGGTCCGGTCCATCACGGTCCGGGTGGCGCGGCGCGCCGGGTCGTCGGCCGCGTCGCAATAGAGCCGGTCCTTGCGGATGTCGAAATAGAAGGCCGACAAATCCACGGCGCAAAAATTGTGCAGCGCGGTGAACATGCCGTGGAAATCGTAATCGGCGATGGCTTGGCGCACCGTCATATCCAACTCGGCGAGGCGATGCAGCACCCAGCGCTCCAGTTCCGGCATCTCCGCGGCGGGCACCGTCTCGTCCGGCGAGAACCCGGCCAAGGCGCCGAGCAGGTAGCGCAGCGTGTTGCGCAGCCGGCGGTAGGCGTCGCCCATATGCTTCAGGATTTCGGGGCCGATTCGCAGATCCTCGGCGTAATCGGAGGCAACGACCCACAGACGCAGGATGTCGGCGCCGCTCTGTTTCATGACGTCGTCGGGCGCGATCACGTTGCCGAGCGATTTCGACATCTTGCGCCCCTGCTCGTCGAGCACGAAGCCGTGCGTCAGCACCGCCTCGTAGGGCGCGCGCCCGCGCGTACCGCAGGCTTCCAGCAGCGACGAATGAAACCAGCCGCGATGCTGGTCGGAGCCTTCGAGATAGAGCGAGGCCGGCCAGCGAAGCTCGGGCCGTTTTTCGAGGACAAAGGCGTGCGTCGAGCCGCTGTCGAACCATACCTCGATAATGTCGGTGACCTTGTCCCACTCGGCCGGATCGTATCGGTTGCCGAGAAAGACGGAGGCGTCGGTCGTGTACCAGGCGTCGGCGCCCTCGCGCTCGACGGCCTGGGCGACCCGCTCGACCACCGCTTCGTCGCGCAGCGGCTCGCCGGTTTTGCTATTGGTGAAGACCGGGATCGGTACGCCCCAGGCGCGCTGCCGCGACACGCACCAATCCGGCCGGGTCTCGATCATCGCCGCGATGCGGTTGCGGCCCTGCGGCGGGATCCAGCGGGTCTCATCGATCGCGCGGAGCGCCTTCTGTCGCAGATCGTTCGCCGCCATGCTGATGAACCATTGCGGCGTGTTGCGGAAGATCAGCGGCGCCTTCGACCGCCACGAATGCGGATAGGAATGCACCAGCGTGCCACGCGCCAAGAGGCCGCCGACGCCCTCGACCGCTGCGATGACCACCTTGTCGGCGTCACCTGGTTTGCCGTCGGGGCGGTACACGGCGTGCCCGGCGAACAGCGGCACATGCGGCAGATAGACGCCGTCCGGCCCGACCGTATCGGGCACCGGCAGCCCGTTTGCCTGGCCCAGCTCCCAGTCGTCGGCGCCATGTCCCGGCGCGATATGCACGAGACCCGTACCGGTATCGGCCGCGACAAAATCGGCGGCGAGCAGCTTCACGTCGAACTCGTAGCCCTGTCCGTGCAACGGGTGCCGCGTCACCGTGCCGGCCAGCGCGCTGCCGGGAAACCGGTCCTCGACCGCATGGGTCAGGATGCCGGCCTGCCCGGCGACCTCCTCGACCAGCGGTGCGGCGATGACGATGCGTTCGCCGGCGCGCGCGCGGCTGTTGTCGCCGACCGTCTCGACGCGCAGGACGGCGTAGTCGAGATCGGCGCTGTAGGCGATCGCCCGGTTGCCCGGCAGGGTCCACGGGGTCGTCGTCCAGATCACCGCTGCCGCGCCGGCAAGCTCGGGCCGGCTCGGGGTAACGATCGGGAAGCGCACCCAGACCGTGTTCGAGCGATGATCGTGATACTCGACCTCGGCCTCGGCCAGGGCGGTTTGCTCGACGACCGACCACAGCACCGGTTTGGCGCCCTTGTACAGCCCGCCATTGACCAGGAATTTGCCGATCTCGCGCACGATCTGCGCCTCGGCGTCAAAGCTCATCGTCAGATACGGATGGTCCCAGTCGCCGACGACGCCGAGCCGCTGAAACTGTTCCTTCTGTATCTCGACCCAGCGCGCCGCGAAATCGCGGCATTCCCGGCGGAACTGCGCGAGCGGCACGCTGTCCTTCGACTGCTTTTTGGCGCGGTATTTTTCCTCGACAATCCATTCGATCGGCAGACCGTGGCAGTCCCAGCCCGGCACATAGGGCGCGTCCTTGCCGGACATCTGCTGCGCCCGGTTGATGACGTCCTTGAGGATCTTGTTCAGCGCGTGCCCGAGATGGATATCGCCGTTGGCATAAGGCGGCCCGTCATGCAGCACGAACTTTTCCCGTCCGCGCGAGACCTCGCGCAGTCTTTCGTAGAGCCTGATATCGCGCCAGCGCGCGACCAGCTTCGGTTCGAGGCTCGGCAGCCCGCCGCGCATCGGAAAGTCGGTTTTCGGGAGAAAAACGGTCGGGCGGTAATCCGTCGGCATGGCCTGCTCGTGGATCAGTACAAAAGAAAAAAGAGGGCGCCCCGATCCTCAACCGAGGACCGGGCCGGTAATTCGCGCCATGAGCGGCCGGCCGATCAACATGCGGAAAATATAGCAGGAGCCGGGAACCATTTCGAGGGCCGCCTAAACCTGGTAATGTCTCAGTTTGAATGTAACAGCGGCACTGTCATTCCGGGGCCGCCCGCAGGGCGGAACCCGGAATCCATGAACATCAATCTCTCCAAGGACTTCAGGGGCCTGTGTTGATGGATTCCGGGCTCGCGGGCTACGCCCGCGCCCCGGAATGACAAGGTTGCAATTCAAACTGAGACACTACCTAAACCTCCGCTCATCGGCTCAAAGCCGCTCCGGCCGTGTTGCCGAGCGTGCCGGACCCCGGCGATTTCGAATGGTTAATCCGGGATCACCGCGATCGCGCTGATCTCGATCAGTGCGTCCGGCGAGGTCATCTTGGTGACCTCGACCATTGTCGAGGCGGGCAGCGGCTCCTTGAAATATTCGCGGCGCACCCGATGGATACCTTCGAACTGCTCCATGTTGCGGATATAGACATCGACCCGGCAGATATCGTCCATTGTGCCGCCGGCCGCCTCGACCGCCGCCTTCAGATTTTCGCAGACCTGCCGCGTCTGAGCCTCGATATCGCCGATCCCGGCCATCGTGCCGTCGAGCCGGCGCGCGACCATGCCGGAGATGAAGACGAGCCGGCCCTTCGCCTCGATCATTGTCGCATGCGAGAACACCCCGCCCGGCTGGCGCAGCTTGTCCGACCTGATCTGTTGCTTCGGCACGATTTTTCTCCTCCGTCGTCCGGTCTTTCCTGCCATCGCGGTCCTTTTGCCGCAAGCGCCTGCGTACCGGAACCGGCCTCGGGCGGATACCGTTGTGCAGCGGAGCAATCGGGAGTCGAGCCATGGAAGAACAGGAGAAACGCGAATACACCCCGGAAGACCTGCTGGAATACAAGCCGGGCGACGTCGTGCCGAAATCCGGCGTGTACCGCTTTGTCCACGACCCGGAGCTTGGCCACGCCGAACCGGAGGAGATCACCGCGGTCAAGGGCGAACTGTTTCCGACCTGCCGTCACTGCGGCGGGGGGCGCGGCAAGATCGTCGACAACGCCTTCAATGTCGCCGGGATCGAGCAGTTTCAGGTCTGAACGCCGCGCCGGTGCCGGCGTGAGCGCAGCCGGAACCTAAGCGGCCGCCGCGGCGCGCAACCGGTCGAGACCTTGCGCCAGATCGGCGATCAGGTCGCGCGGGTCTTCGAGACCGATATGGATGCGCACCAGCGGCCCCTCCGCCTGCCAGCGCGTCGCAGTGCGGCTGCGCTCGGGAAAGGACGGCTGGATCAGGCTCTCATAGCCGCCCCAGCTCGCGCCGATCCCGAACAGGTCGAGCGAATCGACAAACGCGGCGACCGCCTCCTTCGGCACGGCTTTCAGCACGACGCCGAACAGTCCGCTGGCGCCGAGAAAGTCGCGTTTCCATAGCGCGTGTCCGGGGTCCTCGGGCAGCGCCGGGTAGAGTACGCGCGACACCTCGGGCCGGGTTTGCAGCCAGCGCGCGACCTCCAGCGCGTTTCTCTGATGGCGTTCGAGCCGCACGCTCAAGGTACGCATGCCGCGCAAAGCGAAAAAGATGTCGTCCGGCCCGGCGCAATGACCGAGATCGGCGATCATCGAGCGCACCGGCAGCCAGCTTTCCTCGTTGGTCACGACCGCGCCGAGCATGATGTCGGAATGACCGCCGATATACTTGGTCGCGGCGTGGATCGAGACATCGACCCCGTGCTCGAACGGGCGGAACAGGTACGGCGTCGCCCAGGTATTGTCCATCAGGACGCGCGCCCCGTAGCGATGCGCGACCGCGGCGATCGCCGGGATGTCCTGCACCTCGAAGGTTAGCGAGCCGGGCGATTCGACATAGACGACCCTGGTGTTGGGCCGCATCAGCCGCTCGATCCCGTCACCGATCAGCGGGTCGTAATAGGTCGTCTCGACCCCGCAGCGGGTCAGCACGCGGTTGCAGAAATTGCGCGCCGGACCATACACCGAATCGACCATCAATACGTGGTCGCCGGCGCTGACGCAGGCTTGCAGCGGCGCCGTGACCGCGGCCAGCCCGGACGAGACGATCGCGGCGCGGTAGCCGCCCTCGATCTTGGCCAGCAGTTCCTCAAGGGCAAAGGTCGTCGGCGTGCCCGATAATCCGTAGCGCACGACGCCGAACTGCGCCTTCGGGTCCGGCCGGTTCTCCCACTCCGCGACATTGCGCGAGAGGATCGTCGAGGCGTGATAGACGGGCGGGTTGATCGCGCCGTGCTGTGTCTCCGGGTTGCGCCCGAGATGGGTTAAGAGCGTGTCCTTGCGGTAGTTGCGCGGCCGGTCGTCATTTCTCATGTTGCCTCGATTCTTCCGCGTTGAGCGCCAGCCGCCCGATGCCGCGGCATTATTGCCGTCGCGCCGTCGCGAATGCCAGTGACGCGTTACGTCCCGGCACGGCTGGCGACCGGCATGGCTTTCCGTTGCGTCTCCGCGCGCCGCATCGGCAGCGGCGGATCATGACAAGCGGCTTTGCGTCGGTCACTTCTCCGTTTTCCGCCATTTCCACACCCGATCAGGCACCCGCGATAGCCTGCCCCCTCCCTGCTCTGCCCGTCGATAACATTGGGTAGTGTCTCAGTTTGAAATTGGCCCACTGCGCCGCTCCGGAGTATCCCCTTGGGACCGCCCTCGGCAAGTTCAGGACGGTCGCGGCTCCGGCCCGCGGTCAGCCCGAGAGCGCCGGCGCCGCAGAACGGCAAGGTTAAAATTCAAACTGAGTCACTACCTAACATTGACCGGAGTTGCGGGAGATGCCACAAGTGCCCCCCGGAGGGGGACTGTGATACCGGTCATATCTGCTGGAAGCGGCGAACTGCCGGTTGCTGAGGCGCGCCGGCAAAGGGCGGTCCATGCATTCCATGGTGGGCTGCTATTTGTCACGGTTATTCCTTATTTCATTCTCGGCCTCCAATTCGCCGGTTACGGTGGAGCTGAACTGGCCACGGCTATGATCGCCTTTTTCGCTACCGGCCATGTCCCGGCAACATTTTATCTCTTGACGGATAGACGTATTCGCCGATTTGTCATCGACAACCGGCGGGCAATGATATACCTCTGCATCGCCATTATGGTCGTCACCTTTGGGGTGTTCGGATTTTTGGCAGCGAATGTCGGCGGCGGCGCTCCGATCATTGTCTTTTTCTTCATGTTATTTTACACCTTATGGCAAACTTGGCATTTCGCTAAGCAGAATTGGGGCGTATTCGCGTTTTCTTGTATCTGCGAACGGCGAATGCCTGCCCTTAAAAGCGAGAAATGGGCTATCTTCGGCGGTGGAATTGCCGGTCTGCTCGGGGTATATCAGGCAGCGGGAACCGGTCTGAAGACGTATTATACCGGGAATGAAACGTCCTGGGCCGATGCGTCTTTTGGGGCCTTGTGGTATCTCGGTCTCGTCATACTGGCTGCAAGCATGGCCCTGGCAGTATTGTCTTTGTGGCTGCGCCGCGCCGAGCAAACGGCGCTCAATAGCGCCATGCTGTTGGTGAGCACGGCTTTCTTTCTCCCGTATTACTTCACTGGAGATTTTCTTGTAGCTTTTGTCTCTTTCACGTGGGCGCATGGCTTACAATATTTGTTGTTCTTACTGGGTCATGCGGTTAACCGACGTGATGCCGGGGCAAAAACCGCTCCGGCTTCCCTACGGCGCTGGGGGCATATATTGGGCATTATTCTGTACTTTGCGCTTTGTGGATTTCTGGTTCGTGACCTGATCGTCTGGGCGACACAATTCGGAACGGCAACCGCGGCTTTGTTGAATGTTCAGGCCAACTATTCGATGATCCTGAATATGGTTGTGGCCTTCTTGACTGGAATCACAATGGTCCACTTCGTTTGGGACGCACGCATTTGGCGGCTGCGTCATCCGGAATCCCGTGCCTGGATGCGCGAGCGCTTCAGCTTTTTGTTCGGCTGAACGGGAGGGGGCCAGCGACGCCGGAGAAAGGACCGCTATGCACCGTCGACTAGGAATCGGCGTCGCCGCCCTCGCGGTACTAATCTTGTGCACTTTATCGTATTACGCGAATAACCCCTTGTTTCCGGAGCTGGCGGGCCGATGGAAAGTCGCGAAGATGGAAAACGTTCCTTTCCAGCTGCGATTTTCCGTATCGGAAAATGTTCATTTCAACATCGATCCCCGAGGGCTGCTGGGAAACAAGGGTACGCCCTTCACGATGATGATCATACCCGGGAATTGCGGTTCCGGCTGCTATTACGTATACGACAATTTCAATCCGATACGGCCAGGGTGGCTGTATCGGCTTAACCGCGGGTCGACCTCCGATCAGCTATACCTGCACCCGACGGACGATTCCGTCATTATGCTCGAACGCCTACAGGGCCAATAGCAGCTCGCCTTCATGCCGCGCATTGACAAAGCCTTTCTGCTACGATTGACCGAGCGGATATCGCTTCTGGTCCTGCAGATGCTGGCAATCTCGATTCTTGTCGGGGTGACAGCACACATCGCCGGTAGAGAGCCGTCCTTTCCCGGCGCAATCGCGATCTTTCTCCTGCTGGCCTTTCCCGCTGCCGTGCTCCTGCTTTTTTCCGGCCGCATTCTGTCCACATCCCTGGCTATCGCCGGTGTGCTCCTTGCGATCGAACGTATCGATGCCAAGAAATACAGTCTGATAAATGAGCACCTGCACATATTCGATCTTCTGACCATTTGGGAATACAGCAGGGGTGGAAATTTTGCGTTGCTGGAAGCGTACGCGGATTCAATTCTGGCGTGGTCCGCGCTGGCGGCGGGCGGCGTAGTTCTCTATTTTTTGCTTCGCTATATCGACAATCGGGTTCGGCCCTTTTCCTTGTGGCATAGATCGCGGGCGGTGGCTTATATCGTGTTAGCCGGCGCCCTAATTAATGCGGCAATCTTTGCGAGCGGTAGCTTCTTCTGGACTGCATCAAACCAATTCTTGTACAGCCGTACCAAGCAATATGGCCCGTTGATTTTATCATATCTGCTCAGCTCCGGTGCAGACTATCTACGCGTCAGTTCCGAAATCAGCGAAGCTTCCGCGCTCGGCCATCTGCGCAGTGCAAGCGGCCCGCCGCAGGGCGTTACAGCATGCACCAATTGCCCGGATATAATCACGATTCATGTGGAGAGCGTGTTTGACCCGAAAATTCTGGCAGCTTACGCTGATACACACCCGTTAACCGAAATGCTGAACCCGCGCCTGCCGTCCATCAACGGGCCGTTGAAGACGCATGTTGCTGGCGGTATGAGCATGATATCGGAGTTTATTTTTAATTGTGGCATTAGCCACGAAATGTTTGGTACAGCCGGTTCTTACCCGAACCTGTTCATGCCGAAGCTGATCGACCGCTGCGTTCCAGGATACCTGCGGGATAATGGCTATCAGACCGAGCTGATCAGCTCGGTGCGCAAGGACGTGATGCGATATGGCGAAGTCTATCAGGCGTATGGTATCGATCGAATTTTTGAACCAGGCACACTTGATATCCCGACTGACTGGGTCAAGATGCGCGACCACTATTTTGTGGACGCCGCGATCGAGCGTTTACAGCAGCCGCGTCACACGCCACGGTTGATCATGCTGCTGACCTGGTGGAACCACGGACCGCACGGCAACACGATTTACGCAGATCGAAGCGAGCTGTTTCCCGGACCTTACGATCTCGAGTCTGCCGGCGACGAGCCGCTGCGCGATTACATCAACCGGCTGAACGACTCGATCATGGCGTTTCGCCGGCTGGAGGACTACATCGAGAAGTCGCCCGTTCCTACCGTGATCATTTACTATGGCGATCATCATCCCACAATGCAGTTAAGCTTCTCCGAGGCGGCGCGGGAACAGTTCGGTCAGGATATCGGCCATATAACCTTTTACCGGATCGTGCGCAATTTCGGCCGTGATCTCCCATCCGTGAGGAACAAATATCTTGGGATCGATCACCTGTTCAGCGAGGGGTTGGCGTTTGCGGGGATCAGGTTGCCGCATGAACTGGAGGTGCGCGACAGCATTTTACAAGCATGCGGGCAGCAGAGTTCGGGCTGCACTGAGGAACAGCGACGCGCACTCCGGGCCGTCATCCTGAAATAAGCCTTAATCACGAAACACTGGTCGAAGCACCTTCATGTATTGATGTTCACCAGCTCCTCGGTCTGCAATCCGGCGCGGACGCGTTCGACCATTTCCTCGGGGTCGAAATCGACACCGACCGGGTTTTTGTCGGTGGCCGAGCGCCGCCGCATATAGGCCTGTCCCTCGGACGCGGTGGCGAAATTGTCGATCAGCAATTCGACCTGGTTGCGGTCCGGGTCGTAATAGTACATCGAGGTCGTCACGCCGTGGTTGACGCAGCGATGCGGCAGGACGCCGAGTTCCTTGAGCCGCAAATAGTTGTCGATCAGCTCGTCGAGCCCGGCATAGGTGAAGGCCATGTGATGCAGACCCGCCTCGCCGCCGGCGCGCGCGGTTTTGCCCTCGGAAGGAGCTTTCTCCGCCAGCGGACCGGGGTCGATAAACGCAACCCGGTGATGCTCGTCGTCGTAGCTGATAAAGCAGATGAATTTGTTCTCGTGCAATACCTGCGCTCCGAGAACCGTGCAGTACCAATCGCGCATCGCGTCGCGGCGGTTGGTCTGCAACACCAGGTGCGAAAGTTTTCGTGGCTTTGGCACGGTCATGACGCCCTCCCGGATGTTTCGCGGGAAACCGGGGGCCGCTCCGGCCCGCCGTTTTCACCGGTTGATATCCGCCTGATTGTAGTCGAACGGACGCACGTCCCAAAGCCCCGCTAATTGCGGATGCCGGCGATACGGCCGGAAGCTCACCGCTGTCGCAGCGGCAGGATCAGCGCAAAACCGAGCAGGCCGGAAACCACTGCAAAAACGATCGCGCCGCCGTAACCGCCGCTCAGTTCGACCGCAAGACCGGCAAGACCCGGACCGATTACGGCGGCGAGACCGGTCGCCGTAAAAAACACGCCGAGCATCGTCCCGAGATGCGCGGCGCCGAACAACTCGATCAGCACGGCGGGAACGGCGGCGATGCGGCTGCCGTAGCTCATCCCGAGCACGACAGCAAACACGACCAGCCACCAGTAGGCGGCGAGCAGCCAGATCGCGTAGCTGAGCGCCATCACCAGCACCATCAGCTTGAACAGCCGGACGACGCCGATCCGGTCGCCGAGCGGCCCCAGGACCAGCCGACCGAGAATGCCGGTTCCGCCGATCACCGAGATCAGAGCGGCGGCGGCGACCTCGCCGGCGCCGTGCGCCTGGGCAAAGGCGGGCAGAAAGACAAACGGCACGAGCAGCGCCGAGGTGGCGAAAACCCAGGAAAGATACAGCAGGACAAAGGCGCGCGAGCGCAGCATCTCGGCCGGCCGCTTCCCGGACGCGTCCCCGCCGCGCGCGACCGGAGGCGCGCTTGTCAGTGCCGCGCAACCCAGCAGGACGAGACCGCCCGCCAGCCCGAGCACGACAAAAGCCGCGCGCCACCCGTAATGTTCGGTCAGCGTCGCCGAAATCAGCGGAAAGAACAGCGTGCCGATCCCGGTTCCGGCCGCGGCGATGCCGAGCGCCAGGTTGCGGCGGCGGACGAACCAGCCGCCGACGGCCGCGAGGCTCGGCACGTAAACACAGGCACCGCCGACCCCGGCCCCGATCGCGTAGGTCAGATAGGCCAGCCACAGATGCTCGACAAACGCCGTCGCGCAGAGACCGGCTGCCAGGATCACCGCACCGCTCGCGACGATCGGGCGCGGTCCGTAGCGGTCGGCCAGACGTCCGGCCGGCGCGCCGAGCGCGTAATAGACGATCGACGCGATCGAGAAAAACGCCGCGGCGCCGGCAGTGCCGGCGCGCAGATCGGCCGCCATCGGCCGCAGAAAAACGCCGAAACTGTAGAGGAGGCCGAGCGCGACGGCGCTCGCGAAAAACGCTGCCGCGACAACCGCCCAGGCGCGCCCGGAAGCGACCCCGGGTTCGACCCCGGGTTCGACCTCGGGCTCGACGCCGGATTGGACGCCGGCGGAGGCGACGCCGTGCGGCGCTGGCGAGACCGGGTCGTCGAGCCGGCGATTCATGCTTCCTCGGGTTTGGTGACGGTCCGCCAGTGTCGCGGGAACGCCGCTATCCGGCTTCCCGGTTCTTGCGCTCTTATCTACAGTAGCGCCGGCCGCAACAGCGCGTTCAGGGGACCATGCTCGCGATCCAGCACCTTACTCCGGGCACCAGGCTGAGGCTGACCGACGGCGCTCTCGCCGAAATCCGCGAGAACCCGCGCGACGGAACCTGGCTGATCGTCCGCCGCCTCACGCCGGAACCGGGGTCCGAGGACGAATTGCTGATCGTCGACGACATCGCCGAGATCGTGCCGGGCTAGAGCCTGATCGGTTCAGATCGAAGCGATCCGAGCCGTGAATCAGGCTCTGCATATTCAAATCAAGGGCAAGGTTCACGGGTCAGATGCTTCCATCCGACCCGATCTTGCTCTGGGTACGGAAGGGGCCGCCAGGTCGGGGCATAACGCGGGGAAGGCCTGAGGTCGACGATGCATGTTATCGCCGCAGCCGATCCGACAAACCGGTTGCCCGTGCGATCAACCGTCGATAACTTATGTAGCCGAAAGTCTCAACGGCATAAAAGATCGCCTTTGGGGGGCCGGAAGTTCGGGAATGCCGATCCGGATGGTAATGGCTGCCGCTTGCCTTACAGGGGGAACAGGGCAATGTTGAAATATTGGACACGTGCCGCCATGATTGTCGGGCTGGCATTGTTTCCGGCGACCGAATCCGCTCGGGCGGCCAGCTATCCCGCCTACATTCCGCCCGACACCGAACTGTTCTACAACGATTACACGACATCGCCGAGCGGGGTGTATTACGCCGTCTTTGTCTCTCAAACCATTTTTCCCTCGACTCCCAGCTATGAGTTCTGGATTGTACCCGGCTCCAATCCAAGCGTAGCACCCTGCTGCCTCGGTTATAATCCCCTGACTATCTTGTCCGATACCAGCCTGGGGGGCTTTTTCGCCCATATGCAGCCGGACGGAAATTTTGTCGTCTATACCTCCGCGACAGGGACGGATCAAGGCACAGTCATTCCGGTGGCTGCGACGAACAGTCAGCAATCGGCGGGAGGGCCCTATTTTGCCCAGGTCGGGGACGACGGCAGTTTCACGATCTACTCCGGATCGGATCCGGTAAACTTTAACAACGGTCCAGTATACACCGCACAAAACAACAGCCACGGCGCCGTCACCAGCATAAATCTACTCGATATTGACTATGATTTCAGCAAAGCGAATATCCTGTCGATGACCGGAGTTGGCTGGTACAATACCGACTTTGTCAATCCTACCGACATTCCAGATCAGGTGGTGGCGCAGCAGAACATCAGCTATACGCAGACCGCAACCTTGACCTTCAGCGTCGCGGATGCCATCGGCGAGAGCATCAGCGGCAACGTCACTTTTGGCGTCCCGGGCATCGTAAAAGATTCACTCGGCTTCTCGATCACCAACACGACCACCATCACGCACGGCAAAGCGGATTCCGACTCCAGCACGGTCACCTTCATCGCCGGTTCACGGCCGGTATTGCCGCCCCACACCACGTACAACGTTCAGATCACCGGCACGGAGGCGACTTATACCATCCCTTACTCATGGTCCGGGGTCGCGACCTATGAGGACGGCACGACCGCCAACGTCGTCGGTGACGGTATCTTCAAAGGTGCGTCCCAGGGTAATTTCCTGGTGACAACAACCTGCGTTCTGGCGGTGCTGCCGCAGACCTGCGAGCCGGGCAGCACCACTGTCCCGGCCCTTATATCTCCGGTTGACGAACCCGGAGCGGCGACGATCCTGTCGATGGCTCTGGTCGGGTTCATGGCTGCGCGCCGTTTCTTCACCTCCAGAGCGAGATCACGATTTGCCTGATCGCAGCTTGAACAACAGCCATTCAAAATTTCGGGTCGGCATATCGCGGCGCCGATTGGGTGCTGCATAAATCAGGGAGGATCGTATGTCGGCCGCGGAATTTATCACAGCGCGGGATTTTCTGATCGCCTGCCGCGCGGATTACGAGCGGGCCTATGGGGAGTTTCAATGGCCGGTGCTCGACCGCTTCAACTGGGCGCTCGACTATTTCGATCCGATGGCGTATCGTAATAACGGGACGGCGCTGTGGATCGTCAACGAGGGCGGCGGCGAGCAGAAGCTCAGCTTTGCCGAGATTGCCGAGCGCTCGAACCGGGTGGCCAATTATTTGCGGGCGCTCGGCGTCAGACGCGGCGACCGGATATTGCTGATGCTCGGCAATGTCGTGCCGCTGTGGGAGTCGATGCTGGCGGCGATCAAGCTCGGCGCGGTCGTGATCCCGGCGACGACGCTGTTGACCCGCGACGACCTGATCGACCGCTTCGAGCGCGGCCGCGCCCGTCATGTGATCACCGGCGCCGACAATACCGCGAAATTCGCCGAGGTGCCGGGCGATTACACGCGGATTGCGGTGGGCGGCGCGGCCGGCTGGCATTGTTACGAGGACGCCTACGACGCCTCGGCCGAATTCGTGCCGGATGGCGAGACGCGGGCCGACGATCCGCTGCTGCTGTATTTCACGTCGGGCACGACGGCGCGGCCGAAGCTGGTCCTGCACAGCCATCAGAGCTACCCGGTCGGCCATCTCGCGACGATGTACTGGATCGGTCTCGAACCGGGCGACATCCACCTCAACATCTCGTCACCGGGATGGGCGAAACACGCCTATAGCTGCTTTTTCGCGCCATGGAACGCCGGCGCGGGCGTGTTCATCCTGAACCAGACCCGGTTCAACGCGCCGGCGCTGCTCGATGCGTTGGCCGCTCACCGCGTCACGACCTTCTGCGCGCCGCCGACGGTGTGGCGCATGCTGATCCAGGAAGACATCAAGTCGCGCAAGGTGGCGTTGCGCGAGGTGCTGAGCGCCGGCGAGCCGTGCAACCCGGAGGTCATCGAGCAGGTCCGCGCCGCCTGGGGGCTGACCATCCGCGAGGGCTACGGCCAGACCGAGACGACGTTGCAGATCGGGTATTTTCCGGGACAGGAAATCAGGCCCGGCGCAATGGGCCGGCCGACGCCGGGCTACCGGGTGCGACTCCTGGACGAGAACGGGCGGGAGCAGGACGAGGCGGAGGTGTGTCTTGCGCTCGACCCGCCGCCGCTCGGGCTGATGCAGGGGTATCAGGGGGACGACGGCGCGGTCGTGCCGCTCTCAGGCTCGGTCTACCGCACCGGCGATATCGCAATGCGCGACCCCGACGGGCATTTCACCTATGTCGGCCGCGCCGACGATGTGTTCAAAGCCTCCGACTACCGGATCAGCCCGTTCGAGCTGGAAAGTGCGCTGATCGAGCACCCGGCGGTGGCCGAGGCGGCGGTCGTGCCCTCGCCCGACCCGGTGCGCCTCGCGGTGCCAAAGGCGTTTGTTCTGCTGGCGCCGGGCCACAACGCGCCGGACCGCGAGACGGCGCTGTCGGTCTTCCGCCATCTGCGCGCCCATCTCGCGCCGTTCAAGCGGGTGCGCCGGATCGAATTCTCCGAATTGCCAAAGACGATCTCGGGCAAGATCCGGCGGGTCGAATTGCGCGCCGCCGAGCGGCGGAGCCGCGACGCCGGCGAGCGCGGGGCGCGCGAATTCTGGGAAGAGGATTTCCCTGAATTGCGCTGAGGTGTGGCCCGGCGGGACCGGGACGGGCGGGACCGCTGGAGCACGATCTGATTAGGTGGAAACACCCGCGTCATCCCCGCACGATCCCCGGATCAAGTCCGGGGAGGGGTGGGTGCAATACCGGCATCCCCAGGTTCCGCCTGCGCGGGAATGACGCTGCAACCAAACCTGATCTTGCTCCAGTGTGAGCCTTATACCAACTGCCCCTGACCTTGACCAATGCCCCCTCCCCAACCCTCCCCCGCAAGCGGGGGAGGGGGCGGCCGCGGGATGGATCAGGCTCAGGGGCGGTTGGTATTACTCCCACGCGATCCGCGGGGCGCTGCCTAGACTGATCGGACCGAGCGCCATCTCGCCGTCCTGGATCGTGAACGATGTCTTGATCTGCGGCTGCCCGCGCGCGCCCGGCTTGGCGAACAGGGACAGGCCGAGACGTGCCAGGGCCGAGCCGCCAGGCGGCAGGATTCCGGCCTCGCCAAGCCCGGCGATCAGTGTGTCATAACCCTGGACCGAGCCGGAAAACGCCGCCTCGGGTTGCAGCTCGCGGTCGAACGCAAAGGTGCCCGACCCCTCGATGGCGAGGTCGCCCGAGCGCGCCGCGATCTTCTCGATCTCCATCGTTCCGCCGGCATCGCGCCAGGCTTCGGCGGTCTGCCGCGGCGGCCGGTTGGGGACCGGCCCGAGCACGGTCAGATCGAATTCCAGCGTGTCCAGCGTGTCGCGAAACGGGGCCGGGATCACCGGTTTCGGCAATTGCACATCGGCGGCCTCGACGGCAAGGCTGAGCGCCGGCTCGGTGTGGGTGCGCGGCGGCTCCGGCGGCACGGCGACCGAGATCGTCGCCGCGCGGGCCGCGATCCGCTCGCCGGCATCAAACACCGGATGCGTCAGATCGAGCGTCACCGCGATATCGCTCTCGGCGTCGATCACGGCCTCGCCGGCAACGGTCTGCACGGTCAATCGGGCGCGCGGCGTCTCCGCCGGTCCAATGGTCGCGCTCAACCCGCCCGGCACATCGATCGCCCAGGAGCGGAAATCCCACGGGCGCGCGGTCGCTTTCAGAAGCGGCACCCGGGCCTGGATCGCGCGCCCCGGCATCAGATCGCGAAACCTGATCCCGCTTGCCTCGATGCGGAACGCGAGCGGGTAGCCGCGGACCCGCAGCGTGTCCCACGAGACATCGAGCCTGTCGGGACGCTCGCGCGCGGCCCATTGCGCGATCTCGTCCGCCATGCGGTGGGCGATGAAGAACCACAGCGCGGTATACGCGCCGATCACGACAAGAAGCAGAACGAGAACGACCGTCGCGATCCGGCGCATGCGGCCTTATACCGGCCGGCCGGTCGAGCCGCCAGAACCGTTTCCACCCGGTTCGCGGAGGCAGGAATGCCGCAGCCGCACGCGCGCGGCCGCATGGGACGCACGGACGCGGCTCGACAAATCGGCTCGGATCATGTCGGCCATCCAAAGACGGGGGCCGCTACCCCCACCCTGCCCTCCCCCGCAAGCGGGGGAGGGGGGAGCAAGGCTTCCCGCCTGCGGGGAGGGTCGAGACGGGCCGCCCCGCAGATGGGGAAGGGTTTAAGAGGGGCGGGGCGACGGTAGGGAACCGCCGGCGCCCGCCGAATTACCCTCGGTTGTCCTCGGCCTCGTTCTGGCGGCGACGGATCGCGGCGCCGAGGATGTCGCCGAGGCTGGCGCCGGAATCGGACGAGCCGAATTCCTGCATCGCCCGCTTCTCCTCGTCAACCTCGCGCGCCTTGATCGACAGCGTAACCCGCCGCGTCGCCCGATCGATCGCGGTGATTTTCGCGTCCACCCGCTCGCCGACCGCGAAACGGTCCGGGCGCTGCTCGCTGCGATCGCGCGACAGCTCGGATTTACGAATGAAACCGGGGACGTTGTCGGCCAGCATGATCTCGACTCCGCCATCGGTGATGCCCGCAATCGTGCCGGTAACAACCTCGCCCTTGCGCAGGGTCTGCATGCCCTCCTCGAACGGGTCGGTTTCGAGCTGCTTGATGCCGAGGCTGATGCGCTCCTTGTCGACATCGACATCGAGCACCTTGACCCGCACCATCTCGCCCTTGCGGTAATCCTTGACCGCGTCCTCGCCGGGGCGGTTCCAGTCGATATCGGACAGGTGGACCATGCCGTCGATATCGCCGGGCAGACCGACAAACAGCCCGAACTCGGTCGTGTTGCGCACCTCGCCCTCGACCGTGCTGCCCACGGGGTGCTCCTCGACAAAGGCCTCCCACGGGTTCGGCATGACCTGCTTCAGACCGAGGCTGATGCGGCGCTTCTGCGGATCGACATCGAGCACCATCACCTCGACCTCCTGGCTGGTCGAGACGATCTTGCCGGGATGCACATTTTTCTTGGTCCAGCTCATCTCGGAGACGTGGACCAGACCCTCGACCCCGGGTTCCAATTCGACAAAGGCGCCGTAATCGGTGATGTTGGTGACGCGGCCCTTGAACTTCGCGCCCGAAGGGTATTTCAGCTCGACCCCTTCCCACGGATCGGCTTCGAGCTGCTTCATGCCGAGCGAGATGCGCTGCGTCTCCGGGTTGAACCGGATCACCTGCACCTTGACCTGCTGACCGATATTGAGCGCCTCGGAGGGGTGGTTGATGCGCCGCCACGCGATATCGGTGACGTGCAGCAGACCGTCGACACCGCCGAGATCGACAAAGGCGCCGTAATCGGTGATGTTTTTCACCACGCCGTTGAGGATCTGGCCTTCCTTCAGACTGGCGACCAACTCGGAGCGCTGCTCGGCGCGGCTTTCTTCGAGCACGGCGCGGCGCGACACGACGATATTGCCGCGCGAGCGGTCCATCTTCAGGATCTGGAACGGCTGCGGCGAACCCAGCAGCGGGGTGATGTCGCGCACCGGGCGGATATCGACCTGGCTGCCCGGCAGGAACGCGACGGCACCGTTCAAATCCACCGTAAAGCCGCCTTTGACGCGGCCGAAGATCGTGCCGGTGACGCGTTCATTGGCCTGGAAATTCTTTTCGAGCTGCGTCCAGGCCTCCTCGCGCCGCGCCTTCTCGCGCGACAGCGAGGCTTCGCCGTTCTTGTCCTCCATGCGTTCGAGGAACACTTCGACGGTGTCGCCTACCTGGATCTCGGGCGCGGCGCCGCCGACCGAGAATTCCTTGAGCGGGACGCGCCCCTCCGATTTGAGACCGACATCGATCAATGCGAAATCGTTCTCGATCGCGATGACCTGGCCCTTGACGACGGTGCCTTCGAGCCCGCTGGAGCCGGATGCGACCCCGAGCGCCTCGTCGAGCAACGCGGCAAAATTCTCTTTTGTACCGATTTCGGTGGTTTCTGCTGCGACGGCCATTCGTTCTCCTCGATCCCTCCTCCGTTCCGGTTGGGAAAGGAGTGCAGGACGCCTCGCCGGGATCGGCGCGAGGCGGACAGCCGGCGAATTCGGGCGCGGCCGCATCAACCCGGCCCTGCAGGCGGAAAGAGGAAGGGAGCGGTCCGCGAGGGCATGTCGGCGCGTCTATGCGCCCCTGGCCCTGGCGGAGAGCGCACGCGCGATAATCTCGGAGGCCCGCTCGAACACCTGATCGGCGTCGAGCCGCGTCGTATCAATGGTCTCGGCGTCGGGAGCCGCCGCGAGCGGCGCGACCCGACGCAAGCTGTCGCGCGCGTCGCGTTCCTTCATGTCCTGCAGGACATCGCCGTATATAGAGGTGACGCCGCGCCCCCGCAACTCCCGTACTCGCCGTTCGGCCCGCGCCTCGGGGCTGGCGGTGATGAACAGCTTTACGGCCGCATCGGGACAGACGACCGTGCCGATGTCGCGGCCGTCGAGAACCGCGCCGCGCGACGGGGCGGGCGGGGTAGCTGCGAAATCGCGCTGAAAGGCGAGCAGCGCGGCGCGCACCTCGGGGATCGCAGCAACGACCGAGGCGGCGGCGGCGACATTTTCGTCGAGCAGCCTGTCATCGGCGAGGAGGGCGGGAGCGACACGCTTTGCCGCCGCGACCGCCGCCTTGGGATCGGCCGGGTCGGCGCCCGCGTCGAGCACGAGAAACCCGGTCGCGCGGTACAGCTTGCCAGTATCGAGATGCGCCAGCCCGAAGCGTTCGGCCAGAAGGCGCGCCAGCGTGCCCTTGCCCGAGGCGGCCGGGCCGTCGATCGCGACGACAAAGGGGCGGCGTCCCGGAGGGCGGGACGGCGGCTCGCCCGATGGCGGCGGTGACATCAATCCTCCGGTCGATTATATTGGGGGCAGCCGGGGAAGGGACTGCCTCCCTCCCCCCGCGCCCTGGCCAACCCTAGAACCGGATCTTCAGTTCAACCGAGATCCGGCCCCAGCGGAAGGCCAGGAGGAGAGTGGAGCTCATCGCCTCTACCTCCTCCTTGTCGGCGGGGCCCATTCCCCGCCGGCAGGGAGTCTACGATGTCGATCGCCACTCAGACAAAGGCAGCGCCGAGCCGCGCCATCAACGGCACAAAATCGGGAAAGCTGGTGGCGATCGGCCTGATGTCGTCGATCCGCACCGGATCGCGCGCGGCCAAGCCGAGCACCAGAAACGCCATCGCGATGCGGTGGTCGAGCCGCGTCGCGATCAGCCCGCCGCCCGGCGGCGGCGCGCCGCCCCCCTCGACGATCAGATCGTCGCCCTCGACCCGGACAGCGACGCCACAGCGTGCCAAACCCTCGGCGATGCCGGAGAGCCGATCGCTCTCCTTGACGCGCAATTCGGCGAGACCGCGCATGATCGTGCGGCCGCGCGCGCAGGACGCGGCGACAGCCAGGATCGGGTATTCGTCGATCATCGACGGCGCGCGCTCGGGCGGCACATCGATCCCGACCAGTTCCCCGGCGCGCACCAGCAGGTCGGCAACCGGTTCGCCGCCGGCCTCGCGTCGGTTCTCGAACGCGATCTCGGCCCCCATCTCGGCGAGACTTGTGAACAGCCCGGTGCGCGACGGGTTGAGCCCGACATTCTCGATCCGGACCTCGGACCCCGGCACGAGCAGCGCCGCGACAAGCGGAAAGGCGGCCGAGGACGGGTCGCCCGGCATGGTGATCGGGGCCGCCTTCAGCTCGGGCTGCCCCGCGACCGAGATGCGCCGGCCGCCACCCGGTTCGTCCTCGACACGGACCGTCGCGCCGAAATGGCGGAGCATGCGCTCGGTATGGTCGCGGGTCGGCTCGGTCTCGATCACGCTCGTGACGCCGGGGGTGTTGAGCCCGGCCAGCAGCACCGCCGATTTGACCTGCGCCGACGGCACCGGCAACTGATACTCGATCGGCGCCGGATCGGCCGCGCCGGTCACCGCGAGCGGCAGCCTGCCGCCCTCGCGCGCGACAAAATGCGTCCCGAACCGCGACAGCGGCTCGATCACCCGCCGCATCGGTCGGCGCCGCAAAGAGCCGTCGCCGGTGACAAAGGCGGTCAGATTGTGAGTCGCCAGAATGCCGAGCAGCAACCGCGCCGAGGTGCCGGAATTGCCGAGATCGAGCACATCCTCCGGCTCGCCGAGACCGCCGACCCCGACCCCGTCGACCAGCCAGCGCCCGTCCGCGGCGCGCTCGATACCGGCTCCCATGGCGCGCAGCGCCGCCGCGGTCGCGAGCACGTCCTCGCCTTCGAGAAGACCCGCGATCTCGGTACGGCCGACCGCAAGCGCCCCGAACATCAGCGCCCGGTGCGAGATCGACTTGTCGCCCGGAACCGCCACCACACCGGAAAGCGGCTTCTGCGGCCGGGTGGCGGTCAGGGCCGCCGGCATCGGCGACACGGCTTCGGGCATCTTGGGATCGGGCATGGTTCGGCTCGCAACATGAGCAAAGGTCTTGCCGGAATCGTCTTGCCGTCCCACATGGATCGGCCCACAGGGGCCGCCGAGCGCGGTCGCGACGATAGTTCGGGGACAACCGCGCGCCAGCGCTCTCGGCGCTTGCCGGCGTTTCTCTTTTGACAGCCGGGGGAGGCTGTGGCAATGCCGCGCTCGTCCGACTGGTCCGCACCATCTCCGATTGCGGTGCGGCGCTGACAATTCAAGGAGCCGCTTCATTGGCTAAACCCGAATGGGGTACAAAGCGCATCTGCCCGAGCTGCGGTACGCGCTACTACGATCTGATGCGCGATCCCGTGATCTGCCCGAAATGCAGCACGCCGTTCGATCCCGAAACCTTCCTGAAGGCTCGCCGATCGCGGCCGGCCGCCCCGGTCGAAAAGGAACTCGAACCGGTGGGCGCCGATGAGATCGATCCCGATCTCGAAGCCGACGATGCCGAGGCGGCCGAGGAGGAAGAGGAGGATGTGCCGCTCGATGAGAGCGAGGAGGAAGACGAGGAGCTGATCGAGGACGCCTCCGAACTCGGCGAGGACGAAGACGACATGGCCGAGGTTATCGACAATGTCGAGGACGAGGAACCCTGAACCGGGTCATCCGGTCCTTTGTCATCCGGTCAGGGACCGTCATTCGGCCGAGCGCCGGGGCGCGCACCGCAGGCGAGCGGGTCGGGCGGCAAATTCGGTGATTTTCCCCTTGCCGCGGCGCACGCCCGTTCCTAACTTTGCCGCCGTGCAATGAATTTCCCGCCCCGACGCAGCCGGCTTTCGGCGCAAGGGGCGGAGGTGGATTGGGGCCATAGCTCAGCTGGGAGAGCGCTACAATGGCATTGTAGAGGTCACCGGTTCGATCCCGGTTGGCTCCACCAATACAAGCAAGGGCTTAGCCGGCAGCGGCTAGGCCCTTTTCGGCTTATCGGCTACCATATGGCTACCACGCGAAATCGAAGTGCAGCGTACTTTCGGCAGCAATCTGTCGCAGTTCGGTAGCGGGTCGTAATCCGATTGCATTTCAACCTTGCCAGGACGAGGGCGGCGACAGCCACACCCTAAATCTGGCCACGGCCTCGCAAGCCAACCAGCGCCTGAGCCGAGCCGATAGCAGGACAGCAGGCCCCGCCTGGACCCCGGGCGGGTATCGCTGAGTGAAAACTCGGTCCCGCGCTTCTCAGAGCGCCAGCCCCGGTTGCGTCGTGCGCCTTCGTAGCTTGTACTTCGACGATCATTCATAGCTTTATGAGACGCACGCTCTTGTGGCGGCATGTAGCTTCAAGCCGATCGTTTATCGACCTGATCGCAAAGATTAAAGATTATGGACCACCCCTCTCATCCGACCGAGCCACCTGTCGTCGATACCGCGCCGAGCGATCCGCAACCGACCGATTACGATCGCGCGCATTTAAGGACCTACTTGCGCCTGCTCGATGCTGCTGCCGAAGGCGCCGCTTGGGAGGAGGCAGCGCGCATCGTTCTCGGCATCGACCCGCCGGCCGAGCCCGACCGGGCTCGAAGCGTCTATGACACGCATCTCGCGCGAGCCCTTTGGCTATGTCAGCACGGCTATCGCGAGGTCTTGAAGTCGCCAAGCCGAGTGGATGGGCAGATTGCCCCAGCTGCGGCAGCGTTAAGCATTGCGCCCGAGAGCGCGGTCGAGCTTCCACCGCGAGAATACGTTTGTCTGACACTGGCTGGCGATCCGCTGCCGCTCATCACCACGTCCCCTCCTGGAGCCTGCCGAGCTGGCCTGGGAATTCCCGCGACGCAACCCGGATTACCATGCTTCGTTCACGGCTCACTCCCCGGCTGCGGATCGCAAGCCCGACGGCCCAGCCCGGCGTTGGGGGTTGCGCTTCTTCGCCGACCCGAAACATGCCGCCCATGAAGCCAACGTCTTCTGGCATCCGAACGAAACGGCCTTTGTCATCATCCTCGGTCCCCGCCGGGACCGAGGCGGCGTCGAGGCGTTTGCGATCGACGACTGGCTGATGAGCCTGCCGTCCCGTCGCGCCGCCGACGGCACGCATGTCCTGCTCAAGGACGGCAAGCACCGCTACCAATTTCTGCTGACCACGCCGCCGAAGCGAGGCGTGGTGCGGGTCGTGGTGATGCCGCTCGACATCACCACCCCGTACCGCGGGCACGTGACGCACAAGTTCTGGGACTACGCCTCGCGCGGACACCCGCGGCCGCGCTTTACCGCCGCCAGCCGTCTCGATCGGCTCAATATGGCGCTGCGTGCGCTCGACCTGCGCCTTGCCGGCGGCACTTACCGCTCGATCGCCGAGGGGCTCCTCGGTCCGTTACGGGCCGACCAGGCGCCATGGAAAACCGCAGCGACCCGCGACACGGTAATTCGCCTGGTGCGGACCGGCTTCATTCATGATGCGCGGCGGCTATCGCAGGTTGCTGGGTCCGAGCGAAGGAGCCGGGTCGAAGCGGTGCCCGAGCACGGCATGGCGACAATCCGGGATGCCGACGTGCTGATCTGGGCGGCCAGTCAGATCGTCGAAGCCCGCGACGCCGGTCTGCAGACCTCGCGCCTGATGGCGGCAACCTCCTACGAGATCCTGACCTCCATCGGCCGTGGCACGAGCGCGCGCGATTATCACCGCCTGAAGGCGGCGCTCGATCGGCTGCGGGCGACGACGGTCGCGACATCACTCCGCCAATCGAAGGAGCGGCGGCTGCATCGCTTCTCGTGGATCAATGGATCGACCGAGCGCGCCGACACGCATGGACATCCCGACGGCATCGACCTGATTGTGCCGGATTGGTTGGTAATGTCTCAGTTTGAATGAAACAGCGGCACTGTCATTCCGGGGCCGTCCGCAGGGCGGAACCCGGAATCCATGAACATCAACCTCTCCAAGGACTTCAGGGGCCTGTGTTGATGGATTCCGGGCTCGCGGGCTACGCCCGCGCCCCGGAATGACAAGGTTGCAATTCAAACTGAGACACTACCGATTGGTTCTGTCGCGCCGTGCTCGACAATGCGCTCGTGCTGACCATTGACCCCGGCTATTTCAGCCTGACAGGCGGCCTGGAACGCCGGCTCCATCGCATCGTCCGCAAGCATGCCGGCCATCAGCCCGGCGGCTGGCGTTTTGAATTCCGGCATCTCCATGCGAAATCGGCGAGCCTCTCGCCGTTCAAGCGTTTCGCCCACGAACTGCGCAACATCGCCCGCCGGCAATCCCTGCCGGGCTACCGGCTGAGCGTGCACCGCGAGCCGGACGGTCGCGAGATCCTCGCCTTTGCCAGCATTTTATCCACAAGGGTCTGTGGACAATCTGTGGATCCGCTCGTGCTATCGGGAACCGCGGGGCACGTGCTATCAGGAACCGGGATCGCCATTCTCGGCAAGCAAATCAGCAGCTTGCGGGCCGCCCAACTTGGCATCTAACAGACAAGAGTCTTATTGGTGCATCCGGCGAATCGGATACGACTTTTGTGAGGCTGGAGGGTTATACGGGCGCCGGTCCGGGCTGGGGCGGTTGCCATGATCCTCCGGGTGGGCGCGTTGCGCGGGGAGGAGGCACAT
>JBFWVT010000057.1:0-30851 GCA_050246595.1 Alphaproteobacteria bacterium
GTCATCACCGATGCATCACCTGCCGATTTTCGGGGGGTGACAGCGCGCCGGTGCCCAGGGCGGGGGAGGCGGCGTGCCCGCGGGGTGCCGGCTTGGGCCTGGCCGCGCGCATCGGGGTGATCGAGATTGAACCGCCCCGGGATTTCCGGAGGGGATTTTGTCTGAGGCCTGCGCGGCGATACGGGTCATCTCAAGCTGGACATAGTAGGCGGCCTCGGCCTTGGCAGGAGGGGTGTTCCCGATCGGCTCGAAGAGGCGAGGTTTGTCGAACCGGCCGACCCATTCGAGGGTGGCGAACTCGACCGCCTCAAGACTGCGCCAAGGGCCGCGCCGGTGGATCACCTCGGCTTTGTAGAGACCGTTGATGGTTGCGGCGAGGACGTTGTCCCAGCTGTCACCGACACTGCCGATCGAGGGCTCGATCCCCGCCTCGGCAAGCCGCTCGGTATTCTTGATCGAGACGTATTGCACACCGCGATCCCGATGGTGGACGAGGCCACCGCCTCGGACGGGCCGGCTCGTATAGGGCCTGCTCCAGCGCGTCCAGCACAAAGCCGGCGTGAGCCGTGCGGGAGACACGCCAGCCAGAGCCTGTCCTCGGACGGGCAAAGCCCGACCCGCGGGATGCGCCTTGAAGGCGTCATGCCAAGGCGTCCTGCCAAGGCGTCAATGACAAAAGCGACATGGACGGAACCGGCCCACGTCGCGAGGTGGGTAAAGCTGGACACCCACAAGACGTTTGGACGCGGCGCTTTGACCGAAAGCGGGGCGCTGTCCCCGTCTTGCGTGGGCTGCGGCGAGCGGGTGATCCTGCCTTGTTCGGTCGAGACAGGGAGGCTGGTTTGCCAAGTAATTTGCCAATTGATGGGCACAGTTTCCGGCGTGTTGAGGTTCTGACGGGGGCGATGGCGGGCACGGTCGCGTTACGCCACGGGCTGCACCGTCATCAGCTTTACATGTGGCGTCGGGCGTTGCGGTCCGGCGCACTCGCCGGTTCCGGCGTTGCCCTGCCCGATTTTGTACCGATTGTTCGGAAAAATTGTGCTGCTTCCCGCACCGCGGCAATCGAAATCGCGATTGGCGGCGCCGTGCTGCGTGCCGATGCGCGCATCGACCTGGCGTTTCTCGGCAAGATTGTCCCCCTGTTGCAGGCGACATGATTTCCGCCCTATCGGGGAGCCTGCCGGCGGGGCTTCGGTGCTGGTCGCCACGCGCCCGGTTGATCTCCGCCGCGGCGCCGACGGCTGGCGGCGACGGTGCAATCGATCCCGCAGCAGGACCCGGTCAGCGGCACGACTTTCGTGTTCCGCTCGAAGCGCGCCGATCGGGTGAAGCTGCTCGTCTATGATGGGACGGGCCTGGTGCTGATCTGAAAGCGGCTGGGGGAATACGTTCAAGTGGCCACCGGTCGGCGACAGGGTAATGCGGCCATCCGGGGCTCAGTTGGCCGGTAGTGGCTCGGTTTGAATGCAACAGGCGGACTGTCATTCCGGGACCGGCCCGAGCGCCTGCCCCGGACTTGATCCGAGGACAGCTTCCGGGCGGAGCCCGGAGTGACAGTACCCATCCGTCATAGTCAGACTGAGACACGACCGGGAGTCGGGTAGTGCCTCGGTTTGAATGCAACAAGCATTACCGTCATTCCGGGACGGCCCGAAGGGCCGGGCCCGCAATCCATGAACACCGGTTTTTCCGAGTATTCGGGGCCTGTGTTCATCGATTACCGAGCGGGTCCGCGATGAACTGGCGCGAGGGACCGGCATTATCAAAACCGCGAAGCTGCTTGGGGTTGGGGTTGGCACCGTTCAGCGGATCAAACAGGAAACGACGGGCGCCAACTCGGGGGAACGGCAATGAGTCACCAAACCGGGCTGATCGTCTGGCTGACTGCCGTGCTGGTCAAAGGGGCCATGATGGTAATGATGTTACTGCATTGGTGGCCAAGGTGCCACGCAGCGACGCAATCTGTACCGGGAAGGTGTATCAGGCGGTACATTCCCTTTGCGGTTTTATTAATATTATCAATGGCTTAGACGGATGGCTGGGGGACTAGGATTCGAACCTAGACTGGCGGAGTCAGAGTCCGCTGTCCTACCGTTAGACGATCCCCCACCGGCATGATGCGGGTCGGCGGCCTGGAGGCAGCCCGCCCCGCCGGGGTCGGTGCGACTTGTATCATACACGATCGGGATTGGATATAGCGCCGTGTCGTCAAGCCCTCTGCAGCCTCGTCCGCGGTCAGCGCCGTTGTCCTTTCGAACCGGCGCTCCCACCTCTGCGGCATTCGCCGGGCCGGGCCGATAGTGGCCGCACCGCGAGCCTTATCGATTGGCACAGATACGCACATGACAACCCAAGCGGCGGGCATAAAGGAGAACAGCGGCAGCGGAGGCGACAGTCCGGCCTCGGATGATCCGGCGATGCGGCCGCAAATCACGCTGCTCCCAGGAGCGCAGCGCCGTGCCGAAGCCGGCCACCCCTGGATCTATTCGAACGAGATCGCGATCGATGCGGAGGCCAAGGCGCTGCCGCCCGGAGCACTCGTGACGCTACGCCGCGCCGACGAGCGGCCGTTCGGGGTGGCGCTGTTCAACTCGCATGCGCTGATTGCCGCGCGGCTGCTCGATCGCGACCCCGGCCGGACGATCGCAACCCGGTTTTTTTCGCGGCGCATCGAGCGGGCCCTGCGGATACGCGAGCGGCTTTATCCGGCGCCCTATTACCGCCTGGTGCACGCCGAGGCGGACGGTCTCCCCGGCCTTGTCATCGACCGGTTCGGGGCGGTGCTGGTCGTCCAGACCAATGCCGCCGGGATGGAGCGGCTGCTGCCGCTCGTGACCGAGGCGCTATGTACGATGCTGTCGCCCGCTTCCATCGTGCTGCGTAATGACAGCCCGGCGCGGAGCCAGGAAGGACTACCGCTCTACAGCCGGGTGACGCAAGGCGCGATCGATGGCCCGGTGGCGCTCGACGAGAATGGGATCAGGTTTCAGGCCGATGTGGTCGGCGGCCAGAAGACCGGCTGGTTCTACGACCAGCGCGACAACCGCGACTTTGTCGCCGCGCTCGCCGGCGGCGCGCGGGTGCTCGATCTGTACTGCTACGGCGGCGGGTTTGCCGTAACCGCGGCCGTGCGCGGCGCCGAATCGGTGCTCGGCATCGATCGTTCCGAGGCGGCGCTGACGCTCGCCGAAGGGTCGGCGCGGCTGAACGGCGTTGCCGGACGCTGCGCGTTCCGCCGCGGCGACGTGTTCGCCGAGGCCGCTTTGCTGGCCGGGTCCGGCGAGCGGTTCGACATCGTCGTCGTCGATCCGCCGCCTTTCGCGCGCGCAAAACGCGACGTGCCGGCGGCGCTGCGTGGATACCGCAAGCTGGCGCGGCTCGCCGCGCAACTGACCGCGCCGGGCGGGTTTTTGTTTATTGCGTCATGCTCGTACAATGTCGGCGCCGCCGAGTTCGCCGACTCCGTGCGGCGCGGTCTCGCCGATGCCGGGCGCGGCGCCCGCATCCTGCGCAACAGCGGCGCCGGTCCCGACCATCCGATCCACCCCTCCCTGCCCGAGACCGGATATCTGAAGGCGCTGACCCTGGCGCTGGATTAGGTCATGCCGGCTTCGGCGGCACAGACCGAGGGCTCATCGAGATTGCTTCGCTGCGCTCGCAATGACAGCGACAATTGTCATTGCGAGGAGCGGAGGCGACAAAGCAATCTCGTCGGCATCAATAACCATCCTCGTAAGAATCAGTAAACGGAGGCAGGCCCGCTCCGGCGGAAGCCGCTATTCTTCCGGTTCCGGGTCCGCGTGGCGAAAGGGAGAAAATTCGGCGAGCTGCTCGATCTTGTGCTCGACCATCTGGCGCTCGCGATCAAGAAATGCGGCGACGGCGCGGCGGAAGCCCGGATCAGGGAGCCAGTGCGCGCTGTAGGTCGGCACCGGCAGATAACCGCGCTGCAATTTGTGCGGCCCCTGGGCCCCGGCCTCGACCCGTTTCAGCCCGCGGGCGATCGCGAACTCGATCGCACGATAGTAACAGCATTCGAAATGCAGAAAGCGGTATTCGCGGTGCGCGCCCCAGTTGCGGCCGTAGATCGTGTCGCGTCCGAGAATGTTGAACGCGCCGGCGATGTAATCCTTGCCGCGCCGCGCCATGAACAACACGATCTTGTCGGGCATCCGCTCGCCGAGCATCGAGAAAAACCGTCTTGTCAGATAGGACGACCCCCATTTGCGGTCAGTCGTGCCGAGATAGAGACGATAGAACGCGTCCCAGGCGCGCTCGGTCAGGTCGGAGCCGGTCAGCGTGTCGATCTCGATGCCGCCGGCCAGCGCCTCGCGACGCTCCTTTTTGACCGCCTTGCGCTTTCTTGAATTGAGCGCGGCGAGATAGTCGCCGAAATCGCGATAGCCGTCATTCGCCCAATGAAATTGCTGGCCGATCCGCGGCAGGAACCCGGCCTGCCCGAATGCCTCGAAATCCTCTGGCTCCGGGAAATTGACGTGCAGCGACGACAGTTTCCTCTGGCGCGCCAGCTCGACCATACCGGCGACGAGATGCACGCGCGTCTCGGAAGGCGCATCCGCCGCCACCAGCAGCCGCGGCCCCGGCACCGGCGTGAACGGCACCGCGCAGAGCAGTTTCGGGTAATAGCGCCCGCCGGCGCGCTCATACGCGTCGGCCCAGCCCCAGTCGAACACATACTCGCCGTAGGAATGACTCTTCAGATACATCGGCACGACGCCGACAATCCGTCCGCCGGGTCCGGCCAGCACCAGATGCTGCGGCGCCCAGCCGGCGCGCGCCGTCGCCGAGCCGCTCTGTTCCAGAATGTCGAGAAAAGCATGCGACACGGTAGGGTTGATCTCGCCGGCACAGGCATCCCATTCCGCTGCCGGGATCTCGCGGATCGCGCCATGCACGGTCGCGGAAATCGTTTCGGCCCCGTCGTTCGCCGCCACTTTGGTCACCGCCGCGCCCCGCCCGTCAGCGAATCTCGAAAACGGCTTCAACCTCGACCGCCACCCCGCCCGGCAGCGATGCAACCCCGACCGCCGCGCGCGCATGGCGTCCGGGATCGCCAAAGATCTCGACCATCAGATCGGACGCGCCATTGACGATTTGCGGCATATCCGTGAACTCCGGGGTGCAATTGACAAAACCCCTCAACTGCAAACAGCGGCTGACGCGGTCGAGATCGCCGCCGCAGGCCGTGCGCAAATGCGTCAGGATGTTGAGCGCGCATAACCGCGCCGCATCGCGGCCTTCCTTGATACTGATCCCGGCACCGAGCTTGCCGACATGGCGGCGCTCGCCGTTCCACTGGCTGATCTGCCCGGCGATAAAGACGAGATGGCCAGCCGCGGCAAAGGGGACATAATTGGCCATCGGTGCGGTCGGTTCCGGCAATTCGATCCCGAGTTCGCCGAGCCGCGTCTCGATCTTTCCGCTCATCGCCGCTGTCTCCCGCTCTGGCGTCGCCGCGTACCTGTGCCGCCGATCCGGCCGGGGTAACCGGATCGAGCCCGGCAATAACAAAACGGTTCTTACCCGTGAAGGATAGGCGCTGCGCCGCGACTGTCCAGCGTCGTGCGCTGCCGGCCCTCCAAATCCGAGCGGATCTCGCCGGCACGGTGCCGATCTGCTCTCCGGGGCTGCTCTCCGGGGCTGCTCTCCGGGGCTGCTCTCCGGGGCTACTCTCCCGCAGCCGGTTTGCCGGTTCCGGCCAGCTCGGCATCAAGCTCGGCTTCGCGCTTGGCGCGTGCCTTCTCGACAAAGCGGGCCGAGACGATCGACGCCTCGTACAGAAGGATCAAGGGCACCGCGAGGCTGATCTGGCTGATCACGTCGGGGGGCGTGATGATTGCGGCGATCACAAACATGATGACGATCGCGTAGCGCCGTTTCGAGGCCAGACCGGCAGCCGTCACGAGACCGGCCCGCGCCATCAATGTCAGCAGGACCGGCAGCTGGAACGACGCTCCAAAGGCGAAGATCAGCGCCATCACCAGCGAGAGATACTCGTTGACCTTGGGTTCGGAGACGATCGGCAGCGAACCGTCGGTGCCGGGTGTTTCGAAACTCAGCAGGAAACGGAAGGCGAGCGGAATGACACCGTAATAGGCGAGCGCCGCACCCGCTATGAACAAGGCCGGTGTCGCGCAAAGATAGGGCAGAAATGCCCGCCTTTCGTTCTTGTAGAGACCGGGCGCGACAAACTTCCAGACCTGCATCGCGATGATCGGGAAGGACAGGCAGATCGCCGCCCAGAACGAGACCTTTATGTAGGTGAAAAAGGCTTCGGTGAGATCGGTGAAGATCATCCGGCGTCCGGGTTCGCCGGCGTAAATGTTGGCCAGCGGCTGCGCCAGAAACCGATAGATGTACTCGCTGAACTGATAGCAGACAACAAACGCGACGATCACCGAACCGGCCGCCCACATCAGCCGGTTGCGCAGCTCGATCAGGTGATCGATCAGCGGCATCCGGCCGGCTTCGAGCTCGTCCGCTTCGTTGTCGTCGGCCATGCGCGACCTTACGCCTTCGACACCGCGAACTCGTCCGGCTTTCCGCCCGGCCGTTCGGTTGCGCCGTTCGCCGCTCCCGGTTCATCAAACCCGATCATCTCGGGCGGGGGAGTCGCAACCGGCGAACCCTCCGCGGCAGGTGCGGACGCGGGCCTTCCCCCGGTCTCGTCGAAGTAATCCGGCACCGACGGAAGCTTGACGCTCTCCGCCAGCTCGCCGGTCGGGTCCACCGTCTTGCGGAACTCGTTTTCGAGATCGAACTCGGTCGCCTTCTTCAAATCCTTGCGCACCTCGTCGAGTTCGGCCTCGCGGATCATCTGCTCGACGCTGCCCTGGAACTCGCGCGACAGACCGCGCGCCTTGCGGACCCAGTAGCCGGCGGTGCGCAAGGCGTTCGGCAGCTCCTTCGGACCGATGACGACCAGCGCAACGGCTCCGATCACCAGTATTTCCGACCAGCCGAGATCAAAAAACATGGCGGCTCGGTCTGCGGCAGCCGCCACCGCGGAGGGCGGCGGCTTGGAACGGAAAACAATTTGTCATCAGCCTATACACCGGCGGATGGTCTCAGAAAGCCGGCAGGCCGGCAATCGCCGACGCTGTTCCGGGCTGTGCGGCACGGATAGCAACCCGCCTTGCCGCGAAATATGGCGATGCGAGCGCGACCTGTCAGCCTGTGTGCAAACTCCCGCAGGGGTCATAAGCGCATTCCGGGTCGGCCGGCTCGCCCGGCCCGGAACAACCGTCATGCGGATACCGGCAGCCTGTCGCCGTCGGACGGCGGGTCCACCTCGAACGCATTCACGATGCCGCACAGCATCGCATAGTAATTCGCGATTGCGGTCAGCTCGACCAGCCATTGCACCCCGTGCCGCTCCCGCAACCGATCGAACACGTCCCTGTCGGTGCGGTTGGTCCGCATCAATTGCCGGATATAGGTGACGACATCGGCCTCGTCTGCGGGCAGCGAGGACGGGTCGCCCTTTTGCCGCAACAGGTCGATCATCGCCTGCGATACGCCGGCGCGCTGCGCCGCGGCGACCTGGGCGGCCCAGACATAGGCCCCCTCCCGCTCGCGCACCGCCGCGAGGATCGCGGCAAAGCGCGGGTTCGGTTCGACGATCGTTCCGTCGCGGTTGAACGGTACCATCGGCAGGAGTTTGGAGGCCAGTTGCGGGCTGTGCAGCAGCACGCTGAACGGCCCGCGCACCCGGCCAAAGACGCCGAGCACGTCATCGACGACATGGTGGTGTTCGGCCGACACGTCGTCCTTGCCGGTAATCGGCGGCACACGCGGCATCGCTCCCCTCCCCTTCCCTCGCGTTGATCAGAGTCCCGGATAGGGCTGGCCCCATTTGTCCTGGAACACGACATCCTTCAGCGGCCCGCGGCCGAGCTTGCCAAAGCGGCCCATCGGCCAGCCGATCGGCAGGATCGCGTAGGATTGGACCCCCGGCGGCAGACCGAAAATCGCATCGACCTCCTTGCCGTAACCGGTATGTCTTGTCGTCAGCGTCGTGCCGAGACCGAGCGCGCGGGCCGCCAGGCACATATTCTGCACCGCGCCGTAGATCGACGAGCCGGCGGTGCGCCCCGGGTTTTCGCCCGCCTCCAGGCAGGCGACGATCCATACCGGCGCCTCATGGTAATGATCGGTCAGATACTCGACCGCGGCGTGCTGGCGCTTGTAGCGCTCCGGGTCGGAACCCGGCGGCGGCGCACTTCCGGCGTAGCGCGGCCCGACCGTCTCGTCGTAAAGCCGCTTGTACCAGACCTGCACCTGCTTCTTGATCTCGGGGTCCTTGACGACGAGAAACCGCCATTTCTGCGTGTTGCCGCCGGACGGCGCATACTGGCCGGCCTGGAGAATTCTGTTGATCAGCGCGTCGGGCACCGGGTCCGGCTTCAGCCGGCGCATCGCCCGCATCGTGCTCATCGCTTCCCACAGATTGTCGGTCGGCTCACGGTTCGGTCCCCGGTCGGCTGCTTCCGGCATCGGCGTCCTCCTGAATTCACGGCTGAGGCGACTTTAAACCGTAGGATGGGTTGAGCGAAGCGAAACCCATTGCCTTCCAACAAACGCTGCTTCCGGGCAGCACCACATCCGAATACAGTAGCGCGCGTTCCACACCGGCGAGAGGCTCGATGCACGACACATCCGGAAAAAAGCCGTTTGCCGGCATCCGCATTCTCGACTTTACGCGCTATGTCGCCGGGCCGTTCGGGACCTACCAACTGGCGCTACAGGGCGCCGATGTCATCAAGATCGAGCCGAAAGCCGGCGACGACATGCGCCATTCGCAGCTCAGCCGCGAATGGGCCGCGAAGGGTCTCGGGCCATCGTTTCTCGGCATCAATTCGAACAAGCGCAGCCTGACCCTGGACCTGACCAAACCGCAGGCTGTCGCGATCGTCAAAAAACTGGCCGAGCGCGCCGATGTCGTCTGGGAAAATTTCCGGCCCGGCGTGATGGACCGGTTCGGCATCGGCTACGAGACGTTGCGCGCGCTGAACCCGAAACTCATTTATTGCGCCGTCTCCGGCTTTGGCCAGAACGGCCCGGAGCGCGGCACCGCCGCGTTTGACGGCAAGTTGCAGGCGATGTCCGGGATCATGTCGATCACCGGCCACGAGGACAAAGGCCCGACCCGTGCCGGTTTTGCGCTATGCGACACGATCGGCGGAATGACCGCCGCCTTCGCGGTCGCCGGCGCGCTGTTTCAGCGCACCCATACCGGCGAGGGGCAGTTGGTCGATGTCGCGATGCTCGATGCGGCGCTGGCGTTTATCGCGCCGCAGATCGCCGAATACACGGTGACCGGCCACCGGCACCGCCAGTTCGGCAACCTGTCCTCGACCGGCAAGGTTACCGGCAACCGCTTCAAGGCCGGCGAGGGCGACCTGATGCTCGCCGTGATGACCGAGAGGCAGTTTGCCAATCTGATGACCGCGCTCGGCCGCCCCGACACGCTGTCCGACCCGCGTTTCGCGGACTGGCCGAGCCGCAGCCGCAACGAGCCGGAATTGCGCGCGATCATCGAGGAAGCGCTGGCAGGCGACAGCGCGCGTCACTGGGAAAAGCGGCTGACCGAATCCGACGTGCCCTGCGCCGCGATCTGGCCGATTTCCGAGATCGTCCATCATCCGCAGCTCGAACACCGCGAGGTCATGCAGCAAGTCGAGGCGCCATACGGCGACTTGCGCCTCGCCGGCTCCGGGTTCCGTCTCGAACACGACGGCGGCGGCATCGACCGCCCGCCGCCGCTGCTCGGTGAACATACCGAAGAAATCCTTGCCGAAGCCGGCTACGCTGCCGCCGAGATTGCGGCGTTTCGCGAGGAGGGCGTCGTATAGACCACGTACTCGTAACCGCTCCCACGGCGGCTTTCGGAATTTCGGCCTCTTCGGCCGGGCTCGCCCGGACCAGCCTCATCGGCCCCTTTTGCCCGTCAAGGGTCCCTCCAATAACGCAGGCGATCTTGACCGGGACGGCGGCAGATTGACAATCTGTCGCAACCTCGCAAATGCGGTGAGATGACATAGGGGAAGGCAATGAAGAAAGCATCAGCCGCCGCAAACGGGCGCATCGACAGGCGCGTTGTGCTAAAGACCGGCGCGGCTCTCGCCGCGGCCGGATCGGCGGTGCTGCGGGGCGAATACGCCGAGGCGCAGCCGCAAGCCGGCCGCCCGACGGCGCTGTTCGCCTATGTCGGCGCCTTCACGACGCCGCAGCGCAAGGGGCATGGCGGCGGGATCAACGTCTACCGGGTGGACCCGGCCTCGGGCGCCTGGAGCCACGAACAGCTTCTCGAAATCGTCAATCCGTCCTTCCTGGCGCTCGACCGGGCGCAGCGCTTTCTCTATTCGGTGCATGCCGACCTCGAAGAGGTCAGCGCCTACGAGATCGACAGGCAGAATGGGCACATCGCGGCGCTCAACCGGCAGTCCTGCGGCGGCAAGAACCCGGTCAGCCTGGCGGTCGATCCGACGGGAAGATGGATCGTCACAGCCAATTACACCGGCGGGTCGGTCGGGGTCGTGCCGATCGAGAAGAACGGAACCTTGGGACCGCGCAGCGATCTGGTGATGCTGCAGGGCGAGCCGGGTCCGAATGGGAGACGGCAGGCAAGTTCGCATCCGCACGACACGGTTTTCGATCCGAGCGGCCGGTTCATCGCGGTACCCGATCTGGGGTTCGACCGGATCTTCGTCTTCCGCCTCGACGCGGCAAGCGGAAAGCTGACGCCGAACGACCCGCCCTTTGTCGCGACGCGCGCGGGCGCCGGTCCGCGGCATATCGCGTTTCATCCGACGATGCCGTTCGCGTACGTCATCAACGAACTCGGTTCGAGCGTCGCCACGTACCGCTTCGATCCGGAGCGCGGCAGCCTCCAGCCGATCCAGATCGTCCCGTCCATTCCGCCGAATTACACCGGCAACAATCACGGCGCCGATGTCGTCGTTGCGCCTTCCGGCCGGGCCGTCTACGCCTCCAACCGCGGTCACGACAGCATCGCGGTTTTCGCGGTCAATCAACAGGACGGGACCCTGACCCCGGCAGGCTGGGCACCCACCAAGGCGAAGTCCCCGCGCTTTTTCACGCTCGATCCGGCGGGCAAGATGCTCTACGCGGCCAATCCCGACGAGGGCTTCAGCGGGCAGCCGCAAAACGCCACCGATTTGATCGTGCCGTACAGGATCAATGACGCGGACGGGATGCTGACTCCGACCGGTCAGACCATCAAGACCAACAGCCCGTGCACGATCGTCTTCGCCAGCATGTAGGGTTCGGTTCTACCCTTCGCCGCCTCTCGGCGGCACTTGTTCCGTTCAAGCGTGGCGCGCCGCGTGATCCGCCAGCACCCGCGCGATCACCCGCGTGATCCGCCGTCCGGTGGGCAGGTGCAGAAATTCGTTCGGGCCGTGCGCGTTCGAATGCGGCCCGAGCACGCCGGTCACGACAAACTGCGCCTCGGGAAACTTCTCGCCGAGCATCGCCATGAATGGGATGCTGCCGCCCTCGCCCATATAGGCCGGCGGCGCCCCGAACGCGCTCTGCGAGGCGCGTGCCAGCGAGGCTTCGAGCCACGGCGCGAGCGCCGGCGCGTTCCATCCCGGCGAGGCCGCCTGCGGCACGAAGCGGATGTGCGCGCCATAGGGCGGGTCCTCCTCGAACAGGGTTTTCAGCACCGTTCCGGCGGCTTCGGCATCGAGGGTCGGGGGCAGCCGCAGGCTCAGCTTCGCGGTCGTGTACGGCAGCAATACGTTGCCGGCGTCTCCCGGCGTTGGCAGCCCGTCGATGCCGGTGATCGCGAGTTGCGGACGCCAGGTGCGGTTCAGCACCAGTTCGGCCAGATCGTCGGCCATCGGCCCGACCCCCGGCGCGAACGGGTACTCGGTGTACACCGCCTCGCCGAGCGCCGCCGCCGCGACGCGCGCCTGTTCGATACGCTCCTGCGGGACCTGGACATAAAGCTCCGGCAGCCGGACCGCGCCATTGCTCTCGTCCTCCAACCGCGATAGAAGCATCCGCAGGATGCGGAAGCTCGACGGCACGACCCCGGAGGCGTGACCCGAATGCACGCCTTCGGTCAGAACCTCGACCGTCAGCGTCCCGGCCGCGATGCCGCGCAATGACGTGGTCATCCAGAGCTGGTCGTAATTGCCGCAGCCCGAATCGAGACAGATCACCAGCGACGGAGAGCCGATGCGGTCGGCCAGATGCTCGATATAATGCGGCAGGTCGTAGCTGCCCGATTCCTCGCAGGCCTCGATGAGGATCACGCAGCGGGCATGCGGCGCCCCCTGGTCGCGCAAGCCCAGCAGCGCCGTCAGCGCCCCGAACATCGCGTAGCCGTCATCGGCGCCGCCGCGGCCGTAGAGCCTGTCGCCGTCGATCCTCGGGGTCCACGGGCCGTAACCCTCGGCCCAGCCGACCATCTCCGGCTGCTTGTCAAGATGGCCGTAGAGCAGCACCGTATCGGGATTGGCCCTGGCGCCGCTGGCGGGCACCTCGATCAGCATCAGCGGCGTGCGGCCGGGCAGGCGGACGATGTCGAGCGTCGCACCGGGCAATGCGGCGATCCGGGCGCGCGCCCAGCTCTCGAACAGCCTGACGGCCTCGTCCATATAGCCGTGCTCGGCCCATTGCGGATCGAATGACGGCGATTTGTTCGGGATTTTGATGTATTCGACCAGGGTTGGGACGATGTCGTCGCCCCAGCATTGATCGACCAGTTTCCCGAGCCTGTTCGTGTCCAGCATGAAGCGCCCTCTCCGATCTCCGCGCCGGCACTATACACCGGCTTCTTGCAGGGGGACGCTGCCGGGTCGTTGCCGGCCGGCTGATTTCAGACTGAACCGTCCCGGAGCCGCGAAAAGCGGCAATACGGGCGCAGCTCTTCAAGCACGGCAAGATACACAGGGCGCTTGAACGGCACGATCAGCTCGGGCAGGCGCTCGGCGGCAACCCACTGCCAAGCGTCGAATTCCGGGTGTTCGGCGGCGGCGGGATCAATGTCGCCGTCCTCGCCGGTAAACCGCATCGCAAACCATTTCTGTCGCTGGCCGCGATAGCGTCCGCCCCAGGATTTGCCGGCGATCTCGGCCGGCAACTCGTAATGCAGCCATCCGGTCGTTTCGCCGAGAATTTCGGCCTTGTTGGTACCGATTTCCTCGCGCAGCTCGCGCAACGCCGCCGCGCGCGGGGTCTCGCCCGGATCGATCCCGCCCTGCGGCATCTGCCAAGCCGCGAGGCCCGCCGGCACATCGGCGCGGCGCCCGACGAATACCAAGCCTTCCGGGTTCACCAACATGACGCCGACCCCGGGGCGGTAGAACGGCAATTCGCTGTCGGGCAGGGTCAAGGGCCCGAGAATGTCGAGGCGCAGGTCCCGGCTTTCACCGGGACCATGCAGGACAGGTACACGCTACCGCTCAGGACCGTTGGCCTCAAACACCGCACTCAGTTGATAATGCGGCCGTTGAACAGCGAGATGCCGCGCAGCATGTCGACTGCTCGCGCCAGCTGGTAATCTTCGGCCGTACCGATCAGCGACGGATCGACTGTCTTTTCTTCCTTTTCTTCGGCCGTGTCCGCGTCCTTGGAGCTGTCTTCCGACTTGCCGGTCTTGTCCTCGGGCTTGGCGGAAGCTTGTTTGCCGCTGTCTGGCTTCTTGGCATTCTCGATCTTCGCGGCCTCGACCATCACGTCGGGATCGATTCCCCTGGCCTGTATCGAACGACCCGACGGGGTGTAGTAGCGGGCCGTCGTCAGCCGCATCGCGCCATGTCCGGCGAGCGGAATGATCGTCTGCACCGACCCTTTGCCGAACGATTTGGTGCCCATGATCACGGCGCGATGGTGGTCCTGCAGCGCGCCGGCAACAATCTCGCTAGCCGAGGCCGAGCCGCCGTTGATCAGGATCGCGATCGGCAGCCCCGAGGCAATGTCGCCAGGCCGCGCGTTATAGCGCTGTGCATCTTCGGACCGGCGGCCGCGGGTCGATACGATCTCACCCCGATCGAGAAACGCGTCCGATACGGCGACCGCCTGGTCGAGCAGACCGCCCGGATTGTTGCGCAGGTCGAGCACGATGCCGGCAAGCTTTTTGCCGGCTTCCTGCTTCAACTTCTTCATCGCGTTGTTGACGTTGATATCGGTTTGCTCGTTGAACGACGTAATGCGGATATAGCCGATATCCTTGTTCTCCAGATGCGAGCGAACCGAGCGGATCTTGATGATCGCGCGGGTCAGCTTGACATCGAACGGCTCCCGCCCCTCGCGTCGCACGGTCAGCGTGAGATCGCTGTTGACCGGCCCACGCATCTTTTCGACCGCTTCCGGCAATGTCAGACCCTGCACCGGATTGCCGTCGAGATGCGTGATCAGATCGCCGGGCTTGAGGCCGGCATTCGCGGCCGGGGTGTCGTCGATCGGCGAGACGACCTTCACCAGCCCGTTCTCCATCGACACCTCGATGCCGAGCCCGCCGAATTCGCCGCGTGTCTGAACTTTCATATCGGTGAAGTTCTTCGCGTTCAGAAAATTCGAATGCGGATCGAGCGCGGTCAGCATGCCGTTGATCGCGCCCTCGACGAGCGTGTCGTCCTTCACGTCCTCGGCGTAGTTGGAGCGCACGATTTCGAGGACATCGCCGAACAGGTTGAGCTGCTTGTACGTATCGGCCGTGTTTGGCTCCGCCGCCCCGGCGCCGTACCCCAGCGTGACGAGAAGAACCGCTCCGGCAGCCGCCGCGATCAGCCCGACTTGCTTCATTGACCCACCTTCTGCTTCTCGTTGCGCTTGTTGTGCCCGCCCTCGACACTCGCCAGCCACGGCTGGGGATCGATCGGGCGGCCGTCGCGGCGCAGCTCGTAATACAGCAACCGGCCGGGATCGGTCTCGTCCAACTCCAGCGCTTCCGCGCCGGGGCGGAGGGACGGAACATCCGATACCGCCCCCACCGGCTCGCCGGCGAGAACCCAGTCGCCGAGCTTTGCGTCGACCCGGCCGAGCCCCGCCAGCACCGAATAGTATCGGCGATCGTGCCGTATTATCAAGACGCGCCCGAAATTCCGGAACGGTCCGGCATAAACGATTTTTCCGTCGAACGGAGCGACGACCGCGGCGCCGGGGAGGGTCTTGAGGCTCAGACCCTCGTTCGGGGCATCCGGCGCGCCCGGCTCGCCGCCCCGGCCGACCACCGTTCCGGTCACCGGCGGGACGAGAGGCGGATGCGGCGGCACGACCTCCTGCTGCGGGCCTCCGGATTGCGAGGGCTCGGTCTCTTCGAGACCCGATTCGTGTAGAAGCGAGCGCAGGTCGCTCGGTCGGGTCGGGTCTTCGGTTTGCGGTTGCGGGGCCGGCTTGTTGCGGGGTCCCCCGGTTCGGCCCTGTTCGCGCTGTTTGCCGCGGCTTTCTTCGGCGGCTCCGGCGCGCTTGATCAAATCGCCGATTCCTTTCGCCTCGCGTTCCGTGTCGGCGATGCGCAACGCGGCGTCGATGCCTTGCGGCGGCAACATTTCCCGGAGCAGCGTATTGCGGTGCGCCACTGCGGCCGCGAGACGTTCGCGCTCGGCCGCGAGCGCCTGCTGCGCCACCGCTTCCTCGGCCTTTTTGGCGGCGATCCGCTGCTGAAGCGCCTCGATCCGTGCGATCTCACCGGTCAGCGCGCGCAGCCGGGCGCGCAACACCGGATCGGCTTCCCGCATCAGAGCCTCGGCGCGCAGCTGCTCGACCAGCGGCATGTCACCTGCGCCGTCCTGTGCCGGGGGATTGCGGGCCAGATGCATGATGGTCCCGAGCAGCCGCGCCTGTTCGGCACGACTCTCGGCTATGGCGCGGCGGCCTGCGTCGGCATCGCTGTCGAGCAGGTTGATTTCGTGCCCGATCGCGGCAAGTGCCTGCTCGCGCTCTTGCACCTGACGCGCCGCGGCGATTGTTTCCCGACGTGCCGCAGCAAGTTGTTCGGTGGCGGAAACCGACTCGGCGGCCGCCTCCGGCGCGCCGGTGGGTGCTTCCGAGATTCCTGGAACCGGCGTCTTCGCCGACTCCGCCGCGCTCGTCGCCCCGGAGAAGGCCGGCGGGGCCGGTGCGGTTACCGCCGCTTCCGGCGGCTCCGGCAATGGCGGGAGCACCGAACGCCCGAGCGTCCTTGCGCCGGGTGCGTCGCAGAAGGCCGGAGCGGGAGCCGCGCTCAGCGCCGCCGCGATCACGACCGGCAATATCGCACCAGCGGCGGCGCGGACCGCCCGCCGGAGAGCATCACTCGGCGGCACGCCTCTGATCCGATACGATCAGGGAATGCCCCGTCATCCCCGGCGACTTTTCAAGGCCGAGTATGTCGAGCAGGGTCGGTGCGACATCAGCCAGCCGCCCGTTCTCGACACGGGCGATCGCGCCCGGCGGATTGACGATGATGAACGGCACCGGGTTCAGCGTGTGCGCGGTATGCGGTTCGCCGGTATCCGGATCGCGCATCATTTCGGCATTGCCGTGATCGGCGGTGATGACCAGTGTGCCCTCCGCCGCCTCGACGGCTTTGGAGAGGCGCCCGAGACAGGTATCGACGGTCTCGACCGCCTTGACCGTGGAATCGATCAGCCCGCTATGGCCGACCATGTCGGTATTCGCGTAATTCAGCACGATTACGTCGAACCGACCGGACCGGATGGCCTCGACAACCTTGCCGGTAACCTCCGGGGCCGACATCTCGGGCTGCAAATCGTAGGTCGCGACCTTCGGGGAAGGCACCAGGATGCGCTCCTCGCCCGGAAATACGGTCTCGCGACCGCCGTTGAAAAAAAACGTCACATGCGCGTATTTCTCGGTCTCGGCGATGCGCAGCTGCTTCAGACCCGCGTCGGCGATCACCTCGCCAAACGTGCCGCTCAGATCGCAGGGCGGAAACAGCGTCGCGAGAAACCGGTTCAGCTCGGCCGAATATTCGACAAGACCGGCCGCCGCCGCAAAGCTGACGATTTTCTTGCGCTTGAAACCGGCAAATCCGGGATCGAGCAGCGCGGAGGCGATCTCGCGGATGCGGTCGGCGCGGAAATTGGCGAACAGTACGCCGTCGCCGCCCTGCATGCCGCGCCAATCGCCGATCGCGGTCGGCAGCACGAATTCGTCGGTTTCGCCGCGTGCGTAGGCCGCTTCGACCGCCTTGACCGGGTCGTTGGCGTGTTCGCCTTCCCTCTCGGTCAGCGCCCGATAGGCCTTTTCAACTCTGTCCCACCTCTTATCGCGGTCCATACCGTAATAGCGCCCGGAGAGGGTCGCGATCCGGATATCGCCATGCCCGGCGATATCTCCCTGGAATTTCCTCAGGTAGCCGAGGGCCGATTTTGGCGGCGTGTCGCGCCCGTCGAGCAGCGCGTGCACCGCGACCGGAACCCCGGCATCGCCAAGGATCGTGGCGAGTGCCGCAATCTGATCCTGGTGCGAATGCACGCCGCCCGGCGACAGCAGCCCGATGACATGCGCCGCGCCGCCGCTCGCCTTCAGCTTTTCGATAAAGTCGCGCATAGCAGGCAGGCTTGCGAGCGTTCCGTCGGCGATCGCCTGGTCGATCCTGGGCAGATCCTGCACGACGACCCGGCCGGCGCCGAGATTGGTATGCCCGACCTCTGAATTGCCCATCTGTCCGTCGGGCAACCCGACATAATGCTCGCTGGCGTCGAGGCTTGCATGTGGCCAGCGTCGCATCAGCGCGTCCCAGACCGGCGTGGCGGCGCGCTCGATGGCATTATCCGCACCATCGTCGCGCTCTCCCCAGCCGTCGAGAATGCACAGCACGAGCGGGCGCGGGCGGTGTGTCATCGATCAAAGTCCCGACTGATCAAATCCGGCTTCTACACTTTTGCCGTGGCGGCGGCAATTCAACCGTTTCAAGACCGCGCCAGTGTTGAGATCAGGTAGAGCGCGCCGCCGACCAGACCGCCGACGACGGTTCCGTTCATCCGGATGAATTGCAGATCGGCGCCGACCGCGAGTTCGATACGGTCCGAGAAGGCGCGCGGTTCCCAACGCCGGACCACCTCACCGACAAAGCGGACCAGCTCGGGGCGCCACGGCAGCGCCTCGACGACAAGCGCTTCGAGTGTCGCATCGAGCCGCTGGCGCATTGCAGGATCGGCTTGCAGCCCCTCGCCGACCGCAGCGATGACCAACGCGAGGGTCCGGCGCAGACGCGGCGACGGCCTCTCCATATCGCGCAGCAACGCATCGCGCAGCCCGTCCCAGGACGAACCGATCCAGGCGCGCAGCTCACGGCGGCCGAGGATCGCCTGCGGTGAAATCGAAAACCGGGCAGTCGGAGCGGACGCGGTCGTCAGCTCTGTCGCGATCTCGTCGATTTTCTGCATCAGCGCGAGCCGGGCCGCGCCGCCGGGCCGGCGCAGATCGTCGATCAGTTCCGTGATCCCGCGCAGCATTGCGCGTGCGATCTGCCGATCGATCGATCGCGGAACCCAGCGCCGCCGCCGTTCGCCGACCGCATCGAGAATCCACTCCCGGTTGCGCTCGATAAAATCGCGCGCATAATCAAGCGTGCTGTCGAGAACCGCCTCGTGATACCCCGCCGCGGTTACGGCCCGCAGCATCTGGCCGGCGAGCGGCGCCAACTCGATGTCGCGCAATGCGGCACCAAACCCACGATTCAGAAAGGCAACGATCTGGCGGTCATCGATCGCATGCAACAGAGGCGGCATGGCCCGGACGATCTCGCGGGCGAGCGCCTGCGCATTGCGCGGGCGCGCCAGCCACGAGGCGATCCGGTCGGCAATGTTCAGCGAGCGCAATTCGGCGAGCAGCATCTCGGGCGCCAGAACGTGCCGGTCAAGAAACCGCGCCAGCCCCTCGCCGATCCGGTCCTTGTTGGCCGGGACGATCGCCGTATGCGGGATCGGCAATCCAAGCGGCCGGCGGAACAGGGCAGTCACGGCGAACCAATCCGCCAGTCCGCCGACCAGCGCCGCCTCGGCAACCGCGCGCAGCAAAAGCACGGCTTCGCCCGGATCGGGCACTATCAGCGTGCCGACAAACGTGACGGCCGCCAATACCAGCAGCCCGCTCGCGACAAGGCGCGACCGGCGCAGCCGCGCCGCCTGCCAATCCTCGACCGAGACCACCGAGACTGTCGCCATCCCTCGCCGGCGCGGTGCCGGACACGCTTCGCGGACCGGAACGCGCTTACACGATCTGGTTGCGCAACCGAGCCTCGCCGCGCCAGAGCCGGTCGAGATTTTCGCGCAGAATCTCGATCACGTTGTCTTCATAACGGCGGGTCTCGCCCGCCGTATGGGGAGTGATAAGCACGTGCGGCATCCCCCAGAGGGGCGAAGCCGGCGGCAGCGGCTCCTCGGCGGTGACGTCGAGCGCCGCCCCGGCAATACGATTTGTCGAGAGCGCCTCGACCAGTGCCGGTTCGTCGACGACCCGGCCGCGCGCGACATTGACGAGATAGGCCGATTGTTTCATGCGCGCGAGCGCCGCGGCATCGATCAGCTTCTCGGTCTCCGGTGTCAGCGGGCAGGTAAGCGCCACGAAATCCGCCTTGGGCAGCAACGAACCAAGCGCCGCCATCGGCTGAACCGAGTCGGCCGCACCGGCCCCGGCAGCGGGATCGCGGCGCAACCCGACGACGCGCATGTCAAAGGCCTTGGCGAGTTTCGCGAGACGGCCGCCGATATCGCCTAGACCGACAATCAGCAGCGTCTTGCCGCCAAGCTCGTCCTCTCGCCGCGCGAGATCTCCGATCATGCCGCGCCAGACGCGCCGCGCCTGGTTGTCGCGCGCCTCCGGCAGAAGCCGGCTCAGCGCCAGGATCAGCGCCATCGCGTGCTCGGCGACGGCACGGGCATTGACGCCGCGCGCGCTCGCCAGGCGGATGGAACGGCGCGCCAGCGCCTCGCGCGGAAACTGATCGGTGCCGGCGCCAATCGATTGGATGTAGCGCAGCCGGGGCGCCCGATCGAGCAACGCGTCATCCCACAGCCCGGAGATCACCAGCACATCGGCCTCGGGCAGCCCATTTTCCAATGCCTCGGCATTGCGCACACCAAAACTCGCAATGCCGGTCGCGAGCGCTGCGAAGCGCTCATGCAGCCGATAGGCCACATGGGCAAAACAGATCGTCAGCCGGTCCTTGTCGGGCAGCCCCGTAGCCATGCGTTTTATACCTCTACCCCAAACCCGGGCGCGTCGCGGTCCCGGAGCGGTCCCGACGCTCCCGGCATTCCTCGAACACGAACAGCGCCTTGTTGCACCATCGGCAGCTTGTCCCGCGCCTGGAAGCCGATCTCGGCGTATGACGCCGATCACCTGCCGATGTTAAGGATGGGCGGACACGTCGTCGAGAGTGACGAGCCTATGCCCTGTTCGGTGCACCGGCAGCAGTAATCTTATTCTCGAAAAAGCCGCAGCCGAACGCCCCGTCGAGAAAACCGGTCCGACCGATGCCGCTGCGCCGGGCGGCAGCGGCGTAGCTCACCCGCCGCTGCGCATCTGCAATGGCTGAACGGTTGCGACGAGTTTTGGAGCCTGCGGCGGCGCCAGCCTTGTCTGGGCCGGAGCATGCCCTTGCGCCGCCGCCCGTTCGTACCACGCATGCGCGGTCTCCGGGTTCGGCGCCACCCCGACGCCCTTCGCGTAAATGTCGCCGAGTGCCGTCTGCGCCTCCGGGAAACCCTGCTCGGCTGATTTTTGATACCAATCGAGGGCCGCTTGCGGGTCGCGCTCGATGCCGTTGCCGCGGGACAACATCGCTGCGAGACGATACTGCGCGATGCGCTCGCCCTGTTCGGCCGCGCGGCGATACCAGACGGCACCGGTGGCCAAATCGGCTGGCACGCCGAGCCCGGTGCAGTACATCGAGCCCAGCTGGAGTTGCGCCCCGGCATGTCCGGCCTCCGCCGCCCGGCGGAACCAGAGAGCCGCTTCGTCGGGTTTGCGCTCGCCCCAGCCGCCGGTGAGCAGGTTTCGCCCAACGACCAATTGCGCCGCCAGCATGCCCTGTTCGGCGGCAGCGCGATAGCAGCGGATCGCTTCTTCGCGCTTCGCCGGCGAATCGCGATCGGCGGCGCAGAGATGACCAAGTTGCAGCAAGGCGGGACCGTGACCGCGACCGGCTGCCAAGCGGAGCAGCCGTTCCGCTTCGGCCGGATCGGGAGCGACACCGTTGCCGCTGACATAAAGACCGGCAAGCAGCGTTTCCGCCTCGCTATCGCCGGTTGTTGCCGCGCGCCGCAGCCATTCCGCGGCCTTGCGATAATCCTGCGGCACCCCCTCGCCGGTAAAATGCAGCCGCGCGAGACGGATCTGCGCCTGCACCATTCCCTGCTCCGCGGCACGGGCAAGCCAGTCGGCCGCCAGCGCCGGGTCTCGCGCGATGCCGGAGCCGTTCAGGCGCATAATGCCGATATTGTACTGGGCCGCCGCGTGGCCCTGCCCGGCCGCCTTCTCGAACCAGCCGGCAGCGGTGTCGAGCCGTTCCGGAACCCCCTGGCCGCGCGCGTACAGCGCCCCCATCGTAAACTGCGCTTCGGGATCGCCGGCATTGGCCGCCGTCCGCCACCATCGCGCCGCTTCGAAGCCGTCGCCGTGCAACCGCGCCAGTGCGACAATCGCCGGTCTGTAGCCGGCGAGCGCGGCCTTGCGCAGATGCGTTTCCGCCATGACGCGGTTTTCCGCGATGCCCTTGCCCTCCAGCAAATGCAGCGCGAAATGGTGACGTGCCCGCGGGTTGCCGCGCTCGGCTGCCTGCTCCAGCAACGCAGCGGCGCGCGCCGGGTCCGACGGAACACCTCGGCCGTTATCGTACAACATCGCCAAAGCGACCTGCGCCTCGCCATTGCCCTTGGCCGCGGACCGTTCGTACCACCCGGCAGCGGTCTCCCAATCGGCCGCCACGCCGATCCCGCTCTCATGGATGACGCCAAGACCGAGTTCGGCCTGGCTGTGGCCGCCCTCGGCGGCGAGCGCGTACCACCGCCGCGCCTCGACGATGTCGAGATCGCAACCGATGCCGCGTGCGTACAGGAACCCGAGCTGCGCCTGGGCGTCGAGAAGACCCTGTTCGGCGGCGGCGCGGCACCAGCGAAAGGCTTCGGCCGGTTGCGCATCGATGGCGAAACCGTTCGGGAAGATCAACGAGCGATTACGCTCGGCGAGATCCTCGTGGATCGCCGCCGCAGCCTGATACCAGCGCGCGATCCCGGAGTTGGAACCGCCGTGCAGATATACAAGGCTCAGCTGGTATTGTGCCTCGGCATGTCCCTGCTCGGCTGCGCGGCGCAGCCAGACGACGCCATCGCTGAGGCAAGCGATGATCCCTTCGCCGCGCAGATAAAGCAGTCCCAGCCGATACGCACCCTCGGCATCGGAGGCGGCCGCCCGCTGGAAGAGCCGGACCGCCTTCGCCACATCGCCCCTGGCGCTGGCGGCCAGCCCGTTGCACACGTCCCGGCTCAGCGGGCTGGGCCGGGCGCCTTTAACATCATGGCTCACGCATAGCCTCGCTGAACGTCCGTACCGCGCCGCTTACCAGATAGGTCAGGATTGAGCGGGTGCCGATATGCACATCGGCGGCAAGGGTCATGCCGGGAATTAGACGGAAACCGTCCGGGACGTTGCGCAGGCTCGTGTCGGTCAGCGTGATGCGCGCCTTGTAATAGGGCTCCGAGGTCGGCTGGCCGGTTCGTTCATCGATCATGAACGCCCCCTCGCTGATCCAGCTGATCGTTCCCTTCACCATGCCGTGCTCGACAAAGTCGAACGCGTCGAGCTTGATCTTGACCGGGTCGCCCGGGCGGATGAACCCGATGTCGCGCGGCGCTATCCGTATCTCGGCCTCGACCGGAGAGTTCAGCGGGGCCAGGTACATCAGCGGCTCGGCATCCTTGAGCACCGAGCCGACAGAAAGCTTCGCCATTCGCAGCACCACCGAGTCCTCGCTTGCCGCAAGGCGCACGAGATCCTTCTTGCGCAGGGCCTTTTCGAGCTGCTGGCGCGCCGTGTCGCGCTGGTTGCGGGCGGTGACGAGCTCCTGCGAGGCATCGGCGAGCCATTTCTGGGCGAAAGCATCGCGAGTTGCGATCGCTGCCTGGAGCTGATGCTGAGTTTCCTCAAGGCTGTTGTGAACAAATTCGAGATTGCGCAGCAGTTCGGTCTTCTGGTCCATCGCGGTGAGCAAATGGAGGCGGCTTCCGACCTGCGCCGCGGCCAAGGTCGCCCGCATCTGTTCGACCTCTTTGGCGAGCGCCATGCGGTCGGCATAGCGCGTTTCGTTGTTCTTCAGCTTTGCCAAGGTTGCCTTGTATTGGGAGATTTGCGAATTATACGCGCGCATCTGCTCGTCGTATTGCGATTTCCGCTGCGCAAACAGCGCCGTCTGCATCTCGCCGTAGCGCGCGGCCGCGACATCGGCAGCCGGCGGCGGCGTATACGCCTGCCCGGCCAATTCGGCTTCGGCGCGCGTTATCTGCGAGTCGTAATTCGCGATCTGCAATTGCAGCGCGCCGACATCGGCGGATGCGAAGGTTGGATCGAGCGTCGCCAGCACATCCCCGGCCTTGACCCGATCGCCGACGCGAACGTTGATTGTCTTGATCAGCGCGCTGTCGAGCGATTGCAGCACCTCGGTCGGCGTTGTACTGACGATTTCGCCTCCGACACTCTCGATGACACGGTCGAGCCGGGTCATCGCGGCGAGGACGACAAGAGCGACGATGAGCGCTGCCGCTACATAGGTCGTGCCGCGGATCCCGGCCGGCTCGGGCGACTCGAGGATCTCCGCCGTCTCCGACTGAAACAGGCGGACGACCTTATCGGGCGCCGTATCACTCGGCGGCTGTGGGGCGGAGCGGAATGATCTCATTCGATACGGCCTTCGGGGTAAGATGGCGGTGCTGCAAATGCCACAGACCGGAATAGATATCGCAGCGTTCCAGCAGCTCCTGATGCGTGCCGCTGTCGTATACGGCGCCGCCTTCGAGCACGAGAATCTTGTCAGCGTTCACCAGGGACGAGAGCCGATGCGAGATCACGATCAGCGTGCGGCCTTGCGCAATCCGCGTCAGGTTGGCGTTGACGATTGCCTCGCTGTCGGCATCCAGCGCACTTGTCGCCTCATCCAGCATCAGGATGCGCGGATCCCCCATCAACGCGCGCGCAATGGCCAGCCGCTGGCGCTGTCCGCCGGACAGGTTGGTCGATCCCTCTTGAATGAAGGTCTCGTACCCGGCGGGAAGACGTTCGATGAACTCCTCGGCGCCGGCAAGCCGGGCCGCCCGCACGATCTCCTCGAATTTGGCATAGGGTTTGGCGGCGGCAATCGTCTCGCGGATGGTTCCGCGGAACAGAAAGTTGTCCTGCAGCACGACGCCGATGCTGGAGCGCAGATGATCGATGTCGTATTCGCGCAGGTCGTTGCCGTCGATCTTTATCAGACCATGATACTCGCTGTGCAGTCCCTGCAACAGCCGGGTCACGGTTGTTTTCCCCGATCCGCTGCGCCCGACGATCCCGAATACGCTGCCCTCGGAGATCGTGAACGACACCCGGTCGAGCGCCGGCGACACGGCACCCGGATAACGGAAGGTCACGTCGTTGAACTCGATCCGACCGGTGATCGGGGTGCGTATGCCGTGCCCCGAGCGGCCGGCTTCCGGCGGTCTGTTGACGATCGCAGCGCATTTCGCAATCGCGCGGCGGGCCTCGTCGATTTGCACGATCGATTGCGCCGCCTGCAGGATCGGCTTGGCAACCCTCTGCGACATCAGCATAAACGCGAAAATTGCGCCGACATAGACCGGGTCTTGGGTGGTTAACGCCAGGTACACCGCGACCGCGACGATGCCGGTCTGCATCGCCATTTCGAGCGGGTGCATCATGGTTTGAATCCAGTTCGTCGTGAGCCCCTCGTCGAACCGGCGCTCGGCCACCTTCGCAAGCCGCACGTCAAACTGATGCCGTTGCTGCGCGTCCAGGGCCAGCGACTTGACTGTCCGCATGCCATGTACCGCCTCGACCAGGATCGTCCCTCGCTCCACTTCGGCCTGCATCGCCGCCCCGACTTTGCGCCGGACCGTCGGCAGACGGATGACGACAATCAGACACATCAGCAAACAGAGGGCCAGAACGACCGCAGTCATAATCGTGCTGATCAAAAACATGATCGGCAGAAACACGATCAGGACAAAGGAATCGAGTACGGTTCCAAATAGCTGGTTCGTCAAGAATGCGCGCACTTTGTAGATCTCGTACATGTCGTGCACGATCTCGCCGGTCGGCGTGCGCTCGAAAAAATCGATCGGAAGATTGAGCAGCCGATCGAACATATGGCTCCAGATCTTGACGTCGGCCCGGGTCGTCAAAAACAATACCATCTGGCGGCGGAGATGACCGAACGCGGTGTCAAACAGCACCAGGACCGCGAACGCGACGCAGATCGTCGTAAAGGTGCTGATGCTGCCGTAATACAGCACCCGATCGATCATAATCCGCCAGAACGCGATCGGCGTGAGCGCCAAGACAGCGAGCAAAATCGCGCAAATCGTAAGATCACGGGTCATCCGCCGATCGCGCAGCAGCTGGCCGATAATCCAACCCATGCCGAACGGGCGGTCCTCGTCGCGCAAGCGGTGATCGCGCTTGATCAGAACGACCTCGCCATCCCAAGCGGCCGTGAAGCGCGCCTCGTCGAGCGTCAGCGGCGCATCCTCGTCCCCGCTGGGATCAAGCAGCACGACAACATCGGGCTCGCCGCCGCGCCCGGCTCTGGCATCGAGCAAGACCATCGCCGAGCCATTGCGCAATATCGCAATGGCCGGCAGCGCCGTTCCCATCCTGAACAGATCCGGCCAGCGCAGGCGCACCGAGCGGCCACGCATTCCCGCTTTGCGGGCGATGCGCAGCATCTGCGGAACCGTGATTTCCGGTGATTTCAACTGGTGGTCGCGCAGCACCTGCTCGCGCGACAGGTGGACCCCGCGATGCCGCGCCGCAATGACAAAGGCATCGAGCAACAGGGAGGCTGCGTTGTTGCCGCCTTCGAGCTGGCGGGTGACGGTCGATTGTTCACTCAGCGCCAAGCTCACGGCACCACCACACTTGCTCAATCACAACAACGGGACCAGCCCCCCAGGCCGGGTCAGAAAACGCCATTCGATGCAACCGATGCCGCGCGATACGCGGCCGAACCGCGATCAGGCGGTTTGCGTACAAAGCGGATCGACATACCGGGTCGCGCAGGCGCACCGAGCGTCGTTCCAGCTACGAATACGTGTCCACGGAGGAAACGGTCCTCAGTCTGTCCCTGCGCGGCAGGCCCGCCCAGCACCCAGGCTTGTAGCGATTCTGCCTTAAGATGACGTTAATGCCGCGATCACCCTTCGAGCGGCACAGACCATACAACATTTCTGCGAGCCTGTCGTGCGTAAATTGTATCAATTGTGTCGCAACAAGCCGGTGAACCAGTCACCGCCATTTTTGGAGGTCGTCAGCTCGAACTTCAATCCGCCGGCGCCGAGGCCGGGCGATGTGGAGGAACGGTTTTCGGGATCGGTCGCAGCGCGCGCGCGTTGTCGCATTACGCGCACGGAAACCGACAGTCGTTTCACCCGACGGCTGCTTACCCGCGATCGTGTTCGAGGCGCGATGTTGACGTCGGCGCGTGCTTGCCCCTTTGCTGACTACCGCCGGCGCGGACTGGCCTCGCTGGCGAGCGGCGAGGTTATGTCCGCGAACGAGACGGCCAGCGAGGTGCGCACGTCGAGCACGGTCGGAACGCGAGCGCCGAGGGCTTCCTGAAGCGCCGGGCCGAGCGCCGCCGGGTCCTCGACCCGCTGACCGCGACAGCCCATCGAGCGCGCGATCGCCGCGTGATCGAAATCGTTGAACTCGGCGGCAAACGGTCCGGAACCGTGCAGCACCCAGCCGAGCGCGCGGTTGTTGAACACCACGACGACGATCGGGATGTCGTGTTCGATCGCGGTCATCAGCCCGTTCATCGTCATCGCGAACCCGCCGTCGCCGCAGACCGCGACAACGGGACGGTCGGGATGCACGAGTTTGGCCGCCAGCGCCGCCGGGATGCCGAACCCCATCGGCCCGGAGCCGGCCGCCTGCAGAAACCCGCCCGGCGCCTTGGTCTGATAGAAATGCGTCATCAGGATGCGGTTTTCGCCGGCGTCGCAGGTGACGATCCCGTTTTCCGGCAGGTTGCGCATCAACTCGCCGATCACCCGCTGCGGCAGGATCGGCTTGTCGTCGGCGCTGTAGGCTGGCGCGTTGAAGAAGCCGTGATTCTCGCGGTGCCGCGCGACAAGCCGCGTCGCCGCCTCGCGCCGATTCATCGATGCCCCGGCCGAACGCGACCGCACCGCATCGCACAACTCGCCCAGGATCTGCGCCGCGTCGCCGAGCACGACAGTCTCGGCCGGGAAATTCCACGAGGCATGCCGCGGCTCGATATCGATCTGGACAAAAATCTGCCGCGTCGGGTCGAGCAGTTTCGTGTTCTCCCAGGCGGTGTCGCTCGGGCTGAGTTTCGAGCCGACGACAAAGACCAGATCGGCCTCGCCGAGGCAGGCATTCGCCGCCGCCGTGCCGAACGTGCCGAACACCCCCAAGGCCAGCGGATGGGTCTCGGCGAAACAGCCTTTCCCCGCCGCGGTTGTCGCGACCGGCATCCCGGCGGTTTCGGCGAGTTCGCGCAACTGGTTATACGCTTGCGCGATGCGCACGCCGTTGCCGGCGACGATCACCGGGCGCTCGGCGGCAAGGATACGCTCGGCGGCGGCCGCAATCTGCGCCGGATCGGCCGGCGGCGGCGCCGGCGGCAGATAGTAGCGGGTCGGGTACAGCACCGGCTGTGAATCCGGCGCCACCGAGCCGGCCAGCGCGTCGTGGCCGAACAGCACCGCGACCGGACCGGGCTGACCGGCCATCGCGTGCTTGATCGCGAGCTGCATCGCCTGCACCGCGGCGACCGGCTCCTGCGCCTGCATCACCTGTTTCGTCACGCCGCCAAAGGCGCGGCGCGCGTCCCAGCTGCCGTAATCGCCGGTCGCCTGCTGATACGGCGCGTGCAACGTAAAGCGCGGCGCATCGCTGAAATCGGTCAGCAGCAGCATCGGCGAGCCGGACAGAAAGGCTTCCAGCGTGCCGATCAGCCCGTTGCCGAGCACCCACGGCCCCTGCCCGATCATGACGCCCGGCCGCCGCGTCAATCTTCCGTAGACCTCGGCCATCACGCCGGCCAGCGATTCCTCGCGCACCGTCACCATGCGCACCTGGTTCTGGACCTGCGCGAGACCCTGGATGATGCGCCCGGTATGGCCGCCGGAAATGCCGAAGACGTACTCGATCCCGGCCTCCGCAAGGACGCGCGCCACCAGCACCCGCGCCGGGACCTCCTCGCTCAGCATCCGTTCGATCGCCATCGGCACCCTCCTCCGCTGCGCCGCCAGCTTGCCCTTGCCGGAACCGGAGCACAACCCGGTTCAAGCGACCCCTCACCGCGTCCAGGCCGCAAGGCGTTCCCGCATGCGCCGCACGTGACCGCCGGGCCAGTAGAGCCGGAAGCAGACCGGGCAGCGCAGCACCGGGCCACCTGCCTGGCGCGACCGCGGCGGCACCTCGGCTACCGCCTCGGGCGGCGCGGTTTCGAGTACCGTATTGTCGATGACACAACGGGTGAACGGCGCGCGCCGCCAGTCTATGCTGAGCGAGGCGGCCAGCGCCCGCGCCTGCTCGTCAATCGCATCCCCGGCCAGGAGCAGCACCGGGACGGATGCCTCGGCGCGCGCCACCAGAAGGCGGTCGCGGGTCAGCAGCACGCGGTTCTCGGCGGCGCAGCGCGCGATCAGCGCCCTGTCCTCCGCCCCGCCCTCGGCGATCGCGGTGTCATAGCCGGCCGCGCGCAGCCAGCGGCCGAGCCGCAAAAGCATCTCGTCGCACATCAACCGCACTGCCGCACCCTCTGGCGGCCCGCGAGGCTTTCGACAGAGCGCGGCGGTAAGGCAGGGTAAAATATCCCGGAAATCTGGTCGGAGTGAGAGGATTTGAACCTCCGGCCCCTGCCTCCCGAAAGCAGTGCTCTACCAGGCTGAGCTACACTCCGCCGACCGGCGGCAGTATATAGGCGAGCGGCTGTCGCGGCGCAACGGCAGATCGCGCCCAGATCGGCGGCGAGTGCTTGACCCGTGCCTACCCCGATCGGATTGCGGCTGGTTTTCCCACCCGGCGGAGCCTCACCCATTGCTCCGTCCATCGCCGCCCGGTCCGGCAGCAGCGGCTCCAGCTTTGTCCATGGGTCATCCGGCAGGGGTCACCCGTCGTCCCGAACGCGCCGGCGCGCCCTCTCCAACTCGTCCGTCGCGCCATGCCCGGACATGGCATGGCCACACTCCCGCCTACTGGGGCAGGTTCTAAGGGGCGACTTGGTGATGCCCCCTCATGACTGTCATTGCAGCTCGTGTTCAACATAGCATAGGGGGTTTGTATTGTCGGATCAGCGTTCGGCGTCGCCGCGGATAAAAGCTTTGGTGCGGGCGAGGGCTTCGTAGTCGGTGAACTGCTCGGGCGGGCTTTTCATGTAGTAGCTCGACGGACCGATCAGCGCGCCGCCGATCTTACGGTCGAGAGCGAGCTTGGCGCAACGGATCGCGTCGATGACAACCCCGGCCGAATTCGGCGAGTCCCAGACTTCGAGTTTTAGTTCAAGATTGAGCGGCACGTCGCCAAATGCCGTCCCCTCAAGCCGGATATAGCACCATTTGCGGTCGCTGAGCCACGGGATGAAATCGCTGGGTCCGACATGCGCCTCGGCATCCGACAACTTCTCGTGCATCTGGCTGATGACCGAGTCGGTCTTCGAGCGCTTTTTCGATTGCAGCCGCTCGCGCTCGAGCATGTTCTGGAAATCGCTGTTGCCGCCGAAATTGAGCTGGTAGGTACGGTCGAGCCGCACGCCGCGATCGCGAAACAGATTGGCGAGCACGCGATGGACGATCGTCGCGCCAACCTGGCTCTTGATGTCGTCACCAATCAGCGGCAGCCCGCTGCGGTGAAATTTCTCGCGCCACTCGGCATTCTTCGCGATGAACACGGGGATGCAATTGACAAAGGCACAGCCGGCGGCAAGCGCCTGCTCGGCATACCAGCGCGAGGCCGTTTCGGAGCCGACCGGCAGATACGAGACCAGCACCTCGGCCCCGCTGGTGCGCAGCGTCTGCGCGACATCATCGACCGGCGCCGGTGACTCGATGACGACGTCGCGCAGATATTGTCCGATCCCGTCATAGGTCGGGCCGCGCCGGACCTCGATCCCGGTCGGCGGCACGGTCGCGAACCGCGCCGTGTTGTTGGGTGGCGCCAGAATTGCCTCGGCCAGATCGCGTCCCACCTTCTCCCGGGCAATGTCAAACGCGGCGACACATTCGACATCTCCGACGTGATAGCCGCCGAGATCGGGGTGCATCAGACCGGGGATCGGGGCCTCGCCGGTGGTGCCGCGGTAAAACTCGATACCCTGGATCAGCGATGAGGCGCAGTTTCCGACGCCGGCGATCGCCACCCTGATTTTTGCCACCGGGATTCCTCCTGATGCCGGTCGGAACGGTTTTACGCGAACAGCGCAGGAGGTACTTAGTTCAACCGATCGGCGTTAGCACCCCCACATTAGAGCGTGATCGCATCAGGTTGAAGCGTAGCCGGCATTGGCGAGGTAGTTTGCGCATTCCTGTGCGGAGAAATGATCGAGCAAGGAGCCGATCTGGCGCCACGTGTCCTCGGTGGTGCGCGGATCGGCTTTGCGCAGCAGG
>JBFWVT010000058.1:0-30672 GCA_050246595.1 Alphaproteobacteria bacterium
GCGGCGCTCGTCGAGCGCCATGCGGGTAATGTCTCGGTTTGAAATTGGCCCGCTGCGCCGCCCCGGAGCAACCCCTAGGGACCGCCGGCCTCCGGCCGGCATGCCGGCCGGAGGCCGGCGGTCCTGAAGCGCCCTCCTTTCGGTACGGTCGCCGCGGGTCCGGCCTGCGCCGCAGAACGACAAGGCCAGAATTCAAACTGAGACAGTACCGCCATGCGGGTAATGTCTCAGTTTGAAGTGCAACCTTGTCATTCCGGGGCGCGGGCGTAGCCCGCGAGCCCGGAATCCATGAACACAGGCCCCTGAAGTCCTTGGAGAGGTTGGTGTTCATGGATTCCGGGTTCCGCCCTGCGGACGGCCCCGGAATGACAGTGCCGCTGTTACATTCAAACTGAGACATTACCGCCATGCGGCACGCTCGCGGGATTTGCGTCGGCGCTGCGCTGCCTGCAACAAGCGCCTATCTGGTAAGGTGAGTTGAGGAACGGGGATTGGATGCCGCGCTGACGAGCCTGTTGCGATGAGTCCGCTTCGCCCCACGATTCCCGCTGACCTGAAGCACCGCGAGATCCCCCATGCCCTACACCGCACCCGTCGAAGAAATGCGTTTCGTCCTCGACACGTTGATACCGCCGGAGGGGGCGCCGCTCGACGGCCTTGTCGAGCGCGATGTCGCCGACGCGATCCTCGATGAGGCCGCCCGCTTCGCCGCCGCCGAGTTGGACCCGCTGAACCGGCCCGCCGACCGGGTCGGCAGCGTGCTTGAGAACGGAGTCGTGCGCACCCCGCCCGGTTTTCGCGAAGCCTACCGGCGCTATGTCGAGGCCGGGTGGATGGGGCTGCACTGCGATCCCGCCTTTGGCGGCCAGGGGCTGCCGGTGTCGCTCGCGACCGCCGTCGGCGAGATGTGGAATTCGGCCTGCATGAGCTGGGCATTGTGCCCGGTGCTGAATTTCGGCGCGATCGAATTATTGCAGACGCACGGCTCGCCGGAGCAGAAGCGGCTCTATCTGGAGAAACTGATTTCCGGCGAGTGGACCGGCACGATGAACCTGACCGAGCCGCAGGCCGGGTCCGATCTCGGCGCGTTGCGCACCCGCGCCGTACCCTCGCGTGACGCGCGCTGGGGCGAGCACTACCGGGTCAGCGGCCAGAAGATTTTTATCACTTACGGCGACCACGACCTGACCGACAATATCGTCCATATGGTGCTGGCGCGCACCCCGGATGCGCCGCCGGGCAGCCGCGGCATCTCGCTGTTCCTGGTGCCGAAATTCCTGCCCGACGCCGATGGCCGGCCCGGCGAGCGCAACGATCTCCGCCCGCTAAGCCTGGAGGAGAAGCTCGGCATCCACGCCTCGCCGACCTGCGTGATGTCCTACGGTGAGAATGAGGGCGCGGTCGGCTGGCGCATCGGCGGGGAAAATCGCGGTCTCGAATGCATGTTCACGATGATGAACAGCGAGCGGCTGCTGGTCGGGGTGCAAGGCGTTGCAATCGCCGAACGCGCCTATCAGCAGGCGCGCGATTATGCCCGCACCCGAATCCAGGGCATGCCGGCCGGGATGCCTCGCAGCGGCGATGTGCCGCCGATCGTGCATCACCCCGATGTCCGCCGCATGCTGCTGTCGATGCGCGCCGCGACCGAGGCGATGCGGGCGCTGAGCTATCTCGCCGCCGCTGCGATCGACGCGGGCCGCCAAGCCGGCGACGAGCAGGCGCGATACCGCGCGCAACGCCGGGCCGATCTGCTGATCCCGGTCGTCAAGGCATGGTGCACCGATCTCGGTGTCGAGGTGGCCTCGACCGGTATCCAGGTGCATGGCGGGATGGGCTATATCGAGGAGACCGGTGCGGCGCAATATCTGCGCGACGCGCGGATCGCGCCGATCTACGAGGGCACCAACGGCATCCAGGCGAACGATCTGGTCGGGCGCAAGCTCGGCCGCGACGGCGGCGAGGCGGCGCGCGAGCTGTTCGCCGAAATGCGCCCGATACTGGCCGAGATCGCAGACCGGCCGGGTTGGGAGGCAATGCATCGCGGTCTCGGCGAGGGGTTCGACGCGCTCGAACACGCGACCGCCCGCCTTGTCGAGGCCGAGCCGGCGCTCGCGGCGGCCGGGTCGTCGCCCTATCTGGCGCTGTTCGGCACGGTGGCCGGTGGCTGGCTGATGGCGCGGCTCGCGCTCGCCGCAGAGGAGGGCCAGGGGCGTGGCGGCGGAAATCCGGGCTTTGCGGCGGCGAAGCGAGCCACCGCCCGGTTCTACGCCGAGCATTATCTGCCGCGCGCCCTCGCCTGGCTGCCGGCGATCGAGGGCGGTGCGACGGTGGTCGATTTCGACCCCGATCTGCTCTGATACCGGCTGCCTGGACCTCGACCGGCGCTCCCTCCCCTCCCCGTCCCCGGACTTGGTCCGGGGATCGCGGGGAGAACGGGATGGGTATCCTCGTCGGCTCGTTCGATCTGCGTCGGGAGATCACGGGATGCGATCGCTGCAACCAGTACGGGAAGGTTTGCTGTAGATTTGCCGCAGAACCGTCAAGAGCCAACCGAAGTACAAGCATGAGTTGCAGCGTACCCGCTCTCCTTCCGGTTGACGCCGGCTCGGGAGGAGAGCACGCTTTTTTCCGGGAGGATTACCGCGCTGGGAGGCCGCGATGGCATATCATCTGGAAGGTCGGCTGCTCGAAGTCTGCGATTGCCGCGTCTTGTGTCCCTGCTGGATCGGCGAGGACCCCGATAACGGCACCTGCGATTCGGTGCTCGCCTACCGCTTCGACAAGGGGACGATCGACGGGCTCGATGTCAGCGGCCGCACTGTCGCTATTGTTTCTCATATTCCGGGCAATGTGCTCGCCGGCAATTTCCGCGTCGCGCTGTACCTCGACGAGGGGGCGTCCGATGCGCAGCACGAGGCACTGGTCAATCTGTACAGCGGCAAGCTTGGCGGCCCGGTCGCGGAACTCGCGAAGCTGGTCGGCGAAGTGGTCTCGGTCGAGCGCGCCCCGATCCGCTTCGATGTCGACGAGGGGCGCGGCACGCTGACGATCGGCGAGGTCAGCCACGCCGAACTCGAACCCTACAAGGGTCCGGACGGCGCGACGACGGTGTTGAGCAACACGATCTTTTCGACCGTGCCGGGTGCGCCGGTCTTTGTCGGCAAGGCGACCCGGTACACCTCGAAACACCCGGCGCTCGGGCACGATATCGACCTGAAAGGCCACAATGCGCTGCAAAGCACGTTTGTGTTCGACGGCTGATATTGCGGGGTGGACGCCCATGGCCGCCACCATGGCCGAGGCTGGTTCGCGCCGATCGCCGGGCTGCTGATCGCGACGGCGTGGCTGGCGCTGTGGCTGTGGCAACAAGGCCCTTATGCCCGCTATCTCGATCACGGGAACTGGACCGAGATCGGTCTCGGGGCCGGCATCTGCGCCGCATTGCCCGCCGCGGGCTGGGCGCTGCCAGCCACGCTTTATGTCGGCGGTTGGCTGCTGATGATCGCGGCGATGATGCTGCCGACCGTCATCCCGCTGCTCGACCGTTTCGACCGGCTCGTCGCCGGGCGGCCCGATCGCGGTTGGCTGCTGACCCTGTTGCTCGCCGGGTATCTGCTGGCGTGGCTTGCCTTCGGCGTGGCGGCGCACCTGCTCGACGCCGCGCTGCGACAGGCGGCGCTGCGATCGGACTGGCTGCTGGTCAACGGGTGGATCGTCGGATCGCTGATCCTGGCCGGGGCCGGGCTGTTTCAGTTCAGCCGGCTCAAGCACCGCTGTCTCATGCGCTGCCGCACGCCGCTGAGCTTTATCGCCAAACACTGGCGCGGACGCACGCCGCTGCGCAACGCTCTATTGCTGGGACTGGACCACGGCGTCTTCTGCGTCGGGTGCTGCTGGGCGATCATGCTGCTGATGTTTGTCGTCGGCACTGCCAGTATCGGCTGGATGCTGCTGCTCGGCGCGGCGATGGCGCTGGAAAAGAACACGAAATGGGGCGAGCGGCTCAGCCGTCCTCTCGGCGGCGTTCTGCTGGCCGCCGCCGGCGCGCTGGCCGGTGCCAATCTGCTGGGGTAAATATCAGCGCGGCGTCATCCAGAAGCGGAACCATTCGACGACACCCGACTGCCCGAGCCTGCCGTCGAAATATTCGAGCAGTCGCTCGATCGCATGCGGCTGGTCCGATGGCATGTCGAAACTGTAGCCGTTGGCCTCGACAAAAGCCGTCGCGGCGCGGAAGGCGGTGCGCTTGTTGCCCTCGGCGAAAGCGCGGGCATTGGCAAGGCTCGTATAGAGCCGCGCCGCCAGCACGGCGATATCGCGATCCATGAAATAGACCCAGACATTCCACGGATGCGCCAGCGCGCGCTGCAACGCGGCGCGGTCGCGCAGTTCGTGCCGCCCGCCGCTTTTCTCGACTTCTTCGCTGTTATACGCGACGACGGCTTCGAGCGGGATCCAGCGCGGCTCGTTCGCTGCTGTCATGGCCCGTTCATCGAAGCGATGACATGGCTGATGTTGAACTCATGCTCCTCAACCTCCCTCGTCCGGAATCCGGAGCAGGTGGCCGCATGCCTTGCAATGCACGGCGTCGGCGTCATGACGCTGCAACGCGCATTGCGGGCAGGGAAAAAACACCTTCGGCGGCCGGAAGATCGATTGTGCCAGCCTTGCCAGAAGACCGATACCGGAGATCATGACGACGATCGAGGTAAGCTTGCCCCAGGGTCCGGGCAGCACGATATCGCCAAACCCCGTCGTCGTCGCCGCCGTCACCGTGAAGTACAAGGCATCGATATAATCCGCGAATCCTTCGCCCTTGCGGAAGAAAAACGTATAGAGAAAACCCGTTATCACGAACAGAAACGTGATCAGGTTGACAAAGGCGTGACCTGTTTCGCGCCACAGCCCGAGACGCCGGTGCTCAAGCGGACGCCACAGAAACCCGCTTCGCGACAGCGACCAGAGCCGCACGATGCGCAGGAATCCCAGATTTGCCAGTGTTGTCGGCATCAGCAGCGTCAACAGGATGAAAAAATCGACCCATATCCGCGGCTGCCGCAGCCAGCGGGGGATGTCTCGCGACGCCAGGGCGCGCGCCGTGAGATCAAGGCCGAGCAGTGCCGCGACGGAATAATCCACCCACAGAAACGAAGGCTCGTCCTGCAGAACCGGGGTCGCGATAAAAAACGCGATAATCGCGAGGTCGATCGCGATGATGGCGTACTGGAACCGCACCGCTTCCGGGGTATGGCCGTGATAGAGCCGGCGCAGTCTGTCCCGCAGCAACGGGAAGCCCGTGACCCGATCCTCAGTATCGATCGCCATGACCGCCACTCATCGCGCGAGCGGCCAGACCAGCACGATCATCAGCGTGCCGACAACCAGGATTATCAGCGAGAGCGGCGCGCCGAGCCGCGGATAATCGGAAAATCTATAGCCGCCCGGCCCCATAACCAGCGTGTTGCATTGATGCCCGATTGGGGTCAGGAAATCGCTGCCGGCCCCGACCGCGACGGCCATCAGGAACGGATCGGGGTTGAGATTGAGCTGCGTCGCGAGGCTCGCCCCGATCGGCGCCATGACCAGCACCGTCGCCGCGTTGTTGAGAAACGGCGTCACCGCCATCGCGGCGGCCATGACGAGCGCGACGCAGGCGATCGGCGGCAGAACGGCCCCGATATTGGCCAACCCGGCGGCGATCAGTTCGGTCCCGCCGGTCGCGCGCAGCGTATCGCTGACCGGGATCAGCGCGGCGAACAGGATCAGGATCGGCCATTCGATCGCGTGATATGCCTCCTCGATCTTCAGCACACCGGTGACGACCATCGCGACCGCGCCGGCGAGAAAGGCGGCCGGCAGCGGCATCAGGTGCGACACCGCGACCGCCATCGTCACAATCACGATGACGATTGGCAGCCAGAGCGGGCGGCGCTGGCCGAGCTGTAGGCGGCGTTCGGCGAGCGGGAGGATGCCGGCCTCGTTCAACGCATCCGGAAACCGGGCCGCCGGGACCTGCAGCAGCAGCAGATCGCCTTCGCCCAGGACGACCCGGCGCAATCGCTGCTCAACCGGTTCGCCGCGCCGGCTGATCGCAACCAGGCTCAAATCGAAGCGGTTGCGCAGATCGAATTGGCGGGCCGAGTGCCCGACCAGCGGCGAATCGCGGGTAACCACGCCCTCGACGATCACCGGATCGGAACCCCGTTCGTCCTCCGGGGTGCCCAGCGGTACGAGCCCGGCCCCGCGGACAAGCCGTTGCAGCGCCGGCGCGTCGCCTTGCAGCACGAGCACGTCCTCGGCCAGCAGCGTCCAATGCACATCGGGCGCATAGCGCCGGAACCGCTCGCGGATGATCCCGATCACCGTCGCCTCGCCGCCGGCCAGCGCCTCCAGCTCCCCGACGGTGCGCCCGACATAGCCGGAGCCGGAAGGCAGGCGCATCTCGCTGGCGTAGGTTTCGACCGCGAAGGTCTCCTCGGCCGAGCGCGCCCCGGTCCGCGCCCGCGGCAGCAGCCGCCAGCCCACAACCAGAAACAGCAGCGCCGCCGCGGTCAGCGACAATCCGACCGGCGCGTAGTCGAACATGCCGAATGGCTGGCCGGTCATCTCGGCGCGGATGCGCGATACGATGATGTTCGGCGAGGTGCCGATCAGCGTGATCAGACCGCCCACCAGCGCGCAAAACGCCATCGGCATCAGAACGAGATGGACGCCGGTCTTGTGCCGCCGCGCCAGCTGCATCGCGACCGGCATCAATATCGCCAGCGCCCCGATATTCTTCATCACCGCCGACATCAGCGCGACGGTTCCGCCCAGCACGGCGATCTGGCGCGCCGGCGTTTTCAACCAGGCGGCGAACGGGGCGATCAGCGTGTCGGCCACACCCGAGCGCGCCACTCCGGCGCTGACCACGAGCGCCGAGCCGACAATGATCACGATATCGTCGGAAAATCCCGAGAATGCCGCCTCGGCCGGAATGAGCCCGATCACGACGCCGGCAATCAGACCGAGCAGCGCCACGACGTCGTAGCGCAGCCTGTCCCAGATGAGCAGCGCCACCACGGCCCCGATCAGAGCGAAGGCGAGTGCCTGCTCATGCGTCATGAAAGCCCGTATGCTCCGATCGATGCGCGCCGTTGTGCGGCTCGCGAGGTTCCGCTCTCCCGCCCCCGCAACCGACCCCCGCGACCCGACCATCGAGGGGCTGCATGGCGCATCTCGCCAACATCCGGTTGCGGACCGGCGTTCCGCGCACCGCTTCTGGGTCGCGCGACAGGACGCCGCCGCGCCGGCAACGTTTGCCGGGGACGGGAGGACTCGGCCGATCGCCGGGACCGGAGACAACGGGATCGCTCATGGCCACAATCCTGCTGGTCGAAGATCACGAAGACGTTCGGGACATGCTGTCCCGCCGCTTGCGACGTCAGGGCTTCGACGTCTCGATCGCTGTGGATGGAAGGCAGGCGGTCGAGGCATGCGCGAGCGAACCCCCGGACCTGGTGCTGCTCGACCTGAACCTGCCGGATACGGACGGGTGGACCGTGGCGCGAACGCTGAAGGCGGACCCGCGCTGCGCCGAGATCCCGATCATCGCCCTGACCGCGTATGCCGCCGCCGAGGATCGCGCCGAGGCGCTGCGGGCGGGCTGCGACGACCACCATCCGAAGCCGATCGACTTTTCGCGTCTGGTATCGCAGATCGAGGCGGCGCTCGCGCCGGTGCCGCAGCGCGCCGACAGCCGGACCCCCGAATGATGCAGGCTCGAATGATGGAGGACAGCGAGGGCCGGCCGCGCCGTCACGGCGGACACGAACCGGTTCTGCATCATATCCTGGCGCGGAAAATCTTGGAGGGCCATCTGCAGAACCGGCATCAGCTGATGGATCGGCATCTGGCCGATCTCAACGGCCGCCCGCCCGCGGAAGCGGCGCTGCTGGTCCGCGCCATGGCGGCGGCGGCGCATGCCGACGGCGGACTCGACCCGCAGGAGCATGAGATTTTGCTGGCGGCACTGGTCTCGACCGAGCTTGGACCCGACGAACGGCATTCGCTGGAGCAGGAGATTTTGGACCCGCCGTGTCTTGAGGCGTTGGCCCGCCAGGTCGAGCCGTCGTCTCGCGCGGCCGCCCGCTTCTATGCCGTATCGCTGCGGCTCCTCGAACGCGACAACAAGACCGATGTCGCCTACCTCAACTATCTGGCGCAACGCCTCGCGATCCCGCGCGACGTGATCGTGCGGCTCAACCGCCGGTTCGGGATGCCTGTGTAAGCTGCGTAAGAAGGTGATCCGCCCGCGCGATGCCAGGAATGCGCGCGGCGCGATCCACGAATGCCGATAATCCGTGCGATATGAGAACCGCGCGGCCCGGAAAGCGCCTGGCCAGAAGGCTCCCGGATTGAGACATGGCGGTCTATACCGAAGTCGGCGACGAGGAATTGGGCGATTTTGTCGCTCAATACGATATTGGCGAAGTACTGTCGTGCAAGGGCATCGCCGAGGGGGTCGAGAACTCGAACTTCCTGCTGACGACCGAGTGCGGCAATTTCATCCTGACCTTGTACGAGAAGCGGGTGGCGCGGCAGGACCTGCCGTTCTTTATCGCGCTGATGGACCATCTGGCGCATCACTGCGTCGCCTGTCCGACCCCGGTGCGCGCGCGCGACGGCGAAGCATTGCGCGAGCTGTGCGGCCGGCCGGCAGCGATTGTCACCTTTCTGACCGGCATGTGGCCGCGCCGGATCGACCCGTTTCATTGCGCCGGGGTCGGCGGCGCGCTGGCACGGCTGCACCGGGCCGGCGGATCGTTTTCGATGAGCCGGCCAAACGATCTCGGGCCTTCCGGCTGGCGTCGTTTATACCAGGCGTGCCGCCAGCGCGCCGACGCGGTTCAGCCTGGTCTTGCCGCCGAGATCAGCGAGGAATTGGCGTTTCTCGAAGCGGCGTGGCCGCGCGACCTGCCGACCGGAATTATCCATGCCGATCTGTTCCCGGACAATGTGTTTTTCCGCGACCACGAGCTGACCGGTCTTATTGATTTCTATTTCGCCTGCACCGATTTTCTCGCCTACGACATCGCAGTCTGCCTCAACGCCTGGTGCTTCGAACCGGACGGCAGCTTCAACGTGACCAAGGCGCGGCTGCTGGTCGGAAATTATCTGCGGGAACGCAAGCTGCGTTCGGACGAGATGGCATCATTGCCGCTATTGGCGCGCGGCAGCGCGCTGCGTTTTCTGCTGACCCGGCTTTATGACTGGCTGAACCAGCCCGTGGGCGCGCTGGTGCGGCCAAAGGACCCGATCGAGTATCTGAGGAAACTGCGTTTTCATCGCGGGATTTCCGGACCGGCCGGGTATGGGATCGATGGCTGACGAAGCGATATCCGATAACGGGGCGCGGCCCCGCCCTGCGGTCGAGATCTTCACCGACGGCGCGTGCAGCGGCAATCCCGGCCCCGGCGGCTGGGGCGCGGTGCTGCGCTATAACGGGGTCGAGAAGGAGCTGTCCGGCGGCGAGGGTGCGACGACCAACAACCGCATGGAGCTAATGGCGGCGATCGCCGGGCTCGAAGCACTGAAGCGGCCATGCCGCGTCAAGCTCTATACCGACAGCCTCTATCTGCGCGACGGCATCACGAAATGGCTGCCGAGCTGGAAGGCGCGCGGCTGGAAGACCGCCGCGAAAGAACCGGTCAAAAACGTCGATCTATGGCAGCGGCTGGAGAAAGCGGCGTCGCGGCACGAGGCGGAATGGCACTGGGTGCGCGGCCATGCCGGCCACCCCGAGAACGAACGCGCCGATGCGCTGGCACGCGCGGCGATTGCGGCGATGCGGGCGGGGACGTCTTGATCCCGGTTCGCTTTGTCAGCCGGAGCCGCGTGTCGCCCGCGCGTTCGTTGCAGCTAACCAAGCGGCGCCGCGACGCGGATATCGAAATGAAGGACTTCTTCGCGGATTCCTAACTTGTCGTAAAGCGCAATGGCAGGGTCGTCGCCATAATCTGCCTGCACATAGATGACCCAGGCCCCGCGCTGCGCGGCAATCGTCTTGAGGTTTTCGATCAGGGCGGTCGCGATACCGCGCCGCCGATATCTTTTATCGACCGCGAGATCATAGACGTACAACTCGCTGCGCGCTCTTTCAAACTTGTCGAGTTCATAGGCAACCAGCCCGCCCAGAAGCTCCCGGCCGGCCACCGCCACGAGAGCGACGACGTGTTCTTTCGCAAGCAGGTGTTCCAGGTAGGCATCGCTGGGTGGCTCGGCCTCATAGGTGTCACGATCCTGAAACGCATCGCCAAATAATGCGTTCAGCTTGCGAACCCAGGAGACATCGCCGGGCTTGAGGCGGCGCAGCGTGACAGGCGGGGCGCCGGGATCGTGCACCGCGCGTTACCGCCCGACCGCATAGGTCTGCATGCCGCGCGGGTTGGCGCCGGCTTTCAACACCACGCCCTCCGGCGTCTGTTCGCGGGCGCAAGCCGTCAGGCGGCCGCCGGACCAGGTTTCTCCTATCCGCACCTTGTGGCCGCGTTCGGCGAGGGCGCGGGCGGTCTCCCTCGGGAAGCGGCCTTCAAGGGCGAGACCGCCGGGATTGGCGGCGCGCGGATAGAATGACGACGGTGCGTGGTCGTTGTTGAATTCCGGGCAGTCGATCGCCTCCTGCAAATTCATGCCGTGATGCACATGATGCAGGAAAAGCTGCGTCGACCATTGGTCCTGCCCGTCGCCGCCCGGGGTGCCGAACGCCATGAACGGCTCGCCATCTTTTAGTGCGAGGGTCGGCGACAAGGTGCTGCGCGGCCTTTTGCCGGGGGCGAGCGAGGAGGCCGAACGCTCGTCGAGCCACGCGATCTGCAATCGCGTGCCGAGGCAGAAACCGAGTTCCGGGATGACCGGCGAGCTTTGCAGCCAGCCGCCCGATGGGGTCGCCGAGACCATGTTGCCCCAGCGGTCGATGATGTCGAGATGGCAGGTGTCGCCGGCAACGACGCCGAGTTCGCTCGTGGTCGGTTCGCCGATCCCGCCGACCGGCCCGACCGTCGGTTCGCCGATCCCGGCTGCCGGCGCGACATCGGCGCCGCCGACCAGCACATAGGGTTCGCGCCCGTCGGGGCTGCCGGGACGCAGATCGAGCGAGGCGCGCTCGCCGACAAGCCGCCGTCGTGCGTCGTTGTAATCCCGGCTCAGCAGGGTCGCCATCGGCACATCGACAAAGTCGGGATCGCCGTACCACGCCTCGCGGTCGGCATAGGCGAGCTTGGCACATTCGGTGACGATATGGACGAAATCCGGCCCGACCGGGTCGAGATCGTCGAGATCGAACCCCTGCAACAGCGCGAGCTGTTGCAGCATGACCGGCCCCTGGCTCCACGGACCGCCCTTGACGACCGTATAGCCGCGGTAGTCGTAGGTCAGCGGCGTCTCGACCGGGGCCTGCCAGCGCGCCATGTCGTCCGCCGTCAGCACGCCGGAGTGCCGGCGACCAGACGCGTCGAGGATTTTCTGCGTGCGGCAGAAACGGTCGATCGTCTCGGCGACAAACCCGCGATACCACGCGTCGCGGGCGCGCTCGATGCGCTGCTCGCGGCTGCCGCCGCCGGCTTCGGACTCGGCCAGCACGCGGCGATAGGTGGCGGCCAGCGCCGGGTTGCGGAACAGCTTTCCGGGGATCGGCGGACGGCCGCCCGGCAGGTAAACCGCCGCCGATGTGGTCCATTCGCGGCGAAACAGCTCGGCGACGCTCTGGATCGTGTTGCAGATCTGCGGGACCAGCGGATAGCCGTTCTCGGCATAGAAGAGCGCCGGCTCCATCAGCTCGGCGAGCGGCATCGTGCCCCGGTCGCGCGCCAGAAGCGCCCAGGCATCGAACGCACCCGGTACGGTCGCGGCCAAGAGGCCGGTGCCGGGGATCAGATCGAGGCCGAGGCTTTTATAATGCGCGATTGTCGCGCCCTGCGGCGCCACTCCTTGACCGCAGATCATTTCAGTGCGGCGGTTCCCGGCGCCATACACGAGGATCGGCGCCTCGCCGAGCGGCCCGTTCAGGTGCGGCTCGACAATCTGCAACGTAAATCCCGCCGCGACGGCGGCATCGAACGCGTTGCCGCCCTTTTCGAGCACACCCATCGCGACCGATGAGGCCAGCCAGTGCGTCGTCGCGACAACCCCGAACGTGCCGCGGATCTCGGGCCGCGTCGTGAAACCGGGCATGGGCGTCCTCCTGCGAAACTGCACTTGCGGACAACCTATCCCGTGATCGGCATGCTGCAAACCGTTACCGGAGGCCGCCGCGGGCTACCTCGTTCCGTATTCGCGCGACCGGCTGCCTTGCACGGTTTCGACCGTGACCGTGCCGGACTGCTTGTTGCCTTCGATCGTGCCGGTGACCGAACGGCCGCTGCCGGTCGTCATCGTCCCGGTCGCCGACACGCCGGTCGCGGTCCTGTCGACCGAACCGCTGGCCGCCAGCGAGCGCCCGCCCGATGTTGCGACCGTGCCGCTGCCGGTCGCGCCGGTCGCGGTCCGACGAGCGGACCCCTGCGCGGTGGCGCTGCGACCGGCGCCGGTTGTCACGGTGGCGGTCCCGCTTGCCCGGCCGGCGCCGACCGTGGACTGCGCCGAACCGCTGATCGACCTGCCGCGCGGGCCGGCGCCGGAGAAGCTGGACTGGGCCTTGCTGCCCTGAATCGTGCGTGACGCCTGATACTTGCCGCCCTGCTTTGGCCCGACTGCGCCGGAAATGCTGCCGGTTGACCCATTGCGCTGTCCCGCCTCGGCGGCGACGCCGGGGATGAAAACGAGCGGAATGGCCAACCAGCAGCAGAAAAAAACCGCCTCATGACCGGGTTCCCTACAGGTGTTTGCGTTCTCGGTCCTTACCAGCGATCGGTATGGAGAACCCTAAGGCGGGCCGACCAGGCGTTGCAAAATCTCGATAATTCCTGCTTGCGGGTCGATGCGCAGCATGTCGCCGGTGCGGATCAGGTCGGTGACGTCGCCGTCCTCAAAGCGATCGACCATCGTAACCCCGCCAAAGGCGGCGCCCTGCGCAAGAATCGGGTTGACCCGGTTGAAAACGAGCGCCAGCGGCACGATGCCGCGCGCCTTCATCTCGTGCAGCATCCAGGCCGTCGCGACGCCGCCCTTCGCGGTGTCGAGCACCAGGATGCGGCTGGCATAGCTCTGCCCGGCGAGAGCGTGCGCGGGGCGGGAAAAGATCCCGGTCTTGCGGTCGAGATCGTAGCGCGCGCTGAAATTGTCCTTGGCCACCAGCGCGGTGCCGGTTACGGCCGGGCCGATGCCGGGATGGCAGCGCAGCGTGGTCGGCATCAGACGATCCTTCCGGCGACGGCTGAATCGACGCAGCGATCGAGACTTGCCAGCGTCGGCCGATAACCGTAGCCGCCGATGATGTTGACGAGTTTCGCCGAATTCGTCAGCAGCCGCTGCCAGCCATTGGCCTCGGCCATTTCGCGGGCATAGCTCTGGTAGAAGCAGATTCCGGAGGCGACGACGGCGCTGGAAGCCTCGATGCGCGCGGTCAACCCCATGCGGTCGGCGGCAAACTTGATCTCGGGGGAGGTCGCAACCAGCACGGTGGTATCGGGATGTATCTGTCGTCCCGACAGCGCGTCGGCCACCGCCGCAATCTCGACGAGCGACAGTTGCGGCGCGGCGAAAACGACGACATCGACCTTGTCGCCGGTCGCGCCGTAGGATTGGACAAAGGCGTCGATCTCGCTGCGGCCGATCGTCGTGGCCCCGGCCAACTCGGACCGCGGGCCTCCGGCCCGCAGGCGGGCGAGATGCCCGCGCTCCGGAACGTCTTCGGCCGTTATCCCCGGCATATGGAACAGCGCAACCGAGCCGTAGCTGGCGAGCGCGGCGCCAAAATGCTTCAGCGCGTCCGAGCCGGGAAGATCGGCGATGCCCTCGATCAGCGGCACTTCCCAATAGGACCCGCATTCCCGTCCGACAATGCCGCCGAGCGCGCCCCATTCCGACAGGTCGCGCGGCATCGCCGCCAGCCGGAAGCGCCGGGTGGGAGCACGGCATTCATCGAGGTGATAGCCATAGCGCGGTGTGCGCCCGGTCAGCCCGGCGGCGAGCGCGGAGGGTCCGCCCTCGAAATTGCTGCGCGCCCCGAAAACGCTGTTCGAATAGATGACGACGCCGGTATCGCCCATCGCGAGGTGCTCGCCGCGCACCGGCGGCATGATCGTCTGATAGTTGATGCAGGTATCGGTCATCAGCACGCCGAAGGCTTTGAGCGCGGCGATTGCGCGCGCTTCGAGGGCGCGCATCTCCTCGCTTTGGCCCAACCGCTTGTAAACCTGCACGTCGAGACCGCGCGGATCGGTCAGTGTCGGGATGCGGACCCGCCGCTCGCCTTCCACGGTGCCCGCAAGGCCTTCGAGAAACCGCACGCCGGCTTCGCCGAGCGACTCGGTGTCGGCCATGATGTGCGCCTGCGAAACCGGCACGAGATCGGCCGCGTCGAAGAATTCGCCGACCGCGATTTGATGCGCGATGGCCCAGCGGCGCGGTTCACCGAATTCGCCGGCCAGCATGGCCTGCTCTTCGTCGCTGAGGCGCATCGGTCCGATCGTCCGGTTGTGCCGTTCCAAACCGGGACAGTACAGATTCCGGGCGTCGTTGTAAGACCCGGCGAGCCCGACCCGCGTTTCGGAACTGTGCGGCTGGCGCCGCGGCATCCGGGACGGGGTTGCATGGGCTTGCCCGTGCGCCGATCTGCATGCTAGGCAGACCTCCGAAGAGCCTGTCCGGGTCGGTTGACCCAGAGGAAAGCGCTGCGGCCGCGCGGCGACAGCGTATCAAGGATCAAGAGAAGACCGACCCGATCGCGACCGTCGACCTCGAAGAGAAGAACCCGACATCATGACCTACGTCGTCACGGAAGCATGCATTCGCTGCAAGTATATGGACTGCGTCGAGGTATGCCCGGTCGATTGCTTTTATGAAGGCGAGAACATGCTCGTCATTCACCCCGACGAGTGCATCGATTGCGGGGTGTGCGAGCCGGAATGCCCGGCCGAGGCGATCATTCCCGACAGCGAGGCGGCGGCCGAGCAGTGGCTGGCGCTCAATCGCGAATATTCGACGAGCTGGCCGAATATTACCCGCAAGAAGCCGGCGCCCGAGGACGCGGACGAATGGAAAGACGTCGACGGGAAATACGAAAAATTCTTCACCCCCAACCCCGGCGGACAATAAGCCGCAACGTTTGGCCGGGAACCGCCCGCCGCTTCCCGGTTCGTCATGGCTGATCTGCTGGCTTGGCAGAGCCGGTTGTGGTATAGAATGGCCGCGCTTTCGGCGCCTTCCCCCGGTTCCGCTCCTTGATCCACGGCGGATGCCTGTTGCCTTTGGCGGCTGCCGGGAGGCGTCGTGATGGCGTTCGTCGGGTTAGGGTTGTGCGAGAGACGAACATGATGGCCGAAAATGTGCCCTTCGCTGCGGGCGATCTGGTGGTTTATCCCAGTCATGGGGTGGGCAAGATCACCGCCATCGAGACGCAGGAGATCGCCGGCCACACGCTGAGCGTCTTTGTCGTGACCTTTGACAAGGACCGGATGACGCTGCGCGTGCCGCTGGGGAAGGCCAAAGGATCCGGTCTTCGCAAGCTGTCGAGCCAGAAGGAAATGGATGCCGCGCTCGCCAAATTGCGCGGCCGCTCGCGCGCCAAGCGCACGATGTGGAGCCGGCGGGCGCAGGAATATCAGGCCAAGATCGCCTCGGGGGACCCGGCTTCGATCGCGGAAGTCGTGCGCGACCTGTTCCGCAACAGCAGCCAGCCCGAGCAGTCCTACAGCGAGCGGCAGATCTATCAGGCGGCTCTCGACCGGCTGGTGCGCGAGTTCGCGGCGGTCGAGCGCATCGACGAACTGACCGCGACGCAGCGGGTCGAGCAGCTTCTGTCGGCCTGACAGGATCGGCGCTGGGGGGCGAGACGGGCGCTCATTCGCCTCCTCTCGGCGAGACTGCCGCCGGGGCAAGTATGTGCCCGCCCGCCGCTCTCAAATCGCCGTATAACCGCCATCGACCAGAAGATCGCTGCCGGTGACAAAGCTCGCCGCATCACTGGCGAGAAATACCGCGGCACCGGCGATTTCGTTCGGGCGGCCAAGTCGGCCCAGCAGATGCTTTGCTCCCAATGTCTCGCGCGCCGCGGAAAACGATCCGTAGCGATTGAGCGTCCGCTGTGTTTCGACGCCGCCCGGCGACAGCGTATTGACACGGACATTCTCGGCCGCGTGGTCGATCGCCATGACTTTGGCGAGCTGGATCAGCGCCCCTTTTGTTGCACAATAGGCGGCGCGCCCGGCGCTGCCGACCCGTCCGAGCTGCGAGGCGATGAGGATGATCGAACCGCCGCCTCCGGCGATCATCAGCGGCAGCACGGCGCGGCTCAGCAGAAAGGAGCCGGTCAGGTTGACATCGAGCACGCGCTGCCAATCGGCCGGGCTGGTTTCAAGAACCGTGCCGCTCGGATCATGCGGCGCCGCACCGCTGACCAGGATATCAAGCCGGCCGAACGCCCGATGCGCCGCCTCGGCGGCAGCACGCGTCTCGATTTCGCGGGCGACGTCGCAGGGCTGCGATATCGCCCGCCCACCGGCTTCACCGACGAGCCGTGCGGTCTCGGCGGCGGCTGCGCCATCGATGTCGATACAGGCGATCGCGGCGCCCGCCTCGGCATAGGCCAGCGCGATCGCGCGGCAAATGCCGCCTCCCGCGCCGCTGATCAGAGCCGCCTTGCCCGCCAGCTGCATCGCCGTCATATCGCGGTCATCCGGGGCGGTTACAGCATTACCGTGCCGCCATCAACCGCGATGGTCTGGCCGGTGACAAAACCGCTTGCGTCGGAAACGAGCCATAGGACCACGCCAACCAGGTCCTGCGGCATCAGGTTGCGCTGGATCGTCTGCCCGGCCTTTATCGTTTCAAGCGCACGGTCGAGCTTGTCGCCAAAAAATTCGCGCGTCCCCTCGGTGATGACCGCGCTCGGTGCCAGCGCGTTGACGCGGATGCGGTCGCGGCCGAGTTCGCGCGCCAGACCGCGGGTCAGGCCGATTACGGCAGCCTTCGATGTCGTGTAATGAAGCCCGTAGGGCATGCCGTAAGTGGCGGCCAGCGAGGCGATGTTGACGATGCTGCCACCGCCGGTCCCCTGGGCGCCGGCCCCATCTGCGATCGACCGGCGCATCGCCGGCACCGCCGCCTTGCAGCAATTCCAGATGCCTTTGACGTTGACCGCCATCGCGGCGTCCCACTCGGTCTCGTCGATCGCGTCGAAGCGGCCGCCGTGCAAGGCGCCGTAGAGCGCAGCGTTGTTGACCAGGGCATCGAGCCGGCCGAACGCCCGCATCCCGGCCTCGATCATCGCGCCCGCCGAGCCGATATCGGTTACGTCGAGCGTTACGCCGATCCCTTCCGGTCCGGCCTGCCTGACGAGGTCAAGCGTGTCGGTGCAGTCGCTGAGATCGCCGATGACGACCCGGGCTCCGGCCGCCGCCAAACTGGTCGCGAACTCCCGGCCGAGACCGCGCGCCGCCCCGGTGATCGCGACGACCTTCCCCTCCACATCCATTCTCAATCCCTCAACAACCGGTGCTGATGTGCCAGGGTCAATCCACGCCGAGCGGTACCTGCGCCGAGGCCGCGAAAACAGCCGGAAAAGCACAACCAAAGGTTACGTCCGGCGGAGCGTCCGACCGATTCTGCAACAAATCCGCGGCCAGCAACCCACTGGCTTTATTGGTTTTACCCCCAGGCTACCGGTATTCCTAACACCGCTCCGAGGCACCAACATCAGCCGATGAATTTGGCGGAATTGACGGCGGTGTTCATGAACACCGCTGTTGCCATTCGATGACGCCCCACGATCGCAGCGGCATTTTAAGCAAAGCCCCCTTCCCCTTGGGAAAGAGGGAGCGGTATGCGTCTGCGATGCGGAGCGAAATCGATGCGGGTTGCGATCTGGAGAACCGGGCTAAATCACCTCATCGGTGCGCGGATCGATCAGGTGCATGTGGTTCATGTCGGCGACAAGCTGCATCGTCTCGCCGGCATTCTTTGCCGCCTCCGGATTGACCCGACCGCAGATCTCGATGCCGTTGACGATGAAATACACCATCGTCTCCATCCCCATCGGCTCGACCACGTCGAGCAGGACCTCGAACGGTATCCGGCCCGGCTCGGTTTCGCCGCCGCGCATCTCGATGATATCCTCCGGACGCAGCCCGAAAATCAGCTCGCGGCCGACATACGACCGATAACGCGCCGTTCGGCTTTCCGGGACTGGGAAGGCGAGGCTGTCAGACAGCCGAACTGTCAAACCGCTGCCGTTCTGCACGAGTTGGCACGGCAGGAAGTTCATCGCCGGCGAGCCGATAAACCCGGCGACAAAGCGGGTGGCCGGCTGGTGATAGACCTCATACGGCGTGCCGATCTGCTCGATGCGCCCGCCATTCATGACGACAACGCGGTCGGCCAAGGTCATCGCCTCGACCTGGTCGTGCGTCACGTACATCGTCGTGGTTGTGACTTTCTGGTGCACCTTCTTGATCTCGGTGCGCATCTGCACGCGCAGCTTGGCGTCGAGGTTTGATAAGGGTTCGTCGAACAGGAACACCTTCGGGTTGCGCACGATCGCCCGACCCATCGCGACGCGCTGCCGCTGCCCGCCCGAGAGCTGCTTTGGTTGACGATCGAGCAGGGGAGTGATGTCGAGGATGCGCGCGGCATTCTCGACCCGCTCCTTGATCTCGGCCTTCGGGAACTTTCGCAACCGCAACCCGAACGACATGTTCTCGAACACGGTCATATGCGGGTAGAGCGCGTAGTTCTGGAACACCATCGCGATGTCGCGGTCTTTTGGCGGCACATCGTTGACGAGCTGGTCGCCGATAAAGATCTCGCCCGAGCTGGCTTCCTCAAGACCGGCAACCATCCGCAATGTAGTGGTCTTGCCGCACCCCGAGGGACCGACCAGCACGACAAACTCGCGATCGTTGATGTCGAGATCGATCCCCTGCACCGCCGGGGTCTTGTCGAACATCTTGACGACCTTACGCAGGGCGACTTGCGCCATATCTCCCTACCCCTTTGTGGCGCCGGCGGTTAGGCCGGCAATGTAATAGTCCATCAGAAACGCGTAGATGATCAGCGGCGGAGCGGCGCCGAGCAGCGCCCCCGTCATGATCTGGCCCCAATTGTACACGTCGCCCTTGATCAGGCTAGTGACAATAAAGACGGGCAGGACCAGTTGGTCTTCCGATGTCGTAAAGGCCAGCGGATAGAGGAACTGCGCCCAGGATACTGTAAAGGCAAAGATCGTCGCGGCGATGATGCCGGGCAGCGCCACCGGGATGAAGACCTTGGTCAGGATCTGCATATAGCTGGCGCCGTCGATCAGGGCCGCCTCGTCGAGCTCCTTCGGGATGCTCGAAAAATAGCCGATCATAATCCAGGTGCAGAACGGCACCGTCAGTGTCGGGTAGAGAACGATAAGCACCCACCAGTGATTGATCAGCTCGATCCCGGTCGCGCTATGAACCGCCGCAAAAATCTTGAACAGCGGGATGAACAACAGCGTTTCCGGGATCAGGTAGGTCAGGAAGACGCCCGTGGCCAGTGTCGCCGACCCCCAGAACCTCATGCGCGCCAGCGAAAAAGCGGCGAGAACGCTGACCACCATCGTCAGCGACACGACCAGCACCGAGACCACCGCGGAGTTCTTGAACGCGGTCAGGAACGACGGCTGGGTCAGCAGCGCGATGTAGTTCCCCAGCGTCGGATTGTAGACGAACCAAGGATTTGTCACCGCCCCGATTTCCGCGCTCGTCTTCAGCGAGGTAATCAGCATGTAGACGGGCGGCATCAAAAAGAAGATGACAAACAGAATCAGGAAGAAATACGACCAGCGCAGCGCGCGCTTACGGTCGCGCGAAATGCTGCCATGACTGGCAGAGAGGGCCCTGCCGCCGGCTTCTGCGGTTGCGGTGCTCATTTCGTGCTCAGGCCTCGTTGCCGCGCTTGCGGACGTTGCGCAGGATCAGGGTGGCGGCGATCGCCAGGATCGGGAACATGAACAGCGACACGGAAGCGCCGAGCGGCAGGTCGTTGCCCCAGATGCCGAGCGTGAACGCATAGGTCGCGAAGACATGCGTCTGATCGACCGGTCCGCCATTGGTCAGGATCTTGACGATATCGAAATTGGCGAAGGTGACGATCAGCGAGAACAGCGCGGTGATCTGGATGATGTTACGCATCATCGGCAGGTTGACATACCAGATTTTCTGGAACCAGTTCGCGCCGTCGATCGCTGCCGCCTCGTGCAACTGCTCCGGCACCGATTTGAGCGCCGCCAGATACATGATCATGAAAAACGGCGAGCCGACCCAGACATTGACCAGAATAATCGCAAAACGCGCCCAATAGGGATTGCCCAGCCAGGGCACGCCGTCCAGGCCGATATGCGCCAGAATCCAGTTGAAGGCACTGTAGGAGGGGTCAAACAGCCACAGCCAGGCGAGCGTGCTCATCGCCGGCGGGATGACCCAGGGGATCAGCAGCATGCCGCGCCATTTGCGCTGGCCCTTCTGCGGGATGTTGTGGACGAAATGGGCGATGATAAAACCGAGCAGCGCCTTGAAGATGACGGCGGTGACGGCGAACAGCACCGATTGCTCGACCACCATCCAGAACGTGCTGCGCCGGAACAGGAAGGTGAAATTCCCGAAGCCGACAAAATGCTGCATCGACTTGTTCAGGGTTGCGAGATGCAGCGCATAAAACGCTGGATAGATCACCAGACAGGCGATGATCGCGATCAGCGGCAAGGCCATGAAAAACGCGACCGTGGATTTCCGGCGCATGATGGCCCCGAGGCCCGTCTGGCGGCCTGCGCGGCTTACGCGTATGTCGCGGGCTATGGCGTCAGCCATTTGAGTTGCTCTCCTCTTCCAGGCGCCTGCCGCTTGGCCCGCGAGCCTGCGGCGCTTCAAACGATCCTACCCTGTTCACGACGCCTCTTCATCCATTCTGTGGGAGGCATGCTAAAATACCTCACCACCTATGTGGCATTGCACGGAACCGTCGCAACCGCCTTATCACAGTCGGCCCCGGGAAGGGGGCTATCTTTCGGTGAGTTTCAGCTCGATCCGCCGGTTGCGGCGATATGCCTCCTCGCCCTCGCCTGTGTCAAGCGGCTGGAAATCCGCGAAACCGGCGGCTACCAGCCGGTTCGGCGGAAGCCCCTGGGATATCATGTAGCGCACCACCGAGATCGCGCGCGCGGTCGACAGTTCCCAGTTTGACGGGAATTGCGCATTGCTGATCGGCCGACGATCGGTATGGCCATCGACACGCATAACCCAGTTCAGCTCTTTCGGGATTTTGGCGGCAATCTCCCTGAGCGCGGCGATCACCGGGTCGATCTGGCGTTTGGCGGCCTCGCCCAGTTCGGCGTTGCCGGGATCGAACAGCACCTCGGACTGAAACACAAAGCGGTCGCCGACGATGCGGATGTCCGGCCGGTCCCCGATGATTTCACGCAGCCTGCCGAAGAACTCGGAACGGTAGCGGGCGAGTTCCTGCACCTTGCTCGCGAGAGCCAGGTTGAGCCGCCGGCCAAGATCGGCAATCTGCGTCTGCTGCGTCTGGGTCTTGCTCTCCGACAAGGCGAGGGCCGCGCTTATCCGGGCGAGCTGCTCGCGCAACGCCGCGATCGCGCTGTTCAGCTCGTCAACCTTGCTGCGCGCCTGGTCGCTCTGCTGGACCAGCTCGCGCAAACGGATGTCGCGGGCGTCGATCTCCTTCTGCGCCAGAGCCGTCCGCTCCTCGGTCGAGGCCAGTTTTGCTTCGAGCTCCATCGAGCGGTCGCGCAGCGCCCCGGCTTCCTGCTCGGCCTGACGCTGCGCCGCGACGAGCCCGGCCACCTGTTTTTCGAGATCGGCGCGCACACTCCGCAGCGCTTCGATGTCGCGCCGCAAGCTTTCGAGTTCGCGCAGTTGCAGCTCGATCCTTTCCTTATCGGCACTGATGACGGCGTCGGCCTCGCGCAACCTGCCGCCGAGTTCGTCGGCGCGGGCGGTTTCCTCCCTGGATTTCGCCGCCAGCGCGGCGAGCTGCGTCGTCAAGGCGTCGCGCTCGGCGAGGCTGGCCTGGAGCCGCGCCGAAAGCGTCTCCGCATTGGCCCGCAACTGCTCGCCGCTGCTGCGTTCCAGCGCCAGCAGGTCGCTCAACTCGCCGATCTGCTGCTGCAGCTCCCGCAATGCCTTGTCGCGCCCGGACAGCGCGTCGGACAGAAAAAACTGACCCGCGGTGAACACCAGCAGGATGAAGATGATGACCATCAACAACTGCGCCAGGGCATCGACAAAGCCCGGCCAGATGTCGATCGACGAGCGCCGCGACCGGCGGGTTGCTAGGGGCACGGGCGTTCCTTGCCGCTCTCTGCCTGAAGCTACCGCCGGCGCGCACCGGCCGCGCCGTGCGGATCGCCAGCGCTCTCCTCGGCCAACCCCGCAATCGTGCGGGCGAGCAGGCGAATCTCGCCGCGCAGCTCCTGCACGCTCTGAACCCGGCCCTCGGCGACATCCTCGCTCAGACGGGCGACATAAGCCTCGATATTGCGCAGATGGGTACGCAGGACGTCATCCTGGCCGAGCGAATTCTCGGCGACAGTGGTCAGCCGGGTCAGAGAGGGCTGCAACTCGATCTGGCTCTCGGCCAGACGCAGCATCAGCATCTGACCGGCTTTCATGTGCTCGCTGAGAACCGAGAGGCGATCCGTCAGGTTGGCCAGCGTGTTGTGCGCCGCGATCCGGCCCTCCTCGCTGCGCGCGATGATCCGCTGCAGATTTTCCATGCTGTCGGCGGTCTGCTCGAGCAGGGCGTGCAGGTAGGCCGGCATCGAGGCGTCGCTGCCCTCGCCATATGGCCCGGCCGACAACCTTGTGTAGGTCGACAGCCAATCCTCAAGATCGTTGTAGAAGCGGTTTTGTGCCTGCCCGGCTTGCAGATCGAGAAAACCCAGGACGAGGCTGCCGGCCAGACCGAAAAACGAGGTGCTGAACGCTGTCGACATGCCGTGCAGCGGTGCCTGAAGCCCGGATTTCAGATCGGAAAACGCCCGCGCGATATCGCTCGCCCCGACATTCAGGGCGCCGATGACAGCGCCCAGCGAACTGACAATTTCCAAGAGGCCGTAGAATGTCCCAAGAAGACCCAGAAATACCAGCGTTCCAATCAAATACCGCGAGGTCTCGCGCGTCTCGTCGAGCCGCGCAGCGATGCCGTCGAGCAGCGTCTGCAGCGATGCCGGCGACAGCGTCACCCGGCCGCTCTGGCGGCTGCTCAGCATGCGGGCCATCGGCGCGAGCATCGGCGGCGCCGGCCCCGGCGGCGCGGTCAGATCCCGGTTGGCCAAGCGCTCGCGAAAATCGTCAATCCAGGCGCTTGCCGGTTCGAGTCGGATGACCTGCCGGAAGATATACACGATACCGGCGATCAGGACCCCGAATATGACGCCATTGAAGGCCGGGCTGCCCATAAACGCGTGCAGCAGCGGCCCACCCAGAATGACCGCGGCTGCGGTTACAACAGCCAGGAACAACGCCATGCGAAGCACGAACCGGTGCGGACCGCGCATATTGCGCCGCCGGTTCTCGGCCGGTTCGCTCTCGTGCACGGCGACCGGGAGGCGACGCCGGAGGTTCAGGGATGGCAATGACAACCCCGCTTCGCTGTGCGGCTGACCCTCCTGCCGCGCCGCGCCTCTCCGCCGCGATCACGCCGCCACCAGGCCGGGCCGGGGCGCGCCCGCCGGTCGGGCGCCCAGTCGGGCGCAATGTCCATCGCGGGGTTCACTCCTGAAGGTGCAAGGGGCACGAGCCGCGCAAATTACCGGGAACCTGCGGAACCTACCCGATAGGATACGCGGGCGACACCGAAAACTGCGCGACGCAATCGCCCCGGAACATGCTCGGAATATGGTTGAGCCGCGGTCGCGTTCAGGCGCCGACCTGCGCCGGCGCCGTGCGCATCGCCTCCTTGATCAGCGCCGCGAGCGGCAGATGCAGCGGTCCGTTCGCGGCAAGCACGTCGCCGCTCGTCATCATGGCCTGACCGCCGGAGAGATCGCTGACAAAGCCGCCGGCCTCGCGCACCAGCAGCAGCCCGGCCGCCAGATCCCACGGCGCCAGCGCGAATTCCCAGTAGCCGTCGAATCGCCCGGCGGCGACATAGGCGAGATCGAGTGCGGCCGAGCCGAATCGGCGAACCCCGCTGGTCGCCTCCATGACGCGGGCAAGCGTCGCGTTGTAGGCCGGGTGCTTCGGGCGGCCGCGGAACGGGAACCCGGTCGCTATCAGCGCCTCGCCGAGCTGGCGCCGCGCCGAGACGCGCAGGCGGCGGTCGTTCAGAAAAGCCCCGGCGCCCTTCTCGGCCCAGTACATCTCGTCGCGGGTCGGGTCGTACACCACCCCGGCGATGATGTCGCCGTCGCGCTCCAGCGCGATCGAGATCGAGAAATGCGGCACCCCGTGCAGAAAATTGGTTGTGCCGTCGAGCGGATCGACAATCCAGCGGTGATGCGGATCGCTGCCCTCGACCGCGCCCTCTTCCTCGAACAGCAGACCGTAACCGGGGCGCGCGCGCTGCAATTCGGCCTTGAGCGTGCGCTCGGCGCGCAGATCGGCGGCCGAGACAAAATCGCTCGGCCCCTTGACCGAGACCTGGAGCTGCTCGACCTCGCCGAAATCGCGGTTGAGGCCGCGCGCCGCCTTGAGCGCGGCATTGGCCATGACATTGATGACCGGCGGGCGTATCGCCATCAGGATCGGGTTCCGGCTTGCGGCAGAGGGCGCGGCATCAATCCTTGGCCCGTTCGACGTAGCTGCCGTCGGCGGTGCTGACGACGATGCGGGTGCCGGCCTCGATATGCGGCGGGATCATCACGCGGCGGCCGTTTTCGAGCTTGCCCGGCTTGTACGAGGAGGACGCGGTCTGGCCGCGCACGACCGGGTCGGCCTCGACAAGCTCCATCACAACCGAGGACGGCATCTCGAGCGAGAGCGGGGTTCCCTCGTAGGTCATCACCTTGCAGACCATGCCGTCCTGCAGAAAATCGGCCGGATCGCCGATCAGGTCGCGCGGCACGTTGATCTGCTCGAAGGTCTCATTGTCCATAAAAGTCGCCTGGTCGCCCTCCATGTACAGAAACTGCATTTCCTTCTCATCGAGCCGGACCCGCTCGACGGCTTCCTGCGTGCGGAACCGCTCGGTGGCTTTGTTGCCGCTGCGCAGATCGCGTATCTCGATCTGGGTGAACGCGCCGCCCTTGCCGGGCTGCACGATCTCGCGCTTGAGGACGAGCCAGAGCTTGTTCTGATGCTCCAGGACATTGCCCGGCTTCAAATCGATCGCGTTGATTTTCATGTCGCTGGGTCTCACGAAGAAGTAGGGGAGATGGGAATGAGACCGGCTTCCTACCAGCCTGGGAACACCGGGCAAAGCGGATTGCGCCATCGGAATATGCGATAGGGAGCGGCCGATGACAGCGCCCTGGTGGCGTCCCGACCGCCTTGCCGCGCGTCGCGTCAAGCTGGCGGCGCGGGGTCGCATTCTGCGGGCCGTGCGCAATTTTTTCGAGGCTGCCGGCTATATCGAGGTCGAGACCCCCTCCTTGCAGCTAAGCCCGGGGCTGGAACCGCATCTGCAAGCCTTTGCGACCGTTCTGCACGACCCACGCGACGGCGCCGCGCGGCCGCGCTATCTGCACACCTCGCCCGAATTCGCGATGAAGAAGCTGCTGGTCGGCGGCATGGCCAGTGGCATAAACCGCATCTGGCAGATCGCTCGCGTCTACCGCGACGGCGAGCGCGGCGCAACGCACCACCCCGAATTCTCGATGCTGGAATGGTATCGGGCCGGGGCATCGTATCGCGATCTGATGGACGAATGCGAGATTCTGCTGCGCGCCGCCCAGAACGCTGCCGGCGCGGACGCGCTGCGCTGGCGCGGCACTCGGGCCGATGCCCGCCTGCCGTTTCAGCGTCTCACCGTCGCCGATTCATTCGCCAGGTATACCGGCATCGATCTGCTGGCGACCGCGCCCGATCCGCCGGCTCCCGATGCCGTGCTGCTCGCCATCGAAGCCGCGCGGGTCGGCATTGCCCCGCATCCCGGCGACGATTGGGAAACGCTGTTCTTCCGCATATTTCTGGAGCGCATCGAACCGCATCTCGGGATCGGCGCGCCGACGATCCTCTACGATTATCCGATTTCGATGGCCGCCCTGTCGCGCCGCAAACCCGACGACCCCCGGCTCGCAGAACGGTTCGAGCTGTATGTCTGCGGCCTCGAACTCGCCAACGCCTTCGGCGAATTGACCGACCCGGCCGAGCAGCGGCGGCGTTTCACGGCGGATCAGGCCAGAAAACAGGCGCTCTACGGAGAAACCTATCCGATCGACGAGGATTTTCTGGCGGCGCTCGATTACGGTCTGCCGGACTGCGCCGGGATTGCGCTCGGCTTCGACCGGCTCGTCATGCTCGCGACCGGGGCGGAACACATCGAGGAGGTTCTGTGGGCGCCGGTGACGTGATCGGCGGCGGAGAGGCGGCTAAACGCCGGCAGCCCGGCGCCGGCGCACGAGAAGGACGAGCAGCACCGCAGCGCCCGACGCCGCGGTGTACAGCGCGAACGCGTCGAGATAGCCGATCAGCGCTGCCTGTCGGCCCAGCTCCTTCGACAGTCGGGCCAGTCCGGGGACCGAATCGATGCTCCATCCACCCATCACCCAGGGCAGGTTGAGGCGCTCGTTGAACGGCGAAATCTGCTCGGTCATGCGGCTGTAGTTCCGCGCCGTCACCCGCACGATATCGGCGACGCACAGCGAGATGAAAAAGCTCGACCCGATATTGCGCAGCAGATGAAACACCGCCATCGCCTCGGCCCAGTAGCGATTGTCGAGCGTCGCAAAGCTGGCGATCGTCAGCGGCACCCAGATGACCCCGATCGCCATGCCCTGCAGCATGCTGTTGGCCATCAGGATCTCCATCGTGACGTTGAGATCGATGCTCATCAGCCACAGCCCGGAGATCACCTGCAGCCCGAACCCGATCCCCATCCCGATCCGCGGATCGAGCCTGCCGAGAAACATCGCCGCAAAAAACCCGAGCGTCGCGCCGGCGCCGCGCGCCGCCAGCACTTCGCCGATCAGGCTGTCGGGAAACCCGGCATGCTGCTGCAACAGCGGCGGCAGCAGCACCATCGGCGTGACGTTCAGCATCCCGAATACGCCGACCAGCAGCAGCCCCAGCGCGTAGTTCCGGTCGAGCACCAGCCGCGGGTTTAGAAACGGGCGTTCCGCCGTCACGCTGTGCGCTACAAAAATGTAGAAGGCAAGACCGGCGCCAAGCGTCGCGAGCCAGATTTCCTGCGATTCGTACCAGTCGAGCCGCTGACCGCGCGACAGCACCAGTTGCACGCAGGAAATCGCTGCCGCGAGGCTGAGAAACCCGATCCAATCGAGCCGCACCGGGCGGCGCGGCGGGTCGCGCAGCATGCTCAGTTGCAGCCCGACGCAGGAGAGCACCCCGACCGGAACAAGACCGTAAAAGGCCCAGCGCCAGCTGTACAGCTCGGATATGTAGCCGCCGAGCGCCGGCCCGATCACCGGCCCGATGACGACCGTCATGCCGTAGACCGAGGTGATCATGCGATGCTGACGGCGCGGGAAACTGTCGAACAGGACGGTCTGCGACAGCGGCGTCACCGGCGCTCCGGCGGCGCCCTGAACCATCCGCCAGATCACAAGGCTTTCCAGCGATTCGGCGGCGCCGCACAGATACGTCGCCAGCGAGAACAGCGCCATTGCGCCGACCATGACGTTGCGCCGCCCGAAGCTGGCGACCAGCCATCCGGTCATCGGCGTCGCGACCGCCGTCGCCAGGATGTTGAACGTCATCGTCCAGGCGATCTCGTCCGGCGTCGCCGCCATCGCCCCCTGCATCTGCGGCAGCAGCGCCGATGCGATAAGCAGGGTCGTCGAGTACAGTGTCGAGGCGATGACGACCGAGATCATGATCATGATCCGGCGCGGTACGGTTACCGGATCGACCGGCTGGTCGTCTGATGCCATTGCTTGAGTCGGGGCTTGAGTCGCAGGCTTGAGTTCGGTGTCCAGCAAATGGTATGCTAGGCAACCATATCCTACGCAACTGACTGTTGGAAAGCCCCGTGCCGCCCGAAGACGAGCGCCAGATCGGGTTTCTGATCTCCGATGTCGCGCGGCTGATGCGCACTGCGTTCGACCGGCGGGTCCGCGCGCTCGGTCTGACCCGCTCGCAATGGCTGGTCATCAACCGTCTGCACCGCCGGCCCGGCGCGACACAGTCCGAGCTGGCCGAAATGCTCGAAGTCGAGAAGGCCACCGCCGGCCGCATGGTCGATCGCATGGAGAAAAAGGGCTGGGTCGTGCGGCGGGCCGATGCCGGCGACCGGCGGGTCAACCGGCTGCATCTGACCCAAGAGGCGTTGCTGATCCAGGTCAAGCTGGCGCAGATCGCCGACCGTACCGTAGACGACTCGCTGGCATTGCTGTCGCCGCGCGAGCGCGACCAGTTCTCGGAGTGGATGCAGCGCGTCAAAACGCAGCTGCAGACGATGCTCGACCCCGATTCGGCCGCACCGGCCGAGCGCCCCAAGGCGTTGACCGGAGAGCTGGTCCCGTGATCCGCCCGCACCCGAAAATCGTGCGTCTGGCGCTGCTCGTGCTGGTGCCGATCGTGGTGGTGCTGATCGGCGGGGCGATATGGCTGCACGGCGGCCGCACGGTCGGGACCGAGGACGCCTATGTCAAAACTGACATGGCGCAGATCGCCGCGGAAGTGTCGGGCCGCATTGTCGAGGTTCTGGTGCGCGATCATCAGACCGTCGCGGCCGGTACGCCGCTCGTCAAGCTCGATCCGGAGCCGTTCCGGCTGGCGCTGGAAAGGGCGGAGGCCGAACTGGACAAGGCGCGCACCGAGGTCGAGACCGCGCGCGCGCAGTGGCGCGAGACCGAGAACGAGCTGCGCGAAGCCGAAAACCGGGCCGAGTATCTGATGCGCGAAGCGGCGCGGCAGCGCACGCTCGCCGCCCACGGCACCGCCGCGATTACCAAGCTCGACGAGGCGCAGAACGCGGCCATTGTTGCGCGCGACCGGGTGGCGATCGTCAGGAGCCGGCTGGCGCGCATGCTGGCCGCGCTCGGCGGCGACCCGGAGATGCCGACCGACGAACACCCGCTGGTGCGCGAAAAAAAGGCCGAGCGCGACCGCGCCCAACTCGATCTTGAGCGGACGACGATCAAGGCGCCGATCGGCGGCACCGCGGTCAATGTGAAATTGCAGCCGGGCGAGCAGGTCAGGACGGCAATCCCGCTTTTCGTGCTGGTATCGAAAACCCGACCCTGGGTCGAGGCCAACATGAAGGAGACCGATCTGACCCATGTAAAGCCGGGGCAGAAAGTCTCGGTCGTGCTCGACATTTATCCGAGCGTCACCTGGGAGGCCGAGGTCGAAAGCATCAGTCCGGCGACCGGCGCCGAATTCGCGATCCTGCCGCCGCAAAACGCGTCCGGCAACTGGGTCAAGGTCGTGCAGCGCCTGCCGGTGCGGGTCCGGCTGCTGCCGCACCAGGGCGAGCCGCCGCTGCGCGCCGGGATGACCGCGACCGTGACGATCGACATCAACCGCCAGCGCAGCCTCGCCGGGCTGTTCGGCGGCAGCGCCAGCGCCGCCCGGCCGAGTGATTCCCCGGCAACAGCCGGCCGGCGGCAATGCGACCGAGGTCGGGAATGCTTTCCATAGACCCGCGCAATCGCTTTTGCGATTCAGAAACGGAAGGGCGGCAATGGGTCTGCTTGGCCTGATGACAGGGCTGAGCGAATAATTCTTCTGCGCCGGCTGAATGAAAGACCTCGAATACTACTCATGGCAGGCGGAACCGGGCCAAGCATTAGAGCGTGATCGCATCAGGTTGAAGCGTAGCCGGCATTGGCGAGGTAGTTTGCGCATTCCTGTGCGGTGAAATGATCGAGCAATGAGCCGATCTGGCGCCACGTGTCCTCGGTGGTGCGCGGATCGGCTTTGCGCAGCAGAGTCTTGAGCTTGGAGAAGACCTGCTCGATCGGGTTGAGATCGGGCGAATAGCGGGGCAGGAAGAACAACTTGGCGCCGGCGGCGCGGATCAGGCGGCGGACAGCTTGTCCCTTATGGCTGCCGAGATTGTCCATGATCACGACATCGCCGCGGTTCAGGGTGGGTGCAAGGAACTGCTCGACGTAAGCGCGAAAGCTGGCGCCGTTGATCGGGCCGTCGATGACGCAGGGCGCCGTGATCCGGTCGCAGCGCAAGGCCGCCAGAAAGGTCAGGGTGCGCCAGCGCCCCTGCGGCACCTTGGCAATGAGGCGGGTGCCGCGGGCGCATCGTCCGTGGCGCCGGGTCATGTTGGTCTTGGCCCAGGTTTCGTCGATGAAGACCAGCCGCTTGGCGTCGAGCCGGCCCTGGTATCTCTTCCATCGCTCGCGCCGGCGGGCAATGTCGGGGCGATCCTGTTCGCTGGCGTGCAGGCTCTTTTTTTGAACGTAATGCCTTCGCG
>JBFWVT010000059.1:0-30488 GCA_050246595.1 Alphaproteobacteria bacterium
TTTAAAGGCGTTGAAACTCTATACGAATTTCCTGCCGATCAAAAACCGGGAAAGGCGTTCTACCCGCCGGCAGCTGGCTTCCAGGTAAGAAACCCCTCCTTTTCCTGCCCGCCGCCGCCATGGACCGGTATACCACCTCTGCGGAACCCCGCGTCTGTTAGCGCATAGCGGTCTTGTCGGGTTGCCGCCAATCCTCCACCCTATCCCGGTAAGCGATTTTCCGCGCCAGCGCATATAACCGGCCATTGCCATGCTGACTGCAAAACAAGCCGCCGACCAGGTAGGCCGAACCAAGGCCGGTATTCTGAAAGCCATAAAATCCGGGCGTTTGAGCGCCATCAAGAGCGGCAATGGGGAATGGTTGATAGACCCGGCCGAACTGTTTCGGGTGTACCAGCCCATACCAACCGATTCGACGAATTCCGCGCTGGTCCACACTACCGGCTCCGCCGAGTCGGCGGTGGAGCTTGCCGTGGAGCGAGAGAGACGAGCGGCTCTCGAGCGGGAACGCGAGCGCGAGCGCGAGCAGCTCGAACGACAGATCGCGGACCTTCAGAAAGACCGGGATTTCTGGCGTCAGCAGGCGACCTCATTGCTCGCGGATCGCTCCGCCGCAGCGCCGGGGCCAACCCCCCCATTATCCGCACCGCGCCGCGGCTGGTGGCTGTGGTGGCGGCGGTCATGATTTCCGTGTCCCGGCGCCCCGCCAAAGGCGCCTCGCTCCGCTGCTCCGACAGGGCCGGAACCCGGCGCGGCGGCAAATCCTATCCGATGTTCGTGGCCGGAACCCGTCTTACTTCGGCGCTTCCTTGGCGGATGAAGCTGCTCCCGCAGCCTGCTCCTGCCGAGCCAGCCACTTCTCCACCTCGTGCCGTTGTATTTTCCCGGTCGTGCTGCGGGGAAACTCGTCGATGCCGACAAACCGGATCTCTTTTGGTCGCTTGTACCCCGCCAGATTGGCCCGGCACGCTCGCATCAGCGCCTCGGTATCGAGGGTCGGGTCGCGCCGTGCCACAAAGGCAACCGGCACCTCGCCCCAGCGCGCATCCGCCTGCCGCACCACCACCGCCTCCGCCACCCGCGGATCGGCGAGCATGACCTGCTCGATCTCGGCGGGATAGACATTCTCGCCGCCCGACTTGATCATGTATTTGAGCCGATCGACAAAATCGAGCGTCCCGTCCGGGTTGCGGATAAACACGTCGCCCATGTGAAACCAGCCGCCGCGAAAATCCCGCGTATTGGTCTCGGGCGCATTCCAGTAGCCGCTGAACAGCGTCGGTCCGCGCAACGCCATCTCTCCCGGCGTGCCGTCGGCGACATCGTTGTCGTCCGGGTCCACCAGCCGGATCGCGCAGCAGGCGCTCGGGGTCTTTGACAGCCGGGCCGGCCCCTCGCCGATCGGGACCCGACCGACCGAGGCCGGCGCCAGACCGGTTTCGGTCGAGCCGAATGTATTGGCATAGGGCGCGCGCAGCAGCGCGGTGATCTCCGCCAGCTGGTGCCGCGGCACCAGATCGGCCATCGCCCCGATCACCTTGATGCCTCTGGGTACCGTGCCGCGCCGCTTGATCGCGCCGATCAGGTCCTCGATCATCCCCGGCATCACCACAAACCACCAGGTCGGGGTCTGCTCGACGGCATCGAGCATGCGCTCCGGATCGTATGCCGGAATGACCGTCACCGTGCCGCCGAGGCACAGGACATGGATCGCGTGGTCGGTGGAAACCATGTGGAACATCGGCGCCCAGGCGATAAACCCGTCGCCCGGAGCGAGATCGAATTCGACCGTGTTCAGGCACAGGCGCCCGATCTGCGCCCGATGGCTGACCAGCGCGCCTTTCGGATTACCGGTCGTGCCGCTCGTGTAGATGATGACGTGACCGTCCTCCGCTTCGGCCATGATCTCCGGCTCGGCGTCGGAAGCCCGCATCAGCAGCTCCTCATACTCCGTCGCAAGAGAGATGAGCCGCCCCATCGGTTCGCCGAGCCGCCGGGCGGTTTCGAGATGCAGCGGCGAGACAAAGGTGACGCGCGGTTCGGTCAGGGTCACGCAATGCAGCAATTCGCGGTCGGTCAGCCGCCAGTTGAGGGTGCAGACGATCACGCCCAGTTTGCCGGCGGCGAAGATCAGTTCGAGATACTCGGCGCGGTTCTCGGACAGGATCGCGGCACGGTCGCCCCGCCCGAGACCCAGACCGCGCAGCACCGAAGCGAGCCGGTTTATTCGCGCGTTGAAGACCGCGTAGGTGAAGCGCCGCGCCCCGTCGATAACCGCCGGCCGCTCGGAGTGCAGCCGGGCACGCTGGCGGAGCAGCACGCCGATCGTGAGTCCTGAAGTCGCCCGCGCGAGGCCGGGATCGACACCTTGGTTCACGCCGGGGTTCACGCCGGGGTTCACGCCGCGATTCATGTCGCCCGGGGAGACCGCCGGCGGGACCGTTGGAGGCATTGTCCCGATCCGTTACCCGGGGTCATGGCGCGATGAGATAGGCAAAAGACATTGTTTCCCGTGTTTCGACCCATTGGCGGGGCGCAGTCCGGACACGGAATGATCGCCGGCAATCGCTTTGTAGCGATTCACGGCGGTGCCGATCAAGCTCCGGCGGTTGTGTCCTGGATGCCCTGCCGGCCGATGCGCCTCTGCCTTGCGATCCCTGACGGCATTCACGCCGTCGCCGCGGCTCCGCCCGGAGCAGTCCCCGGCACAATCCCCGGCACGGTCATTGATCGCGGCGGGCTGGCGACCGTGGACCCGGCGTGATCTGTCACGACAGATAAGCGCCCTCGCGCGACGGCAGGCGGGAACCGGTATGGCGCGATCTGCCCGCGGTTTCCGCTGCTTCCCTGGCAGGGCTTGCGGCAATCGCCTTGCACCAGTCGAAATTCAGCGCATAGGCTTCGAGACACAGCTCGATGAACTCCTCTCCACGCTCGGGGGGAACCAGTTCGGCCACCATCATCCGGGTCATCTCCACATGCACCGCCTCGGCCGGCGAATGGCCGCCGACATGACCCCAGAAATAGACGAGCCGTTCGTCATGCGGCAGGTCGAAGGAGGCGCATATCGCGTTCCACAAGGCGCCGATCATCGCCTCGGCATGGCATTCGAACCCGATCATATAGGCGACGTTGCGGTTGCGCCTTGCATCCGACAATCCGGCCAGCAACGCGTCCAGATAGCGTATGGTCGCCGCGCTCTGATGCGGCGGGACATCCTTGCCGAGGATGGCGCGGATATCGTCGCGCAACCAGTGCGCATGAAAGTTCCGGCGGGTCGCGGGAAGCTGAAGAAGACCGACATTGCCCTTCTCCAGCGTAAGCTTGTGACCTCCCACCTCGTCCCAAACCAGATAGGCGCCGACCGCCCCGGTGATCTCGGCGTTCTTGTCCGTATCGCCTCCGGCGCGCAGCGCGGCCTTGTAGGTCTCGTGGATGGCGCCTGCCTGAATAAACGGGAAGGCTATCGACATCGCGAGATATTCGGCGATGACCGTTTCAAAATTATCCTTGTTGACACCGTTCTGGAACGGGTGGCTCGGAAAATGCTCCCCGATCCGTCGGCTCAGCTCGTCGATAATAGCGACAGACGCCTGGCCCGAGCCAATTTTATGTGCATTCACAGCCTTTCTCCTTTTCCCGGCGCGGTCCTGTCGATGTTTGTTCAAACCGGCTTGGACGCGCGGGTCTATGACCGATCTGTTTGAGTTTTATCCCGCACCCGCCGGATGACATTGTAATGCTGAGCACTGAGGAGACGGTTTTGTTTGATATTCGGCATCTTACTTTGAGTCAACCGGGGCGGCGGCGGCGCGCTCGTCTCCGATACGGGAATGCCCCTGACCGGCACGGCTGTCGCCAGACCGGCCGACGCGCTCACCGGCAGGACCGGTCGCCACGAACTGGCCGGGCGGCTGGCCGGATGCGAGGGCGCGAGCGATGCCGGGAGTGTGTGCCGCGATCAGGTTCATGGGGTTCCTTTGTTTGGCACCCCGTACACTTGCAATTTCCTTGCCATTATCCGGAATTGAGTAATTTCAGATACATATGGCAGGCTGAGAAATCCCAAGTGTAAAGTCTGCCGACGCTCCCCGCACCCGGCGCCCCAATCGGCCTCTACTGCGCTCCCTCGGGTTCTCGGTTTTGGTTCAACCGGCCACCGGTATCGGCGCGAATAAGACCAGCGGCCCAAAACCGGGTCCTATCCTGAGCCTGCGGCCGCACCCCCTCCCCAACCCTCTCCCTCTCTCTAACCCTCCCCTGCGTGCGGGGGAGGGTTAGGGCATCGGTCAGAGTCTCGGGTCGATGATATAAGACCGCCGCAAGCGGGTGGCGGCACGCGCCTCGCCCAGGTGTAAGACTTTCCGACAGCTTCACGACACGAATGCGTCGCCGCCAAAACGGCCCTTATCGCGGTCCTCACCTCTCCAAATACATATTCAAGGTGAGAAATCCCGAGTGTAAAGTCTACCGACGCTCCCCGCGCCCGGCGCCCAAACGGGCGACAATCGCGCCTCCTTGGGTTCCCGGCTCCGGTCCTGCCGGTCGCCGGTATCGTCGCGAACCCGGCGGCGCCACCGATACGACCCGCCGCAAGCAAGCGGAGGATGTGCCTCGCCTGCCGTGTAAAGCTTTCCGACAGCTTCATGCGATGACCGCATCGCCGCCAAACCGGCTTGTAGTTCGCTCCCGCGGGCTTTCCGGGAACCCCGTATGCCGGGTCACGAAACCGGCTGTCCCGCTTTTGTCCCGGAGAATGAAAGGAGTTCGTCCATCTCCAACACGCCGCGCACCGGTATCGTGCGCTGAAAACCGGGTCTGGATATCCGGCAGAACGGTCCGATGCGCGTTGCCTTGACCGTGATTTCACCGGCCAGATCGGTGGTCAGAATGACCTTACGGGACGCATTGTGGATATTGGCGTGGCCCCAGACCTGCTTGGCGCCGCGTGCAAAGCATTCTTCCACCGCGTGCAGCAGCAGTATCTTGTACAAACCCCGCCGGCGATAGGCCGGAACGGTGAAGGCGTCCCAAAGGAAACCGGCGCCCGCGGGGATCTTCATACCCAGTCCGAAATCAAAAGGTGCGATCTGAGGACCGTCTTCAGCAACGGTAAACCAGATCCAGGATTGGATCTCATTGCCCGGACCAACAGCATAAATAACCCAATGCCCGCTTCTCAGCCAGGCGCGATACTGATCGACGGAGGCGCCGCGCAAGACCGCCATGCGTTCGCCGATGGCTTCGTCTCCCCTGCCCGCCAGTATGATCCGTCCCTGCGTGAATTGCGGCAGTTGGGATTGGCGTTTCCAGGCAAAAAAGCCCCATGTTATGCGATTGACCTGATATCGGAATGCCCACCAGAGCCGACTCAGCATTTGCCGGGCAATTCGATAGATCATCCCGTAACTCCTTCTTGCGGCTTGCCGGCCAGAATTACTGTCATAGCCTGCAATCGGACGAAATATCATTCTCCGCCAGACACCGCCCCGCGCCGCGGCAGCTGGCAGGGTGGACACAGCGCCGCCGCGAAAATTGCCGCAATCCTGTGAGATGCTGCACCCTTGCGCCATAAGAGGCGGACCGGCGGCCTGATCGGGTTTCCTCCCTGAAAGATCGCTGTTCGCGGTGCGGCTTCCCTGATCGGGGTGCCGCGATTTCGCTGTTCCCCTGCCGGAAAGCGAGGATTTTCCCCGAAATGGGGGCCGCGAGCAGAAAAATTCCCTGCGATCAGGGAAACCGCCAGCTCGCTGCCCATCGCAGCCTCCGCTCATCCCGGCGCCCGAGCACTTGCACCGCCTGGATGGCCTCGCAAAACCGCGCCCTGATCGGCGCATTCAATGTTACCCTGGCCGCGGCAAACCACAATTCCGCGAGCAGCGATGACGGTCAGCTTCGACGAGTTCGCGAAAATCGACATCCGGGTCGGCACGATCATCACGGCCGAGCCGTTTCCGGAGGCGCGACGGCCCGCCTTGAAGCTGACGATCGATTTCGGGTCGGAATTCGGGCTCAAACGCTCCTCGGCGCAATTGACCCGCCATTACGACACGACCTCGCTCATTGGCCGGCAGATCGCAGCGGTGGTCAATTTTCCGCCAAAGCAGATCGGCAAATTCATGTCCGAGGTTCTCGTTCTCGGCCTCCCCGACGCCAAAGGCGCGGTCGTGCTGATCGGGCCGGAGCGGCCGGTGCCAAACGGCGGCCGTCTTTTTTAGATTACCGCGTCGCGCCCTTGTACACACAAGCCAGCAGGCCCGCCTCACGGGTCAAGCCCATGGGTTGAAGGCCCACGGCTCGCCGGCCGCGGCGATCGGCAGTTCGTCGACATCCGGCAGCGGTTGCCGAGACCGGGCTTGAGGCCGTTGAGGCGGCGTGCGCCGAGGCGCTATCGGCCGAGCTTGCGGGCGCGATGTCGTACTCGACTCCCGGCCCGGCAGCGCGATGCTGCGCCGCCGCCCGGTGACGACGCTGGCGGCTTTGACGCTCTCGATTGAACCGGCCGCCGGCTGCGCCGCCTACCTGCAGCCCAGGAAGCCTATCGTGAAGGGGCACGAGCCCGTGGAACTGCTGAGCCAGCTGGAGCTGGCCGGCATGCGCGCCGCGAGCTCGACGACACCCAGTCGAATTCGGCTTCGGTAACGATCAACGCAACAACCATCGGTCGGTGATCCGCCGGCCATGTGACAACTGCTTTCCGTAAGCGGCAACCAAACAAACCCGGCGGTCAACAATCCCGGAGCACAGATATATGTACCTTTGCTCGCATCAAGCATACCTCCACGTTGTCATGCGTTACAACCGATCCTGTTGACCCCTCATATCAGTGTGGATAGCGCCTGCAATCGAGTGGTCAGCGACAAATCTTGATACTATCCTGTAAAGCGGCGTTTAGGGTTGTTCATGACCGTACCCCTGATAATGGGATCCACCACATTCAGAGCAGAGTACAGAAAGCGCTTGAGGGCACTCTTTCGCTTCTCAACCAGAGCCGCTATCCCGAGCGCTGTCCCTAAGGTCAAGCTAAATAGAAGTACCCGGTGCAAAAGGGATGCCGGTTCTCCCGGTAGCACGCTGCCAAAAAAATTCAAAAGGGGAAAATGAAAAAGGTAAAGACCGAAAGTAGTTCCGGCGAGCGCATGTACCGCCCCGGTCAGCTTCTTTCCCGGCATTGGAAGTCGGGATCTTGCCATTCCACAGATCAGTACCGCTACAATTACCCCAACCACGTAATCATAAGCGGAAAAATCAAGAGGCAGCCAAAGCGCATGCGGCTCCGCAAACAATCTGTGACCACCGATCATCTCCAATCCGATAAAGCTTCCAATGGCGCCGAGCACCAAAACCGGCCCAAGCCGCTGCGGTATCAGCTCCCTTGCATGCCACGCTGCCACACCCATCAGCCAGATCGGGAAAAGCAGCAAAACTTTGGGCCCAGCCAGAAGGGCTGCGATGAGCAACAGAAATACTCTCTGTTTACCCGAAAAAAAGATGATACAGGCAAACATAATGTAGTACCAGGCCTCATGATTAAGAGACCAGAAGGGTAAATTGGAGCCGGGGCTGACTTTCAGAGTCCAACTCTGTCCCAAGAAGAAAAACGACAACAAATAGTTGATAACAGAATTGTCTGTATCGAACCCACCAGAGCTGTACTGATATATAGCCGGATAAAGTGTCATGCCAATAGAGTCCAGGGTTATTGTCATAATAAATGCAGGAATGATTACCGAATAGAGTCTGGCAATCCGACTTATCGCATATTCCTGAAGGTTTGCCTCCTTGCCCTGAGAAACCCATGCGATGACAAAGCCGGACAGAACAAAAAAAGCCAATACGGAGGCCCGTCCATATCCGGCAACCTGCCAAAAAAGTCCGCCACTTCGATGGGCGGGCGCATAGTGAGAAAGAAACACGGTGAATGCCGCGGTAAACCGCAATACATCGAGATATAATGAGAGGGCCGGGGTCAAGCTATCACAAGCCTCGTCCGAGATGCTTTTCCGGTCAGATCATTCATGCGACGACCTCCAGGAAAAAATCATTACCTATGTGACACATTACCAGGACCGCCGCCCCGGTTCAATCGTTAGCGTTCGCGCTCATAGTAAAATTTCACGGCAAGCGCGCGTGTGACCAGGGGTGGTCACCGGGAGAGACGGCCAGGATGAGGCTGCCGAGTTTCTTCCCAAGTTGACCGAAGAAGAGCGGCGGCCCTGATCTCCTGCGAGCTGCAGCGGAGGCGATGCCGCAGATCCCGATGGCAGCTGATGTCAAAGGGCTAATCGACAGGTTCACCGTGAGCATAGTAAACCGCCCCGGGTTTCCTGAAGGCTCCCACTCCTGAGAGCCTGTTTGAGTACATCTCTATACTCGATCCCCATCTGATCCTGGTGGAAACATAATCCGTCGGGTAGGGCAGGACTTGGCGGGCTGCTTCGAGGTCGCGCCGGCCGCTCGGATATGTCCGCTGCACGGACCGCGTTCGCTGGCATCCCATCTGGCATTACTGCCACAATCGATGCCATGTCAGTCCAAACCGCTATAGTATGAGCCGACTCAAACGGGTTCCAGGATGTACTCACATCAACGCAACTTGGAGCGGACCAGCGCCGCGATGCTGGGTAAGGTGTTGAGATATTCTGCATCGACTTCATGTGGTGCCAATGACACTTTGAATTGCTTTTCCAGGAACCCCACCAGGCGGAGCGTTGCGAGCGAGTCGAGCACACCCCCATCCACCAAAGGCGTATCATCTGTCAACGCCTCCGGCCGCTCACCTGGAAGAAACTCTTCAAGGATGAATTGCTTGATGCCTGACTTGATTGGATCGTCTTGCATATCAGCTCCTTTAAGCGAGGTCCGCATCATTGATCAAAATCGAAGACCATATGCCTGCGGATTTGACTGAATTGCCGTATAAATACGGCTGGCAATAAGCTCGTGCGCCTTCGCGTTCGGGTGCCTGTCCCATCGCTCCAGGATCAGTGTATTGAGATCTTTTCCCTCGAATATTCCGGTGAGGTCGATAATTTCAAATCCTGCCGCTTGAGCCAACTCGAGCGAACGCCTGTGCTCCTCCGCATCTCCCGCAGCCGGGAATACCGGCGGTAGGTAGATCCAGATCGGCCGCGCCCGAATCTCGGAAGAACGCCGAACGATGTAGCCGTAGACCCACTGGAGCAAGGCTTCGTCGTTCAGCTTCAGCTGTTTGAGGATGGTGGCATGATTCATGCCAGGTTTGACGCCCGCCGTTTCGATCAGCGCCTTGAGGTCCGGATACGGAATATCGACTTTCTTTTCCAGGATCTCTGCGAGAAAGGTAATCGTATTCCATTGCTCGCGTCCTGCGGCCGTGTAGAAGACCAGATGGGGAGCAAATTTTAGGGCCTCGTCCAACGCCATCGCCTGCTGAGGCGGGCGATATCCCGGGACCGCCAGATTGAGAAGCTCAAACTTGGCGTCCGCGCTCTCGGCCAGACCCTGGTTGATCCGCCTTTCCAGGATGGATTCGAACGTCTCTTCATACGCGACACCCCAACCCAGCACCGTGGAATAGCCAAGCAGAAGACCGCGCACGGCGCCGTCCGGCGGCAGCGGCGCATAATCCTGATCGCGCATGCCCCAGCGATTGGTCTGCAATGACCCGTATTCCGTCTCCGACCGGTAATTGCGAGCCAGTTCAATTTGTAGAAAGTCGTCGCGTATCCGGCTCAATCCCGAGTCGGTAATATCGAGCAACCTGGCCGGCCGGTTCATATATATCTCCCAAAGCTGGGAGTTGAAGCGATTGACGTTGGTGAGACCTTCATAATAACCGCGTTCCATCGCAGCGGCATCGGCACGACTGAGGCCGCCCGATTTGAGCGAAACGACGACATTAGCGATATTAGCGCCAAAGTGCGAGTAAATTTGAGGCAGTCCAAGCGGCGTCATAAGAGCAAGAAGTACAAAAGTTGCGATGGTGCTGCGCGTGAAAGTCACGGTTCCAAACAAGGTGACATGCCTCTCGGCGCTCGATTCCCGTCCAACCAGGATGGCCGACACGAAGACTACCGCCGCAACGGCGATCAGCAATCCTGGAAAGGCGTTGCCGCCGCCCGGAATTCCATGCCAGAGAAAGCTCCACATACTGAACCACTGGCCGATCGATTCGCTGGTCCAGATTGACCAAAGAACACAGATGGTAAAAAACAATACGACCGTACGTAGTCCTCGAACGATCTTGCTGCGCCAGGACTCTGTGGCCGAACCCAAAGTGCGATCACGACCCCGTTTGAATTCCCGCACTGCGCTCACGACAACGAGCAGCGCGAGGCCCATCCAAAATATGCCGTCCTGCCAGATGATAGGAAAGTCGCCACGCAACCAGAACCACTGATACGAGTGCAGCATCCAGGTCAGGACGAATACGATAATGGTCGCGATGACGATTGCCGGAATTTCTCCGAATCGCCGAAGCCTGAAAAAGAGCGGATAATAGAAGATCTTCATCATGAAGTCCTTCCAATAGATGTTTATCCGCCGCCAGAAATCGGTGAAACTAGATGCAAGGCAATAGAGATGATGGGTGGGGAGCAGGTTGAATCCGAAGAGATGCAACATGCCGGTTATCAGGTGAAAGTAACCAGAAATCCGCAGATAGAGCAGGAAATTACTCACGAGGTACTGAGTGAGTGTGTCCGGATCTATCACCTCTGCCGGCGTTAAAGTCCAGTAGTAGTATATTATACGGTAGAGGATAAGGTGGATAATCCCCCTCACCATCCAATCGATACCGGTCTGATAAATTTCATGTTCTTCGGAATTGTAGTAGGTGCGCCGGAATCCCCTGTAATCCACCACCGGGAACATCGGGAAACAGATGTTCGGGAGCATGAAAAAGTAGCTGATGCTGCGCGCGAGGGACATCTTCTCGTGCTGCATGTCATAGACATAGACGATCAGACGGAACATGAACATCGACGCCAGGATGGGCCAGATCGCGGCCGACCAAGGTCCGGAGATCAACTCGATCTTGGCGGCAGCGGCGAACCCGCCGACCAGCAGCAACAGGCCGACCCGTATCCACAGCTTGAGCGGCAGGTGGCATATGCCCAGAAGCACCAGGCCGAATCCCAGAAGCCACGCAGCATCGCCCAGGCCCAAGATCAGGACCACACTGACAATCGATAGCGCCGCAAAAAAGGACAAACGATATCTCTGCGGCAGAAAATAGTGTATGGCGAACCCCGTGAACGCCAGCACCGCAACTTCGCGAAATGCGAGACTCTCGATTTGAAACTGGCGCAGGATGATCACGATGGCGCCGAGCTGGATCAGCATGATCAGGAAGCGCCACAGATTTCGGACTTCTACACGCTCTCTCCCTGACCCCGATGCAAAAGTCGTAACCAAGCTCATGCCTAAATTCCCCAAATCTCTGCCGTCATCGGTTCATCGATCGATGCAGTCGCCGAGATGCTATAATCCAAGCCACCGTGCGATAATGTTTCGCTGCATCTCCGAGGTTCCGGAGTAGATGATACTGCCCAGCGCATCGCGCATTGTCCGCTCGATCTCCGACTCCACCATATAGCCGTATCCACCCATCACCTGCATACCGGCTCGGGCAGAGTCCACAAACGCCTCGCTCGCAAAGAGTTTTGCAATTGCCGCATGCAAACCGGCTTCGCGCGAGCTGTCCAAACTCGCAGCAGCTCGAAAGATCAGCCATCGTGCGGCTTCGAGCCGAACCTTCATATCGGCAATCTTGTGGCTGACGGCCTGGTACTTGCAGATCAGCTGTCCGCCCTGCTTACGGCTGCGGGAATAGCGGATCGACCCCTCCAGCAGGCGCTGCATCGCGCCCAGATGACAGGCGCCGAGCAGGGCCCGTTCCCAATCCATCGATTCAGCGAAAATCGGTGCGCCGCCGCCGACCTTGCCGACAATATTTTCGTCGGAAACAAAGACATCTTCGAGCACCAGCTCACTGATCGGGGAGGTGCGAAGACCCATTTTCTCAAAGCGCTGCCCGACGCGGAAACCGTTCGTATCGGTCGGAATGAGAAAGGCGGTTATGCCGCCATGATATCCCTTGCCCTTATCGGTGACCGCATAAACCAGGGCGAGGTCGGCCACCGGTCCGTTCGAACAGAACATCTTGCTGCCGCTCACGCGGTAGCCGCCCTGATCCTTCTCGGCACTGGTTGTCATGCTGAAGGGGTCGGAACCGGTCTGCGCTTCGGTCATGGCGTTTGCGGCGATCAGCCTGCCCGCGCACAAATCAGGGAGATAGCGCCGCTTTAACTCGTCATGACCGTGTTTCCAAACCGGAACAACGCAAGCGAGCAGATGTGCGCAGATCGAAAAGGCGAGCCCGCCGTCTCTGCAACCGTACCCGAACCCCTCCAACGCGATGGCGCAGGACAGGGGCGTCAGTCCGGAGCCGCCATAATCTTCCGGGACCGGAAGCCCGGTCAGACCCATGCGTCCACACTTGTCCCAAAGATCGCGCGGAAATTCCTCCGCACGATCCCGGCCTGCGGCACCAGAGGACAATTCCCTCTGGGCAAAACGCATAATGCGATCCTGCAGATCGATTTCCTCGGCCGAAAAATTCAGATCCATTACGGAAATGCCTTCAATTTCTGATAATCGACTTTGTCGGTCGAGGTCTTCGGCAGAGACGGTAAAAACCGAAATCGATCCGGTGCCATATAGGCCGGCAGGGCACCGGTGCAATATTTCTTCAACTGTAGGATCGACGGCTCGCTTGCTGCACTCCAAGCAAGAAAAGCCTCCACGCTCACCTGACCATCTGAATCGGATTTTGCGATCACCGCGGCTTCCATTACATCCGGATGGTTGTTCAACGCCGTCTCGATCTCTCCCAGTTCGACCCGAAAACCGCGCCGCTTCACCATGCGGTCGCGGCGTCCGAGATAAATGTAGACGCCCTTCTCCTGTTCACGGACGATATCCCCGGTTCTGTACCAAGCCTGCCCGACCGCATCGATGTAAAATGCCCGCTCGTTCTGTTCCTTGAGGTTCCAGTATCCGAGCATCACGGAGCCGCCGCGGATCAGCAATTCTCCATCCTGGCCCTCCTCTACTGGTTTGTCCGCGACATCCACGACGAGGGCTTCATCGCCGGAGCACACAAGACCGATCGGTAACGGCCGCTCCCGGGTCTCGATCAGCTTGCCGTCTGCCTTGAAGAAGGTGCACACATTGGTTTCGGTGGGACCGTAGAGATTGTAATAACGCGGATGCGGCATCAGCCTGTGCAATGCGGCGAGGTGCTTCATCGGGAAAATCTCGCCGGCAAAGAGCAACAGGCGCAGGCGCGACAGGTCCAGCTTCTCCAACCGGCCGAACTCGGTGAGAAGCCGCAAGATCGAAGGCGTGGAATACCAAACTGAAATCCTGCTTTCGGCTATCACCGGAGCAAGCCGCATTGGCTGCTTGCCGAGTTCTTCACCGATCAGTACTACGGCCGCTCCGTGTTTGATACTCGCGAAGAGGTCGAAAATTGAGAGATCGAAATGAAAGGGAGCATGCGAAGAGAAGCGATCTTCCGGCACCGGGGAAAATTCTTCGGAGCACCAATCGATGAAGCTGAGAGCCGTACGATGGCTGTGCATGACGCCCTTCGGCCTGCCGGTGGATCCGGAGGTATAGAGAATGTAGGCGAGCGGTTCATCCGCCGGGGATTCTGTACATTCGACGGTGCCGGCCATCATGACGATCGGAGAATTCAACTCCTCCGGCGTGTAACAAATAAGATCGCGGAAAGCCAATCCCTCCTGGTCCGGCGCTCTGAGTTTCTCGGCGCGCGCGCTATCGGTAACGACAACACGGACCGAGCAATCGGCAAAGATGTATCTGTTCCTCTCCACTGGTGCATGGGGGTCAACTGGCACATACGCCGCTCCACATTTCAAGATGCCGAATATGGCCGCCACCGAGGCAAGCGACTTTTCGAGATAAAGGCCCACGCGATCGCCAGCGGCTACCCCATGATCAACCAGCCGGTCGCGAATGCTGTCCGAGATGGAATCGAGTTGCGCATATCGAATAGAGCATCCATCCGGCTCTTCGACAGCGATGCGTTCGGGAAACTGTCGCGCACTTTCCCGCAGCAGGTCGTGTAATCTTCTCACCTGTGTCGACCGCCCTGGGGTTGATCGCATCAAACCGGACATGCAGTGGGTTGGCAGAATGTGCATTTTTCGTGCCGAAATCTAGACGCATCATTAAAATCGTTTTAAAACAAAGCATTAGAGGAATTTCTGAGTAATGCGCCAAACGATGCCGAGCAAAAATGTCAACAATTCCGACACTCCTGCTCTCGCCTCCGCTGCCGCACAGGTCGAACCGAGCTGGCCGGAACAGCCAAATCCCGCGTCCAGCCTGCTTTTTCAAAGCGATCAGGTAAAATTTGCCAAGTGTAAGAAAATTCGACAGATGCCACGACCGCGCAAGGGCCCGGGCATTGCGGTTGCGGGTCTGCGCCATGAAAAATCGGTGGAGACGCAGCCGGCTCGTTCGCCGCCATCCCGGGCGAGCCAGGTGCGTTCGGCGAAGGCGCATGTTGTCAGCCTGCCGCGGTGGAGGGAATGGGATCAAATCAGGTTCTCCTCGAGGCAGATCAGTTGAGCGATGGCGGGCACCCATTTGGCGAGGTTCTCGGGGGCTGACGCAGCGGCGGGCAGCATGAGGCCGAGCTCCTCGGCCCGTTTCTGCCAGCGGAAACGAACCGTTGCTTCCGACCCCGACAGCCAGCGCAGCGCCGCGGCGACCTCCTGGTCCTGGCGCTGCATCCTCCTCTCCCCGCGGCGTTGCAGACGGGGTTTTTCGAGCTCTCGGGCGACCGCTTCCGCTTCCTGACGCTCCTTCCGCCGGATCCTGAACGTGAGACCCACCACCCTGCCGCCGCCGCGACCCCCGCCTTGCCGGACCTCGAACACCTCGACCGCAAATTCGGACAGGCGATCGATCTCATCGAGGGCCGGGTCGAGTGCCCGGCGCCTGAAGTCTTTCCAATCCTTGAGCCGTTCCCGGCACCCGAGCAGATCGCGCAATTCGGACGTTTTGACGGCCCAGTAGGGTTCGGCCGCTTCCCGGTCGGCGTAGCGCTTGAGGATTTCGTACAGGATCAGCGCGTATTTCGATTCGAACTGATAGATGACCCGGAGCGAGATGTAGCTGTAGAGCGCCGGCTCGGCGAGCCGCTCCTCCAGTCCTGCCGGGAACATGTAGGTCAATTCGCCGGTGCGCTCGGCGAGTATGCACGTGCCGAGCAGCTGGGATGACTGCCAAACCGAACTCTTGTCCGAATCGAGATAGTTGAAGGCCACAAGCGTTTTCTGCAATCGTTCGATCGAGTTCTTGAGCCGCCGATTATCGGTATCGCCAATCCCGTCGCGGGCCATGGCCGCAAATCCGCGTATGTCGGCGAGCCGCACGACGTGCGCCGGCCGCCTCCCCAGGCTTGGGTAGGCATGCGCGAGCAGAAAATTGAACAGCCGGCGGTCGGTGAGCGAAAGCTGGCCCGCCGGCTCGGAAATCTCAACAACCCCGACCGCCTTTGTCAGGTGGGTTGGCAGGGTGATTGCTGTCCCTCGCGCCATCGCGTTCCAGTTTCATTCGGACGAAGCCTTTTTACAAGTCCGAACTGCTCCGGCAAAACGTCCGAATCATCTGCGGATTCCTCCCCCGGCAAAATGTCCGAATCATCCGCGGACCCCCCGGCAAAATGTCCGATCCGCTCCGGCAAAATGTCCGATCCGCTCCGGCAAAATGTCCGATCCGCTCCGGCAAAATGTCCGAATTCGGCTCGTAAGCCATTGAAAACAAATGCCGATTCGCCCCTAGGAATCTAGGAATCTAGGAATCTAGGAAAGAAGGGATTTTATTTCGGACGTTTTGACGGGGTAACCGCGCTGGCGACCTCAACAGTCCACGGGACTATCGACCCGCCGGGAATGAAATCCGGTGCCATCGGAGCGAGAGCGCCGGTGGCGGGATTGGTCCTCCTGCGGTGCGGGCAAACCCGCGTGTCGACCAGCTCCAGGGTCCCTGAAGCACCCCGATCGTCGCCAAGGGTCTGCGGCTCGGGAGCGCGCCGTTTGGATTTTCCGAGCAGGGGTGCCTCGCCTGGGGCGACAGGGGGGCAACACGGGAGAAGGCGACAGTTCTGTCGGATTTCTTTACACCCGTGCGCCGACCCTTTTGGGCCGTAAATGGTCGAAAGAAAACAATTCCCATGCCGATTATTGCCTTAGGATAAGAATCAGCACTGTAAACCATACTTTACAGGTTTGCTATTTCGGCGGCCTCCAATTTCACCTTTTCCGAATAAAGTCTGAGATGTCTTGCACATCTTCAAGATATGGCATAGATCTTGCTTAACTAAGCAGTGCCGCTTAGCAGATGCCGCCAAAAGGCTCGATGGAGCCCGTAAAGAGATCGATGGAGGAATGCAATGATATCTCTACTGAGGACCGCCTGTGTCGCCGCATTGGGAGGCCTAATGCTCGCCGGGGGGGGGTTAACGCCCCAGCTAAGGCAGCGGTGATCACCGGCACGTATGACATTACCGCGTCCGGATTTTCCCCTGCAGCACCAGTCGATCCGATTACTCTCTCAATCGAAGTGAACTTCGATACCGAGGCTGACCCACTCGTCGTTAGCGAAACTGCTACTTCAGCGACGGGGAATATCGATTTTGATAATCCGGTCGTATTCGACTATTTTCCAACACTCGGCCAGTTGCAGATTGGAGGAGCAGGGGCTACCCTGTTCCTTGGGTTTGCAGGTTTGGATGACTTTCAGGTTACAATCCTCAATGCAACCACGAATCCAACTTTGTCATCAGCCTTCTACGCGACAGCTGCAGGTCTGACACAGTTTTCTAGCTTCACAGGCACGGTAACCTTTACTCCAGACGACGGAGGACTGGGGCCGTCTCCCGTACCAGAACCTGCCTCGCTGATGCTCCTTGCCACCGCCTTGCTCGGGGCCGGACTTGCTCGGCGTCGCAGCAACGGTAAGCAGAGGTCCTGACCGGACATAAGCGGCAGCTAAGAGCGCCTTTTAAACCCGGTCCGGCGGGTCGCAAGCCTCTGATTCGCTGGGAGCCGCTAGAGTTTTTATAGGCGCTCTAAATCGGATAGTAAACTCTCGTCCAGCATCCAATTAGCTGTTTCAAGGAGGCCTCGATCGGGATTCCTCCAAAAACCCGTCTGTGAAACAATTCAAGAACTCGGGTCAGTTTACAAGGAGGTCCCGCTTTGGTGCCGGTTCACAGTTAGGGGGTTTTATGTTGCGGTTGTAAAGACCGGATACCCGTACGGCATAAGTAGCCGCTGCTTCCAAGTGCAAGGTGGAGGGAAGCATCGGAGGCAGGATTTTTTGTGTTCACAAATTCGTTCTCCGTATCAAGTATTTAGAAAATTTTCCGAGGAGTGCGCGGTATAAAAAATACCTTTTGGTATTGCATTTTATGTTAGGATCAGCATAATATTGATGATTTTATCATTATTATAAGCCGCAACCGCCTTTATTCAGCGTTTTTAATTCACAGTTCGAACATGATGAAAAAGCACGGGAAAACACCTGCCGGTGTGTCTATAAACAAATGATGAGCAATCATCCCTTTCCTGCTCAACCGGTTTTCAGCACCATGTCCGCCGCTTTTTCGCCGATCATGATCGACGGCGCATTGGTGTTTCCCGATATCAACGTCGGCATGATCGAGGCATCGGCAACCCGCAATCCGCCAATGCCGTGAACCCGAAGCTCGGCATCGACAACCGCCATCGGATCGGACCCCATCTTGCAGGTTCCGACCGGATGATAGGTCGTCTCGGCCGCCCGCTTGACCCAGTCGATAATCGCATCGTCGGTGGTTCGGTCGGCGCCCGGGGCGGCCTCGGTCAAAAGCAGAGGTGCCATCGCCGGCGCGTTCATGATCGTTCGAGCGATGCGGATCGCTGTCACGGTCAGCTCCGCATCCGGCGGCGAGGACAGAAAGTTGAAGTTGATCGCGGGCGGCCGGCGCGGGTCGGCCGAGGCGATGTGAATGCGCCCTTTGCTCTCGGGCCGCATCGGATGGGCATAGCAGGTGAAACCCGACTGCTTCGCAATACGCGGACCTTTCGGGCCGGGCTCGGTCAGCATCGGCACCCAGCCGAGCAGCAGATCCGGGGCCGCAAGACCTTCGCGCGACCGCACAAAAGCCCGCAGCGGCGCCCCGACGCTCGCCAGAAACCCCCTGCGGAACAGAGCGTACCGCATCGCCTGACGGACCATGCCGAGACCGCGCGCGCGGTCGTTAAACGTGATGTCCTTCCTGCCGACCAGCCAGCGCGTCCGCGGCGCGTAGTGGTCGCGCAAATTCTCGCCCACTCCGGGCAAGGCCTGGCGCACCTCGATGCCGAGATCGCGCAGCCGCTCGGGTTGGCCGATGCCGGACAGTTCGAGCAGCTGCGGCGAGTTGATCGTGCCGCCGCATACGACGACCTCGCGTGCAGCGGCAGCCATGCGCCGATCATTGCCGACCGAGTAGCGGATTCCGGTGCAGCTTTTGCCTTCGAGAACGACCGCCTCGGCAAGCGCGCCGGTCTCGATATGCAGGTTTTGGCGCTTGCGGATCGGGTCGAGATAGCAGCGCGCGGTGCTCATGCGGCGGCCTCTGGCGATTGTCGCCTGGCTCATCGCAATGCCTTCCTGGCTGGCCCCGTTATAGTCGGGGTTGTGCGGTATGCCGACCTGCCCCGCCGCTTTGATGATCGCCTGGAAGATCGGTTCGCCCGGCTCCGGGTTTGTGACAAGCAGCGGACCCTCGCGACCGCGATAGGCATCGTCGCCGCCGCCTTCGTAGCTCTCCATCCGCTTGAAAAAGGGCAGAACCTCGGCATAGCTCCAACCCCGGTTGCCCATCTGTGCCCAGGTATCAAAGTCCTGCGCCTGGCCGCGCACGAAGGCCATGCCGTTGATCGCGCTTGAACCGCCGAGCAATTTGCCGCGCGGCACCGGAATGCGCCTTCCGTTGGTGTTGGCTTCGGGTTCCGACGAATAGAGCCAGTTGGCCGCCGGATTTGCGATCAGCCGGGCGGAGCCGACCGGGATAAACGACCAGGGGTGGCTCGGCGCCCCGGCTTCGAGCAGCAGCACCTTGTTGCGCGGATCGGCTGACAGCCGGTGCGCCACGGCCGCCCCGGCGGAGCCGGCGCCGACAACGATGTAGTCGTAGGTATTCATCCGATCGAGCTTTCCGTCCGGCGGGCCGGGCAGTCCCGATGATCGCGCCGGGCGCCGCAGGCAGTATCGCACCAGCTTCCGTCCGGGGGACCGCGAACGAGCGCGCCGCGCAGGTGCCCGCGGTGCTCCGGGCGTAACCGCAAAGGGGCATCGGCGCGCAAGATGTCTCGCTGGCATCCGGACCATGAAATGGTGCCGTCTCGCATATGGCTTATCAACTCAAACGGGACGGGTTTTGCATCTCATCGCCTGGTATCGTTCGGGTATACGCTACGGAGACAGCACCGGGAGCGCGCGATCCCGGCCCCGGTGCGGTACGTCCGTGCCCTCGGCACCGACTGTGCGCGCGTCTCGGCGCTGCCCGCGGTGGCCCTCGCGCGCCTGGCCGACGAGGCGACGCGGCTCGCATACCCGGCCAGGGCCGGGAAGATCGTCTATTTGGCGATAACGATCCTTCCCACCGAGCTGAACGTCACAAGCCGATTCTCGCCACAGGGTCTCCGCGCCGTGGCTGCCGCCTCCGTCCGCCGTCGTCCGCGTCGTCATGCTCATCACCCCTGTCCGCGGCTACCATCCGCATACGGGATATCTCGTTCAACCGTGGTGCGGAGGAACAGATACAGGATCAGCGGTGGCGTTATAGCGGACTTGCCACTATAAAATCAGCACCGCCAATAGTGGCGTACTCCGTTCGAGAGTCGTTGCAGGTCGATGATCGATTCTTCTCTTATTCCGAAAAACGCAGCGCAGCGGGCCGGTTTCGGGGTCAAACTCAGACTGTCGCGCAAACGGCTGAGACGTTTGTATGATGAAGCCGACCGCGCCCGTGATGCAAGAAACTGGTTGACCGCGTCACGGCTGTATCAACAAATTCTCGAAATTGACCCATTGAATGCCGCGATTCATGTCCAGCTCGGACACACTTGCAAGGAACAGGGCGACCTGACAAACGCGGAGCGGTCATATCGCACCGCATTGCAGCTCGCGCCGGCCGATGACGACATCCATCTGCAGATCGGTCATCTCGAAAAGCTGAAGGGCAGATTTGACGAGGCCGCACTGGCCTATCGCATGGCGGCGGAACTCAATCCGCTGAATGCAGATGCCGTCAGGGAATATGCCGCGCTCGCACCGCATTCCGATCCGCCGCCCCCGCCGCTTGCCCTGCCGCTCGCCCGATCGGAAGCGTTGGGTGGGCATGCGGATCCCGTCAGGCCGAACGGCTCGCCGCCTGACGCAACGCTTTCAATTCCGGACATGCCGAACCGCAGTGCCGTGGCACAGGAATTACGATCCCGCGGCGATCAGGCACGCGACAACCAGCGCTGGGACGAAGCGGCCGAGGCTTACCAGGCGTATCTTGCCGTCGTGCCGCAGGATGTCGCGATACTGGTGAAACTCGGGCACACATTGAAGGAGAGCGGCGATCTTGCGGTTGCCGAAGCGGCGTATCGCGCCGCTCTGATTTGTGATCCGGACAACCCCGAGATCCATCTATGGCTCGGGCACACATTGAAGGAGAGCGGCGATCTTGCGGCTGCCGAAGCGGCGTATCGCGCCGCTCTGACCTGTGATCCGGACGACCCCGAGATCCATCTGCAACTTGGATACGTTCTCAGATTGCGCGGGGAAACCGCAAAGGCAATAAAGGCGTATAAAGCGGCGTACCGCATCGCTCTGACTCATGGTCCAAACAACTCCGAGATCCATCTGCGGCTCGGGAGCGCATTGAAGGAGAGCGGCGATCTTGCGACCGCTGAAGCGGCGTATCGCACCGCTCTGACCTGTGATCCGGACAACTCCGAGATCCATCTATGGCTCGGGCACACATTGAAGGAGAGCGGCGATCTCGCGGCTGCCGAAGCGGCGTATCGCGCCGCTCTGATTTGTGATCCGGACGACCCCGAGATCCGTCTATGGCTCGGGCACACATTGAAGGAGAGCGGCGATCTCGCGGCTGCCGAAGCGGCGTATCGCGCCGCTCTGACCTGTGATCCGGACGACCCCGAGATCCATCTGCAACTTGGATACGTTCTCAGATTGCGCGGGGAAACCGCAAAGGCAATAAAGGCGTATAAAGCGGCGTACCGCATCGCTCTGACTCATGGTCCAAACAACTCCGAGATCCATCTGCGGCTCGGGAGCGCATTGAAGGAGAGCGGCGATCTTGCGACCGCTGAAGCGGCGTATCGCACCGCTCTGACCTGTGATCCGGACAACTCCGAGATCCATCTATGGCTCGGGCACACATTGAAGGAGAGCGGCGATCTCGCGGCTGCCGAAGCGGCGTATCGCGCCGCTCTGATTTGTGATCCGGACGACCCCGAGATCCGTCTATGGCTCGGGCACACATTGAAGGAGAGCGGCGATCTCGCGGCTGCCGAAGCGGCGTATCGCGCCGCTCTGACCTGTGATCCGGACGACCCCGAGATCCATCTGCAACTTGGATACGTTCTCAGATTGCGCGGGGAAACCGCAAAGGCAATAAAGGCGTATCGCCGCTCGTTCGAATTGTTGCCGCTGCGGACAACCTGGAGCGAACTGGTAGCATCTGATAGGACCAGCGATCCGCTTGTCCTGCCGCCTCCGGGACGCCAGCGTGCGCCCGCGATCATGCTCGACATCTCGGATTTGCTGATTGCGTTGTGCACCTGGGATTTCATTTCCGGAATTCAACGGGTTCAGCTTGGTCTTCTGTCCTCGCTTCTCGCGGACGCCGATGCCGCGGATTGCCAGTTCGTGGCGTGGCGGCACAAGGCGCTCTGGGTGCTGTCCAACCGACGTCTTGGCTCGCTTGTACCCACTGGGTCCGCAACCGCGCCTTCATGGCAGGAACGCAAACAGCTGATAGGGGAGATAGAAGCTGCTTCGGTGCTGTATTCTCCGGTGGCCGGAGACGTCCTCGTCTCGACCGGGGTTATCTACTTCGAACCCGATCTGGTCGCCGAACGCGAACGGTTAAAACGCGCGGGGGTTCGTCTCGGTGCTTATTTCCACGATTTCATCCCACTTACCCATCCCGAATTTTGTGACGGAGATCTGATCAGAAACTTTTCCAGTACGGCCTCCGAAGCGCTCGTGCATTTGGATTTCGTCCTTACTGTATCGCAACACGTCGCTGACGAAACGAAGCGTCTTCTGAAACAGGCCGAGTATCCCGAAATACCAATTCGACCCGTGCCGCTGGCGCATATTTTCGGTGGCGAGGCATTGGCGGATGATCGATGGACCCCAAAGATCGAGGCGCTGCGCGGCCGCGATTATGTTCTCTGTGTTGGAACCCTCAGTGTTCATAAGAATCAGAGCTTTCTTGTTCAGGTGTGGCAGTTGCTCGTGCAGGAGGGCTGTAATCCGCCCTTGCTCGTGCTCGCCGGCGCCCAGAGTTTCGGCAGCGACGAAGTACGGATAAGACTCGCCTGGAGCGACAATGTTGGAGGACGGGTCCGCATCATCGAAAAGCCGAGCGATGAGGAACTTGCCGTTCTTTACCGGAATTGCCTTTTTACGGTTTTTCCGTCGCTGGTCGAGGGATGGGGGCTGCCGATCGGCGAAAGTCTGGTTCATGGAAAGCTCTGTGTGGCGTCGCGGCTCGCGTCGATGCCGGAGGTCGGAGGCGAATTCGCGGTTTATATCGATCCCTATAATATTCGAAGTTGTACCGATTTGTTGCGCGAACTGTTCGAGGACCGAACCAGGCTTACCGTTCTCGAACACCGTATCAGATCGCATTTCAAACCGCGCACTTGGCAGGAACACAGCCGGGATTTTCTGCGGGCGGTACGGCAGACCGCCGTTTCGCTTCCCGACAACCGGGATTGGTCGGTTGGAACCCTGTCCGCCGGGCAGGCAATAGCCTTACGGACAAGACCGCGAATGGCAGAGGACGCAAGAAGCCTGCCCCCCTACGCCGCGCTGACCCAGACTCTGAGGGGCCGGGTAATGTTGGTACGCGGCTGGCACCCCGGGGAATCCTGGGGAACATGGATGGCAGGGAGGCGGGCGCGGCTGTCTTTCCACACCGAGCTTCCTCCCGGCTCGGCAGCAAAGGTGGCGCTGCAATTTGTCGCTGCCCCATGGACCCTGGAAAATACCCTGACGATCAGGTCGGCCTGTGGTTCAACGGTTCAGCTTGCGGTCCCGGACGGTCCTCTGAACGAGAACGGATGGCCGGGAGAGGGCTACCGGGAGATGGTCGGGGCGATCGACTGCACCGTGGCCGGCGATCGGTCGATCGACCTCGTTCTGGAGCTTGGCGGTCCGTTGCGGCATCCGTGGTGGGGCGAAGAACGGGCGATCTGGGTCGGCTTGTCGCGTCTTTGCTGTATCCCGCGCGAGGCGGTGCGGACATATGGGCATTGCTCCCACCGCTGGATCCGGCCGACAGGTCTGACGGACCCCGCCGGGCGGGCGGTTTACCCGATCGGCTTGCAATCGATGCTGGCGGCTCTGCGGACGACCGAGCTGCTCGCCTCGGGATGGGCGGCGCCCGAGGCCTGGGGCGTCTGGATGTCCGGCGGCAAGGCCCGCCTGAGGCTGATCTCGCAATTGCCTGAGGATGAACCGGTCCGGGTACTGCTGCAATTGCGCTCCGGGGCGGTTGGGACAGCAGTCACGATCGCCGCTGGCGTGGCTTCCCGAACATGGCGCCTTCCGGCTTTGGCCGCCGCTCATCCGGTTTGGCTCGACTGCCGCGTTGGCCCGGAAGGGGGTGTTCTGCTCGACATCTCAGACGCCGGCATCTCCGGCGCCATGTCGGCCAGGGTCATGTCCGACGGGGTCATGTCCGATGGGGCCGCGCGGGGCCGCCGCATCGGCCTCGTCGGTATCGCCTATGGCCGCAGCGAGCCGATCGAAGAGCGGCTCGCCCTCGCGGAGGCGGTGCTCTATCCGGTGGCGGAGGAACCCGATCCCGCCGATAACGCCCTGCTTGACGATATCCGCTTCACGGTCGCCGGCCACTTCAAAGGCACGTACAGTCTGGCGGCGATCAACCGCAGTCTCTCATTGGGTCTGGAGGCGGCATATCCGGGCAAGGTTCGCATCGAGCAGATCGAGACCGACCCGGTCGACGATCTGAGCGATATACCCGATGCCGAACGCGACTCCCTTTCCACGTTCGCGGCGCGGGTGTTCGACGCGACCGGGGGGGAGGTGGTGATCGTGCAGCACTGGCCGGTGCGGCAGCCGCCCTCTTGCGATCTGCCGGTGGCGCTTTTCGCGTGGGAGGAAAGCCTCGTCCCGCTTGATCTCGTCGCGCATTTCAACCGGCATTATCGCGGGATGCTCGCGCAGACCCGCGCGGTGCAGAAGGCGCTGCTCGATTCAGGGATTGCCATCCCGGTCCATCGCGTCGGATGCGCAATCGACCTTTCGCGCTTTGCAAGGATCGGTGACAGTCGGGCCGCCACGCCGCGCCCTCCGCTCGACCGCGACCATCCTTTTGTTTTTCTGCACGTCTCGTCCTGTTTTCCGCGCAAGGGAGTTGACGTGCTGCTGACGGCTTACGGCGAGGCTTTCCGGGATGACGATCCGGTGCGTCTGGTGATCAAGACGTTTCCCAACCCGCACAATGATGTCTCGGAGCAGATCGCGCGACTGCGGATGGATGACCCGAACTTTCCGGCGATCGAGCTGATCAATCAAGATCTCGCCGACGAGCAGCTCGCGGAGCTTTACGCGCAGGCGGACGCGATGGTGCTGCCGACGCGCGGCGAGGGCTTCAACATGCCGGCCGCCGAGGCCATGGCCGCCGGGATACCGCTGATCGTCACGGGACATGGCGGGCATTTGGACTTTGTCGGTTCTGAAATCGCGCGCCTGGTCGATTATCGGTTTGCGCCGTCCCGAAGCCATGTCGCGGCAAGCGGCTCGGTCTGGATCGAACCGGACAGAAACGATCTCGTCGCGGCTCTGCGCGAGATGGTCGCGCAGGCGCGGAGAGATGCCCCGTCAGCGTACCGATCCGACAAACGGATCGAGCCGGCGCGGCAGGCCGTCGCCCCGCTCGGGGATCGCAGGGAATGGGGACGCCGGGTTGCCGCGGCGGTATGTCGCCTGACCGTGACGCCGCTCGATCGGGTCTCGATCGGCTGGGTCTCAAGCTGGAGGATCCGGTGCGGAATTGCTGAATATTCCCGACACTTGCTGCGGCATTTCGATGATGCGGACAAGAAAATCCGGATTTTCTGCGACGAGCGCACCCGCTCCGAAGCGCTGACCCCCGGTCCCGGCAATAGAGGTGATGGAGGCGATAGAGTGCCGGCGCAAATCGCTTGGCGACAAGCCGACGGCGCAAGCATGGACGGGCTGGCTGCCGCGATCGACCAATCCGCGGTTGAGACTGTTGTCGTCCAGCATCACAACGGCTACATGTACTGGGACCATCTCGCGGGATTTCTGCGCGACCCGCGGGTACAATCGAGACCGGTGCTGGTGTTCCTGCACCACCCGCGCGACTTGTTCAACATCGATGACATTTACCGCGACGGCATCGTTGCCGCCTTGCGACTCGCCTCGCGGTTGCTGGTGCATTCGGTGTCCGACCTTAATATTCTTAAGGGGTTCGGGTTGGTCAACAATGTCACGCTGTTTCCGCATGGCGCGGATCGCTCGTCACTCGCCCCGCCTCCGGTAAGGAATTTTGCCGGCGGCGGCGCGCCGCTGCTTGGCGCCTACGGATTTTTCTTTCCACACAAAGGTTTTGACAAGCTGATTCAAGCCTTGCCGGCATTGCGGGAGCGCTGGCCCGAGACGAGGCTGCGCTTTGTGACCGCCGAGCATGAGGATGGCGCGTCCAGGCACGAGATCGCCCGGTGCCGGGCCTTGGCGGGCACGCTCGGGGTTGCCGGCGCCATCGAGTGGTACACCAACTACCTCCCCGATGATCGCTCGCTGGCGCTGTTAAACGAATGCGATCTTGTCGTTCTGCCCTACCGGGATACGACCGAGTCGGCGAGCGGGGCGGCGCGGATTGCGCTGGCGAGTCGGGCGCCGGTCGCGGTGACCCCGATCCGTATCTTCGAGGAACTCGACGGCGCCGTGCTGCGCCTGCCCGGTGGCAAGACCGACGATCTCGCCGACGGCATCGCCGCGCTTCTCGACGATGCGGGCGGGCGCCGCCAGGCGATCGAGGCGGCAGGCAAATGGCTCGACGACCATGATTGGCAAATAACGGCCGCACGTCTTAAAGGGATGGTGACTGGAATCGTCGCGACCGAGCGTACCGGCGGCGGCACTGTCGGCCTGGCTGACGACCGGTTTGCGGATTGAGAGCAGGGCGGATGGCCGGACGGGATGAGAACATCAGTTTGTCCGGCGCAACAAACGCGCAGATCAACATTTCAGGACAAATATGTCGAACCAATCCGGGGCAGCGTTGTCGATCAAGCGATATTCGGCGAGCGATCCGGCGATCCGCACCGCGATCGGAAAGAAAACGGCGGATTTGATTTGCATAAATGATGGCCCGGGGCATGGGCTGTTCGGCCCCTATGTCCGCCTGGAAGCCGGTCCGTGTGTCGCGCGCATTGTGCTCGACGGGGTAGCCAAAGGACAGATTGTCGCCGACCTCGTGGCCGAACAAGGCAATTTGCAGCTGGTGTCGCGCCGGATCGATCTCACCGAAATCGAAACTCAAGTGATCGAGCTTCGCACTGTGCTGCCAAGCTCGCTGTCGGATTGCGAGGTGCGGATTTACTGCGAAGACAAGGTTCGCATCAACATCACCGCCGTCGAGATTGAGAGTTCTTCATCGTTGTCGCAAATTCATGATCCGGAACTCAGTCGCCGAATAGAGAATTTTACAACAAAAATAGCACCACACGTGCAAGGCTGGGTCGGCCACCGCATGCATCAGATCGTTGAGGTCATCGGCGCCATTTTTATAAAATATAATATCAGTGGTCATATCGCTGAGATCGGTGTGCATCACGGGCTTTCTTTCTTTCTCTTTAATGTGCTGCGGCGCAAGCATGAGCTGTGTTTTGCGATCGACTTGTTCGGCGACCAGCATCTCAATATAGACAATTCCGGGATGGGATCGCGCAGCCGGTTTGAGTCGCATCTCGATGCCTTATTGCCGCACGAGAAAACATTCGTAAGAATCATCGAGAGGGACAGCCTGAAGTTTTCGTTTCAGGAATTCACCGGCTTGTTCACGCCGACCGGAGTGAAGCTGTTTTCGATCGATGGCGGGCACACCGCGGTGCATGTATGCAACGATCTGACCCTCGTTCAGGAGGTTCTCGTGCCCGGCGGGTTTGTCGCGCTCGACGATTTTTTCGGCCCGCACTGGCCGAGCGTGACCGACGGCTTCTATCAGTTCATGGCAACCCGCAACAGACGATTGAGACCGATCTTGTTCTTCCAGAACAAGCTGTTCCTGACGACCGTGTCCGAACATGATTTGTGGCTGGAAAATTTGAAGACATGGCTGCGCGATGTGCTCGACGATGATGAATTTCATGCCGGGCACTGGAAACAGGTCGAGATCGCCGGCTCACAAGTACTATCGCATGGCTTAGTGGCAGGCATGAGATGAAGAAAGTTCTTGCAACAGCCCGAACTCGCACCGCCGGCTGATCGCCGCTGATCCGGCAAAACTTCCATCAATGGCCACCTTGATCCATGGCCACCGCAACCTGCCCCGATTTGCACCAGCTTGACAGGCGCGACCATACCGTCGCATCGGGGCAAGGGTCCTGATGCATTCCGGGACGGAAAAGAACTGTCAGACCGGAGCCCGCCGTCGCCTGTCATTCCCGGCTTTGCGGATCGCAAATCCCTGACCACCAGGAACTGCCGAGATCCTATCAAAAGCTCTTAGAGAAACATCTGCCTCGCATTCAACCAACATCAAACACCGCTTGATCTCTGCCAGTTCCTTGAGGTAGGTTTGTTTTGAAAGCAACCAAGACCCGCGGAACATCCCTGGATATTTGAGATCACAATACCAGGAGAAAAGTGCCGCCGTTTTTGCAACTTCTGAGGCAGCGGCAGCAATGCCTATTACTACACCCGAAACGCCGGAAGCAACACTACCTGACTCCATCAGGTTGCCCTCCAAACCCGACTTGCTGAGAAATGCCCCTGATAGTCGCCAGCCCGATACCGGGACAAGCCGTTTCGAGCAGCAGGACTCGATGCCGGGCGTGGACAGTGGCCGGGAAATTCCTGTAGAGCCCATCCTGCTCATCGACATATCCGATTTGATCTATTACATCGGAAATTATCGTCACTTGAGCGGGATTCAACGCGTACAATCAAGTATTATAATATCGATTTTGCGCAACAATTTGTACTCACGCCATAAGCTGATCTTCCTGAGCTTTGAAAATCGAACACACAGATGGATGGCAATCGCGAGCGCATTTATTCTTGCATTACTGGAAGATTTGTTTCTTCCTGAACCTGCACGAACGGTCCGGTACGACACCGGAGACGCTTGCCACGGATTGCTACCAGGTGCAAAGGAATTTAACGGAACAGGAATATTGAATGACGGTAAACCGTCTGTTCTCTGCACATTGGGAGCCGCCTGGGTGCATCAAGACTATCTGCACCGGGTGTTGGTGCTAAAGCGGCGTTTTGGCACTCGTTTTGTGATGACGATCCACGATCTCGTCCCGATTTATGCCAGAGAATTTTGTGAGCAAGATGCGGTGCGCGTTTTTGAAGAATTCATCAACCGTTCTCTGCGACATGTCGATCACATTCTGAGTGTATCTGAAAATACCGCCAACGATATCAAAAGATATTTCCGGGAACTCGGGCGTCAGGCACCGCCAATAACTGTTACAAGAAATGGATCGTCTTTTGATGAGTTTATGTCAAAGCGTGACGAGAGCCCCAGTAAAATAGAAATGACCCTGCCAGAACGTTTTGTGTTGTTTGTTGCCACTATCGAGGGGCGAAAAAACCATCAATTGATGTTGAAAATTTGGGAGTCTATGATAGCCCAAGGCGATGACCCGCCACACTTAGTTTGTGTAGGTCGCTTAGGGTGGAAATCGAGCGCTTTTTTAAGCCGGCTTATCGAAACCAAATATCTTCAGGGTCGAGTCCTGCTTTTGCAGGATGTCAGCGATCTGCATCTCCGTACATTGTATCAAAGATGCTTGTTTACAGTGTGTCCGACCTACTATGAAGGTTGGGGACTACCGGTCGGCGAGGCTCTGGCGCTTGGTAAAATCTGCGTCTGCAGCGACCGCGCCTCAATACCGGAAGTTGCGGGAGGGTGTGGAGTATATATAGACATCGATAATTTCGAAAATTCATTATCCCTCATCCGTGACCTTATTCAAAATGATAAATTGCGATCTGAGCTTGAGCTAAATATCCGCTCTGGTTACCAACGTGTCGAGTGGCAGACAGTTGCTGAGACTATCGTTCAAGTCTGCGTCAGCGCAGCCGGGATATTATGGAATCCTCCCTATCCGCGTAATTCTGTTCCCTATGCGAAGGAAATTACATTCGCTCGTCTTGACCGCGAGATCAATGGCACCGGAGAACTTCTGCTGTCCCGTTTGGTGAGCCAGCGTCGTGGACATTTTCTTGATCATACGCTTGACGAGTCGGCATTCATACTGGGAGAAGAAGTTCGTTCGGACGGTTTTTGGGCGTACCCGGAGCATTGGGGAACTTGGGCATGTTTTTCCGGAGGGGGAATAACGCTCGCGTTGGACCCCGATCCGAGCAATGCCTTTCATGTGTTTCTTCGTTTGCATGTAAGTAGTCCATTGACGGAAGAGGTGGTTCGCATCTCGATCTTACGGACCACGGTTTGGGAAGGAGTGATTGGGTCATCAGGCCGTGACATAGCTCTACGAATCCGGAGAGAGATACTGGTGTCGAGTGGGTGGCGGCTCGATCTTTTCGCATCCGTCGTGAATTTTTCCGACGATCTACGTGATCAAATAGCGTCTCTTGACAGCCGCGTTCCCAGTATCGGCTTTGAACGATGCATCGTAATTCCAAACGGCGACATCGCGACTCGTCTCGATGTTGTTTCAAAGCTTCTTTTGGCCAGAGAGGACAATCTTTAGTAAGCAAAATTCAAATCATTTGCGTGTGCAGCCCTGGAGCCTGATCGGCTCAGATCGAAGCGATCCGAGGCCTGTCGCAAACTTCGACGTAGGCCGCACGATGGGTTGTACCGACCCCAGTTTCACGCGTTGTTGGCTGCGGGAGGTCCGAAGCAGACCGACAGCAGCCGGTTCTGCTCGCACACCGTCCACGCG
>JBFWVT010000060.1:0-29870 GCA_050246595.1 Alphaproteobacteria bacterium
TCCTGAACCCGGCTGGGGAGAATAAGGTCCAGCGCTTTGGCTGGACCTTTGCTCCGGGTGACAAGGTCATGCAGATCGAGAACGACTACGAGAAGGAAGTCTATAACGGCGATATCGGCTACATCGACGAGATCGATCCCGAGGCCGGCGAGCTGACGGCCAGCTTCGACGGCCGCACGGTCACCTATGGGTTTGGCGAACTCGACACGCTGGTGCCGGCCTATGCGGCGACAATCCACAAGAGCCAGGGATCGGAATATCCCGCCGTCGTGATCCCTGTGCTGACGCAGCACTATGTCATGCTGCAGCGGAACCTGCTCTATACCGGCGTGACCCGAGGCAAGCGGCTGGTCGTGCTGGTCGGCCAGCAGAAGGCCATCGCAATCGCCGTGCGCAACGTCTCCGGGCGGCGGCGCTGGTCGAAGCTGGACGAGTGGCTGGCGGGACACAAGCAGAGGTAAGATGAATGCTCAATCATGCCGGAGATTTGTTTTTCTGAGCTCGTAATCCGTTCTGCGCTACGCTGTTGGCAACTTCCGGGGAGGAAATCATGAAACGCAGCACCGATCGGATTCTGACGACCCATGTCGGCAGCCTGCCGCGGCCCGACGATCTGCGTACGATGATCATACAAAAGCAGCGCGGCGAGCCGATCAACAAGACGATGCTCGTTTCGCGCGTCAAGAGAGCCGTTGCCGAGACGGTGCAGCGCCAGGCGGAGGCCGGAATCGACATCATCGCCGACGGTGAGATGGGCCGCATCGGCTTCATCCCGTATGTCAACGAACGCCTGACCGGGATCGAGCCGAGTTTCGGTGCCGAACCTGCCAATTACTGGAACCAGTCGCGCGAGTACCGCGCCTTTCCGGAATTCTACGCCTGGGCGACGCAGATGCCCGGCGCCGCCGGCCAGACCGGGCGCACCCGCTGGGTCTGCACCGGCCCGGTCGCGTACAGGGGCTTGGCAGCATTGCAGCAGGATATCGCGACGCTGAAAGAGGCACTGGCCGGAGCGCGGCACGAGGAGGCGTTCATGCCGGCGGTGTCGCCCTCCAATCTCGCAAACTGGAACCGCAACGAACATTACAAGACCGAAGAGGAATATCTGTACGTGCTGGCCGACGCGCTGCGCGAGGAATATCGTGCGATCATCGATGCCGGTCTCGTGTTGCAGGTCGATGACCCGCTGCTCGCCTCCTATTACGTTATGCACCCGGAGGCCGGGATCGAGGATTGCCGGAAATGGGCCACGACGCGGGTCGATGCGCTGAACCATGCGCTGCGCGGGCTGCCGCAGGACCGCATTCGCTATCACACCTGCTATTCGATCAATATCGGCCCGCGCGTCCACGATATGGAGCTGAAGCACATCGTGGATATCATGCTGCGCGTCAATGCCGGGGCGTATTCGTTCGAGGCGGCCAACCCGCGCCACGAGCACGAGTGGAAGGTGTGGCGCGAGGTGCGACTGCCCGAAGGCAAGTCGCTGATCCCCGGGGTCATCACGCATTCGTCGAACATCGTCGAGCACCCGGAACTGATCGCTGAGCGCATCGGGCGCTTCGCACAGGCGGTCGGTCGCGAGAACGTGATTGCCGGCGCCGATTGCGGTTTCGCGAGCTTTGCTTCGACCTGCGAGGTCCACCCGAGCGTCGTCTGGGTCAAGCTGAAAGCACTGGCCGACGGCGCTCGGCTCGCCAGCTCCGAGTTGTGGCGGCAAGCAGCGTAGCCTGCCGCTCGTGGATGAACAGCTAATTGGACAGAAGCGGTTCAATTGAACAACCGCCGCTATTATGAGAACTGGCCGATCCACGGCGCGCGATCGCGTGTGATGATCGACATGATCGACGCGGCAGCGCTGCTGTGGCGTCTGCATCTGCGTGGCGTCGATGTCGGCGAGCGCTGGCAGACCGTCGCGGACGGCTTTGCCCCGACTGTCAGGGCCGGCAATTACGCTTTCAACGATCTGCACGCGATGATGGCCTTTACCGGCGCGGGCCGCCGCGATCTAGCCGAGCAGGTACTGGCGGCTCAGCGCACGGCGATGAAGCGTAAGGACGACAATGCCGCCTTCACGCGCGAGGTCGGGCACGCAGCCACGTGCGCCATCCAGGCGTTCGGTGAAGAGCGGTATGATGAGACCGTACGCTTAATCCGGAGCATTCGGAGCATCGCTCACCGCTTCGGCGGCAGCCACGCACAGCGGGATGTACTTGATCTGACTTTGCTGGAGGCAGCTTTTCGCTCAGGGCAGCACGATCTCGCAAAGGCATTGACCGCCGAGCGAGTTGCAGCAAAGCCGGCCAGTCCCTTGGCTGCCCTTTTTGCACGGCGCGCACATTACGGGCAATACCAGCTATGACCTGACAGGCCGATCAACCTGCTGCATTTCGCCCAAATACGCTATGGCAGGGGCTACTCGTCCAGACGGAAAGTATGCAGACGAAAGCGGCCTCTTGTATGTCCTTGAGCGAGATCTCAATCCCGGATGGGTATACCCGTTCAGGCCATGGCGGAAAGACGCGGAAGGCGTCTTATTTGAGTTAATAAACGATATGCGAGGTGGTGAGCCGTCCGGCATCTGGAGGCTAACGAGACGTCCGGCTGCCACTCTGCGACCAAGCAACCGCAGGAGGCTGTCAAGGATCGTATAGGGGTGAGGCGGACAGCTCGGCACATAGAGATCCACCGGGAGCAGACCTCAGGGGCCACGCATGAAGTTCATCAGGGCTTCCAAAGCCGGCACATAAGAATCTATAAATAGAATTTTTGTCTATTTTAGCAACTATAATTCATCATCGATCGCTAACAGGAGCGGCTGTTTTCCACCCGAATCGTGTCGTTACTGAGGGGCTCAGCTCAGCTACCGGAACGATTTGATGCGTCGCCCCTGCCGGCTGACCGGGGTCTGAAGGCCGCGACTGTGATGGGCAGCGGGGGATAGCCAGCGGATACGTGTAACTGTCACTCGGCCCTGATATAATCGTACTGGCCCAATGCCTGGACGAGAAGATACCGGCCGGTGCCTGTTCCCGGGTTGCTTACGCGATGAACCGCGCCCACCGGGACCTCGCAGCTTTGGCCCGGGTGCAAGAGAAACTGATGAGCTGGTTGTTTGGTGTCCACGCCGATCAGCCCTTCAAGGCAATAAATCCTGTCTTTTACCTCGGAGTGGCGGTGCCATGGATGGCTATCGCCGGGGTTCAGCGTGTACTCGACGATACGGACGTCGGATGTCTGCGCGATCACTTTTATATTCCGCTCGGCTCCAGAGACGACCCTCGCGGCTGTACGCTGTTCTTCCATGGCTTCCTTCTCCTCTAGAAAACATTCTAGTCTAGTTGTGACTTGTCCGCGGCCCGCCCGTTAACAAGCTCAGGCCGGGCGGTAGCCACTAGCTCCGCCGCTCCATGATCGCCTTCCGGGATTGAGGCCCTTCGGGCAGGTGCGCGTGCAATTCATGATCGTGTGGCAACGAAAGAGCCTGAACGAGGCCTGCAGCGGGCCAACCTACTGCGAAGCCGGACCGGCGGCGGCACTGGTGATGATCTCAGCCAACACGAATACAGCATGCACAGCGAGCGCGGTCCACAGCGTGCGGCCAATATGGGCTGTTCAGAGCTTCGCACTATCAAGAGGACAAAGTCTCGTTCGCAAGACGAATATTGGCTTCATGCGATCGCAGCATTTCTGTAAGATCTGCGTGAACGTGATCGTTGCGTATTCTCGGCAAGGCCTTGCGCAGCTTGCGGGCGACCCAGCCCTGTCCGCGATTGAGGAAGGCAATACGTTCGCTCAGGTCACCAATCGCGATAGCCTTCTCGTAAAAAGCGCCCACTCTCGCCGAGGGCGTGACACCGACCGCCTTGAGGTGACGCGCCAGCATGGCACACCAGCGCGCTTCATCCCGTTGAATGTCCGACATCAGTTGCGCTATTGGGCCGCTGCCTGCTGCGCGAGCGCTTTCGAGGGTAACGCGGGCGCCGGCGCGCTCTGCTTCGAGCAACTCACTGAGGAAGACGATCAGCTCGTCCTGTGCCATATAGCCCATATAGACGTTATCCGCGTCATTCATGGAGCAAGCCGGCGAAGAGCTTTCTGCGGTTTCGTCGCGGCGATGGTTTGTCATTGCACGGTGTCCTCCAGCGTGATGGAGCAGGATCTGGCGCGATAGCGGAAGGTTAGCCGCACGCGGCCGGCATCCTCGCCTTCGCCGCGCTCGACAACGCTATAGACGATGCCGCGCTGCACCTCCCGCCAGAAGATTTCGGGCGAAAGGCCCAGCTTTCCCGCGATAAATTCCGCATCGACGGTAAAACCGTCCTCGGAATGTCTGACCGTGGCAGAGCTTTGCTGGACCATGAAAACAAATCCACAATTTGGCGGAGAGCGGATCACACAATGCTGCCTAATACCCACAGCGCAAACACGAGCAGCGTGCCGCCTTCGAGGGGAGCAGTACGGATGCACTATGCGAGTACTATACATTCTGCCTTCGCATTTGTGAGTCATCCGCGCATGTGCATGTCCAATAGTACATTCCTCAGCACCACAGCATCGTTATGCGCCTGATCATGAGCTCCAAATACGAGCGTAATTTGGCCGCTCCGTGCTAGGAAACGAAGTTTATTGATAAGATCGGATTTCTGCTCCAATTCAGCGACATATCGACGGTGAAATTCCTTCCAACGGTTGGTTTCGTGGCCGAACCACTGCCGAAGTTCGGTGCTGGGCGCGATATCCTTCGCCCACATATCGATCGCGGCTGTCGCTTTCTTAACGCTGCGGGGCCACAGGCGATCCACCAGGATGCGCGTGCCATCCCCGGCAGCGGGCGGCTCGTAGGCCCGCTTCAATCTAATGTTTTCAGGCGAGATTGCGTAATCCACCGGTCGTCCTCCGTGACGCTTTTGCGCTTCCAGGGTGCCACGTCCGAACGGGAAGCACCTTGCTCCGGAGCAATGACTTGGAGCGCTTGCCGGCTCATAACTCGCTGGTTGCCATCGGCTGTCCTAATGCTGGAGCAGGGGAACAAGCTCCCTTTTTATGATTTCGGCGCGGACCGCCGCCGGTGCACAGGAGGTTTCATAAGCATCTTGGCGCATCTGGTTATCTTCGCGCTCTTTACCCTGGCCCCGGCTATAGCAGCCGCACGCGATTAATCAGGTCCTGCTCATTCGTGATCGAGAGCAGGAGATACGCCTGACGGTTGCCCTCGACGCGCAGGCGCGGAACACTGAATCGGACAGTGAGGTTGGCGGCATTTGGCATTTTCTCGGTGCCCTGCTGCGTGACCGCAGTGGCATCACTCGACGGATTCCGCCGCTGCGCAACGAATTGTGGATCGAGATCTACGGCAATGGGATCGTCATCTCGGGTGATCGCATCGACACTATTTTCGGCGAGCTGCATCAACTCGATCCGCGGCGGGAGGGACTGGGCTGGGATTGTGGATCGCTCGCAGCATCGCGAAGGTACTCGGACACGAGCTATCGGTGCGGCCCACCGTTGGCCGGGGCTCGCAGTTCCGGCTCGTCGTGTCGTTTTGGACGGCGCACAAATTTTAAAATCAGCCGATCCACGTATCCGCGGACCAGGTGAATACCTGCTGTAACGCGAAGCGCATGATGCACCCGGAGCTGCATAAGCGGACGGCGACCGCCCGGCTGACCGTCCCCGGCGGAATTATTGCTCAAGATCAATGTCCAATGCAGTGGTGCCGCACGCCGGCAAGCGGCGAGTATTTGCTCGGGGCAGCCCGATAACCGGCTGCATGGTTGGATGATGGACAATGAAATTGATTATTAGAGACGCATGGATCCGCCACGGCGAGCTGGATGTCGTTCGAGGAGGAGAACAATTGGTGTTCGAGCGATGCACATTCATGGGCGGTACGGTCCGCATCGATCCCGAAATCGATGCAAAAATTTTTGTCGACTGCCTGTTTGAAGGTACGTGCTTTACCGCACAGACCCTTTGCCCCCGGATTGCCAGCAATTGTCACTGGGAACTACCGAACGTCGAGGACGCCATGCCAGGCGCTGGGCTTCTGTGGCGACTGGAGCACGATCGATTAGATGGAAACACTCCCGTCATCACCGCGAAAGCGAGGGTCCAGGGGTAAGCAGTATATCGGTAGCTCCGGATTTCCGCTTTCGCGGGGACAACGATTCAACTTAATACGGTGATGCTGTAATTAGCTTGTCTTCAATTCCTGCCCGTCACGCGCCGGCGAACTTGGAATCCAAAGACTTACCTGCTCCCTACGGGGCGATAAGCCTTTGAACAGGACGCCGATTTCAACATGGCGCCGTCAAATGAAACGCGAAGGACTTCAAGGTGACCGAGCAATGAACCGACCGCTCTTAACGGAATCCGAGCTTGCGCCGGGCCGGCCAGGAATTGCGCCGACTTGGACATCGAGCGCGAAAGACATGGTCACGACGACGATCGCGCCCAGCCGAGTTTGGGGGACCATCGGGCACGGAATTATCAATGAGGTCTATTGGCCAACCGCCGGCCGACCACAAATCCGCGATCTCGGTTTTATCATCGCCAGCCGATCCAACTGGCACGAGGTGAAGCGCATCGCCCGCTATCGGCTGTCGCTCCCCGAGCCGTATATCCCACTTCCCCGGATTGTGCATGAGGGGGAGGGGTATTGTCTTGAGCTGGAGGTTTCTCCGGACCCGCTGCGCGACGTTCTTCTGGTACGGTTCCAGCTTACCGGTGATGATGTGAAGCTGTATGTCTTGCTCGCGCCACACCTCGACGGCAGCGGCTTGCACAATAATGCGCGCGCGGACAGCGATCTGCGGGCCTGGAAGGATGGCAACGCACTTCATCTCGCCAGCAATTGCGGCTTTTCCCGGACCAGTGCCGGTTATGTCGGAGCTTCCGACGGGTGGCAGGATTTTTCTCGCAACGGCAGCATGCGATGGAGTTTTGCTGAGGCCCTGGACGGCAATGTCGCGTTGATGGGGGAGTTGGCAGCGGACGAGGGTGTCCTGGCATTGGCGTTCGCCGACAGCCCGGAAGGCGCGAGTACCTTGGCGCATTCCAGCCTTCACGTCGGATTTGACGTGGTGCGTCGCGCCACTTTCGCTCAATGGGAAGCATGGGGAAAGGATCTGGTAATTCCGGACGCACCGGAGGAGGTTCGACGGGAGGCCTTTCTTTCTGCGATGGTTTTAAAGGTGCACCAAGGCCGCACGTATCCGGGAGCGGTGATCGCGAGCCTGAGCGTGCCGTGGGGCAATACCAGTGACAATCACGGGGGTTACCATCTGGTCTGGATGCGGGACGCCGTCGAGGCCGGGCTCGCCCTGCTCTCAGTCGGCCAGGTAGACGATGTAAGGCGCATGCTCGCCTATGCTATGGCGACGCAGCGCGCCGATGGTGGATGGCCACAGAACGGCTTACCCGATGGGCGGGCGTTCTGGGCGGGAGTCCAACTGGACGAGGTCGGTTTCCCGATCTTGCTCGCGGCGAAACTTGACGAAAATGGTGCGCTTGACGGGCTCAAGGGCGTCGCTGCGATGATCCTCGCCGCCGCCGGTTATTTGGCGCGCAACGGTCCGATCAGCCCGCAGGATCGCTGGGAAGAGAACCCCGGGATCAGCCCGTTCACACTGGGGATCGAGATCGTCGCCCTGGTTGCCGCTGCGGATCGCCTGCCGGCCGCAGACCGGCTTTATGCGCTCTCGCTCGCCGATTATTGGAACGAACGGCTCGAAGACTGGACCTATGTCGAGAGCGGCGGTTTCATCGAGGAATTCGGTGTCGCGGGCCATTACGTCCGCATTGCACCGTCGATGGCGGATGGCGGGCTGTGCGGACGGGTCAATGTCCGCAACCGGGTGGGGGAGGGTGTCCCCGCCGTCAGCCTGATCGGTATGGAATACCTTTACCTGCCCCGCCTGGGTCTGCGTGACCCCAGGGACCCGCGCATCCAGAACACGTTGAAGATCACCGACAGCGTCCTCAAGGTCGAGACGCCGCACGGCATCGCCTATCACCGCTATAACGCCGACGGCTACGGCGAGCACGAGGATGGGCGCGCCTTCGACGGCACCGGCATCGGCCGTGCCTGGCCGCTGCTCACCGGCGAGCGCGGCTATCTTGATGTCCTGCTGGGTATCGATCCGCTGCCCTATCTGGAGATGATGACGCGAATGACCGGACCGGGGGGCCTCATTCCGGAACAGGTCTGGGATGGGCCGGCAATATCCGCACGCGGGCTCGAACCCGGCAAGCCGACGGGCAGCGCCATGCCTCTCGTTTGGGCGCACGCGGAATTTCTGAACCTGCTGGCGGCGCGGCATTACGGACGCCCGCCGAAACTGCTCGCCAGCGTCGAGCAGCGCTATCAGGCGAGGCGGCCGGTAGCGGCGACGTGACATTGGCGGCACACGGAGCCGTTCGCCCGGCTGCCTTGCGGCCGCGATCTCCTGATCGAAAACGCCGCCGCTTTCCGCTTGCATTATGGCTTCGACGGCTGGCGGGACGTGACCGACAGGCAGTCCGAGCCGCAGGGGCTCGGCATGCACGGCGTCCGTCTGAATGCCGACGTTCTTTTGGGTCATGCGACGATCGAGTTTTCCCTCTACTTCCCCGAGAGCGATTCCTGGGAAGGGGAGGATCATCATATTGCCCTGAGGGAGACCGGCTACACGGCTCCGCTGGCCAAGGCGGCGCCACTCCGACCAGAAGAGACGCCGCTCGGAGATAGTTGATCCGGATCAATGTCCCGCGTTGTCGCGCGGCTGCGGTAGCGTCGCGATCATGCCTTTCCACGCGAGGAGGGATGCATGATCCGCAATCTTCGGGCGCTGCCGTCACCGTTGAGCGAGAAAGACGCCGCGGTGCGCCGTGATCTGCTGCGCCAGCTTGCCGCTTGGTACCGTGCCCAAGCCGAACGCGCCGGTAGCCTCTGGGTTTGGGAGGCCCGATTGCAGCGGGCGGAAGATCTCGAAGCGCAAGCGGCGGCATTAGTAAACTCGTTGCCGGACCATCATGCCCGCTCCTGGCGGAAGACGTTATGAGGCGAGATCTCGCCGCGGTGCTGACGGTAGCATCCCCCAATTGCCGTGGAATTGCGAATGACCTCACACCTGTTTTCGCCGTTAACGATCGGCGGTCTCACCCTGGTCAACCGCATCGCGGTGTCGCCGATGTGCCAGTATAGCGCCGAGAACGGCGCGGCAAATGATTGGCATCTTCAGCACCTGGGTTCGCTGTCGCTATCGGGCGCCGGGCTTGTCATTGTCGAGCAGACGGCGGTCGAACCGGCGGGTCGCATCAGTTACGGCTGTCTCGGCCTCTATTCCGACGCCAATGAGGAGGCGCTGGCACGTGTTGTTGGCTTCTGCCGCCGCGCGGGTGCGGCGGCACTCGGCATTCAGCTTGCCCATTCCGGCCGCAAGGGTTCGGCGAAACTGCCCTGGGAGGGCGGCGGGCCGCTTCCCACGGACGCCGGTGCCTGGGCGACGGCAGCCCCATCCGCCCTCCCGTTCGACAACCGTTGGCCGGTCCCGCAAGCACTCGACGAGATCGGATTGACGCGTATTCGCGACGCCCATATGGAGGCGGCAAGGCGCGCGGAGAGGTTGGGTTTCGACCTGGTCGAATTGCTGGCCGCGCATGGTTTTCTGCTGCACAGCTTCCTCTCCCCGATCACCAACCGGCGAACGGATTCCTACGGCGGCAACCTGGCTAATCGCATGCGCTATCCGCTCGAAGTGGCCGCCGCGATCCGCGAGGTCTGGCCACGCCGGAAGGCGCTCGGCATGCGCATAACCGGCACAGACTGGGTTGACGGCGGGATCACACCCGATGAGGCCGGCATATTTGCCGACAAGCTGAGCGGCATCGGCTTCGATTACGTCTGCGTCTCTTCGGGTGGCATCAGTCCGGCGGCGCGGCCTGCCATTGCGCCGGGCTATCAGGTGCCACTCGCCGCCGCCGTCAAAAAGGCCAGCAGCATTGCAGTGCAGGCAGTCGGCATGATCGCCGACCCGCGTCAGGCCGAAGCGATTATCGCCGAAGGCCGGGCCGATTGCGTCGCGCTCGCCCGCGCATTCCTCGACGACCCGCGCTGGGCTTGGCATGCTGCTGCCGCGCTTGGCACCGATGCCATCTATCCGCCACAATACCTGCGCGCCCGCCCGGAACAATGGCCGGGTGCGGCGCTCGCCCACCCGCATCGCGGTGGTGGGCGCTGATGCAGATCACGATTTACTTGTTGTCGGATCAGTGCGCGCGCCGCGCATCGCCCATGCGGCAACAGTCGAGCCGAGCGCCATCGTGGCGAATGCCGCAGCCCATCCGATGGCGCCGCCTGCACCGCTGAACAGGTCGAGCGCGATACCGACGGCAACCGGACCGGCAAACGCGGCGGTGTAGCCAATAAAGGCGTAAGCGGCGAGCGCGGTACCGCGTCGCGCCGGATCGGCCGCCGCGACCGCGCCGCTGGAGAGCGCACCGGCATCGGCGATGCTGGTAATCTGCACCAGCACCAGCAGCGGCAGCACGAGAAGGGTCGGCCCGCCGGCCGTCGCGGCGAGCGCCAGGCACACCAGCACCGAAACGAGGCAGGTCGCGACGATCACCCGTTTGCCATAACGCAATGTCAGTTCCGCTACGCCGATTGCGACCGGGAATCCGGCCAGCGAGGCAAGACCGGAGATCACCGCGAGCGTGGGGAGGGCCAGTTCATTGCCGGGGAGGCTGAGCGTCCAGGCGAGATATGCGACAAACCAGGCCCGGACGGCGGACACCTCCCAAATATTGCCGGCGAAGGCCAGCACATACGCCATCAACGCCCGGTCGCGTAACACCGGACGAAAATCCAGAGCGACGGCGGCGTCCCGCCTCGGCTGCGTGGCGGCGGGCAACAGCGTGAGCGCCGCGATCGCCAGCAACGGCGCGATCCCGCTCGCGGTGAAGCTCGCCCGCCAGCCGAAAGCCGTATCGACAATCCCGGTGAGAAAGAATGAGCCGGCGCTGCCGAGTGCGTAGGACGAGGTATAGATCGCGGCGCCGCGTGCGCCGGCTCGGCCCGCAACACGGTCCGCCAGGAGCTTCAACCCCGGCATGTGGACGCCGGCGAGCCCCGCGCCGCTCAGGAACCGCAAGACCAGCGCCATCCAAAAGCCGTCTGCGATACCGGCGAAAGTGAAATTCGCCAAGGCGCCAAGCAGCGAGCAGCCGACAAATACCCAGCGGGCATCGATCTTGTCGGTTGCGCCAGCGAGTATAGGCACACATGCCGCGTAGCCGCCGAAATAGACGCCTCCAATCCAGCCCGCCTGGCTCGCGGTCAATCCCCAATCCGCGGTAATCTCGGGCATCACCGCGGCAAATGTCGCCATCGGGGCGAGGTTGGCCATCAAGCCGAACGTCAGAACAGTAATTGTTGTACCGCTGCCCGCGGCGCGGCGGATCAGGGCCATACCGTCGCCGCCCCACCAGGCTGAACCCGCTCGATTTCGAACCAAGCCCGATGTGAACTCACCTCGGGCCGCCGGTGGCACCGAACCCCGGCAGGGCAGGGCGACGAAGCCACGCGATCGCGACAAATCCGAGCAGGCCGGTCGCCAGCGCAAAGACGATGCCCCGCGATAGCCGCCGGTGAGATCGACCGCGATGCCGGCGAGCAGCGGTCCGAGCAATGCGGAGAGGCCCGAGGCGGTGAAAAATACGCCAAGCACCGTGCCGACATTCTGCAGGCCGAAATATTCGATCAGCACCCCCGGAACCGCGGCGATGCGGCTGCCATAGGCGACGCCGAGCAAGACCGCGAAAATCACCAGCGCGACGTAGGACGACGAGAACAGCCACATGGCGTAGCTGGCAGCCATCATGAAGACCGTCAGTTTGAACAGCGACAACACCCCGAACCGGTCGCCGATCGGACCCATCACCACGCGGCCGAGAATACTGGCGCCGCCGATCGCCGAGACGAGCGCCGCAGCCGCGACCTCGCTCGCGCCGTGGTCGCGGGCAAAGGCTGGAAGGAACACGAAGGGCACAAACAGCGCCGTCGTCGCCAGCACCCAGGAAAGATAGAGCAGCACGAATGCATGTGAGCCAAAAATGGCCCTGAGCTTCTGTGCGGTGCCGTCGGCCGAGCGCGCAATCGGCGGCGAGGCGACCACGGCGGCACATCCGAGCAGAATGATTGCGGCGCCAATGCCGAAGATGATGTTCGTTGTGCGCCAGCCATAATGCTGGATCAGCGCCGCGGCGAGCGGCGGAAGCACCATCGTCCCGCATCCGGTACCGGCGGCGGCGATGCCAAGCGCCGTGTTACGGCGTTGCACGAACCACCCGCCGATAATCGCCAGCGGCGGCAGATAACAGCAGGCGCCACCGATGCCGACGCCGATGCCGTAGATCAGATAGCAGAGCCAGACATTGTCGGCCAAAGCGGTGAGGCAGAGGCCGGAGCCGAGCGCTAACGCGCCGATCGCGACAATGCGGCTTGGCTCGAAACGGTCGGCGAGACGCCCGGTCGCCGCTCCCGATGCGTAAAAGACCGCCGCGGTGATCGAGAAGAACGCGGACGCGCCGACGGCATTGGCGTCGAATTCGGCCGCCATCGGTTTGAGAAAGACGCCAAAGCTATAGATCACGCCGAACACGACAAAACTGGCGAGAAACGCTGCAGCCACTATGAGCCAGGCGCGTGCTGAATCCGTTTTGGCAGCCTTCGTTTCTCGGCCCTTGCGATCGTCAATCAACACGCAGCGACAGCTCCAAAGCGCGCACCTCGGATAGACGTGGGCCGGAATGGCCAGGCTTGTCACGCCCCATCGCTTCGGCCCCGGCCGAAGCATCTTGTCTCCGATCGGTGCTATGCTGGCGCGATGACCACTGCATCCTCTATTGCTGAAATCGCTGCGCTGGTTGGGGACCCGGCGCGAGCGAACATGCTCCTGGCCCTGATGGATGGCCGAGCGTTGACCGCGAGCGAACTCGCCTATGCCGCGCGGATCACGCCGCCGACCGCGAGCGGGCATCTGGGCAAACTCGTCGGAGCCAGGCTGCTCGCGCTGGAAAAGCAAGGCCGGCACCGCTATTTCCGCCTCGCCTCGCCGGCGGTCGCCGAGTTGCTTGAGGGTCTGATGGCGGTAGCAGTGGATGGGGCGCCCCGGTATCGCCCGAGCTCATGCGGCGACGAGGCGCTACGCCGGGCGAGGACGTGTTATGATCATCTTGCAGGCCGTCTGGGTGTAGCGCTGGCCGATACCCTCCTCTCACGCGGGCATATCGTCCTGGACGAGGATGCCGGGCAAATTACCCCTGATGGTGGCCGGTTTTTTGCCGAATTTGGTCTTGACCTTGCCTGTGCGGAGAGCCGTCGGCGCCGTTTTTGCCGGCCATGTCTGGATTGGAGTGAGCGGCGGCGGCACCTCGGAGGTGCGGTCGGAACGGCACTGGCCGGACGCTGCTTCGAACTTGGCTGGATCGAGCGGATAAAAGGGAGCCGCGCCGTGACAATCACCTCCTCGGGGCGCAACGGCCTGCTTACGACTTTCTCTATCGCAATTTAGAGCGGCCCGGATAAATATCCGGGCTGAGGGATGACGCAGTCCCGAGCGTTGCCTGCTTGGCTCGGATGGATGCCTTTGCCTTCAGGGAAGACCCGGGATTCGGCTCCGGGCCAGATAATCGCTTTCAAAACCGGCGAGCTGCGTCAGCGACTCGAGATCCACCACGGTCAGACGATGGTCTTCGAGGGTGACAAGCCCTTCTTCCCGCATTGACCGCAGCATCCGGCTGACGTGCGGGCCACTCAGGCCAAGCACATCCGCGATCAGCTCCTGGGTCAGCGGAAGAACGTAGGACAGCTCGTCGGCGAGTCCAACCGACCGCAGCCGCGTCAATAGCTCAAGGATCAGGTGCGCCAACCGCTCATACGCGGATCGGCGGCCGATATCGACGATGCGTTCGCCATAGATCGCAGCCTCGCGCGCCGCCATCCAGTAGAGGGCGATAGCGACGCGGGGGAACCTCGCGAACAGATCGTAGAATGCCGCGAACGGCACCGTCGCGACAACCACATCGGTAAGGCTGCCCGTCGCGTTGACCGCATTCTCAAAGCACGAGGCGGGAAAGCCGATCAGATCGCCCGGCAATCCGAAACTCAACAGCTGGCGCTTGCCATCCGGGAGGATCTTGTATCGCCAGACAAAGCCGCTGCACAGGATGAAGACGCTCCGATACGGGCGGCCTTGAGCGATAATGTCGCGGTGGTGATCGATCTGCCGCCGCGACCCGTGGAGGTCGCGAAGAAACGAGATCTCGGCCGGCGACAGCGGAAGATACGAGCTGATTTTGTCGATTAGCGGAAACGTCTCTCCGGGGTTTTCCGCCAGCCTAGGGGCCGCCGCTGTTCGCGCCATACCTCGCTCCTGTGTCCGCCGCTTCACCGGATTGTTGCCGCGGCGACAAACGATCATTGATCGGGATCAATGTCCGGTGTTGTGGCGGTGCTCCGCTGCAACGCCGAGTATGACCAGGCACATAGTTTATCAAGCGCACACTTCCAACTCGGGAGCGGCAAAATGACGACAATCCTTTACGGCGCGGAATGGGTCCACGCCGCCGCAATGGCAGCCTTGTTGACGCTTACGCTGCTGCGCCACCACCTCTTTACCCGCCTTGCACCGGCTCGCCACCGCCGCCGGCGAACGGCGCCCAAAGTTTGATGCAGCCGGCGCGCGGCCGGCTGCCGTTCGAACCGAACCCGCTGAGCAAGATGCCGCAGCTTCGGGCACAAGAGCGCCGCAACCGCGGCGCGTCCTCGCACCGGCAATCAGCAACTCGATGATGAAGGGGAAATCAACATGCAAGCGGATCTGCATAACGCCGTTTGTGAGACCTACCGAGAGGCGATCTTGCAGCGCAAGGCGGAGCGCGAGGCGTTCAACATGGCTGCCGCAGTGGTGTGCGACCGGCATCCCAGCATGATGCCGGTCGAGGCTCGCCGGCGGGTTGCGAGAATGCTCAGCAATCACCCGCCTGCGTCCGGGGCGGCGCGGGAGGGTCCGCCACGCTTCATAGCCACGGAGGTCCTCGAGATGACCAATAAATCGTCAAACAGACTCAACAGCCATCCAGGGGCGGCATCCTATCCAACCGGCGCGGTATCGATCGGCGATCAGTACGATACCGCCTCCGCCGACAGCTTCCCGGCGAGCGACGCGCCGGCCTGGACCGCAGTTACCGGCAGTGGTGCGCCAAGCAGCGGCGACGGCGCGTCGGGCGATAACAAGGAACCATCTTTATGAGTGCGTTGCAGTTCGATGTCGATTTGGAATGGCGAGCGGATCAAAAGTTCGGCGAAATCACGATTGGGGATGTGCGCGCTTGCGTATCGGAGCCGCGCGTGATGGGCGGCACCGGAGCGGGGATGAGCCCAGAGGATTTCTTTGTCGCCGCAGCGGCCTCCTCGTACAGCGTCACCTTGGCGGAGACGTTGCGCGCGATCGGGTTGCCGCAAACCTCGCTCGCGATCCATGCTGAAGGGCTGGTCACCAGCAACGCCGGGTCGGAGAGGTTCACCACCGTCACTGTGCGGCCGACGATCCAGGGCGCCGATATCGCACAACGCCAAGCCTATGAGAAGGCGGCCATCGCGGCGCGCAATAATTGTTTTATCGGCAGATCGATCCGCGGAAACATCGCCTATGTCGTCGGCGGGGTCTCGCTTGTCAGTCTCTGACCGGGAGAATTGTTGTGGAATAGCAATACGTCGATCGAATAGGCAAAAAAGGTTCGATGCGGCACCGGCAATAACGCACCGGCGGTGGTCGGGCGGTCAGTCCCCGTCACCGGACGATCAAAGGGCGACTGCGTCGATCAGGACTATGCTCGTCGGCGTGAGCGGCGGTTCCGCGAGCAATGGAACCATCGAACTCGCTTGCCTGCTTGCCAATCGTTTGCACGCGCATATCGAGGGTTTTCACGTCCTGCTCGACCCGATTGCCGTGTTCGGCCCCGTGGGTATGGGCGACGGCCTGGCCGTTTCCGGTGATGTCGTCGCGGAGATGGTCGACGACGCCAACGCAAACGCGGCCAAGGCAAAGGCGTCGTTTGACGAAATCGCAGATCGATACCGCCTGCCGTACCGGAATTTTGCACACATGGCGGAGACCTGTTATTGCGGTCCTTCCTTTGATTGGCGCGAGGCAACCGGTGATGCGTCCAGCCTCGTAGCGGCCCGCGCCCGCTTCTTCGATCTTGTCGTCCTCGGCCGCTCGTCGCGCGTTGTGCACGAGGCTTCCAGCAATACCATTGAGGCGGTTTTGGCCCGCTCTGGCCGCCCGGTGTTGCTCGCGCCGGCGGAAACACCGGCGAGCCCAGGCAAATATGTCGCGCTTGCGTGGAACGGTTCGCCGCAGGCCGTGCGAGCCCTTGCCGCCTCGCTGCCGCTTCTGGTCGCCGCCGATGGCGTCCTCGTGATCACGGTCGGCGATGGCAACAACAGCGACATCCCATCGGTTCTTGACCATCTTGCCTGGCACGGCATCACCGCGAAACACCGCCACGTCACCGCCGAGTCGAGCGGGAGTACCGGCATCCTGCTGCTCAACGCGGCGCACGACGCTGGCGCGGACATGCTGGTCATGGGCGGCTATGGACATCAGCCATGGCGAGAGGCGCTCTTCGGCGGCGTGACACGCGATGTCATCGGCACGAGCCTGGTGCCCTTGCTGCTGATGCACTGAACCCGGTCACAGGCACGACCGGTGTGGCAGCGAACTCCGCCCGCCCCGGGTACCCCGGCGAAGTGATAGAGTGGATCGCCTTGTCGGGATGACAATGTGGCTTCCACCGGCAACGAGATCGGCCCCGAAGAGATCGGGCAAGAACCGGTAAGCCGGCTTCTTAAGAGGCGGTTTTCACAACTACTGAGGGTTGAGTTGGTCTGATTGGCGGTCTTGCGCTGTGGCTGCCCATGTCTGGAACACCAGACAGGGGGACAGGAGCAATGGATTTCAGGCTCTTGCATCTTATCGCCACGGTCATCGACGCCTGCGACCAGCCGCCAATCCGTGGGCCTGGCCATCCCCCGAGCGAGACCATCCGGGTTGTGGGGACACTGTGGCGCTTTCTGCGCGAGGGCACACCCTGGCGCAGCCTGACGGCCACCCCGGATCAGGCCAGCGGCTCGACCCTGCGCCGCTCTCTGGCGCGCTGGGCCGCAACGGGATTGCTGGCGAAGGTCCATGCGCTCCTGGCCGCCATGCTGCGCGGCCACCCCGACCTGATCCTCGACACCTGCTCGGTGCGGGCCAAGCGCGGTGGCGATCTCACCGGCCCCAATCCGACCGATCGCGGCAAGCGGGGCACCAAGTACCACATCGCGACCGACGGGGACGGTGTGCCCGTCGCCTGTATCGCCACGGCGGCGAACGTCAATGACACGCTCGCCTTCGAGCGGCTGTTCCTGGCCGCCTTCGCGGTCATGGCCCGTATCCGGACCGTATTCGCCGACAAGGGGTACGATGCTGAGCACCATCGCGATCTGTGCCGCGCCTTTGGCCCCGAGCCCGGCATCCACAAGCGCGGTCAGCTGCGCGGGTCGGGATTGGGCCAGCGCCGCTGGCCGGTCGAGCGCAGCAATGCCTGGGTGCTCGAGAACAGGCGCCTCGCCCTGCGCTATGACCGGCTCGGCTTCATCATCCAGTCACTGCTTCAGGCCGCCTGTATCTTCCTGGTTGCACGCCGGCTCGCCAGCCAATTCTGAAAACCGCCTCTAAGCGACTCGCGACCGACCCTTGGGTAGCGTACCGCGGAGGTGCTGTCGCGGTCTGCCGTCCATGGCTACAATACTACGGCGACCGCTACGCGTTCGCTGCTTTGGCTGCAGTTTCTCTCCCGCTTTTCGCAATCCGCTAGTGCTCATCCTGCTCGCGGCGAGCGGACTGTCCGCCGTTACCGGAGTTGTCGCGAGGCTTTTCATCGTCGGGGCCATCGTCCTGGTCAGCATGGCGCTCGACTTTGTCCAGGAAGTCCGGCCCGAGAATGCGGTCGAGGCGCTGTGGCGGTTCAGGCGACGGTGCGGCGGGATGGCGCAATCCACTCGGTGCCGATCGACCGTCTGGTCCCTGGAGACATCGTCGAGCTGATCCCCAGCGATCTGATCACCGCGGATGTGCGCATGCTTGAAAGCCGCGATCTGTTCGTCAATCAGGCGCTTCTGACCGGGCAGCCATACCCCGGCCGAGAAGCAGGCAAGCGATGCGGCGCTGGGTGCGGAAAGTCCGGCCGGAGCATCGAACGCGGTCTTTGCCGGCACCTCTGTGATCAGCGGTACCGCAACAGCAATCATCTGCCGAACAGGGGCCAAGCCGGCCGTCTGCAAGCTCGGCCTGGTTCGACCGACGACGAGGATTACTCGTCAAGCTCTTGCGGGATGACGCACCGCCGCCTTGCCGGACGCGGTCGCCGCGGCGCGCTTAACGGCGATCGCGCTCAATACCTTGTCCATGGCATCCGCGAAAACATGAACGCCGTCCTCGAGGATTTTGGCCGTAACCTCGTCGATCGAGATGCCGAGCTGCTCGAGCGCCTCCATGACATGCCGAGCGGCTGAGAGGTCTTCCTCGAGGCTGGCATGCAGCTTTCCGTGATCGCGAAAGGCGTCCATCGTGGCGAGCGGCATCGTGTTGATCGTGTCGGGGCCGATCAGCTCCTCGACATAGAGCACGTCGCTGTATTCAGGATTTTTGGTTCCGGTGCTCGCCCAAAGCAGCCGCTGCGTCCGGGCGCCCTTCGCGCGCAACGCCTCCCAGCGCGGCCCGGCGAAGAGGCGCTTGTAGCGCTGGTAGGCGAGCTTGGCATTGGCGATCGCTACCTTGCCCCGGATGTTCCTCAGCGCGAGACGCTCCGCGCCGTCAGCTGTCTGATCCAGCCGTGCCTCGATCAGCTTGTCGACAGCCGTATCGATGCGACTGACAAAGAAACTGGCGACGCTGGCGATCCCGCCAGGATCGCCGCCGCGCGCGATCAGATCCTCGAGGCCACCGAGATAAGCCTCGACAACGCCTTCATAGACCTTCTGCGAGAACAGCAGCGTGATGTTGACGTTGATCCCCTCGCCGGTGAGCTGCCGGATCGCTGCGAGGCCCGGCATCGTCGCCGGCACCTTGATCATCAGGTTGTCGCGCCCGACGGAGTGCCACAGCCGATGCGCTTCCTCAACGGTTGCATCGGTCTGCATCGCGTGATCGGGGGACACTTCGATGCTGACATAGCCATCGCGGTGTCGGGTCGCTTCGTAAACCGGGCGCAGGACATCGGCCGCGTTCCGGATGTCTTCGACGGCGACGCGCTCGAACAGCGCCCGTTCGTCCAGATTTCCCTCCCGGATCGCGGCATCGAGTGAGAGGTCGTAATCGTGGCTGTTTACAATGGCCTTTTCAAAGATCGACGGGTTGGAGGTGGCGCCGGCCAGCCCGTCCTCGTCGATCAGCCGCTTGAGGCTGCCGTCGGCGATGAAGCGGCGGGACAGGAAGTCGAGCCAAACAACTTGTCCGTAATCGCTCAGGGATCTTAGCGGGTTCATGATTCAGCTCGCGATTTTTTGGCGCGCCGACGGCGGGACAGAGGTCTCGAATTCAAGCTCGGCGCGCAGGCTCTCCAGGTCGCGTCCGATCGTCGCAACGGCAAGCGTCCGGCCATCACGACGATAGGTCGCCCGGCAATCCTTTTCCGCGACTGCCCCGTCGATCTCGACAGCGTCCCACTTTTCCGCATGCCCAACGTAAAGAATGGAGACGTCGTAGTGCATGCTCCAGAAGAACGGCACCGCGTCGAACGGTTCGTCCCGTCCCATCATGTTGCGGGCTGCCGTCTGCCCCTGTCGCTGCGCCACGGCCCAATGCTCGACGCGAATGTTTTCGCCGCTGTGGGGATCGGGCCACCGCGCGATATCGCCGGCGGCGAAAATGGCGCGATCGCTGGTCCTGAGATACTGGTCGACGACGACGCCCCGGTCGATTTCGAGCCCGGCCTTTTCGGCGAGACCGAGCGCCGGCCGTACGCCGACGCCCATCACCACCAGATCCGCCGCCAGCTTCTCGCCGGTCTTCAGGGTGACGCTCCGCGGGTCGATTGCGACCGCGGTTGTGCCGAGATGGAAATGCACTCCGTGCTGCTCGTGGATCGTCCGCACGAGGCCGCCGATCTCGGCCCCCATGACCCGCTCCATCGGGATCGCCTCGGGCGCGACAACGTGCACCTCCAATTGCCGCGCCCGCAGCGCGGCGGCGACTTCGATCCCGATAAAGCTGGCGCCGATGACCACCGCACAGCGCGCCGTCGCGATTTGCGCGATGATGGCGCGACTGTCGGCGAGCGAGCGCAAATAGCGGACATGCGGGAGATCGCCGCCGGGCAGGTTGAGGCGCACCGGGTCGGCGCCGGTCGCAATCAGGAGCCTGTCGTAATCGTGACCGCTGCCATCCTCAAGCTGGAGACGGCGAGCGGCGCGGTCGATCGCCGTGACGCGCGCAGCGAGATGCAATTCGATGCCGTGTTCCCGGTAGAATTCCTGCGGGCGTAAAGGAACCCACTCCTCGGGAGCATTGCCGGCCAGATAGTCCTTCGACAGATTTGGCCGGTCGCAGGGCACGGAGGCGTCGGCGCTGAGCATGACGACGCGGCCGGTATAGCCCTCACGGCGTAACGTCTCGGCGGCACTGTTGCCGGCCGTACCACCGCCCAGGATGACGATCGAGCCCGATGTGCTGGCCGCCGGGCGCGGCGCCGCGACTGCTGCTGGCTTCCGCTTCTCTCGCACATAGACTAGGTTGCCCTGCCGCTCGACGCGCCAGCAGGGGACCGGATCGAGCGCCGGCGCACGCAGCATTTCGCCGGTGCGCAGACTGAAACAAGCGTGGTGCCACGGGCAGCGGACCGTATCCCCGACAACCAGACCTTCGTTCAGCGGACCGTGGTAATGGGAGCAGGAAGCGCCGATGGCGAATACCTCCTCGCCCCGTCGTACCAGCAGGACCGCCTCTGGTCCGATATGGCCGAGCACCATTGCGCCGTCCGCAAGCTGGGAGAAATCGAGGCCGTTGGACAGATCGGGGCCGCTCGGCGCGGATGTTCCTTCGGTCATGGTTCGGTCCTTCCGATTCTAAACATTACCTCGTACTTCGCTGCCGCGTGCTCGTCGGTGTCTTCATGCGAAAGAGAGGCGGCGTCAGCGATGACTGGCACCTTAGGAGAAAAGCCCCGACGTCGCGCCTCTGCGGAGCATTGATCCGGATCAATATTCGGCGCAGTAACCTTGCGGCGAGGAATGCCCGCCCTCGTCGCCGGAAAGCGAGCAGGTGAGCCGTTTACAAGATGATCGACCGCATCCGAAAAAGGCGGAATTTCATCCGCGTGACATTTGAAGCCACGGAAATAATTGATGAGATCGCCCCGGCTCGTTGAGCCGACTTGATGTCAACGCACCACAGATAACTTTTTCAACCCAATAAGGTATTTGGCGGGCTTGTCTGTCGGGCAGCCGCCTCCTTGCGCAGAGCGTTTATCTCTTCACGTAGAGTTTTTGTCTCTTCGAACCGCTTTGTGACATCGCGTAGGATTGCCCCGACGCCCTGCAGAGTACCATCCGCGTGGCGATACGGGAAAATCGTGAATTCGATTGAGATTCGCGTACCGCCCTTGCCAAGCGCCGGCACCGCAAGGACGTCTCCATCACCGTAGCGGGTCTTTCCGGTCCGCATCGTCTCGCGGTAAGCTGTCCAATGACGCTCGCGAAGGTTTTCCGGCATAATGAGGTCGAGGGAACTTCCGATTGCTTCCTTTGCCGAGTAACCGAAGATTCGCTCGGCGCCGCGGTTCCAAAACCGGATCAGACCCCCGAAATCCGCGTAAACGACGGCGTCAGGTCCGTCATGGACCAAAGTCCAACAGAAGCGATCGTTGTCGAATCCGACATAGTCGGGAGTAGGCATAATGCAACCTTTCTGTTCGATACGGCGCCAATCGAGTCGGCTGCCCAGGTTAACATCTGCCGAAAGGCAATCTTATCCATGTGCCAAGCGGTGTTATGATGATAACGGTCTTCAGGCCTCGGTCCATTTGATTCCATAGTACCATAGAAACGCCTCGTCGTATGCGCCATCAACCGTCTTGGACGGATCGTAGCGTGGGCTGTCCTTGACCTTCTGCCGATCGACATCGAGGTGGACTAACCGGTTCGGCCGATCAATGCTACGAACTGCGCGGGGGGCAACTAATACTCTACTTCCCGGCCACCAGTTCGTGGTATCGATCTTGAGATAACGGATGCCCCAGTCGGTGTCATCGATAAGGAAGTCTGCGACATGGCCAATTTGACCGTCGGTTGCATGAACGTGAAACCCAGTCACGGCATCGGCGCTGCGGAGGTGCGGATCATCATTTTGTTGAGCATCTTCTCCGATCGTGTCTAGCGGCACTGATCCCGATCGAGGAAGCGTCTCGATAAACGGCAGCGCGATCCCGCCGCCTATCGGCAGGAGGTCGCTGTCCCAATACGGGTTCCAACCGTAGTGGCGGTAAATGTGAGTCTCGTGCTGCCGCGAGACGGGTCGATCGGTGTCGATATCAGGACTGTCTTTAACCTGTTGCATCGTCAGTTTGACAGGAAATTGCTTCAGCGACGGATCAGGCTTCTCCAAAGCCGAAAGAGGCAGGAGAACCTTGCGGCCGGAGAGCCAATCGCCAGTATCGACCACCAGCCAGCGAACTTTCCAACTGGTGTCTTCGAATAGAAAGTCACTGACGCTGCCGATCCGACCGTCGCTGGCCTCAATGGCATAACCATCGAGTGCTGATGCATCCCACAACATAGCCTGCTCCTTCATACGACCGATATCGACGCAAGGCAGTGGCGATTTGGGAAGCCAATGCTGCAACAATCTTCGCCGAAACTCGGCAAGCACAGCAGCGAGCCGATACTGGCCCTGCCTCTCCCGTCCGCCACAACCATCGGCAGATGATAATCATATCAAGGCAGACATTCTTTGATCTTGGTCAATGATGCGGATCATGTGCAGACATTGTCAACCAGGGTATCTTCGCCAAGTGAGGTTGACGAGGGCATGCACAAAGGAGTTTTTTGTCTGTCGACAGTTCCTATTGATGGGTATGCCGTGCCGATATTTGACAGTGTGCATTTGTGGCCATGCGCAACACGCCGCCTGCGACATGGTGCAGGCCAGACCGAGAAGGTTGCGGTTCGTAATGGATGACGAACGGCACAGGAGCGCAGTCGTTCTACAGGAGCAGGCCGTGCTTGATTCGGCCCGCGTCCAAGATGCCGATTAACACGATAAGGTGCGGGGAAAAAACCATGACCGCCACAGCCCTCGCCCAAAACGAAAAGAGGCTGTCGGACCTGCTTAGGAATATCCGCGCGTGCACACATTGTGCCGATGCGCTGCCATGCGGTCCTCGCCCTGTCCTGCAGGCGCACACCTCGGCGCGGCTATGCATTATTGGCCAAGCGCCCGGTCGAAAGGTGCACGAAACGGGCATCCCCTGGAACGACCCGTCCGGCGACCGGCTGCGCCATTGGCTTGGGCTAACGCCGGAGCAATTCTATGACCCCTCGAAGGTGGCGATTATCCCGATCGGCTTTTGCTATCCGGGAAAGGCCGCCTCCGGCGATAGATCACCGCGCCCGGAATGTGCCCCTCGCTGGCACAGTGAGCTGAACAGCCATTTGCCTGATATCGGCCTTACCTTGCTTATCGGACAGTACGCGCAGGTTTATTATCTAGGGCAATACCGCAAAGCTACACTTCGGGATACCGTCATGGCATGGGAGGAGTATTTGCCTATAGGTTATCTTCCGCTGGTGCACCCCTCTCCGCGTAACCAACCCTGGCTGGATAGAAATCCCTGGTTTGAAGGGACGTTGGTGTGGGAGCTACGGAACGTAATTCAGGACCTCAGGCTATAACAGATGAAGCAGCGCGGCAATCGGGCAGTGAACCGAGATTGCCGCGGTAATGGTGATGCTCGTCGAGATATCTCAGTGATAATCCGCATTGTGGAAGTTCAGCCTCCGGGCTGGCTGCGAAGCGGACAGGCTGGACCGTGCCGCGCGGCGCTGCCTCTGAGGGAGAGGCGAAGAGGGAGAAATAGAGCAGACTGCGACGGCGGATCGTGGTTCAGCCAGCGGTTTGGTCGCCCTGTATGAGGGTGTAGCGAATTGTTTGCATCACGATCTTGCCGTTGCGGATAACGAATGAATCGACACCATATTTCACGCTGTAATTATCTGAGGTCGCCTCCCATTCAAGTAAGGCGTATTCGTCTACGATCTGCTTTGTCGTGAATTCAAACTTCGCACCCGGTAACTGAAAACCAAGGCGGCGCGCGGATTCGCGAATCGCATCATGGCCGCGGATTACGCCGAAACTACAAATCAAAACAATATCATCAGCATAGTTCCGCTGCAAGTCCGATTCCAGATCGCCCTTTTGCCGCAGTCGCAAATGATCTTCGAAGATGTCTTCTGTCATTCTCTCATCCATTGACGTATTCTCCTCTTCTGTGCGGCTTCGAGCTTATACCGCCGGTATGCCAAAGCGGATTTCCAATTTGCGACAATCGTCGCCTCTGAGCAAATCGTTGGACAGAAGAAATTTTCAATTAACGGCGGCTTTATGCCACACGGGGGGGGTACGCGCCATTTTCTTCGGCAGCGCGGACGTGGCGCCTGTCCTTGAAAACGGGCCACACTTTCGATTCCCGGGCCGTACAGAGGCGATCCGACACGCGGGATAGCTCCCGGATGGGAAATGTGAATCGGCACCGAACCGAGATCTCTCTGAATTACCTAGCAAGCTCTTGAGCTAACTTTCAAAATAGCTGTTCCAAGGGGACGCCTGATCGGCGTCGACCGGGACCCCACCTAAGCGGAATATCTTCCGGCGTGATGACCGACAGACCGAGCGGCTTTTGCAATCACTGGCGACTTTGGCGAGGAAGGTGTCGGGGCCGAGGCCAATGCTGCAGGTAAGCCACTCGCCCACATTATCGCGGATCGACTCCTGGATCTGTTGGCCCAGGCGCAGCGCCTCCGCCAGCGTCGCTTCGTTTTTTCGGGGTTTGCAGACCATCTCATCGACGGACAGCACCTCATGCACTGGCACGACGCGATGGACGGCATCGACAACCCTCAGACCCCGCCGACGCGCTGGTCACAACGGCTATGCCGGAGCGCTGCCGTTTAGGCGGATTTGAGCTGGTCACAGGCCGCTCATTGCTCGATGGAGCTACAAAAAGCCGCCGAGCGCTGCACCGTAAACGGTCTGGCCGATCAGGGTAATGAGCGGGGTCTGATAGCCGTAATTCATAGCCAGGAAACCAGGTGGCTCTAACTGGCGCGGCGATGCTGCGCCGTGATACTCGGACGCCATTCTGGGGTGCGCGAATGGCAACAGCGGCAGAGCACAGACGAGCAAGAAGATGCCGTGCACGAAACCCGCGAGCGCGCCAAACCACCAAGTATATATGCCGACACTGGCAAAGGTGAGGTAATACAGGAACGCGAACAGCCAGCCGCCAATAGTGTAAGCGGTGAACCCCAGTACAAATGCGAGGCGCCGATCGCCGGTAAAGAAGGTGCCGATCAGGAATGGCAGGCTCAGCCGTGAAAGACCGAGACCCTGGCTGCCTTGAAGAATTGCGGTCATCGCGATGGTCGCGACGAAACCCCATAAAACCAAATAACCGAGCGCGGCGTGAGACTGACCGGCCATTGCTACGGTACGCCCTCTCGCGCATCTTCAATCGCAATGGCCGCGTTGATCAGTCCTATGTGAGTAAATGCCTGGGGGAAGTTGCCCAGCGCCGCTCCGGTATCGGGATCGATTTCTTCGGCGAACAGACCGAGATCGCTGGCTCTGCCGAGCAGGCGTTCGAACAGGTGTTCGGCTTCATCGAGCCGGCCGCGTCGAGCCAGATAGTCGACCCTCCAGAAAGCGCAAATCCCAAAGGTGCCTTCCCGGCTCTTCATCCCGTCATACCCGTGCTGGTAGCGGTAGATGAGGTCGCCGCGAACCAGTTGTCCGACGATGCGGTCATAAGTCGAGACCATCCGGGGATCGCTGGCCTGCTTGTAGCCGAGGCAGCCCATAAGCAGCAGCGCGGCATCGAGGCGGTCGCCGTCAAGCTCGCTGACGTAGCTGCGGAGTTCGGCACTGAACCCTTGACCCTCGATGACCTCGCCTATCGATTTCCGTTCGCGCTCGAACTGATCGCGGTGCCGCCCGAGATTAATAATGCCCTTGCGCTCGAGTGTGAGGAGGCGATCCAGGGTCACCCAGCACGTGACTTTCGAAAACGTGAACTGGCGGGGTGGACCGGGGAACTCCCAGATGCCCTGGTCGGCTTCCCGCCAATGCTTGCTGACCATCCGCCCTAGGTCCGGCAATCTGCGCTTGGTGGCCGGATCGATTTCGTGTCCGTCTATCAGGAAGACGTAAGCGGCGAGGGCGATCTGACCGTACATGTCGAGTTGCCTCTGGGAGCGGGCGGCGTTGCCGGTTCGGACCGGCGTGGAACCGTGATACCCCGCAAGGCGATCGCAGTCGCGCTGTGGCGGCGGCGGTCGCCCGTAAACATCGTAGAGGACGCGGAGTTCGGGCCATGTCAGCCCGGTCGCGTGCACCAGCCAGACCAGATACGCGCCGGCTTCGGAGTAGAAACCAAGACCGGTCAGAGCCCGCATCGTCAGACCGGCATCGCGCAGCCAGCAATAGCGGTAGTCCCAATTGCGTTCGCCGCCGATCGCTTCCGGCAGCGATGTTGTCGGCGCGGCGATGATCGCGCCAGACAGCGTGAAGCAGAGGGCTTTCAGCGTCAGCGCGCTCCGCAAGACCGCCTCGCGATGCCTCCCGGCGTAGGTGCACTGATCGCTCCATCCGCGCCACCACGACTGTGTCTGTTCAAGGCGCGCATCGGCGTCGTCGCCAAGGCCGGGGATCACTCCCGGGTCGTTCTGGACGTAGGCAAGACTGATATAGCGCCGGTCTCCCGAGCGAACCGAAACCGAACCCGACAGCCTCAGATCGGCCCGGCTCAGCGCGATATCCGCATAGACCAGCAGGAGTTCGTTTGACCAGAAATAGCTCCAGCCGAGCCGACCGCCGCCCCGGAGGCGTGGCTGCATGCGTCCGTATCCGGGGCGTGGATCGATCGATACGATCAGATCGACCTCGCCGTTCACACCTTCGATGATGCGAAGGACTTCGCGCATCGGGCGGAGCCCGTGTGCGTCGTCGAGGATGGGCATCAGATCGAGAACGCGGACCTGTCCGCTCCGAGCCTCGAAGGTCGTTTCGAGGATGCACGTGCCGTCCAGGTACCGACGCGTGCTCGTGAACGGGTCACATGGTCGGATCGAGAAACAGCCCCCCGACACCGGATCGAGCAGTCGGGCGAAGATCGACGGCGAATCGAAGTTTGGCAGGCACAGCCAGTCGATCGAGCCGTTGGATGAAACGAGCGCCGCTGTCCGGCAATCCCCGATGAAGCCGTAGTCCCCAATCGGCGGCTGTTCGGCCGTGCCCGATGCAGGTACATCTACGCTCACGGCGCGTCGGATACCGCAACCCGGTGGCGATACACCATCTGACCGCCTAGCCAGCCGGTAATAAGCAGCAGGGCCACGACGATCGCGGACAGGACGAGGCCGGTCGGAAGGATGGCGGTGCTGCCATCTGTAAAGCGCAGATACCAGTTGTAAAGCTCGATCAGGACGGCCAATACATTGAGGCCCGCATGCCACCAGGCCGTGTTCATCGTACGAATTTGCGGGTCGCCCAGGACATCCGTCAGCCCCGCCACCGCCGCCAGTGCCGCCATAATAAGCCCGGCGCCAAGCAGCCACACGGTGGCACCGGCCCAACTGGCGTTCGCCGTTTGCCAAAAGACCAGATCGCAAAAAAATGTCGCGATGAAAAACGCGATCGGGAACGGGATCAACATCGGGTGGATCGGGTGGCCGGCGATGCTGGCCGTGCTGCGCGGGTTTGGCGTTCGGGGAGCCATTGTCATTTTCACGCCTTCCAATTCTGTGGGTCTCTCTCGCCTCACACGCTTAAGCCATGGCCTCGCCAAACTCTACACGCGCTTTGCAGCGCGCTCGCAAGCCTCCATCGGGCGGCGAAACGCTCCGGTCACCACGGGGTTATGCACACACCGAAGCCGGGATTGCGCCGTTGATCGTTTCTCTGATCGTCTCGCAACACGCTATGGTACTTTCAAAATGGCGAACGTTAGCGCTAGGGAGGATCGGCAAGCTGTCACGCGCCATCGCTACTGCCTCGCCCGTGGGGTTTAGATTACATTGTTTCACGACAGGATATTGTATCATGCGCGCCGCTCATTTCTATTTTATTTCGATACTACCTGTCATGTTCGGATGAAAGCGGCAATAATATTTAATCAATCCGGGTTTATCCAGTGTAAGGCGACCGACGCCATGAGCCGACAACAAGACGTCCCATTGGTGATCGCGCGCCGTTGCCGAATGGATGACGAAATCCTGGTTTGTCCATTCGATGGTATCGCCAACATGCGCGGAGATATCGGCGGGCGAGAACAAAAGCCCCTTGATCTCAACCTTGAAGGTCTCGGCGGTCGCCGACGGAGCCGTTGCTAGAAGGATAGCCGCGACCGTGCCGACGCCCAAGATGGCCGGCTTTCTCACGTTCGGACGGCGCTTCATTTAACCGAACCGGCGAGCTGCTCCGCGTGCTGCAGGTGTCCCTGGAAGATCTTAAGGCCTGTGGTCAGGAGGCCCTTCAGCTCGGGATTTGTCGCCGACGGGATCAGCGTGTTTTGCAAGGCATCGTTGACGGTCTGATGGTAGGCAACCTCATTCCGAATATACGCGCGATCGAAGGCGGCCCCGTTGAGCTTGCCCAGCTCGGCTTCCTTCGCATCGGCCTGCTTTGCCAAGGCTTTGTTGGTATCATTGTCCTGCGGCGTGACATTGAGCTTCTTGACCAGCGCGAGGGCCTGCTCGTTAACCGCCTTGTGGTCACGCACCATATCTTCGGCGAACGAACGCACCTGCGGGTTCTGCGATTTCTTCAGTGCCAACTCGGCGGCCGTGACGTCGATCACCCCAGCCGTATAGGCAATATGGGCGATCTGTGGGTCGGTCGGTTTCGCCGGCTGAGCGACCGCGATTCCACCCACGAGCAATGCTATCGTGATGCCTGCGCCAAGCCTGAAACTTTGCATTTGCCGCTCCTTTCGGGAGGAGGTTTGCTGGATGAAGCTCCCGATGGGCAGACATTCGCCCCCTCCGCACCACAATTCTACGACCAGGATCATTGATCCGGATTAATGTGAGGCGACAACTGACCGAGTCTCGGCACATGACGGCCCCGGCGATCCGCAAACGACGGGTATCCCCGGCGGAATAGGACAGGGTCGCGATGATGGATCATTTCATGAGCAACGGCATGATACGGGGCGTGGACCTGATCCCCCTCCGAGCGGCCAACCAGTGCGCAGCCGACATCGCGGTCCACAAAGCTCGTGGAGATTTCGCGATCGCTTGTGGCAGCGGCCTGTCCGTGCCGGTAACAGAGGAGACGTTGCCTCCTAGTGGCCGTTGCTCGGGACCGAGAATTCGACCGCTCTGTGAAGCCGCCACACAATTTGTATGGCATCGGAGGTGTCCGACCACCTGATCGGGGCCCTTAGAATGCCTAACAAAACCGGGAACGAGGGTGCGAGCGGGCTGTTGTGGGCGGCATGGCCAAGCCTCTCCTGTCCGATGAGTTGTGGAACCTGATCGAACCGCTGCTGCCGCCGGAGCGGCCGAA
>JBFWVT010000061.1:0-28993 GCA_050246595.1 Alphaproteobacteria bacterium
CTCGCAAATCCTGTGAATAGGGTCTGGGCATGCGTGCTGGCCTCCGCCCCCCAGCCAGCATCTTGCGCCCAAACCCCCGCGCTTGGAAATCTTCAGCCTCGCTTCAACCTAAAACGATCAGGCTCTAGTTTCAGCGCCTTCAACCCGGGCGGCCCCGAGGTCGGGATCAGCATCGACGATCCGCTCATGCAAGCCGGCAGCTTCAGCAGCTTCATGTCAGGTCCTGACATAATACATGATGCACATGCCTGCTCCGTAGGCTTCAAAGGCGAGAGCGGCGCCTTCGTCTTTTCACCAACAACGTGCGGAGTCAGAACTCCAGACCACAACGCAACGGAGCTTTATATCAACTTGGCTTCGCTGATACCCGGAACGAGCCTCAATCTCCATTACTCGATCGGCATCAGCGCGGATTTCGCCTTTGTGGCTGTGCCCGAGCCGTCCTCGCTGTCGCTTCTACTGCTCGCCGTCGCCAGTCTCGCCGCATTCGGGTTCGGCTCGCGCCGAATGATCGAGGGCCGCTCGGCGTCCTACCTCTCGGTGAAACAGTAGAACAGCCGGCAGTGACTCAGTTTGAGTTGTAACGATGTCATTCCGGGACGCAGGCATAGCCTGCGAGTCCGGGACCCATGAACACCGACCTGAAAGAATTCGAAAAGCTGGTGTTCATGGATTCCGGGTTCCGCCCTGCGGGCGGCCCTGGAATGACAAGGACGTTTGCTACATTCAAACTCAGGCACTACCGAACAGCCTCATTTCTTGCCATAGAACATTTCTTCGATTTCGTCCTGGAACATTGTGTCGAAATCGTCCGGGACCTTGATCTGCCCCTTGAGAAAGCCCAGCCGCTTGACTTCGCGAGCCGACGGGGCGTCGAGCGGAACGACCTTGACCAGCGGTTTGCCGTCCTTGGCGATGATAAAGCCTTCGCCACCCGCCGCGCTGTCGACAAGCCGAGCCAAATCCCGTTGGGCTTCGTCGATATCGACGGTTCGCATGTCGCGACCTCCTCATTCAGAACCGATCGATGTGATGCTCTCGGCGACTTGGCGCAACGGGCGCGGGATCAGCGCTGCGTCGCCAGCCGTCCCTTCAGAACCTGCCCGGCATAGTCCCCGGTCGCCTCGCCGTTCTCGAACGCGACGGCGCCGTTGACCACGGTCGCGGCGATCCCGTCGGCCTTCTGCACCAGACGGCGGGCGCCGCCCGGCAGATCCTGCTCGACCTTTGGCAGCAGCGGCCGGATGCGTTCTTCGTCGAACACGACGATGTCGGCGGCGTAGCCGGTGCGGACGAGACCGCGATCCGGCAATTCCCAGGCCGAGGCGTTGTCAAAGGTCAGCATGCGCACGGCCTGTTCGAGCGTGAATTGCTGCCTTTTGCGCACCCAGTAGCTCAGCAGATGCGTCTGCAACGACGACCCCATCTCCTGGCAGACATGCGCGCCGGAATCGGAGAAGGTCGCCAGCGTGCGCGGATGCTTCAACAGACCGAGCACGTCCTCGGGCGACTCGTTGACCAGCGGCTGCACAAACACGCGGTCGTCGTTTTCCAGACACAGATCGATGATCGTCTCGATCGGGTGCTGGTTGCGCCTTCGCGCCAGCTCGGCGACGCTGGGGTCGTCCCAATCTGTGTCGAACATCGGGAACAAATTGGCGTAGTCGGGTTTGCGCGGATCGGTCGTCGCGGCGCCGCCGCCCTGCATCTCCAGACCCTTCGGCTTCATGTTCGCCTCTTCGGCAACGAGACGGCGCCGCGTTTCCGGATCGCGCAGCCGCGCCTTCTGCTCGTCGAGCGGCAGGGCGCGGATGTCGCGCCATACCGGCAGATAGTCGAACGGCAGATACGAGCGTAGCGAAAAGATCGCGTTGATCGAGCGGGTCGTCGCTTGACCCCAGATCCGCCCGCCCCGCGCAACGGTCTCATCGATCCAGCGAAGCTGGTAGTCCCACGGGTTCGGTTCCTTGCCCTGCTTGGTCGCCAAGGTGCCAAACATGATCGGGCGGCCGGTATCGAGCGCGACCTTGCGCAGCCGGTCGAGAAACACCCGCTGCGCCTCGCCGCCGGAAATATCGGGACCGATCTGGAAGATGCCGGCATCAAGTTCGGCCATCGCGCCGACCAGCCGGTCGATCTCCTCCCAGGCGGCGATGCGGCTCGCGACCGGGCCGCCGTCCGGGCGGATATGCGTGTTCGCGCGCGAGGTCGAGAAGCCCAGCGCGCCGGCCCGCATCGCCTCGGTCACGGCATGCGCCATCGCCCGCAGATCGTCCTCGCTGGCCTTCTCGTGAAGACCGCGCTCGCCCATCGCATACATGCGCAACGCCGAATGGCCGATATACATGCCGTAATTAAGAGCTTTCGGCAGACGCTCGACATTGGCCAAGTACTCGGGGAAGGTCTCCCAATTCCAGTCGATGCCCGCCAGCATCGCCTCGGTCGGGATGTCCTCGACCGCGGTCAGACAGCGGGCGAACCACTCCCGGTCCTCGGGTTTGCACGGCGCCAGCGCGAAGCCGCAATTGCCCATCACGACCGAGGTGACGCCGTGCCAGCACGAGCAGCTGCCGATCGGGTCCCAGGCGACCTGCGCGTCCATATGCGTGTGGCCATCGATAAAGCCGGGCGCGACGATCAGCCCGTCGGCGTCGATCACCCGGTCGGAGGCGGCGCGGATGCGGCCGATCTCGACGATCTGGCCGTCCGCGACACCGATATCGGCCCGGTAGCGCGGCAGGCCCGAACCGTCCACGACGGTGCCGTTCTTGATTACCAGGTCGAGCGCCATTGCCAATCCTCCACAGGCGTTTGCACGCAGGTTCGGGGCATTCGAGGGCCGATGTCAACGCGCCGGTAGGCCGGAGGTCCGACCTCCCGGCGGCCTGCTCTCGCCGGGATTGCCGGTTATTGCAGAAGGGAACCGACAGTCGGTGTCTTTGGCGCCGCTGAAGCGTGCCCGCTTTGCCGTGCCGATCGTTATAATGCCGAGGGGTGCCGCCAGTGTAAAATCTGCCATAACGGGTGTAAAGCAGACCGACGGTTTTTGAGCCTTGCTCCACAGCGATATCAAACGATCTCATACAGTTAGATTATTGGCATGCCTCTTGCTAGAATTTGTAAGACGCATCTTCTGGCGGGTGCGTAGATCAAGGGATTAACAGGATGTCTCTGAACGTGAAGAGTCTTGCCCTGACACTCACGGTGTTCGCCGCTGCGAGTGGTGCTTTAAATGGCGCCGTCCAGGCCGCGCCGATTACCTACAACGTCAACCAGACGATCGGAGCCGGCAGTGTCGTCGGCACGATCCAGACCGACGGCACGATCGGCGTGCTCGACGATGCCAATTTTCTCGCCTGGAACCTGACCCTCAACGGCCTCGGTGCCTCCTATGTCATTACCAATATCAATCCCGGCAATGTCGTGCTGGTCGTGGGCGACAGCGTGACAGCGGCCGCCACCGACATCTCCTTCAACTATAGTGGTGTGGGCGTTAATTTCCTGCTGTTCCAGGAGGGGCTGTTCTCCGGCATGCACTACTGGTGCAACGCCACCTCGACCGGAGACTGCTTCCAGGGTGCCACTGTGACGCCGGAAGCCTTTAACAGCCCATCGATCCAGATCGAGGGGCGGACCGGCAATCAGATCATCGCAACGGCGGCGACAAGCGTTCCCGAGCCGGCCTCGCTGGCGCTGCTCGGCGCGGCGCTTGCCGGAATGGGGGTGATGCGCCGCCGCCTCCGGTCGAAGCGCGCCAAGTTGTAGCCTCTGCCTTACACTCGCCGGCCGCTTCACGATTGCGGAGCGGTCGGCGGAGAGCACAAATCGGGTCAATACCCCATCGTCTTGTCGATTTCCTGCAACAGCCCGCCGCCGCCTTCGATGCTGCGGATATTGGCGGCGATCTCGGCGACGAGCTGGCGCACCGTCGGCCGGCGCGCGACATGCGGCATCACCGTGACTTTCGGGTGCAGCCATAGCGGGCTTTCCGGCGGCAGCGGCTCCGGGTGCAGCGCGTCGAGCGCCGCGTAGGAGAGTTGCCCGGAATCGAGCGCGGCGATCAAATCGGCATCGACGACGTGCCGGCCGCGCCCGATATTTATCACCATCGCGCCTTTCGGCATCATCGCAAAGGTGCGGGCGCACAATATGCCCTCGGTCTCGCGGGTCAGCGGCAACAGGCAGACCGCGATATCGGTCTGGCTCATAAACCGCTCGAACTGGTCCGGGCCGTGAAAGATCGGGATTTCTTCGTCCTCGCGCGGCGACCGCACCCAGGCCGACACCGGAAACCCGAGCGATTGCAGCACCAGCGCTGGCGCCTTCGCCATCAGCCCGAGACCGAGAAACCCGATGCGGCGCTGCTCGGGCCGCACGATCGGCCGACGCAGCCATTCGCGATTGGCCTGCGCCTCTTGGTACAGCGGCATCTCGCGGTGTAACCGCAATACGTGCATGACGGTGTATTCGGTCATCATCGGGTCGCCGCCTTCCGGCTCGATCTTGCCGAGCGGGACTTGCGGCAGTTTCGGGTGGTCGATAAAGGCTTCGACTCCGGCCGAGCGGCTGAACATCGCCTTCAGCTTTGGCAGCGGCGGGATTATGTCGAAATCGGGCCGCATAAAGGCGAGATAGTCGATCTCCGCCGTATTCCCGACCTCGGGGAAGATGCGGATTTCGAGATTGGGAACGAGTTCGGCAAACGTGTCGCGCCACGCCTGCGCGGTGCCGATTTGCCTGTCGAGACCGTAGATCAGCAGCGCCATGTTTTCCTCGGAGTTCAGTAGGGCGGATAAGCGCAGCGCAATCCGCCGGGCCGCGGGATTGGATGTTGGCGGATTACCCCCGGCATTCGCCGGGGTCATCCGCCCTACTTCTCTGCCGCTTAGTAATAATGCGCGCCGCCATTGATGTGGATCGTCTGGCCGGTGATGAAGCCGCCATCCTCGCTGACCAGGAACAGACAGGCGGCAGCGATTTCGTCGACCGTGCCCTGGCGGCCGAGCGGGATGCCGCCGGCATCAGGCAGGTGGCCGCCCGGAGAACCGGTGTACCATTCCGGATTGTCGCGCCTGGTATCGATGCTGCCCGGAGAGACGACATTGACCCGGATGTTGTGCGGCGCGAATTCCGAGGCGAGACCGCGCGCCATCCCGATCAGCCCCATCTTCGCCGCCGACAGATGGGCGCGGCCATGGCCGCGCGCCGAGATCGAGCCGTCGCCGCAGAAGAACAGGACTCTTCCGAACTTGTTCTTGACCATCGCAGGAATCAGTGCCCGCGTCAGGTAGAAGGCGCCGTCCAACACGACGTTGCGGACGCGCTCCCAATCCTCGTCGGTGACTTCGGTAAACGGCTTGTGCGGCCGGATCGCGGCGTTGTTGACCAGGATGTCGATCCGGCCGAATTCGGACAGCGCCTTCTCCGCCAGCGCCTCGACCTCCGCCTTGTTGCCGATATCGGCGAGGATCGGGGTGGATTTGACGCCCAGGTCGCGCACCTCGCGCGCCACCGACTCGGCCTCCTGCCGGTTGGCGCGGGCATTGACGACCACATGCGCCCCCTCGCCGGCGAATTTGAGCGCCGTGGCGCGGCCGATATTGCGCCCCGACCCGGTGATCAGCGCCACCTTGCCGTCCAGCTTGCCCATCTCCCCACCTCCCGTTGCGGCATATCCGTCCGCCTCCGGACCGAGATTGCTTCGCTTCGCTCGCAATGACAATGAAAGAGGTTGTCATTGCGAGGAGCGGAGCGACGAAGCAATCTCGCTTCGACGACAGGGGAGGGTGACATGACGGAAAAAATCCGGCTCGGTCTGATCGGCGCGAGCGTGCGAGGGACATGGTCGGCGCGCTCGCATCTGCCGGCGCTGCAAGCCGGCGGCGATATCGAACTGACCGCGGTCTGCACGACGCGCGCCGACAGCGCCGAGGCGGCAAGGCAGGCTTACGGCGCAAAGCTCGCCTTCGCCGATTGGCGCGAGATGGTTTCCTCTCCCGAGATCGATGCGGTCGCGGTGGTGGTGCGCGTGCCGTCGCATTACGAACCGACCAGGGCGGCGCTCGAAAGGGGAAAACATGTGTATTGCGAATGGCCGCTCGGCCGCACCACCGAGGAGGCCGTCGAACTGGCGGAACTGGCCCGCTCGCGCGGGCTGAAAACGGCGGTCGGGTTGCAGGCGCGGGTCGATCCGGCGCTGATGTACATGAAGGAGCTGGTCGCGTCCGGCCATGTCGGCGAGATCATGGCGGTGAAGGTCGGGCTGATGCGCGAAGGGGTGCTGACCCGGCCTTCGCACCGCACCTGGCAGCGCGACGCCTCGCTCGGCGCCAACACGCTGACGATCGCAAACGGCCACACACTCGACGCGATGCGCTTTGTCACCGGCGATTTCCGCTCGCTGTCGGCGGTCGTCGCGACGCAGGCGAAACAGTGGCTCGACACGGGGACAAATACCTGGCTCGACGTGACCGCACCGGACAACATCCTGGTCAGCGGCTGGCTGCAAAACGGCGCGGTCCTCTCCTCGCACGTCGCCGCAATCCCGTATGCCGGCAGCGGTTATCGCATGGAAATCTACGGCCGCGACGGTACGCTGGTCGCCTCGGGCGAGGACTCTCCACAACTGAGCAAGGTATTCCTCCACGGCGCAACGCGGGGCAACGAGCTTCAGGCGATGCCGGTGCCGGAGCGGTTCATGATCGCCGCGCCGAGAACCCCGGACGGCGAGCCGTTCAATGTCGGGCAGATGTACGCGCTGTTCGCGCGGGCGATAAGCGGCGGCGAAACCGACCTGCCGGATTTCGCGACAGCGGTCGATCTGCACCGGCTTGTCGATGCGATCAAGCGGGCGTCGGACAGCGGCCGGGCGGTGACACTCGGTTGAGCGGGCGCGATTGCGTAATCGTTACCCCCACCCCGACCCTCCCCCGCTGGCGGGGGAGGGTCGGGGTGGGGGTATCGGCGCCCGCTTCCGCAAAGCGGGTATCAGCCCTGCCCAGTGCGCGCCGCCCGGATCGCCTCCCACACCCGATCCGGCGTCGTCGGCATCTCGATCCGCGTCACGCCGAGCGGCGCCAGCGCGTCGAGCACTGCGTTGACGACCGCCGGCAGCGCGCCGACCGTGCCGGCCTCTCCGGCCCCTTTGGCGCCCAACGGGTTGAGCCTGGTCGGGCACGGGTTGCTCTCGACCGTTATAAACGGCATGTCCTCGGCCCGCGGCATTGCGTAATCCATAAAGGAGCCGCTCAGCATCTGCCCGCTGTCGCGGTCATAAACGACGCGCTCCATGATCGCCTGCCCCAACCCTTGCGCGACGCCACCGTGGATCTGGCCCTTTAGCCCGATCGGATTGACCACCGTGCCGACATCATCGACGACGACATAGGAGACGATTTCCAGCCCGCCGGTATCGGGATCGACCTCGACCTCGCCCACATGGCAGCCGTTCGGATAGGTCGTGTCGGACGGGGAGAACGTGCCGGTCTCGTACAACCCGCCCTCGAACCCCGGCGGTAGTTTCCCAACCTGGAACGTCGCCTTTGCGACATCGCTGATCGGAATCCGCCGGTCGGTGCCGGCCACGACAAACGCACCATTAGTGAATTCGATATCAGCCTCGGCTGCTTCGAGCAGGTGTGCGGCCAGCTTTCGCCCCTTGGCGATGATCTTCTCCGCCGCGATCCACAACGCCGAGCCGGCGATCACCGTCGAGCGCGATCCGTTTGTGCCGATGCCGAACGCGACCCGGTCGGTGTCGCCGTCGATGTACTGGACTTCGTTCGGGTCGATGCCGAGCCTCTCGTTGAGCACCTGCTTGAAGGTGGTCTCGTGCCCCTGGCCCTGGTTCTTGCTGCCCATCAGCAAGGTGACATTGCCGCTCGGGTGGAAGCGGATTTCGGCGAATTCCTGTCCCGGCGAGGCGGCCTTCTCGATCGGGTTCGCGATGCCGATGCCGCGCAGCCGCCCGCGCCGCCGCGCCTTGTCGCGCCGGGAGGGAAATCCATCCCAATCGGCCAGCATCAGCGCCTTCCGCTGGTTCGCCGGGAAGTCGCCGCTGTCGTAATTCAGCGCCAGCGCGGTCCGGTACGGGATTTTTTCGGGCAGGATCAGGTTGCGGGTGCGCAACTCGACCCGGTCCAGGCCGAGTTCGCGCGCCGCGTCGTCGATCAGCCGCTCGATGACATAGGTTGCCTCGGGCCGGCCGGCGCCGCGATACGGCGCGGTGCCGTTTGTGTTCGCCATTACCGACAGCACCGAAACATGCGCCGCCGCGATGTCGTAAACGCCGGTCAATGTGCCGACATTCGCGAAACTCGCGAGCAGGTTGCGCTCGGACGAGATATAGGCGCCGACATTCGCCAGCGTCCGGACCCGCAGCCCTAGAAACCGCCCATCCGCATCCAGAGCCAGCTCGGCGTCGCTGACATTGTCGCGCGCGTGCTCGTCAGCGAGCACCGCCTCGCTGCGGTCGCATACCCAGCGCACCGGCCGGCGCAGCTTTTTCGCGGCGAACAGCACGAGCCGGTGTTCGGGATACTGCCAGCCCTTGGTGCCGAACCCGCCGCCGACATCGCCGGCAACGACGCGGATGCGACTCTCCGGCACCTTGAAGATGCGGGTCGCGAGCGCCTGCCGCACCCGGTGCGGATACTGCACGTCGGCGTACAGCGTGTAGCGGTCCTCGCCGGGGTCCCAGACGCCGATAGCACCGCGCGGCTCCATAAAATGCGCATAGACCCGGCTGATTACATAACGGCGCTTGACGATATGCGCGGCCCGTGCAAAGGCCGCTTCGGTCGCGGCCTTGTCGCCGGTCTCGAACAGGTTCGAGATGTTGTCGGGGCACTCGTCCCAGACCGGGATTTTTCCCTCGGCCGCCTCGTCGGTATCGGTGACCGCGGGCAGGGTCTCGTAATCGATGTCGATCAGCTCGGCGGCGTCGCGTGCCTGCGCGGCGGTCTCGGCGACGACAAACGCCACGGGTTCGCCGACATGGCGCACCCGCCCCTCGGCCAGCCCGCGATGCGCCCGCCAGAACATCGGCGACCCGTCCGGCCGCTTTCTCTGAAACGGCACCCCCATCGTGCCGAGCCCGGCCGCCGCCAGATCCCCGCCGGTATAGATCGCCAGCACGCCGGGTGCTTTTTTCGCGGCGGTGAGATCGACGGCACGGATCGCCGCATGCGCATGCGGCGAGCGCAGCACATGGGCGTGCGCCTGTCCGGGCAGCGCGAAATCGTGCTGAAACCGTCCGTTGCCGGTCAAAAGGCGCTTGTCCTCGAAACGCCGCACCGGCTGCCCGATCCCGAACTGGCCCATGGCCGACCTCCACCGCCATCCTTGGAATGTCATTGCGAGGACCCGCGGGCTTGACCCGCGGGGACGAAGCAATCTCAATGCACCAGCGCACCGGCGGCACGAGATTGCTTCGCTGCGCTCGCAATGACAAGGCAGGCGAGTATATGGAACGCATCGAGCTGGGCGGCATTGCCATCGAGACCGAAATCGCCGGCACCGGCCCGCCGCTCTTATTCCTGCATGGCGGCGACTATGTCGCGCAGAACCGCGCGTTTCTCGACCGCCTCGCGCAACGCTCCCGGGTCGTCGCGCCGCGTCATCCCGGCTTTGGCCACTCCCAGCGCCCGTCCTGGTTCCGCACCGTGCACGACATCGCCTATCTCTATCTTGCCCTGCTCGACCGCCTCGATCTCGACAACACCGTGCTGGTCGGCTCGTCGCTGGGCGGCTGGGTCGCGCTCGAAATGGCGGTGCGCTCGCAGGCCCGGATCGGGCGGCTCGTGCTGATCGACTCGCTCGGGGTCAAGTTCGGCGACCGCGAGCAGCGCGACATCGCCGATATCTACGCCCTGCCGGCCGACGAGGTGCTCGCTCGCACCTTTGTCGAGCCGGCGCGCCACGTCCCCGATTACACAAAGCTCGACGACCGCGAGGCGCTGGCGATCGCGCGCGACCGCGAGGCGACCTCGCTCTATGGCTGGAAGCCGTATATGCACGACCCGGCGCTCGTCCATTGGCTGCACCGGGTCGCATGCCCGGCGCTGGTGCTGTGGGGCGAGAAGGACGGCATCGTCGCGCCGGGCTATGGCGAGCGCCTGGCCGCCGCCCTGCCGAACGCCCGCTTCGAGCAGATCGCCGCGGCGGCGCACTATCCGCAGATCGAGCAGCCCGAGGCGGTTGCCGACCGCATCGAGCGTTTCGCCTCAAGCAACTGACACAGGCGGTCATTGCGAGCGCAGCGAAGCAATTTCGGGCCGCGACCCGCCTTGCTGAACGAGATTGCTTCGTCTCTTCGCTCCTCGCAATGACGAGCAGGGAGAGTTCTAATGATGCAAGTCTGGCATTTCAGCGAGATGGCCTATCACCCGGCCTGGCCGCATCTGACCGAGACCTACCGCGTGACGATCCCGTCGCGGCTCTACGACCCGAAGATCGGCGCTGATCTCTACCACCGCTATCTCGACGAGTGGGCGCTGTGCGACGAACTCGGCATCAACATCATGACCAACGAGCACCACGCCACCGCGACCTGCGCCGACTCGGTGTGTACGATCCCGATGGCGATCCTGGCGCGCGAAACCAAAAAAGTGCGCCTGCTGGCGCTCGGCATGCCGATCGGCAACCGCAACGACCCGATCCGGGTCGCCGAGGAATATGCGACGATCGACGTGATCTCGCGCGGCCGGCTCGACATGGGGTTTGTCAAGGGCGTGCCGTTCGAGATTTCCCCCGCCAACACAAACCCGGCCGATCTGGTCGATCGTTTCTGGGAGGCGCACGATCTGATCCTGAAGGCGATGACCTCGCATGACGGCCCCTTCAACTGGGAGGGCACGCATTTCCACTACCGCCAGGTCAATGTCTGGCCGCGCCCCTACCAGCTTCCGCACCCGCCGGTCTGGACCCCGGTCGGTAGCGAGGGCAGCGCCCGCGAGGCCGCCGCGCGCGGTATCACGATCGGCGTGCTCAATACCGGCTGGGTGCGCACCCCCGGCATTTTCGAGGCGTACCGCAAGAGCGCGCGCGACGCCGGCCGCGAGATGTCGCCCGACAAGCTCGCCTACATGGCATTGATCGGGGTCGGCGACACGCGCGAGAAGGGATACCGCCGCGCCGACGAGATTCTGGGCTACAGCCGCACCTCGGGCATCGTCTCGCCGCAATTCATGAACCCGGCCGGCTATGTCGCGGCGGAAGTCAGCGCCCAGATGCTGAAATCCGGAGGCGCCGCCGGCGCCCGCGCAACCCGCATCCAGACCAGGGACGGCAAGCCGATCAACGCGCGCACGATGAGTGTCGAGGACGCGATCGGCGCGGGTCTGGTCTTCGCCGGCACCCCCGACGATGTGTTCGACCAGATAAAAGCTTTCCACGCCCATGTCGGCGGCTTCGGGCACCTGCTGATGATGGGCCAGGGTGGCACGATCAGCCACGAAGACACGGTCGCCAACCTGACGCTGTTCAGCAGGGAGGTGCTGCCGAGGCTAAGGGAATTGGGGTGACAGACCCATACAGGCGGGACGATGGACGTCACGATTCACACCCCCGACGATCTCGCGTCCCGGCTAGGGAGCAATCTTTCGCGGCGGGCACTCGAAGCGCTGGCGCTCGAAGAATTCCGGCAGGGTCGTTTGACCCGGTCCGAGTTGCGGTGGTTGCTCTGCTTCGCGACCTGCGCGTTGCTCGACGGATTTCTCAAGGCACACGGCGTCTACATCGAATACGGGATCGAGGACCTCGAACACGATCACGAGGATTTGCGCCGGCTCGGGTTGTGGGACGCGATGCCGGTCGTAGTGGCCGATATCGGCCCGATCCATTATCTCGTCGTGATCGGCGAGGTCGAAATCTTGTTCCTGCTTTTCGCGAAGATCGTGCCTCCGGACGCAATCAGGGACGAGCTACTTTGCCTCCGTCCATTGCTAGATGAACACAATATCCGTTTGGGCCGAGGCGCACCGAGCGCAAGCCCCCAGGGGGTGATGTCAACCCTATCTGCTCTGAAGCCCTGCGGCACGCGGACTGGACGGCCTGTCAGCTTGAAGAGATTACTTCTGTGGGATCTATCTTGTATGTCAATACATACCTTGTCTCGCAATCCGCCTCCTAAGTGGTTTTGTCGCAGATGCTCTCAACCTTTGCCTGGAAAGATAGATTTCTGTCCTTTTTGTGGCCTTTCTCCAAACCCAGCGATCAAATGGAAGACGTTATGGGAGCTACTTTGGCCTGACGCGTTACAGGTTCTTCCTGCTTTTATCATGAATTTAATCCTGTACGCATTTAATTATGCATTTGGTCAGTCTCTGAGCGTCGCAGAGAGTCTGTGTGTATTGCCTATCGTGCTAATAATGCTTTCTTGTGCAATTATCTTTATGTTTGGAAAGTTTGAATGGACTTTTTGGCCAATGATGATTGCAACAGTTCTTACATTTGCGGTTTTTATCAGTGTAGTTTTGAGGACTTTACTTCTGTGATGTCGTCTTTATGTCTGTTTGGGACAGCAATTCAACTATTCGTGTTGCAACATTGAAGTCATTATATATCGCTGAATGCCGAAGTCCCAAATTCAAATCAAACTCCTCGAAACACACTCTTTCTGAGCAATTAAAAGGAACAACATCAGCTGTCAATCTGATATAGTGGGCGGACAGTGGATTAAGAAATGGTATGCCTAGGAAAGCTCGAGCTATGCCCCCATAAGCAAAAGCATATATCTCAATTACGACGACCCCGAACACCACCCATGCCAAACCCGAGTAGAACGCGATTGTAAAACTCGCCCTTCCCTCCAATAGATTTAGTGCAGTCTCACGAACAAAAGTAAACCATTGAAAAAAAGGCAACAGGTCGAGATTTCCAGTTATCTGTAATGTTCCTCAGGTAAGCCATATGATAAACATAGGAGTCAGTCGTAAAACGGGATAAGGCAAATTAGTTGTGAAGTCCAGAAAGGAAAGCACGTCTCGAACCTCGTCGCCGACAGACCATAGGCAAAAAACCGGTGTTTTTATCCTTGGATAGATCCAGGTCTTGATCGCATTCTCGCGACGCCTACGTACTCTGCCGACCCAGTCTAGATTAATCATTAACTTTAAATAACTGAGTGCGAGCGTTATAAAAATCAATGTTTCCGCCACTAAGAGTAGTCCATTAACTTCCCTCAACGGCAACCCAGATCTACTCAAGACCGGATACGCAATCAAAGATGATAGAATAATGTATATTAGGAAGGGGCCAGCGGTAATGGAGGCAGCATTGCGGCGCTGGGCATTGATGAATGGAGTATTCAGACAAATTACCTTCTCAATCCTTGTTGCTAATTCCTGATCAGCAAGGGCATATAAGGCGACATTACCTCCGTGAGAGTGCGCAATTACAGTGTGAGCGGCATGGGGATAATCAGTAAGTTGTTTTCTTAACTGGTATTTCAGGGCTTCTGCTGCTTTTGCTCGCTGCGACTGCAAAAGACTGCCGGACCATCGAAACGTTTTAATTGTCAGATCTGGAACTCGAAGCAACAGGACGTCGAAAAGCAAGGAACCGGCTTGTAACCAACCAGGACGAAGAAATCGAAATGTCGTTCCATGCACAAGAGTAACAACGTGAGAAACGGCAAACTCTACGCCCTTGACGGGGGTGATGGTTTCAGCCGGCGTGTAGGTAAGCACTGTCTATCTCCGAACTGCACTTAGCCCCTAAGAGCGGCTGAGCGGAGCGAAGCCCATCGACATCGCCGCGAGCAACCGCCGCGGTGGCGGACTTCGCGAGGCTCGGCCAACCATACAGGTTACCATACGGTCTCGGAGACCACGAAATCAGTCTCGATATCCGCTCCGAGCGGCGTGATCGCCGAGCGGAATTCGGCCGGGATGAGCGGCTCGACCCCTCCCGGATCGCCGCGTCAGAAGCAGATTATGCGAGCGCGGGGATGCGCGTGCTTCAGTACATCACAAAGCGCGGTGATCCGGCTGGTGTCGCCTGGCTTCGGATGGAGCAGGGTTCGCGCGAATTCCAGGTGGTCGCCGAAATCGTCGCTCGGGACGTGCTAGTCGGCGGAAAGAAACCAGATGCCGGTGCGTCGGCGAAGAGGAGCGGCGTGCGGCCTGGCGAGAAATTTTTCTCCTCTGCGGTGGGCGCGCGTCGGGGTGGTCGGCAGGATCGCCGAAATCTCCGCGGGATCGAGATCGTCGCCGGCGAGGCGCAACGTCATGAGCGCCTTGCGGTCGGTTTCCGCGTCAGTCTCCGTCGAACAGGTTGCCGATCTTCTCGCCATGCTTATCGGTGACAGCTTCGTCGCTGTACATGATCGCGCGGTCGGCCTTGGGCGGGTTGCCCCGGCGAATGCTCATCGGGGAAACGCTCAATAAAGGCGGTTGCGTGCCCACGCAGCGGCCCAAATCGTCGAATTTTCCGTGAATCGGACTCGCCGGCTCGGGATTATTCGGTATTTCCCCGGCGTCCTGTCTGCCGCGAGGGAATCGAACCTTTAACTCGGAGGCTGGGTGGCGTTAGCATCCCGGTCCGGGTTCGCGGCGGACGCCGCGCCGAGCGGTCGAGGAGGAATCATGCCAGCCCGTACCGGACAGCAATATCTAACCGGCCTCCGAGAGCAGGAGCGGGAGGTCTGGCTCGGCGGCGAGCGGGTGCGCGATGTGACGACCCATCCCGGTCTCGCCGGCGGCGCGCACGCGATCGCGCGACTCTACGACATGCAGCACGACCCGGCGCTGCGCGAGGTGATGACCTATCCCTCGCCCTCGACCGGCGAGAAGGTCGGCCGCTCGTTTGAGATGCCGCAAACCCGCGAGGCGCTCGCAACCCGCAGCCGGATGATGCTGAATTGGGCGCGCGCCACCTGCGGCATGATGGGGCGCTCGCCCGATTTCATGAACGTGACCTTTGCGGCGTGGGGCGCGGCGGCCGATTTCTTTGGCGAGAAGCGGCCGGAATTCGGCGACAACATGCGCCGCTATGTCGAATACATCCGCGAGAACGATGTCACGCTGACCCATTCGCTGATAAATCTGCAACGCAGCCGCAATGTCTCCGGCATGTTCAAGCTCGAAGAAGGCACCGCGTTGCAGGTTGTGCGCGAGACCAGTGCCGGCATTGTCGTCCGCGGCGCCCGCATCCTCGCGACCCTGGGGCCGCTGTCGGACGAGATCGCGGTCTATTCGCCCCGTCTCGCGCGGCACAGCGACGATCACAGCCCGTTCGCGGTCAATTTCTCGATCCCTTGCGGCACACCGGGGCTGCGCTTTCTGTGCCGCGACAGTTTTGATCTCGGGCGCTCGCATTTCGATCATCCGCTCGGCTCGCGCTTTGAGGAGATGGATTGCGTCGTGTTCTTCGACGATGTCGTCGTGCCGTGGGAGCGCGTCTTTCTGCTGTACGATGTCGACCGGCTGAACCGGACGCCGCACGTCACGCATTCGACGGCGCATTCGGCGCATCAGGGCGCCGCGAAAAACCTCGCCAAATGCGAATTCGTGCTGGGTCTGGCGCTGCTGATGACCGAGACGCTCGGCAACGCGCACCTGCCGCACAGCGAGGAGCGGATCGGCGAATTGATGCTGTACACCGAGCTGATGCGCTCCTGCATACGCGCTGCCGAGGCCGACGCCGAGATCGATCAGTGGGGCGTGATGTGCCCGGCGATCCTGCCGGTCGAGAGCACCCGCAACCTGATGATGACCGCCTATCCGCGGATGATTGAAATCCTGCAACTGCTCGGGTCGTCGAGCTTTCTGATCCAGCCGAGCGAAAAGGATTTCGCCGGCCCTTTGAAGGACGATATCGAGCAGTATCTGGCGACCGACAGCGTCGCGGCGCGCGACCGGGTCAAGCTGTTCCGCCTCGCCTGGGATGTCGCCGGCAGCGCGTTCGGCAGCCGCCAGGCGCTCTACGAGCGGTTCTTCGCGAGCGATCCGCTGACCCGCGCCCGCGCGATGGCGGCGATCTATCCGAAGGACGAATTGAAGGGGCGTGTCCGTGAGTTTTTGGGCCGCGATGACGAGGCGTGGTAAGGTTTCGTTCGGGTCAACAGCGTAGGATGGGCCGAGCGCAGCAAAGCCCATCTGCATTGCCGCGAAACGATGGGCTTCGCAAGGCTCGGCCCATCCTGCGAGCGGAAGGGAGGATAGGATGAGCAAGCGGCCGATGTATCTGCAACACGTCAACGTCTACGTGCGCAATGTCGAGCGCTCGAAGCAATGGTACGAGGATCTGCTCGGGCTGCACACCTATGAGTACCGCCCGGACTGGGCCGCGTTCATGTCGGCCGACACCGAACAGTCGCACGAAGTGGCGCTGATGCAATTGGGCGACGACGCGCCCTTGCAGCAGAAGGGGCAGGTCGGTCTCAACCACATGGCGTGGCGCGTCGAATCGCTCGACGATCTCAAGGAGTTCTATCACCGCATCAAGGAAAAGGGTCAGAAGATCCACCACATCGCCGACCACGGCATCTCGCTCGGCATCTATCTGCGCGACCCGGACGGCAACGGCGTCGAGGTGTTCTACGAGTTACCGCGCTCCGAATGGCCGGTCGATTATCACGTCTTCTCGCGCGACAAGGTCGGTCGCGGTCGCTTTCCGGGGCCGTGGGACGAAGCGGAGGTGCGCCCGCTGCCCGAGACGCGCACCGAGAAAGCACGCACCGAGCCGGCCGTCGCGGCGGCGCAGTAGTCGGGCGACCGGTGTCGCACCCGGAATAGATACGCCGACCCGCCGTCCGGGGCACGCGTGAGCGAGGTCGCCGCCGGGTTCTTTTTTCTGGTCGCGGTGCTGTTCGCGGCGCTGTGGCACCGCACCCGCTCCGGGTTGCGGAGAGTGCGGGCGGCTCGCGATGCCGCGCAGCAGAACGGCTTCTGCCTGGCCGCCGCGCTCGCCGCGGCGCCGGTCGCCGGTTTTTGGTGGTCGCGTGACGGAACCGCGGCGGCAATCGGCGCGGCGACCGCGCCCGGCGCCGAGAACTCGTATGATCGCTTCCTGGCCGAACTCGACCCGGAAGATGCGACGGGGGTCGCCGTTTGCGTCGAGGCATTGCGGCGGGCCGGCACGGCTTTCGACGCCGCCATCCTGGCGCCCGACGGCAGCGCCTACGCGCTGGAAGGGCGGACGACCGCCGGCGGCGAGGCGGTGTTGTGGGTCGCCGACCTATCGGCGATCCGGCGGGCGGAACTGGCGCGTGCCGCCGCCGCCGCCGCCGCGGCCGATCTGCGCGAAACCGTGGAGCTGCTGCCGCTGCCGGTATGGCGCCGCGATGGGCGGCTGCGGGTGATCGACTGCAACGCGGCCTATGCCGCGGCGCTCGATGCGGATCGCGAGACGGTGCTGTCCGAACCGCGCGAGCTGGCGCCGGGCGGAACACAGGAGGGGCCGCCGCAGCGGGCCGCAAGGGCGGCTTCCGGCACGCCGCAGGGCGAGACGCGGCACGTCTCGATCGGCGGCTCGCGGCGTCTGCTGCGCCTGGTCGAGGCGCCGAGCCGCGCCGGCGGCACAATCGGCTACGCGCTCGACCGCACCGAAATCGAGATCGCCGAGAGCGAACTGGATCGGCACATCAACGCGCACGGCCAGGTGCTCGAAAGCATCCATGCCGCGGTTGCGATCTACGGCGCCGACAGGCGGCTCAAATTCTTCAATTCGGCCTTCGCGCGGCTGTGGTCTCTGGAGGAGGACTGGCTTGCCGGCGAGCCGTCGCTGGATGAGCTGCTGGAACGGCTGCGCGACCGCCGCAGGTTGCCCGAGCAGGCCGACGCCCGCGCCTTCAAGCGGCAGCAGATCGAGCTGTTCACGTCGTTGATCGACCCGGAAAGCGAGCTGCTGCATCTGCCGGACGGGCGGACCCTGAGCATGTCGGTCTCGCCGCATCCGCTGGGCGGCCTCATTTTCGCCTATGAGGACGTGACCGACCGGCTCGCGCTCGAACGGTCGTACAACACGCTGATCGAGGTGCAGCGCGAGACGCTCGACAATCTGTTCGAGGCCATCGCGGTTTTTGGCAGCGACGGACGGCTGAAGCTGCACAATCCGGCCTATCGCCGGATCTGGGGTCTCTCCGAGGCGGATCTGTACGGCGAACCGCATGTCAGCGACATCGTCGAGAAGATCCGCCATTTCTATAACAACGTCGGGGACTGGCCGAGGGCGCGCGAACGGATGATTGCGCGCATAACCGCGGAATCGGCGTGGAGCGGGTCGATCGAGCGCTCCGACGGTTCGACATTGCAGGTCGCGACGATATCGCTGCCCGACGGCAACGTATTGCTCACCTGTCTCGATGTCAGCGACACCACCCGGGTCGAACGGGCGCTGCGCGAACGCAACGAGGCGCTGGAGACCGCCACCCGTTTGAAGAGCGAATTCATCGCGAACGTCTCCTACGAGCTGCGCACACCGCTCAACGCGATCATCGGCTTTGCCGAGATTTTGACAAACCAGTATTTCGGGAGCCTGACGCCGCGGCAGCTCGAATACAGCCGCGGCATTCTCGAAAGCTCGCAGCGTCTGTCGCAGCTGATCAACGATATTCTCGATCTCGCGACGATCGAAGCCGGCTATCTGGCGCTCGAAACCGGCCGTGTGGAAATCTGCGACCTGTTGGAAGCGGTGGCGGTGCTGTCGCGCGAGCGGGCGCGGATGCAGAACGTCGTGCTCGATGTGAACTGTCCGCATGGTATCGGCGCGGTCGAGGCCGACGAGCGACGGCTCAAGCAGGCCCTGTTCAATCTCGTGTCGAACGCGATCAAGTTCACCCCACCCGGCGGCTCGATCCGGCTTGAGGCGCGCATTGACGCGGATGCGGCCGGCGATGTCATCCTGGCGGTTGTCGACACCGGGATCGGCATCGCCGCCTCGGATCAGCAACGGGTTTTCGAGAAGTTCGAGCGCGGCACCCTGCGCAACCGCGAGACCGGCGCCGGTCTCGGTCTGTCGCTGGTAAAGAGCCTGATCGAGCTGCACGGCGGCTCGGTCGCGATCCGGTCCGGAGTGGGCGAGGGAACCACCATCCTGTGCCGTCTGCCGGCTGGACGGCGTCTGCCGGCCGGCGGAGAAATCGCGTCGGCGCCCCCGGCGGTAGTGTCGGGCGCGCTCGATTGACGCAGGCGCGGCGGGCGGGCTCTCGACGGCCCCATCCCAGGTGCGCTCGGGGTCCCACCTTGCCTGTAACCGGGCCTCCTTCTTATACCAACCGCCCGAAACCGGGCCCTATCCTGCGGCCGTACCCGCTCCCTAACCCTCCCCCGCAAGCGGGAGAGGGCAGGGCGGGGGCATCGGTCGGTGTCATGGGCGCTTGGTATTATGCGCCGGCCCCTTATTGGGTGGAGACCGGGATCGCGCGCTGATTGTACATGATCCGGCGGATGCGGGTCTGCTCCTCGGGCGGCAGCTTGGAGACATCGATCGACAGCTCGGCGCCGGCCGCCATGCCGCGCTTTACCGCCGGCCGCTCGCCGATCTCCTCGAACCAGCGCTTGAAATGCGGGAATTCGTCGATGTCCTGGCCCTGCCCATTCCAGCCGACAGTCCACGGATAGCAGATCATGTCGGCGATCGTGTAGTCGTCGCCGGCGACATAGCGGCTGCGGTACAGCCGGTTGTTCAGGACGCCGTACAGCCGGTTGGCTTCATCGGTGAACCGCGCCACGGCGTAGCTCTGGTCGCCCCTGCTGTCGCCGAGCCGGCGGAAATGTCCGCACTCACCGAGCTTTGGTCCCTGATTCGCCATCTGCCAGATGACCCATTGCGCGACCTCGTACTTGCCGCGGGGATTCTGCGGCCAGAATCGGCCGGTCTTCTCGGCGAGGTACATCATGATCGCGCCCGATTCGAAGACCGTAATCGGCTCGCCGCCGCCCGCGGGGTTGCGATCGACGACGACCGGCATGCGATGGTTCGGGTTCATCGCAAGAAACTCCGGCTTGAACTGATCTCCCTGCTGGATATTGCATGGGATAATCCGGTAAGGCAGAGCGCACTCCTCGAGCAGGATCGTGACCTTCTTGCCGTTCGGCGTGGGCCAGTAATGCAGATCGATCATCGCACATTCCCGTTCGCTTCGGCGCCGGAGAACGGTATCTCAGCGCCCCGGTTTGATCGCGTGGAACGCTAGCCCGGCGGTCCCCCGTTTGGCTAGGCGCGAATGGCTATTCGGATTGTCATGGACACACACACGCAGATGATGGAGGCGACCGCCACCGCCGTGCGCCGGCCCGTGTTTACGGCCGAGCGGGCGCCTGTCTCCGGCATGGCTTCCGCCGCGCCGATTCGGCCGCTCAAGGTCGGGGTGCTGGTCGATCTCGAATACACGCCGGCTGCCGGCGGGCACGTGAAATGCTGGCAGCGCCTCGCCGAAGCGGCGGCCGAGATCCCCGATTCGCTGGATCTCACGGTCCATTTCAACGGGACGGAAAAGCGGGAATTGCCGCTCTCGCCGACGGTGCGCTATGCGCTGCTGCCGCCGGTGTTCAGTACGGCGCGGCTGGTGCGCAATCCGCATCTTCCGGACCATACCGATATCGCGCCGTGGCATCCGCACCTGGCGCGGGCACTCCCCCGCTACGAGGTGATCCACACAACCGACGCCTTTTTCTGCTATGCGCGGACGGCGCTGCGGTTCGCGCGCACCCGCGGTGTTCCGGTGGTCAGCTCGATCCACACCAATACGCCCGAATACGCGCGCATCACGGTAGGCAAGATGCTGCAGCGCCGGCTCGGCACCGGTCTCGCCTATCGCGTCGCGTCCGATTATCTCGGTGTCCCGAACTGGGTCGGATCGTTTCTGGAGCGCCGCTTGGAGAAGCATCTGTCCTCGGTGGTCGCGGTGGTCGGGTCGTTTGTCGGCGAAGCGGGGCTTGGCAACGGGCGCGGACACCATGAAATGATTATTCGCCGGGGTCTCGACCGTTGGCTATTCTCCCTGGCGCGGCGCGACCGGGCCTGGTTCGAACGGCGTTTCGGGCTGCGGCGCGGCGACGTGATCGCGGTCTACGCCGGCAAGCTCAACGCGGGCAAGAACGTGCCCCTGCTGGAGCCGGCGATACGGGCGGCCCGTGCCCGCGGCGTCGCGGTGCATCTGTTCTGCGCCGGCGAGGGTCCCGAACGCGCGCGATTGCAGGCGGCGCTCGGACCGGCAAGCACCTTTGCGGGGCTGTTGACCCAGGACGAGCTGGCGCGGGTCTACGCGTCCGCCGATCTGTTTCTGTTCCCGTCGGAGATCGACGAATTCGGCAGCGCCGCGCAGGAGGCGCTTGCCTGCGGTCTGCCGGTACTCGCGGCGCGCGGCAGCGGGTTTGCGTCGAGCATGGCGGATTGCCCCGCGGTTCGCGTCCTGCCCGGCGATGATCCGGCGGTCTGGGCGGCGGCGATCGCCGATCTCGCGGCCGCGCCGCACCGGCGCCGCGCGATGGGGCGGGCGGGGCGCGCCTATGTCGAGGCGCGGGTGCCGAGCTGGAGCGAGGTCCTCGAACAGGATCTGCTGCCGGTGTGGCGGTCGGCGGCGCTGGCGCGGCAGGCGGTCGGCCGATGATCCCGGTTGCCGGCCGGATATTGATCCTGGCGCCGCACCCCGACGACGAGATCGCCGCCTGCGCGATCGCGACACGCTGCGCGGTCGCTGCCGGCGCACGCGTCTTCGTCCTGCACCTGACGACCGGCGTCCCCCCGGCCGCCTCGTTGTGGCGTCGGGACCGGGCGGCTTATATGGACCGCGTGTGGCGCCGTCAGGAGGAGGCGCTGGACGCCGCTCGTCTGCTCGGGGTCGAGATCGTCGGGTTTCGTGAGACCGCGGCGCGCCGGCTGCGTTTCGACCTCGACGCCGCTTCCTCCGACATCGCCGCGGCGATCGCCGGTTGCCGCGCCGAGATGGTCTGGGTCCCGGCGTTCGAGGGCGCGCACCAGGACCATGACGCGGCCAATGCGCTGGCCGCCTGCGTCGCCGGCCCGGCGCCGGTATGGGAGTTCGCCGAGTACAACTACGCCGGCGGCCGGGTCAGGTCGAACCGTTTCGCCTCCGACCGCGGCGGCGAGGTCACGATCGGCGCGACGGCGGGTGAGGCCGAACTGAAGCGCGCCGCGCTCGACTGCTATCAATCCGAGCGCCGCAACCTGGCGCATCTCGTAGCGGATCGCGAAGCCTGCCGGCCGCTCCCGCGGTATGATTACGGCCGGCAACCGCACGAAGGCCGGCTGTTCCGCGAGCGCTTTCACTGGGTTCCGTTCCGCCATCCGGGGGTCGATTTCGACGCCTCGGGCGAGGTTTACCGCGACCTCGCGGGGTGGATTTCAGCCCGTCGGCCGCACCGTTCCGCGACGCTCGGCCAAGGCCCAGGCGGCGAGACCCGGCAGCCCGACCGCGACTTCGCGGGCGCGCTTGACCAGACCGAGCGCCAGCGCGTTATCGGGCGACAGTCCCGCAGCCGCGGCTAGCGCCACCAGCGTCGCTTCCTGGGCCCCCCAGCCGCTCGGGATCAGAAACGCGGCGCTGCGCGCGGCAAAGCTGATGCTTTCGAGCATCACCGCTTCGGCGAAACCGGTCGGCGCGCCCATCAGGTACAGGGTCAGCCAGGTCTCGACGGCGTGGCCGAGAAACGCGACCAGATGCAGCGCCAGCGAGGCCGCGACGGCACCGCGGCTGTTCGCGACAAGCGCCAGCGCCGCGCCAAGCGCCTGCACCGAGGCGGCCATGCGCCGGCGGCCGAGCCGCAGCAGACCGCGCTCCAACGCCGCGAGCAATCGCCGCCGCGCCAGCAGCTCCCACCAGAACACGCCGAAAGCCGGCAGCAGCGCCGCGCTGATAACGACCGGCCACCAGCCCGCCTCGGCGCTGAGCCAGACCAGCAGCACAAAGCCGAGGATTGTGAACAGGATTTGCGCGACCAGCGTGACGCAGAAATCGACCGCGACCGAGGCCGCCCCGCGCGCCGGCGCCGATATCCGCTGCTGCAACAGCCGCGCCCTGACAACGTCGCCGCCGATCTGCGCCGCCGGCAAGGTCGCGTTGATCGCCTCGCCGATCCAGCGGAATGCCGCGACTTTAGAGAATGCCGGCCGATCCTGAACCGGGATCAGCCAATACCAGGCGGCGGCGTTGACGATGATCGTCGCCGCGCGCACTCCCAGGATCGCGAGAAACCCCCAGCCGATCTGCGGAAACACCCGGAGCAGCTCGGCGAGGTCCGTCTGCGCCAGCAGCCACGCGACAACGGCGACCCCGAGCAGCAGACCGAGCAGGCGCAGCGCGCGGCTCAAGCGGGGATCATGGACATGGGGCGGGGCGTCCGATCGCGTCGAGACAGCCTTGCAGGATATACGCCGCCGCGACCCGATCGACGATCTCGGCGCGGCGTTTCCGGGTCATGTCGTGCGCGATCATCTCGCGGGTTACCGCAGCGGTCGACAGGCGTTCGTCCCAGAACGCCACCGGCATGTCGCGCACCGCCAGCACATTGCGCGCGAACTGGCGCACCGATTGCGTGCGCGGCGTATCGCCGCCGGCCAGCGCCAGCGGCAGCCCGATCACCAGACCGCCGACCCCGTGTCGATCGACCAGCGCGAACAGCGCCGCCGCGTCGTCGCGAAACCGGCGCCGGCGGATCGTGTCGAGCGGGCTGGCGATGACGAGCCGTGTGTCGCTGAGCGCGGTGCCGATCGTCTTGGTGCCGACATCGAGACCGAGCAGCCGGAAGCCCGGCGGCACGGCGGCGCGCAGTTCCCTGGGATCGCTCAGAAGCATTCGAAGGCCTTGCGGCGCCGCTCGTTTCGCGCCATGTCGCTGACCAGTGGAGACCGTATATGGCATTGAACAAAACCGAAGTCGCGCACATCGCCGCGCTCGCGCGAATCCGGCTCGCCGATACCGAGCTGGAGCCGCTCGCGGCCGAGCTGTCGCAGATCCTGACCTGGGTCGAGCAGCTTGGTGAGATCGATACCGACGGGGTTCCGCCGATGACCAGCGGCGCGGCGATGCGACTGCCGATGCGCGACGATGTCGTGACCGACGGCGACCGCCGCGACGCGATCCTCGGCAACGCCCCGCATCAGGCCAAGGGGTTTTTCTCCGTGCCAAAGGTCGTCGAGTGACGGTGGTCACGTGACGGGGCTGACCGACCTGACCCTGGCCGAGGCGCGGGACGGGCTGCGCGCAAAGCAATTCTCGGCGCGCGAGCTGACCGAGGCCCATATCGCCGCGATGGAGGCGGCGCGACCGCTCAACGCCTTTATCACCGAGACGCCGGAGCGGGCGCTTGCGATGGCCGCTGCCGCCGACCAACGACTCGCAAGCGGCAAGGCCCTGCCGCTCGACGGCATCCCGATCGCGGTCAAGGACCTGTTCTGTACAAGGGGCGTTCTGACCACCGCCGCCTCGCACATCCTCGACGGGTTCACGCCGCCCTACGAATCGACGGTTACGGAAAAACTGTGGCAGGCCGGCGCGGTCATGCTCGGGAAAACCAATCTCGACGAATTCGCGATGGGGTCGTCCAATACGACCAGCTATTACGGCCCGGTCGAGAACCCGTGGCGTCGCCCCGGAGACAACCGGCCGCTGGTTCCCGGCGGCTCGTCGGGCGGCTCGGCGGCGGCGGTCGCGGCGCGCGCCGCGCTCGGGGCGACCGGCACCGATACCGGCGGCTCGATCCGCCAGCCGGCGAGTTTCTGCGGTATTGTCGGGCTGAAACCGACCTACGGCCGCTGCTCGCGCTGGGGGGTGGTGGCCTATGCCTCCTCGCTCGACACGCCCGGCCCGATGGCGCGCAGCGTGCGCGACGCGGCGATCCTGCTCCAGGCGATGGCCGGGCACGATCCGCGCGACTCGACCTCGGCGCCGCTGCCGGTGCCGGATTGCGAGGCGGCGCTGACCGGGGATTTGCGCGGAGTTCGGGTCGGCATCCCGCGCGAATACCGGGCGGATTGCATGCCGGGCGAGATCGAAACCCTGTGGCAACAGGGCATTACCTGGCTGCGCGATGCCGGGGCCGAACCGGTCGAGATATCGCTGCCGGCGACCAGATACGCACTGCCGGCCTATTACATCATCGCCCCGGCCGAGGCGTCGTCGAACCTGGCGCGCTATGACGGGGTGCGCTTCGGGCTGCGCGCGCCGGGCGACAGCCTCGACGAGATGTACGAGCTGACCCGCGCCGCCGGGTTTGGCGCCGAGGTGCGCCGCCGCGTGCTGATCGGCACCTATGTGCTGTCGGCCGGGTATTACGACGCCTATTACCTGAAGGCGCAGCGCGTGCGCACCTTGATCGCGCGCGATTTTACCGCCGCCTTCGAGCGGGTCGATTGCCTCCTGACCCCGACCGCGCCGAGCGCCGCCTTCGCGATCGGCGAAAAGACCGACGACCCCGTTGCGATGTATCTGAACGATGTGTTCACGGTGCCGGTCAACCTTGCCGGGCTGCCGGCGATCTCGGTCCCGGCCGGTCTGAGCGCGGAGGGGCTGCCGCTTGGGTTGCAGGTGATCGGCCGCGCCTTTGACGAGGCCACCGTGCTTCGGATCGGCGAGGTTCTGGAGCGCGCCGCGCAATTCACGCACCGGCCTTCGTTCATTCGGGCGGGCGCATGAGACCGAGCGACGGCCGATCGGTTGCCAAGCCGCCAAAGCCGTCAAGGGATGCACTTGCAACTGTCGCGCTGACGCCGACGATAACATGCCCGATAATTTGAGACCGGAATTGCCGTTGTTTGCCTTTGCGACCGTCACGGCCGCCGATTGCGTGATCGCGGCAAGGCAGGGGAAGCGGCAAGCAACGAGATTGCTTGGCATGAAGCCTAAGCATGTTGAGTGCCGATGTACCGAATGAGCACGGAGCAAACGTCGATGCCTCGATTTCAACCGGGCGATCGGGTAATTCTAACGACGGCACCTACTTCGCTGCTCCGCGGCCTACCGAAAGAGGATCAGAACGCGATACGGTCAATCGTCGGGAAACCGGTTGTCCTCGCCGGCTTCAGCTACGGACAGGCCGAGGTCGAATTCACCGATTCGCAAGGCGATGAGCACACTATCTGGGTTGATGCCGACCTGTTGCGACCGGCCTGATCGATGCAGGACTTTCCGGCGGGGCGGGCGCTCAATCCTCAGAAGGAATCGTTATCACGAAGGCCGGGCTGTAACGCGCAGAGCCGCGGCCACTCGTCACAAGCAATTGACAGGAAACGTCCAAGCGGCGGGAAACAGCAATGGGGCTGATGGGCATAATCAACCGAATCGATGAGATGGCTTTCAAGCGCAGAGCCGTCATCGACAAGCTGCGGGCGCTGCAAACGCCGATCAACTCGCATGCCTTGAAGATCATCGTCTATCCGGATGCCGACGAAGTCCCGCACTGGAAGCGCGAGCTTATCGCCTGGGGCAACGATCTCGCGGCGATGCAGTTGCGCGGTTTTCGCGGCGATATTCCGATGGGTTTCGCGCTCGCCTGGAACGGCCTGTATCGGGAGCCGTTCGAGGGCGCGGAGGATCGGGTTCTGGAATTGAAACTCGGCCAGATCGAACGCGAATACCAGCGTCCGATCGCCGGCGATCGCAGACAGATTATGACCGAGCTGACGCGCTTCCTGCGCTCGTATAGCGAGTCTATCGGTCAGAGCCGGTTTGTCGATCCGGTCGTAAATTCGCTGGGCCAACCTGTCCGTCTGGCCGAAACGGCCGCTAAATAAGACACAATAGATATCGCACGGGACCAGGTACGACGGAGCAGGTGGAATGTCCGAACTGATCGAAGGCCGCACCGGCCCCTGGGAAGTCGCGATCGGTCTCGAAGTCCACGCCCAGGTGACGGCGCGCGCAAAACTGTTTTCCGGCGCCGCAACCGAGTTCGGGGCCGAGCCGAACACGCAGGTCTCGACCGTCGATGCCGCGTTTCCGGGCATGCTGCCGGTCATCAACCGGCATTGCGTCGCGCAGGCGGTCCGCACCGGGCTTGGGCTCGACGCCGAGATCAACCTGTTCAGCGTGTTCGACCGCAAGAATTATTTCTACCCCGACCTGCCGGCCGGGTATCAGATATCGCAGTACCAGCAGCCGATCGTCGGACGCGGCCGGATCGTGCTCGATATGCCGGACGGTTCCTCGCGCGCGATCGGCATCACGCGGCTGCATCTCGAACAGGACGCCGGCAAGAGCCTGCACGACCAGCACCCGCGAGAGACCTATGTCGATCTGAACCGCGCCGGTATCGCGCTGATGGAGATCGTCTCCGATCCGGATTTGCGCAGCGCCGAGGAGGCCGGGCTGTATCTGCGCAAACTGCGCTCGGTCCTGCGCTATCTTGGCACCTGCGACGGCAACATGGAGGAGGGGTCGCTGCGGTGCGACTGCAACGTCTCGGTGCGGCGGCCGGGCGAACCCTACGGCACGCGCTGTGAAATCAAGAATGTGAACTCGGTGCGTTTTGTCATGCAGGCGATCGAGTACGAGGCGCACCGGCAGATCGAACTGATCGAAGAGGGCGGCACGGTCGAGCAGCAGACGCGATTGTTCGACAGCGGCCGTGGCGTGACCCGGCCGATGCGCTCGAAGGAGCACGCGCACGACTACCGCTATTTCCCCGATCCCGATCTGTTGCCGCTGGAGCTGGAGCCGGAATGGGTCGCACGGCTGCGCGCCGAACTGCCCGAACTGCCCGATGCCAAACGGGCGCGCTTTGTCACCGAATACGGGCTGCGGCCGGAGGACGCGGACGTGCTCGTCGCCGAGCGCGCGACGGCCGAGTATTTCGAAAAAGTCGCCGCAGGCCGCGACCCGAAGGCGGCGGCGAACTGGGTCGTCGGCGATCTGTTCGGGGCGCTCAACCGGCTCGGTCTCGGCATCGAGCAGTCGCCGGTCGCACCCGACCGGCTCGGCGCGCTGCTCGACCTGATCGCCGATGGCACGATCTCGGGCCGCATCGCGAAAGACGTCTTCGCCGGGATGATCGACACCGGCGAGATGCCGGCTGCAATCGTCGAGCGCAGGGGGCTGCGTCAGGTCAGCGATACCGGCGCGATCGAGGCTGCCGTCGAGGCCGCACTCGCCGCCCACCCGGCGCAGGTCGCGCAATACCGCAGCAACCCGAAGGTGCTCGGCTTTTTTGTCGGGCAGGTCATGAAGGCGACCGGCGGCAAGGCCAACCCGGCCCTCGTCAACGAGAGGCTGCGCAAAAGGCTGGACGGCTAGGGCCTGTTGGGAAGTGCTCACAAACCCTTGCGGTCTGCGGTTGTTCGCCCGGAAGCATTATCCGGGGATTCCAGGTCGGGGTGGACGAGCTTAAATTAGGGATTTATATACGTGATTGACCCAGACCGAAATCTGGGGTTGGCTGTCCCCGTAATCGAGGGGCGGTCATGATCAAGCAATTCGCCAGCCTGCACGAGATGGTCGCGGCATTCCCTGACGAGCAATCGTGCATTGACCATCTCCGTTCCATCCGTTGGCGCGACGGTGCGTTCTGCCCTCATTGCGGATCGCTGCGGATTTACCACTTTTCGGATAACCGGACCCACAAGTGCGGCGACTGTCGCAAGCGGTTTTCGATCAAAGTCGGGACGATTTTTGAAGACTCCAAAATCGGTCTGCATAAGTGGTTTATGGCAATCTGGCTCATCACATCACACAAGAAAGGGATCGCCAGCACACAGTTGGCACGGGACATCGGCGTCACCCAAAAGACGGCATGGTTCACGCTACATCGTTTACGACACGCCGCAAAGACTAAATCGTTCAATGCTCCCTTAAAGGGGCAGGTTGAAGCGGATGAAACCTAAGTCGGTGGCAAAGAAAAGAACAAGCATGCCGACAAAAAGAAGCCAGGCAGCCAAAGTAGCGCTAACAAGGCGGTCGTGTTCGGAATGCTAAGCAGACTGTACCGGAATGGGCGAGGGATTGTGTTGTTGCTCGTGGTTGAGACGGGCGACGGCGTTGTGGATCGCGTGTTCGAGAGCGTCGAGATCGGCGACGGTGTGATTGGCCAGATAATGC
>JBFWVT010000062.1:0-28897 GCA_050246595.1 Alphaproteobacteria bacterium
ACTCGATCGCGACGATCCGCCGACACCTGATCGTTGCCCTCGCAACCACCCTGGCGCGATGTCCATGCTGCAACGCCCCACGCCAAACTACCGGCGCCCATCCATTTCTATGACGCAGTAAGATTAACTGATCCTTAACAATTATCTGGTACGCGATCAAATTTGGGTCATCTCTCCATTTACCTGTCGTAACGCAATAGCAAACATAGGCGGACCTGGTTCGAAACACGCCCACTTTGCTATAAATCGATTCTCCGGTATGCGCAACTTGCCTGTAATGTGCCAGCCCGCCTGAGCGAGCACGACGACGGCATGCGCCTTTGGAGCAGGAGTGCGCGCGATTTCGTCGAGGTGGTGCTGCATCGCTGGCGTATCGGCGCGCGGCATGACCACCAGCGCCGCGTTCGGGGCAGATCGCACCGAACAGATAGGCCGACTTGGTGCGCAGGTCGGCGAGTGCTCGCGGTCTGGTGCCGCGTTGCGCCCAGCGCCTTGTGCGCGGGTTCTTCTGGCCCAGGCGCATCTCGTCCCCGGTCTGCGCCGGGGCAGGCTCTGAAACCAGATTTCTACCGGCGTCCCCGGGGCGAGCTTTGTGGTGATCGTGCCCACACGCCCGGCGAAGTTTTTTTGAACCCGTCGATCGCGGCCGGGTCTTGCCCGCGATGGCGCGGGCGCGCCGAGATGTGGCTGAAGCCGAGCCGCCGCAGTAATTTGCCAATCGTGCGCTCATGGTAGGCGATGTTCCGGCGGGTCAAGATCAGCTCCCGCAGATCAACACAGCGCCAGCGCACGACGCCATCGCGCGCGAAGTCGGGGCCAGCTTCGATCAGGGCGGCCAGCTCGGCTTTCTGCTCCGGGGGGAAGCCCTGGCGGTCACTCATCCCCTCGGGCGGTTGGTATAACAGAACCGCTGGACGAAGCGCCAGTAGATGAGGCTGGCGGCGAGATGGTGGAAAGTCTCCCAGATGTTGGCTGTTGGCGCGGCGTTCGTAGCGGACAGTGAGGCGGCGATAGCGAGAGAACCAAGCGAGCGTGCGTTCGATCACCCAGCGATGCCGTCCCCAGGCCTCAGAGCTGTCGACCCCACTCCTGCCGCCGTTCCGGGTTCTGTTAGGCGCTCTTAGTACGACAACCGGGATCTGGGTGATAATTCAAGCGGCAGGCATGCAGCATTGTGGTGTTGTACCAACCGGCTCTGACCCTGACACGTTCGTGCCCGGCCTTGGGCCGGGCATCCGTGAGACGCCGGATGAAGGGAAACGTCGTGCTGGGGGCGAGGAGCGCCCGTCTCGACGGACGCACATCAACTCAACATTTCGGCCGACCGCCGGAAATCCTCACGCAATGACCCCGGCCTCGCGCAGCGCGGCGATCTCGGCATCGACATAACCGGCTTCGCGCAGCACCTGCTCGCTGTGCTCGCCGATTTCGGGCGCCCGTCGCGGCGGGATCTTCTGCTGGCCGCGAATCTCGATCGGGCTGTTGACGGTCATGCAGTCGGCATCGGTGAAGCGGACGAGATGCCCGGCCGCGAGTGCCTGCTCGTCGGTCGCGACATCCGGCGTCTCGGCGACAATGCCGAAGATCAGCCCGGCCTCGTCGAGCACACGACGCCAATGGGCGAGGTCCCGCGTCGCGAAGATACGGTCGAGTTCGCGCACCAGTGCGCGGGCGTGCTCTTCACGGCTTGCCACCGTGGCGTAGCGCGGGTCGTCGAGCGCCGGATCGGCGAGACACGATCTGAATTTGTCCCAGCGCCATTCGTCCGATGCAATCGACAGCAGCAGCCAGCGCCCGTCGGCGCAGCGGTAATGCACACGCAGCGCGTTGACCGCCGCCTCGCGCGGCGGCTGCACCGTGACCGGGTCACCGCACAGCGCCGCCTGCACCGAGCAGCCATTGGCCCACAGACCGTTCGCGAGCAATGACGAGCTGACGTAATTTCCCTTGCCGGTGCGCTCGCGCTGGTACAGCGCCGTGACGATCGCGCCGTAGGTGCCCATCGCCGACGGATGGTCGCCCATCCCCGGAAGCGAGCGCGCCGGGGTCGCCTCGTCGCCGGCGCGCACGAGGTGCATCAGCCCGGTGCGCGCCCACCACGCGGTCGCGTCGAAACCGGGCTTGCTGGCCTCCGGGCCGGTCTCTCCGTAGCCGGTGAACGAGGCGTAGATCAGCCGCTCGTTGAGATGCGACAGGTCGTCGTAGGTGATGCGCAACCGCTGGCGCACCGGCGGCGGATAGTTCGTGATGAACACGTCGGCGCCGCGCACCAGCCGGTGCAGCACCTCGCGCCCGGCATCGCTGCGCAGATCGAGCGCGAGGCTTTTCTTGTTGCGGCTGTCGAGCACAAAGCCGGGATTGATCGCCGGCCTTCCGGGTATCGGCACGGCGCGCCTCCGGTACGGGTCGCCCGCGCCCGGCGGCTCGATCTTGATGACCTCCGCGCCAAAATCCGACATCACGGTCGCCGCCGCCGGCCCCGCGATAAAACTGGCGCAATCGATAACCTTGATCCCGTCGAAAATGCGTCCTGTCACCGCCGGTCCTTCCGCTCCAGGGCTGATCCGAGAACTCTAGCGAGCGGCAGTGCACCGTGACAATCCGGGCGAAACGGGCGATCCTGTCGGCGCAGCATCTCTCGGAGGCCGCATGTCAAACCCCGTCGATCCGGTCGTCGTCTCGGTCGTGCAGCATCGGCTGCTGGCGATTGTCGAGGAGATGGGCGAGGCGATGCTGCGCACCGCGTACTCGCAAATCCTCAATTCGAGCCGCGATTTCTCGACCGCGATCTGCGACCTCGACGGACGCCTGATCGCGCAGGCCGAGCACGTGCCGATCCATGTCGGCGCGCTGCCCTTCGCGGCGAAGGCGATGACCGAGTTCTTCCGCGGCGATATAAATCCGGGCGACGTGTTTCTGCTCAACGACCCGTATCACGGCGGCAACCATCTGCCCGACCTGACCGCCTTCGTCCCGATCTTCGAAGGGGACGAACCGCGTTTCTGGTCGATCAACCGGGCGCATCAGAGCGATATCGGCGGCGCGACGCACGGCGCCTACAACGCTTCCGCGACCGATATCTGGCAGGAAGGCATCCGCATCACACCGTTGAAGCTCTACGACCGCGGCGAAATCCGGCGCGACGTGATGCAGATGATCGCGACCAATGTCCGCCACCCGCGCGATTTTCGCGGCGATCTCGCGGCGATGATCGGCTCGGCGCATGTCGGCGAGCGGCGCTTTCTGGCGCTGGCCAACGAATTCGGCTGGGAGACGACGCACGCCGCGATCGAGGCCGTGCTCGACGGCGCCGAGCGGCAGACCCGCGCGGTAATCTCGCAATGGACGGACGGGGTCTATCACGGCGAGGCGATCCTCGACGACGACGGGCGCGGCAACGAGGATATCTACATCCGCGCCACCGTCACGAAATCGGGCAGCGACCTCAAGATCGACCTGACCGACTCGCACAAGCAGGTCGCGAGCTTTGTCAATTCCTCCTACCCCAATATGTATTCGGCGGTCGTCGTCGCGCTGTCCTATCTGATCGACCCGGACACGCCGAAAAACGACGGCACGTTCCGCCCGCTGGAGATCGTCGCCAAACCCGGCACCGTGGTCTGGGCCAATCCCGGCGCGCCGGTGACGCTGGCGACGAACCATTGCGCGCAGGAAATCCTGGAGGCGATCATCAAGGCGTTGGCGCCGTCCTGCCCGGAGCGCGCGATGGCCGGCTGGGGCCGCCGTTTCCGCATCGCGATCCAGGGCCGCGACCCGCGCCGTGCCGCGCCTGCCGGAGAGGTTGGGGGCGATGGTGCCGGCGATGTCTCCGGTCGTCCGTTTATCTGGCATTTCTTCCAGGCTCGCCCCGGCGGCGGCGCGTCGTCTTCCGGAGACGGCTGGCCGGGGGCCGGCGAATGGCAGGCCGTCGGCGGCATCAAATTCGGCAGTCTCGAAGTCACCGAGGTGCGCTTTCCGCTGTTTTTCAAGACGCACGAATTCCGCCCGGATTCGGGCGGCGCCGGCCAGTATCGCGGCGGCCCCGGCGGGGTGGTCGAGATGGTCGTCGAGACCGCCGAGCCGGCTGTCGGCAACACGGCCGGCGACGGCGTGAAATACGGCGCCTGCGGCATTCTCGGCGGCGCAGACGGTCTGCCGCACCGCTACCTGCTCTATTCCGGCAACGACGAACCGCGCCCGATCCGGACCAAGGAGACCGGCATCGCGATCCGCCCCGGCGACCGCCTCGTCCTCGAATCGGGCGGCGGCGGCGGCTGGGGCGACCCCGCAAAGCGCGACCCGGCCGCAATCGCCGAGGATGTTGCAAACGGGTTTGTGGCCCGATGACCTCGCGTATTTCGCATCCCCTCCCCCGCTTGCGGGGGAGGGTTAGGGTGGGGGCATCAAGCCGCGACAACATGCGGCGCGGTGCCGTCATTCGCGACCGCGCCCGACAGCTCCGTCGCAACATGACCGATGCCGAGCGGCTGCTTTGGCAGGACCTGCGCCGCGGCAGTTTCGGATGGCGCTTTCGCCGACAATTTCCGATCCCGCCCTATATCGTCGATTTCGCCTGCATCGAAGCACGGCTGGTCGTTGAGATTGACGGCGGTCAACACGCAACCTCCATAACGGATGCCGGTCGCGACGAAATGTTGCGTTGGCACGGCTGGCGAGTGCTGCGTTTCTGGAATAGCGAGGTTTTCGAGAATCGGACCGGCGTGCTTCAAGCAATCACCGATGCGCTCGGGCCTTGGCTGTCCGTCTACCCCCACCCCAGCCCTCCCCCGCAAGCGGGGGAGGGAGTCCGCGCTTCGATCCCGCAATCAAAATCCCCTCCCCCGCTTGCGGGGGAGGGCTAGGGTGGGGGCCCGACGCATGTACCGCATCGGCATCGATGTCGGCGGCACGTTTACCGATCTCGTCGCGATCGATCAGGGCGGCGCGACGACATTGGCGAAAGTGCCCTCAACTCCCGAGGACCCATCGCTCGGCGTGCTCGACGGCCTCGCACTTCTGGCAGCGCGGCTCGGCCTCGACCGCACCGCGCTGCTGGCGCAGACCGACCGCATCGTGCACGGCACGACCGTCGCGACCAATGCGCTGCTCGAACGCAAGGGCGCCCGTCTCGGCCTGCTGACGACCGAAGGCCATCGCGACGTGATCGAGATGCGCGAGGGGCTCAAGGACGACCGCTACAACCTGCGCATGCCGCCTCCGGAGCAGCTGGTACCGCGCCGGCTGCGTCTCCCGGTGCGCGAGCGGATGCGCGCCGACGGGCGGATCGAAATCCCGCTCGACCCGGAATCGCTCGACGCCGCGCTCGCTGTGCTGCAACAGGAAAAAATCGAGGCGGTCGCGGTCTGCTACCTGCACGCCTGGCGCGATCCCCGCCACGAGCACCAGACCGCCGAGGCGCTGCGCCGCGCGCTGCCCGACGCCTATGTCTCGCTGTCTTCGGAGGTGCTGCCGCAGATCAAGGAGTTCGAGCGGGTCTCGACAACGGTCGTCAACACCTATGTCGGCCCGGTGCTGTCGCGCTATCTGGCGCGGCTCGAAACCCGGCTCCGCGAAGCGGGCTATCGCGGGCCGACCCTGATCATCCAGTCGCATGGCGGTGTCGCGCCGATCGCCGAGGCGGGGCGGCTCGCCGCCGGCGCCGTGCTGTCGGGACCGGCCGGTGGGGTCGCCGGCAGCGTCTATGCCGGGCGTCTCACCGGGGCCAAAGACCTGATCCCGTTCGACATGGGCGGCACCTCGACCGATATCAGCCTGGTGGCGGGTGGCGAGGCGGCGCTGGTCATGAACCGCAAGGTCGGCGACCACCGCATCGCGCTGAACAGTCTCGACATCGCCAGCATCGGCGCCGGCGGCGGCTCGATCGCACGGGTCGATGCCGGCGGCATTCTGCATGTCGGGCCGGAAAGCGCCGGCGCGGTTCCGGGTCCGGCCTGCTACGGCCAGGGCGGCACCGGCGCCACCGTAACCGATGCCAATCTCGTCCTTGGTTATCTCGACCCCGGCAATTTCCTCGGCGGCGACCGGCGGCTCGACATGGAGGCAGCCGAGCGCGCCGTCGATGCGATCGCCGCCGCGCTCGGCATCGACCGGATCGCGGCGGCATCAGGCATCCACCGCATCGTCAACACGAACATGGCCGAGGGCGTGCGGCTCGTCTCGGTGCGGCGCGGCGTCGATCCCAGGCGGTTCGCGCTGTTCGCGTTTGGCGGCGCGGCCGGATTGCACGCCACCGATATCGCGCGCCAGCTCGGTCTTACGCGCGTTGTCGTGCCGCGTGTCGCGGCGGTGCTGTCGGCCTGGGGGATGCTCGCGACCGATCTCAGGTTCGAGGTGTCGCGCACGCATATCGGCGACGCCGGCGCGCTCGACGGGGCAACGGTAAAACACCTGTTCGCCGACATGGAGGCCGAGGGCATGCGCCGCCTGCGCACATCATTCGCCGGGCCGGCCCGCGCCTCCCGGTCGGCCGATATGCGCTACGGCGAGCAGGTGTTCGAGATCACGGTGCCGCTCGATGATGTCGACTGGTCCGTTGCCGACCCGCTGCCGCAGATCGTCGAGCGGTTTCACCGCCGGCACGAGGCGCTTTACACCTATTCGATGCCGGATCAGGAGAGCGTGCTGGTCAACGCGCGGGTCACGGTTTCGGGCATTCTCGAAGAACTGCCGCGCGAACCGAGCCTGCCATCCGCACCACAAGCCGCGCCGCAAGCCGAGCGCCGTATCTACCTGGGCAAATGGATGGCGGCACCGGTCTATCGCTTCGACGCGCTCGCCCCGGAGCAGCGCATCGCCGGGCCGGCGGTCATCGAGTCGGCGATGACGACCGTGTTGCTGCGCCCCGGCGATACGGCTGCGGTGACCGCACAAGGCTGGCTCGATATCGCCGTGCCGGCCGGCTGAGCGGGGAAAGGCGCGGTTTGGTAGGATGGGCTGACCCCGGCGAAAGCCGGGGAAAGCCCATCATCGCCCGCTGAACAGGATGGGCTTCCCCCGGCTTTCGCCGGGGGAAGCCCATCCTACAAATCGCTGTGAATTACAGCCCGTATAGCGCGGCAGCGTTGTCGTGGGTCAGCTTGCGGCGCATCTCCGGCGACAGGTGCTGCATCTGGCGCTCAACCGCGGATTTCGAGTTCGGCCACACGCCGTCCGGGTGCGGATAGTCCGACGCCCATAAGAGATGCCCCTCGCCGAAAAACGGGATCAGGGCCATCGTCGCGTAGTCTTCCTGGAAGGTCGCCCAGATCTGCCGCTTGAACAGTTCGGAGGGCTTGGTTTCGAGTTCCAAGCCGCCCTTGTCGGCCCAGAACTCCTTCGCTTCCCACAGCCGCCAGTGGCGATAGTCAAGCTCCTGCACGAGCCACGGCAGCCAGCCGGTGCCGGCCTCGGCCATGACCATCTTGAGCCGGGGATGGCGTTCGAGAATGCCCCAGGCGAACAGATCGACAAACGGCTCCAGAAAATTCGCCATAAAGAATTTCGTGTTCTCGAACACGCTGGCGGCCTTGCCGTTGGCGCGGCTGTTGGGGTTCGGGCCGAACACGGTGATGTGCCAGGACAGGATGATCCCGCTCTCTTCGAGCGCGTTCCACAACTCTTCCCAGCCCCGATCGTCGAGCTTCGGGTTGACGTTGGCGATCATCAGCGTGACCTGTCTGACGCCGCCCTTGGCGACGAGACGCCGCAGCTCCTTGAGCGCGCCAGACGGGGTCTCGGGCAGCATCGGCACGCCGATCAGCCGGTCCGGTGCCGCCTGGCAGAATTCCATCAGCCAGTCGTTGTAGACGGCGTAGCACGCCTCGCGCAGCGCCGGGTCGTCGGTCGAGATTTGAAAGATCGGGCCGAAAATGACTTGCGCTTGCACGCCGTCGCGGTCCATGTCGGCGAGCCGCAATTCGGTGTTGGCGGGGCGGCGCGCGCTCTGGTCGTGGATGCCGGCGCGGTCGAACGAGTTGTAGAGCGGCTTGACAAGGCGCTGGTTGCCGGTCGCCGGCTTCTTGCCGTCCCAGCGGCCCCACACCTTGCCGTCGCAGACCCAGACGGCCTGACCGTCGCGCTCCTCGATATGCGGCGCACGGTCGCGCAGCGCAATCGGCAGCCGCGTCGTCCACAGATCGGCCGGCAGTTGCGACAAATCCATATGGTCGTCGCACGAGATCAGCTTGTCGGACATTTTTCCTCCCGGTAAGCGGCGCTTGCCTCTCTTATAGCATCGCTTTCGGCGTTCGGCGCGAGCTTTCCGGCAGCGAAACCACTCTCCCGCATCGCGGGAGAGGGAGGAGCCCGTCGCGTCGCGACGGGAGGGTGAGGGTTGCCCGGCGCACAGACCCTCACCCGGCGCCCCGCCCGCGGGTCGCCACCCTCTCCCGCAGTGCGGGAGAGGGTGATGTCACGCCTGCGTGATGACCTTCTTCTCGCGCAACGCGGCGATCTCGGCGTCGCTGTAGCCGGCGAGGTCGCGCAGCACCGCTTCGGTGTGCTCGCCGAACAGCGGCGCGCGGCGCGGCTCGACCGGCGATTCCGACAGGCGCAGCGGGCTGATGATCGTCGAGAACCGGCCTCGGGTCGGATGATCGAGATCGACGATCGTGCCGCGCTCGCGCAGATGCTCGTTGGCCAGCACCTCGGCGGTGTCGAACACCGCTCCGCAGACGATGCCGCGCCCGGCAAACGCCTTCATGACCTCGTTCTTGTTGCGCGGCGAGGTCCAGCTTTCGAGCACCTCGGTCAGCGCGGCGCCGTTCTTCGCGCGGGCGACGGGGGTCTTGAAGCGTTCGTCGTCCTGGAGTTCGGGGCGGCCGATCACCTCCATCGCCGCGTGAAACATCTCGGGGTTGTCGGGCGGCACGATGATGTAGACGTAATCGTTCTTGCCGCTGCCGGCGCAGCGCAGCAGATCGGAATAGCCGCCGGTCGCCGAACGGTTGCCGCTGCGTTCGAGCGGGTTGCCGGTGGCCAGCGTGCCGGTGAACTTGACGCGGGTCAGGTTCAGCACCGCCTCCTGCATCGCCACCTCGACAAGCTGCCCCTCTCCGGTGCGCCCGCGCTGCACCAGCGCCGCGAGGGTGGCCATCGCGAGATGCATCCCGGTGCCGCTGTCGCCGATATTGGCGCCGTTGACCATCGGCGGGCCGTCCGCCTCGCCGGTCACGCTCATCGCCCCCGAGGTCGCCTGCGCCACCGGCTCGAAGCATTTGTAATCGCTGTACGGGCCGTAGGAGCCGAACCCCTTGACCGAAGCGTAGACGATGCGCGGGTTGAGTTTCTTGACCGCGTCGTAGCCGAGACCGAGCCGCTGCATGACCCCCGGACCGAGGTTCTCGGCCACGACATCGGCCTTTTCGATCATGCGGCGGGCGATTTCCTTCCCTTCGTCGGTCTTCAGATCGATGACCGTGCTGCGCTTGTTGCTGTTGAGCAGCAGAAAGAAAAAGCTGTCGATACTGGGATTGTCCATGTTCCACAGCCGCCGCGCCCGGTCGCCGAACGGCGGCCGCTCGATCTTGATGACATCGGCCCCGAGCCACGCCAGCATCTGCGTGCAGGACGGCCCGGCCTGATCGTGCGTGAAGTCGATAACGCGGATGCCTTCGAGTGCTTTGGTCATGTCCTGCCTCCTGATGAAGGTTGTGATTGCTCCCAGGGATTGAGCACGGGTACGGCCATCGGTTCGAAATCCACCCGGTTGCGCGTCGCCACAATCAGCCTGTAGACGAGAGCGGTGGCCGCGATCAGCGAATCCCGGTACGGCCTGGAGTTGGGAACATGGAGGCGGGCGCATCGCCGCGCCACCTCGGTATCGACCGGCAGAACCCGATCGGCAAAGGCCGGCAGCACGCGTTGTTCGATCCAGCGCTGGATGAGCCGCCCCTGACTGGCGTCGCGGCGCGCAAGCCGCAGCGCGCCGATTTCAAGTTCGAGAATGGTTACGCTCGAAAGGAACATGTCATCCTGCGCCACCGTCTCCGCCCACGCCGCAACGTTTGGATTGGTTCGGCGCGCCCGCCGCACCTCGGAGATAACATTCGTGTCGAGCAGGAACATCAATCGAAATCGGCAGAGCGTGGCGTCTCGTCACCGAGCCGGGGCGGATCGAAGTCTACGTCCTCGCTCTCCGGATCAGCCAACAGCGCACGCAGACTGGCGCCCTTGCCGCTCAGGCGACGGTACAGGTCGTGCCGCATCAAGACATAGGCTGGCCGACCCCGGTCGGTGATGATCACAGGCCCCTCGTTCGCGGCACGCTTCGCGCGCGCTACATCCTGATTGAACTCGCGACTGGTCATCGTGGGCATGCGGGCGGATCGATACAAATTTACAAGGTAGTATAGATACTACATCTGGCCCGATGGCGCAACCCGAGCAGGCTGCCTCAACGCCCCTCGGCCCCGAGCCAGGCCGGCATCTGCGTGCAGAACGGCCCGGCCTGGTCGTGCGTGAAATCGATGACGCGAATGCCGTCGAGCGCATTGGTCATTCGGCTCCTCCCTTTGTGCCGGCAACCGGTTCGGGATACCAATCCTCGGCGAGGATCTGGTCGAGCGTGTAGGGGCATTCCGTCGGTAACGACTGCGCCGCCGCGTCTTCGTGATGTTTCAGCAAGTCGAGCGCGGCCTGCTTGCGGGCGAGGACATAAAGCCGCGCCAACCGTTCCTCGGCATCGCGCCGCAGCGATGGCGACAGCTTGTTCTCCAGCGCGGAGCGCGCCTCGATGATCGAGCGCACCCAATCGAAGCGCGGTTCCCGCGCCGGGGAGTAGGCAAGCTTCAGGAAATAGATCAGTATGCGTTCGACCTGGCTGCGCACGGCATCGCGCTCGCTTCTGCCCAGGCTTTCGATCTCCTCGACCAGATTGTCACGATCGAAACGGTTGTCGCGCGTGCGCAAGCTGCGCAGGACCTGCGCCTGGTACTGCGTCCAGGCGTAGAAATCGTCCTCGTAACGCGGCCCAGCCGGCATCGCGGTATTCCTACCTATGCAATCGGAGATGACAGACCGGCCCGGCCTGATCGTACGTGAAGTCGATAACCCGAATGCCTTCGAGTGCTTTAGACATCAGAATACCTCCGATTAACACTTATTGAAGCTCAGGATTCAACTTCGATCTCGCATATGCGATATAAGATACTGGGTTGCTCGCCAGTGAAAGCTGAAGCGCGCGTTTGCGCTTCTTGAGTTCTAACAAAGACCGACCAATTTCTAAGCTTAAGCCTCCTGCCGCGGTCAATGCGGCGGTGATCGGAGCGCCAACCAATGCTGATACGAACGATCCCGTGAAGGCGCCAGCTAACGCCTTTGATGTAAAAATCATATTAAGCGCAGATGCACGTGTCTCGAAGCCCCATTCGCGCGAGATTGTATCATATTCTTCAATGCGTCTATGCAAATCATCTTCGATAAAGCTTCTCGGCTTGCCTTTATAATTCTCTTGCATAAATAGCCGCAAGTTTCGCAATTTCGACTTAGCTTGTCGATCTTTGCGAAACTCCAACACATGCTTCCATGTGACCTTTTCGATATCGATCAGAGATAAGTCAGAAAGGGTGACCGTGACATCACCGCCCTCCTTTTCTTCATCATCACTTGCGTAAAGATCGTCTTCTAAAGCCGCATCAACTGGCAGCTTTGTCAAACGATATTTGTGAGCGAGTCTCCCTAGTTTGGTGAAGGCGTCAAGCTCAATTGAATCAAGCTTCATATCTGGAAATTTCGTGCAGAAGTCACGTGCCGCATCAATGCGTTTAGATTTTTCAACTATTTCATTGGTCAGCATAATATACACAGTGACATAGGGAGTCAGCGAATGGAAATCGGCTAAAAACGAATCATTCCGAAGCCTCGGTGGCAAAAAATCTAATAGAGGCAAACCCCTAATATCATCCTGTATATCCTTCAAATCTCTTGGTCCGAGTTCGGTTTCGTATGCATTATATAATATTACTTCGATAGTATAATAAAGTGGGATCACGTAATCAAAGTATAGTAGCGCTTGCTTTGACGAGCCGAGAGAGAAAGCGGTCGGGTTGTATGTCATTGTTGAGTTACCTCGATAGTCTCAAATCGCTCGCTGCACCTGCGGCATGACCTCCTCCGCCAATATCTGCAACTGGTCGAGCGCGAGGCTGTTCGGCATCCCCGGCCAATGCACCGAGGCGACAATGTGGTTGACGCCGAGCCGCCTATTTAACCGGATCATCTGCTCGGCGACCTCCGCCGGCGATCCGAGCAGAAAACGGTCCTCCAGCAATTCGGCGAATTCGTGGGCGAAATCGTCGCCTTTCGGCATCACCTTGTCCTGGCCCCAGTCGCGATAGGCCCGGTATTTTTCTTCGAGATAGGGCTGGGCGCGGCGGATCGCCTCGGCGCGGGTCGGCGCGACAAACACCTCGCGGCGCATCGGCACCTCGGACGGAAACGGTTTTCCGTATTCGTCGAGCGCGCGCTTGTAGACGTCCATCTGCCGTTCGATGGTCGTCATCGTGTTGTGCGGGTTGATGTACCAGCAATCGCCCATGCGCGCGGCGCGGCGGATCGCGACATCGGCGTTGGCGCCGATCCAGATCGGCGGGGTCGGCTTCCGCAGCGGTTTGACCGTGCAATTCGCGCGATCAAGCTCGAAATGCGAGCCTTTCATCGTCACGAAATCCTCGGTCCACAGCCGCTTGACGGCCTCCAGACATTCCTCGAAGCGTTTGCCGAGACCGGCGCGCGGCACGCCGAACGCCTTGAACTCGACATCGCGATAGCCGATGCCGCAGCCGAACACGAGCTTTCCGCCCGACATGATGTCCAATGTCGCAAGCTGTTCGGCCAGATCGAGCGGTTTGTGCAATGGCAACAGCACGAGACCGCAGATCAGCCTGAGCCTTGGCGCGATCGCGGCGCAATAGGCCAGAAACGGAACCTGCTGCATGTACTCGAACGGGTGTGCGCTGTAGTGCGACCCCTTGACGATGCCGTCAAAACCGACCTGTTCGGCGCGCTTCACGAGTTCGACATCGTCGCGGAAATGGCCCTTGATATCGCCGGGCGGGTGCTGGCCCCGGACGATCAGGCTCAGTTGCATCCGGTTTCCCGTGCTCATTCCGGCGCCATCCCCTTGTCGGCGAGTTCCTGCCGAGCCTTTTCGTTCTTGTCGAGCGCCAGCCCCATACCCCGCAATACATACGGCGCCTTGGTGAACTGAATGTTCGAATACTCGATGATTTCGAGCCGGTTGCCCCAGGGATCGAGAAAATCGAGAAACGGCCCCTCGACCATCACTGCCCCGGCCGCCTCGGCGCGCGCCTTGACGCTGGAGCGGTCATCGACGACAAAGCCGATATGGCGGCGCTCCACCCCCTCGCGCCGCTGCTCTGGGGCCAGGGTCAGGTTGACGAACTGATCGCCCATGTCGATAAACGCGTTGCGCTCGCTCTTGCCGCGCAAGGTGAACTCGAAGATCCGCCCGTACCATTCGAGCGCTTCGTCGATGTCGCCGACCTCGATCGCGACATGATTGATGCCGACGAGGCGCGGCTTCCTGTTGTCGCTCATATGCGGTGCTCCGGTCGATCAAACAGCGTATCGCCATTTGGCCCCACCGGCGCGGCCGGCGCAAGCCGGGTGAAAATCGCCCGGCATCGTTTTATCTTCGCCGCAGGGAGGGCTTGAGAATGGCGGAATGGATCATCACGACCGCAATCGGCATCGGCGAGAAGGGGTTTGCCGGCGATGGCGGGCCGGCCGCCGAGGCGCTGTTGAACGGGCCGTTCGATGTCGCCTTCGACCGCGCCGGCAATCTGTATTTCTCGGACACGTTCAACCACCGCATCCGCCGCGTCGATGCCGCGACCGGGATCATCTCGACGATTGCCGGCAAAGGCGAAGCCGGCCATTCCGGCGATAACGGCCCGGCCGTCGCTGCCGCGCTCAACGAGCCTTACGGCGTCGTCGTGGACCGCGCCGGCATTGTCTACACCGCCGACCGGCACAACCGCCGCGTGCGCCGCATCGACGCTGGTTCCGGCGTCATCACGACCCTGGCCGGCACCGGCGTGGCTTCATTTTCCGGTGACGGCGGCCCGGCGGCGCAAGCCGGTCTCGCCGAGCCGAACGGGCTGGCGTTCGACCCGGACGAAACACGACTCTATATTGCCGATGTCGCCGACCATCGGGTTCGGATCGTCGATCTGGCGAGCGGCGTCATCGACACCTTCGCCGGCATCGGCATGGCCGAGCACGGCGGCGACGGCGGTCCGGCCCGCGAGGCACGAATCTTCGGCGCGCGGGCCGTCAAGGTGGCGCCCGACGGCACGGTCTATATCCTCGAACGCCAGGGCAGCAGCCTGCGCGCCGTCGATCCCGCCGCCGGTACGATCAGCACGATCGCCGGCACGACCGGGCGCGGCTATTCCGGCGATGACGGCCCGGCCGCGGCGGCGGTGTTTGACGCCCCGAAGGAGATGGCGCTCGACCGCGACGGCAGTCTGTTGATCGTCGATACCGAAAACCACGCGATCCGCCGCATCGACCGCGCGAGCGGCATCGTCACAACGATCGCCGGAGGCCGCAGGGGAGGGCAGGGGGATAACGGTCCCGCTGCCGCTGCCGGGCTTGACCGGCCGCATGGCGCCGTTGTCGATCCCGACGGCACGATCTATATCGGCGATACGAACAACCACCGCATTCGCAAGGTCGTGCGCCCGGTCTGATCGTGACCCCTCGGATTGTTTGGTTCGCGCTGATCCTTGTCTGCGCCGGCATCGCCGTGGCGGCAGGGCCGGCCGTCCCCGCCGAGCCGGCCGCGGCGGTTACGGTGTCGGGCAAGGCGGTCCTGACAATGTGCCGGGATTGGATCGTCCATCGCACCTGCAAGCCATACGACAAAATCGAGCTGCCGCCGCGGGTTGCGGTCGGCGACAAGGTCCAGCTCAGCGCATTCGGGAGCAATCCGAAGGACTATGTCTTCCACATCGTCGAGATCCGGCGAAAAGGAAACGGTTGCGTGCTGTTGAGCCCCGCCAGCGAAGGCCAGGAGGACGGCGAGCGGATCGAGATTGCGCGCTGCGTACCGGTTGCGGAACCGGCCGCCGAACCGCGATAGGTCCTGCCGCCCCGCTGCCGGCGTGCTAGTTTGCCCGTATCGGGGTCACCGCTTGAGCATATCCCTTCTCACCACCCAACGCGCCGAGGCGACCATGAACGACGCATCTCCCCTTCTCCGGATGCTTCCGGCCTCCGAGCCGATCAGCCCGGCCAAGTTCGCGCATTTTGTGCTGCGCACCGGCCAGTTCGACCGGATGGCCGAGTGGTACAAGACCGTCCTCGCCGCCCGCCTTGTCTTCCGCGACGAACGGCTGTGCTTTCTGAGCTATGACGACGAGCATCATCGCCTGGCGCTGATCCATGTTCCGGGGCTGCCGCCGCGCGACCCCGAGAGCGCCGGCACCGACCACGTCGCCTATGCCTACCGCGATCTCGGCGAGTTGCTGGCCACGTACCGTCGGCTCAAGGCGCACGGCATCCTGCCGCACTGGCCGATCAATCACGGCGTGACGACATCGCTGTATTATCGCGACCCGGACAACAACCGGGTCGAATTGCAGATCGACAATTTTTCCACTGTCGAAGAGCTGCAAAACTATTTCAAAAGCCCGGCTTTCGCCGCCAACCCGGTCGGCGTAACCTACGATCCCGAGGAATTGTGCCGCCGTTACGAAGCGGGCGAGGCGCTGGCCGGCCTGCTGCGCATCCCGCCGATGCCGGAGGGGAAGACTCCCTGGGACATGCTCAGCAGCCGGCACTGATACGAACCGGCGCCGACCCATCGGTCGGCGGCAAGCTCCCTCCCTGACCCCCGGACTTGATCCGGGGATTGCGGGGAGGGCAGGGTGGGGGCATCCGGCCAGAGGCTCAGGCCGTTGGCGTCAGGCGCCGAAGATCGCGCGGCGGACCTCGACATGCTCGCTGTCGCCGGTCTCCTGCGGCCGTGCGGAGGGGCCGCAGGCTTCCACGACCGTAAGCGGCTCGCTGCGGGTCTCCCAGTATTTCCCCTGGCCCCAGATCGCGACACCGCCGCCCCGCCCGTCCTCGTACCAGCCGTCGCGCAATTCGGCGACCTGCCAACCGGAATCGCGCAGCGCCGCGACCGCCGCTTCCTCGCCGACGCAGAAGAAATCGGTCTTTCCCGCACCGTCTTTGACGATCGGCGGCGTATCACGGCTGAGCTTGACCGTGATCCCCGGCATCTCGGGACGCTCGCCGGTGCTGCGGACGATAAACATCATGGGCGGCTCTCCCTGTCATTGCGAGGAGCGACGCGGCAAAGCAATCTCGGTCAGCCTGTCGCGGCCGGAGATTGCGTCGCGTAGTCTATCCTCGGGCTGGCCAAAAGCCGGACCCGTGGGCTCGCAACGACAGTTGTCATTCTAGAAAATCGGCAACCGCCTCGACAAAAGCCTGAGGCTGTTCGAGTTCCGGGTGGTGCCCGGCCTCGTCGACGATCTCGAACCGGGCGCCCGGGATCAGCCCGGCGTAGCGCCTGCCGTAATCCGGTGTCGCGATGCGGTCGCTCGCCCCCCACAGCACCAGCGTCGGCACCGAAACCCGGCGCAGCCAGTGCCGGAGCTGCGGATTGTACAGATGCGGCCGCCAGGCGTAGAGGCACAGCGAATCCCACGCGCGGGCCAGCGCCACCATATCCGCGTCGGGCATCGTATCGTCGATGCAAGCCTGCCAGCCCAGCCCGTAGACGCCGTCGGGGCGCCCAATCGGCTCGTGCCAGGCGCGGCGGTTCAATTCGGCCGGGTTCGTGTTGAAGAAATGAACAAAATCGCGCTCCTCGCGCCCGCCGAGCTTGACCCCGACCGGACCGACCAGAACCAGTCGGTCGAGTTTCGGATGACCCCCGGCCGCGACCTCGGCCGCAATCCAGCCGCCAAACGAAAACCCGATCATCGCCACCCGGTCGGGCATCGTGTCGAGCACGTCGCGCCAGAAATGCACGAGGTCGTAGACAGTGTCGAAATCCTGCGGCAACGGCGAGGTGCCGAACCCCGGCATCGACGGCGCGATCACCTCGCCGCGCCCGGCCAGCAGATCGACAAACGGTGCTTTCGGGCTGACCGGGGTTATGCCGTGCGCCAGCAGGATCGGCCGCCCTGTCCCGCGCCGCAGCACCTCAAGCTCCAGCGGCCCGGCCCGCATCGTGGTATCGGGCCTCATGCCCCTCTCCGCCCTTCAGGGGGGAGAGAGCCTGCCCCGGACTTGATCCGGGGGAGGGGCCCAGCGCGCAGCGCTGGGAGGGTGAGGTGGGTGCCGGCAAGCGCCTCGGCAGTGGCCCCCTCACCCCAACCCTCTCCCCCGGTGGGGGAGAGGGAGTTTCCGACGCGGCGGTTCATTTCGCCGCCGCCCGCTGCGCCAGCCACTCGGTTTCGTCGGCATCGATCGGCGGCAAATCCCGCAACTGCGGCAACAGCTCCCTGGCGGCAAGGGAAAAACTTTTTGCGGCCTCTTCGTGGGTCACAAGACCCTGCCGCGTCATCATGATGATGTGGCGGATGCCGCCGACCCGCTTGCGAAAATCCTTGATCTGGCGCGCCACCGTGTCCGGGTTGCCGGCGAACATCTGGCCCTGGCCGATCAGCACCTCGGCATCGAGATTGGTCGGGCGCGGCCGCCGCGATATACCGGCTCGCCACGCCGCCGGCGCCATCTCGGGCGCGAAATTGCCGGGCTGGAATTTCGACATCTGCGGCGCGCTCTTGATGCTGACCGTCAGAAACCATGCGATTTTCTGACCGATGCGCAGCGCCTCCTCGTCGCTGTCGCCGACATAGGCGAAGGCCATGTATGAAAACCGGTCCTCGCCCGGCGCCGGCAATCCGGCGTCGCGCCGCGCCGCCTTGTACGCGTCAAAAGCCTGCCTGGTGCGGTCGTAACCGCCGAACAACAGCGTGTTGATGATGCCGCGCCGGCCCAGTTCGGCGCAGGTCGGCAGGTCCGATGTCGCCGCCCAGAATTCCGGGCGCGGCTCCTGGTACGGGCGCGGCCAGATATTGACGTGCGGGTGGATAAAGAATTTGCCTTCCCAGCTGAACGGCCCGTCCCGCGTCACGAGCGCCTTTTCGATCAGATCGATCGCCTCCCATTCGCGCTCGCGGATGCGCATCGGGTTGGCGTCGCCCGACACCATCTCGGTCGCGCCGGATTTGACAAAACCGATGTCGAGCCGCCCCTTCGAGATGATGTCGATCGTCGCGTATTCCTCGGCGACCCGCACCGGGTCCGGGCGCACCGTAATCAGCGTGCCCAGCGACAGGATGCGCGACTTCTTTGTGATGTTGGCAACGACGCCGGTGATGACCGGGCTGGCCGCCCACAGATTGTTGATCCCGGAATGGTGCTCGTTGGTGACGATGTGGATGCCGAGATCGTCGCACAGCCGGTACTCGTCCCAGATCTCGTCATAGAGCCGCGCCGCGATCTTCGGGTCGCAATATCTGTTCGGCAGGCTGGCGCGCACCGATTCGGCTTCTTCCAGCACCTCGCTGGGCACAAACGGGTAGGGGTTCTCGCAATGGTTCCACAGTTCCATGGCGCTGCCCTCCGAGGCTTAACGGTGCGGTCCTGAGAATGCCGGCAGATTATAGAAGAGCGGCGCGGCTTCCGATAAGCCCCTCTCCCGCAATGCGGGAGAGGGAGGGGCCTGGCCGACAGGCGCGGGAGGGTGAGGGGCGGCCTCTACCGCTTGCGGAAACTGTCGAGCGTGACGACTTCCGCGCCGGTCTTCTCCTCGGTCTTGCCGGAAGCGGTCTCGGCGGGCTTGCCCGGGGATTTTGCCGTCGGCGCGATCGGAGCCGGCACGATGGTGGGTATCCGGGCGGGCGTCGTTTCCGTCCGCTCCTGCGGCGCGAACTCCAGCGCAAAATTGACCGACGGATCGGCGAAGCTGCGCACCGCGGCGAACGGGACCATCAGCCGTTCGAGCTGCTTCTGAAAGCTCAGCGTGACCGAAAACCTGTCCTGGCCGACATCGAGATCCCAGAACTGGTGCTGCAGCACGATCGTCATTTCCTGCGGAAAGCGCGCCCGCAGGCTGTCGGGGATCGAGACCCCCGGCAGATCGGTCGCGAAATTGATATAGAAATGGTGCGCCCCGCGCAGACCCTCGCGCGACGCGCGCTCCAATGCCTCGCGCACAACACCGCGCAGGGCGCGGTCGATCATCGTCTCGTACTGGTACAGATCCTGCGGCATCGTTCCTCGCCGGCGGCTTTCGCCCAATGATGCGAGAATGGAAGGAGGCGGCCAGGGAATCAAGGTGGCGAATCAAGTGAGGGGCTTCTGTTGCCCGGTGCCCCTCGGACCGCGAGTTACTTACTGGCTTCACCCCGTGAAGGGTTAGGCAGCAAGAGCCTCATGTGCGAAGTTATCGTTCGCAGCTAGGTTTTGACCCGATAACGGCGGTATCATGCCGGGCGAAAGCTCTGCCTTTACCACGCGCGTCGAACCTGTTTCGCCCCCGTGGAGCCGCCGCGCCCGATTCGGGTTCGCGGCGGGAATTGGTGGAGGCGCCGGGTACCGCCCCCGGGTCCGCTACGCTTATTTCGCAGGCCATTTATCGCCATAGCCGGTTGCCCGGCACGGCTAAATATAGGGTCTCCGACACAAAACGCAACAGGGCGCCGCGCTTTTCGGGACGCCCCTAGACTTTCTCGGACTATGCGACGCACGGACCCGTGGGCGGCTGTCTTCGGATGGCGTAGGGTATGGCGCGCAAACCCCATCATGCCGAGGAGCCGCGCACAGAGAGGCGCCTCGAAGCACGGAGGAAGGCAATCGCCTCATGCCGCTAAGCCGGGAACAGCAGGCCGAGATTGCTCAGGCGCGAGGAGTGCGGCGCGAGACCGGCCGCGCAACAGTGCCGGCCCTCGAAGACATTCTGTATAAGCCACTGTCGGTGCTCGACCACGGCTTTGTCCGAGTCGTCGACTACATGGGCGACGATGGCGCGATCGTGCAGGCGGCGCGCGTCTCCTACGGGCGCGGCACCCGGCAGGTCAGCGAGGACCACGGCCTGATCAACTATCTGATGCGGCACCGCCACACGACGCCGTTCGAGATGTGCGAGATCAAGTATCACATTAAACTGCCGATTTTCGTCGCGCGGCAATGGATTCGGCACCGCACTGCGAACGTCAACGAATACTCGGCACGGTATTCAATATTGGATAAGGAATTCTATATTCCAGATTTCGATTACCTTGAAACACGGCGCCGTGAGAGGCGAATCGAAGAAGTGGCAGCGCAAGGACAGCCAGATCTTTTCCCCGAAACAGCAGCATCGGAGCTTCGGGATTTGGCCGCACAATCCAAAAGCAATCGCCAAGGGAGAGAGGACGTTCTTCCACCACATGAAGCCAAATACATACTGGACCTCCTAAAGAGAGAATCAGAGAGAGGTTATAGTACCTATAGAAAACTTTTGAACGAGGATGATATTGGGAATGCCATCGATCCGCAGCGACACGGATTGGCGCGTGAGCTTGCACGAATTGTTCTATCAGCAAATGTTTACACTCAATGGTACTGGAAGACCGACCTGCACAATCTCTTGCACTTCCTCAGCCTGCGCGCCGACCCGCACGCCCAGTACGAAATCCGCGCCTATGCCGAGACGATGCTGGAGACGGTAAAACGCTGGGTGCCAATAGTTTATGGAGCATTTCTAGAATATCGCCTAAACGCCGCGACGATTTCAGCAACCGGCCTGACCGTGATCCGCCGCATGCTCAATGATGAGAAGGTGGATCAGCTATCGAGCGGCCTCAGTCTGCGCGAGTGGCGCGAATTGATGGCAGTCCTGGGCCGATGATCGTCCCGAAATCCGCCGCAGTTTCCGGCGACATGGCATCCGGATCGTGCGGCGGCCTCTACCCTCTCACGCTGAGAAATACAACCCATACGGGAATGTCCGCTGTAAATTTACTGCAAGTTCGATAAACTCCTCCAACCACACAACCGAAGATTGCACCGCCGCGACAATCCCCGACGCTCACCAGAAGGCACGGACTGGAAGCCCGCCCGCTCCGGGATTATTCTTTGACTATGGAACCGGCCTACAAACTGCTGACCGTCGAGGAATTTCTCGATTCCTGCCCCAACGATGAGCGACATTACGAGCTGTTCGACGGCGTCATCGTCGCGATGGCGCCGCCCGCGATTGCGCATCAGCGCATTGCCGGAAACCTCGCGTTCGAGCTTGGGGCCGCAGTGCGAGCCAATCGCCCGGACTGCGCGGTCGGCAGTCAGGCTGGGATCGCGCCGCAGGAGCTGAGCGGCCGCAACTACTTCGAGGCCGATATCGTCGTGACCTGCCGGCTCGCGAACGACTACCGCGGGATCAACGCGGAGCCGTTGCTGATCGTCGAAATCCAGTCCCCTTCGACCGAGCGCGACGACCATTTTGTCAAATTGCCGCAATATCAAGTGATCCCAAGCGCCGAGGAAATCCTCTACGTCGAGAGCGAGCGAGTTGCCGCGACAATCTATCGCCGCGACCCCGCCGAAAACTGGCAGGCGATCGAGGTCGCCGGCCCGCAGGCCCGGTTGCAATTGCGGACAATCGGTCTCGACATCCCGCTTTCCGCCCTCTATCGGGGCGTGCCGGGTCTCGGCATCTGATCCTCGCCGAGAGCACCGCGCCAAACCGGAGATCAGGAATGCGCATCGGGTTTGTCGGCACCGGGACGATGGGGCGGCCGATCGCGGAATACCTGATCGGCGCCGGGCACCGGCTGACCGTGTACGATGTCAGGCCCGAGGCGATGGGTCCGCTGCTCGGGCAGGGCGCGGCGGTCGCCGACAGCCCGATGGAGGCCGCCTATGCCGCCGAAGCCGTGTTCACCTCGCTGCCCGGCCCGGCCGAGGTCGAGACCGCCGCGCTCGATCCCGAACGCGGCGTCTTTGCCGGGCTGCGCCGCGGCGGAACCTATATCGACCTGACCACCAACGCCCCCGCCACGATCCGCCGCATCGCCGATTCCGCCCGCAAACGCGACATCCGGTTTCTCGATGCGCCGGTCAGCGGCCGGCCGCCTGATATGACCGTCATGGTCGGCGGAAGCGAGGCCGATTTCGTCCATTGCCGATCGCTGTTCGAGGCGATCGCGGCCAATGTCTTCCATGTCGGGCCGAGCGGCGCCGGCTGTGCCGCCAAGCTGGTCACGCAGTATCTCGGCTATACCGGGTTTATCGCCGCGATCGAGGGCATGCTGGTGGCGGCCAAGGCCGGTATCGATCTCGACGTGCTGGCCCGCATCGTGCCGGTCAGCGCCGGCGCCAGCCGCACCTTCGACAACATCCCGCGCGGCGTCCTCACCCGCAGCTTCGCGGCCGGCGGCACGCTCGACATCGTCGCCAAGGACATGGATCTCGCGGTGGCGCTGGCGCGCGAGGTCGGGGCGCCGGGATCGCTCGGCGCGCTCGCCCTCGACGTGTACAAGCGCGCCCAGGCGCAGGGCTGGGGCGGCGAGGGCTTCCCGGTCGTCGCCCGGGTGCTCGAAGCGATGGCGGGAACGGAGATCAAACCGGGGGGATAATTTACGGGCCGTCCGACGCCGCGCCGCGTCTGGATTTCTGCCCGATCCCGCCTTAAATACGGCGCACGACGGCCCGGCTCGCGGGCCTCGCCTTCCCGATCGTCGGTCTCGCGGAGGACCGGATTTCGCCCGGTCCGCTTGCTGTGCTGTGTGAGGATCATGGGTTTCAATTGCGGCATTGTCGGTCTGCCGAATGTCGGCAAATCGACGCTGTTCAACGCGCTGACCGCGACCGCGGCGGCCGAGGCGGCGAATTATCCGTTCTGCACGATCGAGCCGAATGTCGGCCGCGTCGCGGTGCCCGACGAGCGGCTCGCGGTCGTCGCCCGCTTCGCCAAATCGGCCAAAATTATCCCGACCCAGCTCGAATTCGTCGATATCGCCGGTCTGGTGCGCGGCGCCTCGCAGGGGCAGGGTCTCGGCAACCAGTTTCTCGGACACATCCGCGAGGTCGATGCAATCGCCCAGGTGCTGCGCTGCTTCGACGACGAAAACGTTGTGCATGTCGAAGGCTCGGTCGACCCGATCCGCGACGCCGAGACCGTCGAGACCGAGCTGATGCTGGCCGATCTCGACAGTCTCGAACGCCGTGTGGTCGCGGCCCAGAAACGCGCCCGCGGCGGCGACCGCGAGACCCGCGCCCAGCTCGACATCATGGAACCGGCGCTGGCCGCGCTGCGCGACGGCAAGCCGGCGCGTCTGGCGGCGATCCCTTCCGACCGAAGGCGCGACATGGCGGGGTTGCAGCTCTTAACCGCGAAACCGATCCTCTATATCGCGAATGTCGGTGAGGCGAGCGCCGCGACCGGCAACCGCGACAGCCGCCGGGTCGCCGATTACGCCGCGACGCAGGGCGCGCGTTCGGTCGTGATCTCGGCGGCGATCGAGGCGGAAGTGGCGCATCTCGGCGATCCCGACGAAAAGCGCGAATTTCTCGCCGCGCTCGGTCTCGGCGAAACCGGGCTCGATCGCGTCATCCGCGAGGGCTACGCGCTCTTGGACCTGATTACGTTTCTGACCGCCGGACCGAAGGAGGCGCGCGCCTGGACAGTGACGCGCGGCACCAGGGCGCCGCAGGCGGCCGGCGTGATCCACAGCGATTTCGAGAAGGGCTTTATCCGCGCCGAGACGATTTCCTACGCCGATTACGTCGCCTATGGCGGCGAGCAGGGGGCGAAGGACGCCGGGAAGATGCGTCTCGAAGGCGCCGATTATGTCGTGCAGGACGGCGACGTGATGCATTTCCGCTTCAACGTCTGACGATTGTTCGGCATCCGGCGAAACACTCTCCTCCGGCTTCTGTTAGGCTGCGCCGCATCGACCCCGCAGCGGGAGCACCGATCATGGCCGGCGTTGCCGTCCTCGCTAAAACCGAGTCGCTGATCGCCGATCCAGCGCGAGCCGGCATGCTGACCGCGCTGATGGACCGAAAAGCGCTGACCTCGGGCGAATTGGCGCGCGTCGCCGGCATCGCGCCGCAGACCGCCGACGACCACCTCGCCTGTCTGACCGCTGCGGGGCTGCTCTCGACATTCCGGCAGGGGCGGCATCGTTACTACCGTCTCGCCTCGGCCGATGCCGCGCGCCTGCTTAAAGACGTAATGGCAGTCTCGACCGGACGCCGCCGCACCGTTGTCACCGGCCCGCGCGGCGCGGCGATGCGCGCCGCGCGCACCTGCTACGGCCATCTTGCCGGAACGCTTGGCGTGCGGATCGCCGACGGTCTCGTCGAGCGCGGCTATATCGAGCTGTCCCAGGAGGCGGGCGTCGTTACCAAAGCCGGTGTCGCCTTTTTTGCCGATTTCGGCATCGGCATCGACGCCGAGCCGCGCTCCGGAAAGCGCGTGTTCTGCCGTCTGTGCCTCGATTGGAGCGAGCGCGTGCCGCATATCGGCGGCACGCTCGGGGCGGCGCTCGCGACGCGCTGCTTCGCGCTCGGCTGGATCGAACGGGTGCCGGCGAGCCGCGCCGTCGCAGTCACGGAAGCGGGCCGGCAGGGCTTTGCCGAGCGGTTCGGGATCGCGCTTTGAGGACCCCGAAATCGGTCCGCGCCGCCGAGGAGCTGGGGCGGGTACGGCTGTCGCCCTCGTTCTTTATGCGCGATTTTCTGCACAGCGAGATCGGCAATGTCCACGCCATACCGAACCTGCCGGAGGACCCGGATCTGGCGGTCGCGGCCGGACGCCGTTTGTGCGAGGAATTGCTCGAACCGTTGCAGGCGACATTCGGGCGGCTGGCGATCCGTTCCGCCTATCGCTCGCCGGCGGTCAACGCCTACGGCAACACGCATTACCAAAATTGCGGCTCGAACGAGCGCAACCGCGCTCGCCATATCTGGGACCGGCGCGATGCGTATGGCGCGATCGGCGCGATGGCCTGCATCGTCGTGCCGTGGTTTGCCGACCGTTACGCGGCGGGGACGCCGTGGCAGGCGATGGCTTGGTGGGTTCACGATCACCTGCCGTACAGCGAGCTTCAGTTCTTTCCCAAGCTTGCCGCCTTCAACATCGGCTGGCACGAAATCCCGAAGCGCCGCATCCACAGCTTCATCCCGCCGCGCGGCATCCTGACCAAGCCCGGCATGCCGAACCACGAGGGCAATCACGCCTCCGAATATAGCGGCTTTCCGACATTGGTTGCGTCAGGCCGTGTTTCCGCCCAATCCCTCTCGACCGAGGCGCTGTCGGCTCGCGGCGCCGACTTGACCGGTGGGAGGGAACCTTCAGGGGCCGCAAGCGTGTAAATTGGGCCGAACATCTTTCGACCATCGCGATTGCCGCTCATGGACACAGCACTCCCCGAAACTTCGCCCGCCGTACCGAATCGGGGTGGCGAAACCGAGCCGGACCGGCCCCGGCTGAAACTGCACATCCCGCCGCATGGCCCGGCGCCGGGCGAGCCGCCCGATTTCAGCTACGTGCCGCAATTTCCGGCCGGCGCGATCGCGCGTCCGGACATCGACGTGCCGGCGCAGCAGACGCATCCCCTCGCCTACAAACTGATCCGCGTACTCGACCGCAACGCAAAGGCGGTCGGCGAGTGGGACCCTCGCCTGCCGCCCGAGACGCTGCGTCGCGGTCTGCGCGCGATGATGCTGACCCGCGCTTATGACGACCGCATGTTCCGCCAGCAGCGCCAGGGCAAGATCACGTTCTACATGAAATGCACCGGCGAGGAGGCGATCGGGGTCGGCCAGGCCTTTGCGCTGGCGCCGGACGACATGGTGTTCCCGTATTACCGGCAGCAGGGCCTCCTGATCGCGCGCGGCTGGCCGCTGCTCGATATGATGTGCCAGTGTTATTCGAACGCGCGGGACCGTCTCAAGGGCCGTCAATTGCCGGTGCTCTACTCGGCGCGGGAGGCCTCTTATTTCTCGTTGGCCGGCAATCTCGGCAACCAGTTCGCGCATGCGGTCGGCTGGGCGATGGCCTCGGCCTACAAGGGCGACCGGCGGATCGCCGCCAGTTGGATCGGCGAGGGTTCGACCGCCGCGTCCGATTTTCACCACGCGCTGACCTTCGCCTCGGTGTATCGCGCGCCGGTGATCCTCAACATCGTCAACAACCAATGGGCGATCTCCTCGCCTCAGGAGATCGCGGGCGGCGAGGCGGCGACATTCGCGGCGCGCGCGATCGGTTTCGGCCTCGCCTGTCTCCGGGTGGACGGCAACGATTTCCTCGCGGTCTACAGCGCGACGCAATGGGCCGCGGCGCGGGCGCGCGCCAATCACGGCGCGACCTTGATCGAGTTGTTCACCTACCGCGCCGCGCCGCACTCGACCAGCGACGACCCGAGCCGCTACCGACCCGAGGACGAATGGCGGAACTGGCCGTATGGCGACCCGATCGACCGGCTGTCGCGGCATCTGATCGGGCTTGGCGAATGGTCGCCCGAACGGCACAGGCAGCTGGAAAGCGAACTCGCCGACGAGGTGCGCGAGATCGGGCGCGAGGCCGAGCGGTACGGCACGATGGAGAACGGGCCGCATTTCAGCGCCCGGACGATGTTCGAGGATGTCTTCAAGGAGATGCCCTGGCATCTGCGCCGCCAGCGCCAGGAGCTGGGGGTCTGAACTATGCCCGAAATGACGATGGTGCAGGCGCTGAATTCGGCGATGGACGTGCTGCTGTCGCGCGATCCCGACATCGTGATCTTTGGCGAGGATGTCGGGTTCTACGGCGGCGTCTTTCGCGTCACCGAGGGCTTGCAGAAAAAGCACGGCGAAACGCGGGTGTTCGACACCCCGATCGCCGAGGGCGGCATGATGGCGGTCGCGGTCGGGATGGGCGCCTACGGGCTGCGCCCGATCGTCGAGATCCAGTTCGCCGACTACATCTATCCGGCGACCGACCAGCTCGTCTCGGCGGCGGCACGGCTGCGCTACCGCTCGGGCGGCGAGTTCTGGGCGCCGATCACGGTGCGCGCGCCTTCCGGCGGCGGCATTTTCGGCGGTCAGACCCACAGCCAGAGTGTCGAGGCGATCTTCACCCATGTCTGCGGGCTGAAGACGGTCATCCCCTCGAACCCGTATGATGCGAAGGGGCTGCTGATCAGCGCTGTCGAGGACGACGACCCGGTCGTCTTTTTCGAGCCGAAGCGCCTCTATCACGGCCCGTTCTACGGTCACCCCGACCGGCCTGCCGTGCCGTGGGCGGGGCACCGCCTCGCCGAGGTGCCCGAGAACTACTACACGGTGCCGCTTGGCAAGGCGGCGGTCGTGCGCCAGGGGGAAGCGGTAACCGTGCTGGTCTACGGCACGATGGTGCATGTCGCGCTGGCCGCCGCCGAGGAATCCGGCATCGACGCCGAGATCATCGATCTGCGCACATTGTTGCCGCTCGACATCGACACGATCGTCGATTCGGTCAAAAAGACCGGCCGGTGCGTGATTGCGCACGAGGCCACCCGCACCTGCGGTTTCGGCGCGGAATTGTCGGCGCTGGTGCAGGAGAACTGCTTCTATCATCTCGAAGCGCCGATCATCCGCGTGACCGGCTGGGACACGCCCTATCCGCACGCGCACGAATGGGACTATTTCCCCGGCCCTTCCCGCCTTGCCGACGGCATGCGGCGGACGTTCGAAGGCTGATCCGGCAACCGACATGGGCCGCTACGTCATCAAGGTGCCGGATATCGGCGAGGGCATGACCGAAGCCGAGATCGTCGCCTGGCATGTCGCGCCGGGTCAGGTGATCCGCGAGGAGGACCCGCTGGTCGATGTGATGACCGACAAAGCCACCGTCGAACTGCCGGCTCCGGTCGCCGGCACGGTTGTCGAAATCCACGGCCAGCCCGGCGAGCGGCGTCCGGTCGGCTCGGAACTGGTCGTGCTCGACGTCGCGGGCGAAGGCAATGTCGCGGAGGCTGCCGCTCCCGAAACAGCCCCCGCGGCGTCAGGCCTTCCGTCGGTCCAGCCCCTCACCCCAACCCTCTCCCCGCAAGCGGGGAGAGGGAGTGAAGCCGCCGCGGTTGAAGCCTCCCCTCTCCCTGCGAGCGGGAAGAGGGAGGGACCCGCGCCCCACGGGTCCGCACAAAGTGCGGCCCGAGAGCCTGCCCCGGACTTGATCCGGGGACAGGCTCCGGCGTCGGAGGGTAAGAGGCAATCCTCCGCCGTGCCTGCCGCTGCGCCTCCCATACGCCGTCCGGGGCAGAAGCCGCTCGCCTCGCCGGCGGTGCGGCGGCGCGCCTGGGATCTCGGCATCGAGCTGCAATTCGTCCCCGGCACCGGTCCGGGCGGCCGCATCACGCAACAGGACTTCGACTCCCATATCGTCTCCCGCTCGGGCATGGAGGCGACCGGAACCGTCCTTCGCGAACCGGCGCGGCGCGACGGTGTCGAACAGGTGCCGGTTATCGGTCTGCGTCGCGCCATCGCCGAGCATCTGCAAAAATCGAAGCGGCAGATCCCGCATTTCTCGTATATCGAGGAGGTCGATGTCACCGCGTTTGAGGAATTGCGCGGCGCGCTGAACGAAACGTACCCCGAGCGCGAGCATCTGACCTTATTGCCGTTCCTGATCCGCGCGCTGGTTAACGCCGTCGTGGCACACCCGCAGGTCAACGCCCGCTATGATGACGAGGCCGGCATGCTGCACCGCCATGCCGCCGTGCATGTCGGTATCGCGACACAGACCGAGGGGGGCCTGCTGGTCCCGGTCATCCGCCACGCCGAGGCGCTCGATCTGTGGCAGAGCGCGGCCGAGTTGCGCCGGCTCGCGACGGCGGCGCGCGACGGCAAGGCGTCGCGCGTCCAGCGGACCGGCTCGACGATCACGATCACCAGTCTCGGCGCG
>JBFWVT010000063.1:0-28825 GCA_050246595.1 Alphaproteobacteria bacterium
TCGAGCAACGTCCTTGCCACGTGAAACCCGATAAAACCGGCAGCGCCGGTAATCAGAATGGACATGGACAGCGGCCGTTCAGTTTCTGTCGAGGCGGATCGGTTTCGCGCCGGAAAATTCTCGGGGGTGCGGCGGCATCCCTATCGCCTTGCCGCCGTGCAGGCAACATCTTTTTGCGCCTGTTGCGCCTGCCCCGTTTTTGCGCCCGCCCGGCTTTGCGCCCGCCCGGCTTCGCGCCTTCTGGGGGCAAGTCGGTTTTCGAGAAGCTGCTTGACGCTGCGCGCCAAGCGCTCGGCCCGAAAGGCCACACGCGGCTGCTGAACGACTTCCCAGAGCATCGGCGCGCTGTCGGTCGCATAGCTTTCCTTCAGCCTGTTATGGCCGGCGAGAAAATCATAGGCGGATGCGCCGGAACGATAGGCGTCGCGTATCGCGAGCGCATGCGCCACCGCGCCGGGACGGACCTGCTTCTCGCCATAAGCAAACCCGCTTTGATATGCGTACACGCGATCGGGGCGCCGAAAATTATACAGATAGCCGATCAGGCGGGAGCCGGCCCTTGCTCTAAGAAGCTGAACCGCACCGTCGCCGACATGGCGCTCGATCAACTCCCGATGGAACGTCTCGAAAAACGGCCGATTGAACGCGTGCGGCTTGTCGCGGCTCTGCCACGTCGCGATGTGCAATTCCTTGAGTTCGGCAAAAAATTTATGCGCCTCGCCGCGATTGGCTGCGCAGTCCAACCGCACTTGCCCGTATCTCTCGAAATGCCGGACGGCTCGCCGCAACTGCTGCCGTGCGTTGCTGCTGAGCACGGGATAAAGCTCCCCGTCGCTTGCCGCGAGGCGGTCCAATGCGACCCAGTAGGTTGGAACCTCGGTTTGCCTCCGGTCGAGACCGCGCCGCGCGACGGTATTGCCGGGCAGCGCCTGCATCGAGCCGCTGATATGGAGTTCGTCGGCATCACGCCGGGCGTGTTCGGCAAACCACCCGATCAGAGCATCGGTCGCAGCCGCGTGATACCCGGTCGCGACAAGCAACCCGTTATGCTCGATCGTCGCATCGTAATTCGCATCGCCGGTTTCGTTCAGGAAAAGAGCGCGCGAGCGGATCAAACCGCGCCGCCGCCGCACCAGCCTCGCGCCAAGAAGGGCAAGCGCGACCGTTTCGCCGCGCAGCGAACCGCGCAGCAGATCGGGCCGCCTGGCTTCGGGGAGAGCGGTCAGAAACGTCCCGATCCAGGGCCACGAGATGAAAAAGGACGGCGCCGCGGCAGGTTCGAGGTTGCGCCATTCGGTTTCGAGAGCGGCGAGCGGCGGCAGCGCCTCGCGGCGAAACTCGATAGAGCCGTCGAATTCGGGTTTCAAACCCAACGCCGGGAGAGACCGTCGCGGCGGCACGGTCCGATCGCGAGGCGGGGTCATCGCTTTGAAATGGTCGGGGAGGCGATGGCGCACGGTCTGCCGCATCGCAGGACTCGACGTGTTGCGATCAACCGGCGCGGCTCCATGATCCGCTTCCGGTCTCGCTCCCGGCTGGCGACATTGCGGCAAGGGTTCGCGCCAAGCCCTGCGACAGTTCGGTTTCGGTGCTGAAGCCGAGATCGCGACGCGCCTTCCGCGGATCGCCAATCGACACAAGCACATCGCCGATCCGGGACGGAACATGGCGCGGCGCGAACGGAACATTGCGAACCTGCGCAATGGTGCGCGCCAGCTCGCCGATCCGCGTTCCGGCGCCGGTACATATATTAAACACCTGCGGTTCTCGCGGCACAGCCAGCTGCATCGCCCGCCGCAGCGCCCGCACCGCATCGTCCACATAAACAAAATCGCGGATCTGGGTTCCATCCCCGTGGATCTCGATCGGGGCCCCCTCCAATATGCGCCGGCAAAAGATCGAGACGACTCCGGAATACGGCGAATTGGGGTCTTGCCGCGGGCCGTATATGTTGAAAAACCGCAAACCGACCACGGCCAGATCGTGAATCCGGCCGCCGACCGCCGCGTGCATCTCGCAGCCGAGCTTGTCGACCCCATAGGCATTGACCGGGTTTGTCGGGGTCTCTTCGGAGATCGGGATCTGGGTGGTGTTGCCGTAGACCGCCGCGGAGGATGCATAGACGACGGGAACGAGGCGCCCGGTGCGGCTTTGGACCTTGCGGGCTTCGTCAAGAACGGTGATCGTGCCGCTCAGGTTTACGGCATGGCTGCGCAGCCACTCCTTGCGGCAATACTCGACCGACGCGATCGCGGCGAGGTGAAAACAGCCATCGACGCCGTCCAGCGCGCGGCTGACGGCTTCCTGCCGCGTCACGTCGCCCCTTGTCAGCTCGACACCTTCCGGCAGGTTCTCGGTCCGCCCGCTGAAGAAATTGTCCAGGACCCGGACCGCGTGACCGTTTGCGATCAGCGCCTCAGCCAGATGCGAGCCGATAAAGCCGGCCCCGCCGGTGATCAGATATCGGCTCATCGGTCATCCTTGCCCGGCAGCAATCGAAATCGGCGCCCCAAACGCCCGTGATACGGCCACATCACAGCGATATATCCCTCTGCAGGTCCGAAACAGGCATCTGCACATTCGTAAAGCGGCGGGACAATTGAATACGATCCGCTTTGTCCCACGTCCTGACAGCCCGCTGCCGTTGCTCGATACGACTTACGCTGACGAGCTTAGTAAGAAACAGGTTGAAATCTTCCTAACGCAGCGCGCTCTGCGGCGATGCTGATCCCGATAGGACGAAACCGGACAGTGCGATCTCATGCTTCGGGCACTGTGTCAAGCGCGACGATACTGCAAGCCCGGCCGGTGGCATCGCCGCTATACGCGCCGTCCGCCCGGCTGTCTCACGCCGATACGGCCGGATATTCGCTGTCAACCTTGCGCTCCCGAATGCCCAGACCGATTTGTGGAAACGACGCGCAGGGTCGATTGTTCCGAATTGGGGTATCCTGCGCAGAGGACGTGCGCTATGCTTGTGGCGGCGGCGTAGCCAATCCAGTTTTCGTAAAATGCGGATACTTCACATTCTCGATCATTCGCTGCCGCTGCAAAGCGGCTATGTTTATCGTACCCTCGGCATCATCAATCAGCAGCGGGCAATCGGGTGGGAGCCGGTGCTCGTGACGAGCGGCAAGCATCAGACCTTCGCACCGGCAACCGGGGCGGTTCCGGCGCGCGAGCGGATCGGCGACTGGGAGTTCTTCCGCACCCCGCAACCCACCGGGCTTGCGGCCAGACTGCCCGCAACCGGCGAGCTTGCGATCATCCGCGATCTGGGGCGTCGACTCGACGAGGTCATTGGCGAGATCAGACCCGATATCCTGCACGCCCACTCCCCGATCCTGAACGGACTGCCGACGATCCGGGCCGCGCGCCGGCATCTTTTGCCGGTCGTGTACGAAATCCGGGCCTTTTGGGAGGATGCCAGGGCCAGCACCAACCCCGCCAATATGAACCCTGGCGGCAAGCCCGATCTTCGCTATCACGCGACGCGGCGCCTCGAAACATTTGTCGTGCAGCGCGCCGATGCGGTTACGGTCATCTGCGAAGGGCTGGCCCGCGATATCGTCGCCCGCGGAATCCCGGCCGACAAGGTGACGATCATCCCGAACGCGGTTGACCGCGCGGCGTTCTCGGGGCGCGGCCGCCCCGACCCCGATCTCGCCGGGAGGCTGGGACTGGCGGGCCGGACCGTGATCGGGTTTTTCGGGTCGTTCTATTTCTATGAGGGGCTGCACCTGCTGCTGCGCGCCGTCCCGGAACTGCGGCGGCGCGATCGGGAAATCGCGGTGCTGCTCGCCGGCGGCGGACCCGAGGAAGCGAACCTGCGCAAGCTGGCGACCGATCTCGGCCTCGACTCCGCGGTGGTCTTCGCCGGGCGGGTGCCCCATTCGGATATCAGGCGCTATTACGATTTGGCCGATCTCCTGGTCTTTCCCCGACTTTCGATGCGGCTGACCGAGCTTGTAACCCCGCTGAAACCGCTTGAGGCGATGGCGCAGGAGCGGATTGTCGTCGCTTCCGATGTCGGCGGTCATCGCGAACTGATCCGCGACCGGGAGACGGGTTATCTGTTTCCGCCCGGCGATCCGCGCCATGTCGCGGAAGGCATTGTCGCGGCGCTCGACGACCGGGATGCCTGGCCGCGGGTTCAGGCGCGGGCCCTTCACTATGTCGAAACCGAGCGGTCCTGGAAACACAGCGTCGCCCGCTACGCCGCGGTGTACGATCGATTGATGCGCAGCCGGCAGGAGGCGCGGTGATGGCGACTGAAACCCCCTTGGCCGAAATCCATCTGATCGCGGCGGCGCGGCCGAATTTCATGAAGATCGCGCCGGTGTTCCATCGCCTGAAAACCGCGAACTGGGCGCGTCCGGTGCTCGTCCATACCGGCCAGCATTACGACCCGCAGATGTCGGACGTGTTCTGGCACGAGCTGGGGCTGCCCGCTCCCGATCTGCATCTTGGCGTCGGGTCCGGGAGCCATGCCGAGCAGACCGCCGGCGTCATGCTGGCCTATGAACGGGTTTGCCTGGAGCACCCGCCATCCTGGGTCGTCGTCGTCGGCGATGTCAACGCGACCGCCGCCTGCGCTCTTGTCGCAAAAAAACTGTGCCTGAATCTGGCCCATCTCGAAGCCGGGCTGCGCAGCGGCGACCGGACGATGCCGGAAGAGATCAACCGGCTCGTTACCGACGCGATTTCCGATCTGCTGTGGACCCCGTCGGCCGACGCCGACGACAATCTCAGGCGCGAGGGGGTGGCGCCGGAAAAAATCGAACAGGTCGGCAATATCATGATCGACTCGTTCGAGATGCTGCGGCGCTCGATCGCCGAGCGCCGCTACGGCCGGCAGCTTGGTCTGACCGAAAGCAACTACGCGGTCGTCACGATGCACCGGCCGGCCAATGTCGATCATCCGGCAATGCTGTCGGCGTTTATCGACCAGATCTCGTCGGTGGCGGACAGGCTGCCGCTCGTATTTCCGATGCATCCGCGGACCCGCCGGCGCCTCTCCGAGTTCGGCCTGCGGAACCGGCTTGGTCGGGTCATCGTGATCGAACCGCTGGGCTATGTCGAATTCATGAGCCTGGTGTCGGGGGCGCGGGTTGTGATCACCGACTCAGGCGGTGTGCAGGAGGAGACAAGCTATCTCGGCATTCCGTGTCTGACGGTGCGCGACACGACCGAGCGTCCGATCACGATTTCGCAAGGGACCAATCGCCTGGTGCCGATCTCACGGATCGGCAGCGAAGTTGAGAACGTGCTCGACGGGCGATGGTCGCGCAGGGGACCGCCGCCGCTCTGGGATGGGAAGACCGCGGAGCGGGTCGTCGCCTCGCTGCAGGCGCGGATCGCCCCTAAGTAGCCTGAGTAGGGACGGCGCCGCGATCAGGATCGGATCACGACGGGTTTCTTTTGTCTACGGTCCGGCTGTTCGACGGGTATGCCCGATGCCGGAGCGGCGCTCTCTGCGACGCCGCAGACTTGGCGGAACAGCTCGATTTGCCCGGCGGTCGTAACCTGCCAGTCGAAACCCTCGGCATAGCGGCGGGTCGCCTCGCGTTCCGACGGGGCGGCGAGAAGCTCCGCGATTGCTGCGGCGAGGCCGGTCGGTGTCGCTTCCGTTACAATGCGGCCGGCCTCCGGCGCGCCGACGATCTCGCCGACGCTGTCGAAATTTGTCGCCAGAACCGGCGTGCCGCAGGCCATGCTTTCCAGCAGCACGTTGGGCCAGCCCTCGCGCAGCGACGGGTGGGCGAGGATGTCGGCGGCGCCGTAAATACCGGGCAGGGTCTGCTGCGGCACGCGGCCAAGCAGCCGCACCCGATCGGCGAGGCCGAGCCGGCGGACCAGTGCGTCGATACGCGGCCGCTCGGGACCGTCGCCGGCAATCGCGAGATCGATCCCCGGCAGGTGAGCCAGTGCTTCGACAATCAACGCGTGCCGCTTCAGCGGGATCAGATTGCCGACCGCGAGTACTGTCGGACGCGTAAAGCCGAGCGCGTTTCGCGCGGCCTCCCTGTCGGCAGGCGGCCGGAACGCGGCGAAATCGACCCCATTGCGCAACACGCGGACGCGCTCGGGCGGCATCCCCAGCTCGATCAGCCGTCGCTTCAGCCCGGCCGAAACCGTAACAAGGCCGGCGGCGTTCGCGGCGGCCCATTGCATCCATCGCCGCGGCAAAACATAGGTCGAGATCAGATTGAGATCGGTCCCGCGCCCGGTAATGACGACAGGGCGGTTCAGCATTCGGCCCAGCAGAACCGCGGCCACCCCGTCCGGGTAGAAGTAATGAGCATCAATCAGGTCGAAATCCTTGCCGTCGCGGATCTGTCGCCGCAGCAGCGGGAGGACTGCGGCAAATATCGCCAGCGGCGCCGAACTCATTCCGACTTTTGGCAGCAACGGATAACGCGGATGATCGATGTCGATACCGTGACGCGTTTCGGTCCGCGGGGTTCGCGCAAACGCCGAATACGCGCCAAAGCGCGGCGCGGCCGATGGGAACCAGGGGCACGGCGCGACCACGCGGGCGGACACGGCGCCGCTTTCCACAAGCTTGCGCAGCCGCGTTTCGACAAAAATCCCGTGCGTCGGCCGCGCTTCGCTCGGGTATAATGTGGTAAATGTTAAGACCTGCACGATACGATCTCTTATTCTGTTCTTTTAAATTAACACCGCCTGATGCCGCTCTACAAGAACCCTGATTTTCTGCGGCTCCCGCCCGGGCTGGCCAGAATATTCGGCGATGATCGGCAGCAGAGCTTTTTCGCGCTGCCGCAATGGTATGACTTGATGACGCGATTTGGAGTTGAAGCGGGAACCGAAATCCGTGTTTACACGGACGAGCGTCCGGACGCGTCAGCCGCGCTGCTGTTGCGGAGAGAGAGGGAGCAGCAGCCGCTCTCGCTTTTGAGCTTCACCAATTTCTACAGCATCGAGCACGGGCCGGTCAGCGCCGTGACAACCGCGCTCCACCGCGCACTGGGCGCGATCATTGCCGAAATCATGGCCGAAAGACCGCGGTGGGACTGTGTCCGGCTGTTCGAACTGGACCCTTCGGACGGGAGCTACGGCGACTTGCTGTGCGCGCTGCGGCGAGCCGGTCTCCTCGTCGAATGCACCCCCGGCGCCGGGACATGGTTCGAGGCAACCGGCGGGATGGGCTTTCGGGATTACCTCGCGAAACGCCCCTCGCAACTGCTCAGCACCTGGCAGCGCAAGCGCCGCAGTCTCGCCGCGACCGGACGCCTCACAGCCGCCTTTTTTTCAGAACCGGCCGGGATCAACACCGCGATCACCGATTATGAGACCGTCTACGCGGCAAGCTGGAAAACACCGGAGCCGTTCCCGCATTTCATACCGGAATTGATCCGGCTCGCGGCCGCGCGCGGCGCCCTGCGAATGGGCCTCTATTATATTGATGGTCTGCCGGCCGCGGCCCAGTTCTGGATCCTGTGGCGGGGACGCGCCGTAATCTACAAGCTCGCGCATGACAGAAGGTTTGACAAGCTGTCGCTCGGTACGCTGCTGACGATGGACATGGTCGAACGGGTCCTCGAACAGGATCACCCGGAAGAAATCAATTTCGGTCGCGGCGACGACCCATATAAGCGGCTTTGGCTGCCGCGGCGGCGCCAGCAATGGGGGATCACGGCGGCCAACCCGCGGACCCTGCGCGGTCTGCGGCTCGGTCTGGAGCGCGAGGCAGCCAAGCTTTACCATCGCATGCGCGGCGAACCGGTAACACCGCGGGCGGCATCCCTTCCGTAGCGCCTGGCCGTGGCTGGCGTGGGTCTGCTCCACGCCGAACGCGAAACACGGTTGTTTTTCTCCTCCGACAATAGAAGCATCAAGCGTGCGGTCAAGGCAATCAGAACGGTTTCTTGAGAGGGCATCAATGCAGGCCTGGCAGATCATCGTGGCGAGCGCGGTGGTGGCGAGCATCGCCGTCGCGGCGCTGTTCCTGCCTGGGGCGGTGCGGTCCCCGACCGGCGCCACTTCTCTGTTCCAGACATACTGGGCGGGAATCGCGATCGTCTGGGTCGGCGTCTACGGTGTTGCGGCGCTCGTATTGAGCACGGCAACCGCCATTCGCGAGATCGGCAACACCGCCCCCGACCGAGCCTGGATGGATTGGCCGCGCGATTATCTGTCGCGGCTTGGCGTCACGCACTATTTCAGCGCCGTCCTGATACTGCTCGCGCTGGGGCTGTTGCCCCTCGCCGTCGTAACAGAACCGTTTTTCCCGATACCGGCAGTCATCGGCTTATCGCCGGCTCTGGCCGCTTGCGCCGCGGCAATTCTTGTCGGGGTATCCGGCTGGATTACCGTGACCGCTGTGACCGCGTTCCGCATCCCGCCGGCTCGGACGGCGTCCATTGCCGGCCTTGATACGCAATTGCTGCGGGAAATCGTCGAGTTGCTCCGCGCCCGTCCGGCCGAGCCGGTTCTGAGGGCCGAGGAATTTGTCGAACAGCTCCGACAACGCGATCGCTCGACATTGGAAGCAATCAAGGAACTGGCCGGGGCCGTCAGCCGGGTACGCAACGGCATTTTCGAAATTCAGCACGGTTTGCAGCGCCGTGGTCCAGAACAGGCGGACCAGAGCGGTGCCGCTGCGCCGGCCGATGTCGCCGAGACTGCCGGTGAGCTGCGTGCCGCGACAGCGGCGCTGACGGCTGCCGTGGCGAAACTCGAGGATATCGCCGCGGGACTGGCCGCGCTCTCCCCTCTCGGCGTGTCGGCGCCGGCGCGCGGCAACCTGCCTCCCGGTTCGCGCTCGCAGCTATCGACCGAGCTGCAGGAATTGCTGCGGGACATGGCAACCGGCTCCGTATCGCCTCAGGAGGGTTCGCGCTGACCGATCCCGGCGGATCGATCGGCGCTCGGGGACGTGCGGGACGTGCGCGTTAGACGTCCACGGTGAGCCCGTGCTGCCGGATCAGATCGTAAAGCGTCGGGCGGCTGATCCCGAGAAGCTTGGCCGCCTGCGACATATTCGACTTCGAGTATACCAGCGCCTGCTGCAACACCATCCGCTCGGCCCGCAGTCGCGCCTCGCGCAAATCAAGCGAGAGCTGCGGCTCGCTCGGCTCCTCAAGCTCGAGATCCGCAGCCCCGATCGCGGAGCCCGAGGTCATGATGACGGCCCGCTTGAGGCGGTTTTCGAGTTCCCGGACATTGCCGCGCCACTGATGCGTTTCGATCGCGGCAAGCACGCCCGGAGCGAAGCCGCGGACGGGGCGCCTGAATTCCACCGCGAAGCGTCTCAGAAAATAGCTGGCGAGCAGCGCCGCGTCGCCGACCCGTTCGCGCAGCGGCGGTACCTGCACGCCGACCTCGTTGATCCGATAATAAAGATCTTCGCGAAACCGGCCCTCCGCAATCAGCTGAGTTAAATTCTGGTGGGTGGCGCAGACCACGCGTACATCAACCTGGATCGGACGACGTCCACCGATCCGCTCGATAACCTGGTTCTGTAAAAAGCGCAGCAGCTTTACCTGCATCGGCTGAGGCACGTCGCCAATTTCGTCGAGGAACAGCGTCCCTTTATTCGCGGATTCGATTTTTCCGATCGTCTGCTTTACCGCGCCGGTGAACGCGCCTTTTTCGTGCCCGAACAATTCGCTTTCGAACAGGGTGTCGGGAATGGCCGCGCAGCTGAGCGCCACAAACGGCTCCTTTGCGCGCGGGCTCAGCGCGTGGATTGCGCGAGCCAGAAGCTCCTTTCCGGTGCCGCTTTCGCCTAACAGCAGCGCCGAAACATCGGTCGGCGCCACCTTCTCGATCGTGCGCAGCACCGACTGAATCTGCGGACTGCTGCCGATTATGCCGGCGATCGGCGAGGCATAGCGGGCCTCGGCAAGACGCGCGTTTTCCGCTTCGAGATCGAACAGATTGCGCGCCCGGCCGACGATCAGGCGAAGGACGTCCGGCTCGATCGGCTTCTCGTAGAAATCATACGCGCCCAGTTCGATGGCGCGCAACGCGTATTGCCGATCCGTCTGGCCGGTGGCGATGATAACCTTTGTCGTCGGCGACAACTCGCGAATGGCGGCGAGCGTCGCGAGACCCTCGGTGGCCTCGTCGGGGTGGGGCGGCAGACCGAGATCGACAATCGCAACCGAGACCGGCTGCCGGCGAATAACGGCAAGGGCCTCCTCCCGCGATCCGACGAGGCTGAGCTGCAGCTCGGGAAAGACCCATTTGTATTGACGCCGAAGCCCCTCATCATCTTCGACGACCAACAGATTTTGCGAAGCCGGCGAGGTCTCGCTCATGCCGCAGACTGCACCAATTCCGCCTCATCATGCATCGGAAACATGCAGCGAATGACCGTTCCGACCCCTTTGGCGGAGATCACATCGAGTTCGCCGCCGGCGAGCCGCAACATTTCGCGGATCTGATAACCTCCAATTCCCATTCCGCCCGACTTGGTCGATCGGAATGGCCGGAGAAACTCCTCCCGGATAAACTCGTCATCCATACCGGGTCCCGCATCGATGACATCGATCGTGATCTGATGGCCGGTTCTGAGAGAAGCAACAATCACCTCCGACGCGGAGGGGGCGGCTTCCCGGGCATTATTGATCAAGTGCAACAGAAGCGAACGGAACTGGTCCCGGTCGATCGCCATTTTGCAATCGCGAGCGCCCAACCGCAGCTGGATCGAAATGCCGAGCGCGGACAGCTCCTGCTCCAGATCGGCGATCACGATATCGGGTTCGATTACCTGCGGCGGCGCCTGTCGCGCCCCGGCTCGCATTTGCTCGATCAAACGGTTCATTCGCGCCAGCGAGCTTTCGAGCGTCTCCAACATATCGCTGCGGAACTCGGGATTGTCCATGTGGCGACGCGCATTCGCGACCACCATCCCGAGCTGGCTGGCCAAATTCTTGAAATCGTGAACCACAAAGGCAAAGCGCTTGCTGAAATCGTTGAGCGCGCGGGTGTCGCCGAGCGCCCGTGCCGAGCGCTCCTCGGCGAGATAGCTGGCCGCTTGCCGACCGGCCGCGCGCAGCAGGTCGAATGTCTCCCAATCGAGAGGATAGAGGTTTGATGGCGGGGCCAGGATCACAAAGGCAATCAACGCGTCTCCATGCGCCAGCGGGATCGCGACCCAGGCACCGGTCGGGTCGAAGGGCCAGGCCGCGCCCGCCGCCGCCGGCCGCTCCTGAATCCAGGCACCGTTGCGGAAACCGGCGAGAAACGGATGGCCGGCCGGCAGTTTGAGGCCCCGCTCGACCGGCAGGTTCCACGTTGCCGTCGGGACATAGGCACGCCCGTCCTGCGAACACCACAGCGACCCCGCCGGGCTGTCCACGATCTGCGCGAGAGCCCTGACGACGCGCAGCTGGAGACTGTCTCCCTGAGCGCCCGGCTGCGACACGGTTTCGACAAAACGCAGCCACTCCGTCCGGTAATCAAAGCGATGGCTGTAGAAATGGCGTTCTACAAACCGCTTCAGATGCACGCGCAGATCGCGTGATCCCATGACCGCGACCAGAACGATCGCGCTTCCGAGCAGGGTTAACAGCTCGAACGGCGGACCCCAGGCGCCGCCCAACTCGCGCACGAGCAGACCGGCAGCGGCGAGCGACATGCAAAACACGCCGCTGGCGACCAGCGCCGCCGTGTGCAGAACCATCGTGCGCGAAACGTGAATGTCGATACGCCAATCGCGGTTCCGCGCCATTGCGACCGCGAGCAGCGGGACCGCAAAGAGACCGACCAGCGCGCGCCCGGGAGCAGCAACCGAGCTGGCTCCCGGCACCATCAAGCGCTCCGCATAGAGAAACAATTCGAAGGCGAATGTCGCCCCCATTGCGAGACAGAACGGCCAGATCCGGCGCCGCGCCTCAAGCTCGGCGTTTCGCAGCAGGTTTTCGGTTGCCAGTAGACCCGCAACCCCAATGCCGACGCGCATGAGATCATGCAGACCGCCCAGGGCGCCCTTGTCGACGGACGGCTCGATAAACACCAGAACCGTATCGGAAGCCGCCACCGCCAGACAGAAGCCGACGGTGAGGACAAAGGGCAGAGACAGCGCCCGGCCGCGCCGCTGATCGCGAATTCCAATCAGCATCCCCAACACAATCAGCCACGCCGACAGCCGCAGACCGTCGAGGATTGTTCTCGCGCCCTCGGGCAACAGCCCGGAGAACGCCAGATCGGCACTCCAGGCGGCGGTCAGAACGCACGCGGCCAGGATCGCGATACCGGGGCCGCTGATGCGCCGTCGCAGCAGCATCAATGCGATCAGCGCGACAAACGCAGCACTACACGTTGCGTATATCAGCTGGCCGAGCTGCATTCTCAATCTTCGGCTACCGTGCCCCGTCGGCGAACAGGATGACCCGGACCGTGTGAAACACGACGATCAGGTCGAGAAACAACCCGCGATTTTTAACATAGTACAGATCATAGGCCAATTTATTGCGCGCATCCTCCGGCGAGGCGGCGTAAGGATAATTGACCTGCGCCCATCCGGTAATTCCGGGCTTGACGCAATGGCGTTCCGTGTAGAACGGGATTTCCCTGGTAAATTCCTCGACAAAGCACGGGCGTTCCGGCCGAGGCCCGACGAGGCTCATTTCGCCGCGCAGCACGTTCAGCAATTGCGGCAGTTCGTCGATGCGCAGCTTGCGGATCAGCGCCCCCACTCTGGTGACGCGCACATCCCGCTGCGCGGCCCATTGCGGCGCCCCATCCTTTTCGGCGTCGGTGCGCATGCTGCGGAACTTGATGACCAGAAAAGACTGCCCATTAAGTCCGACACGCTCCTGCCTGTAAAAGATCGGCCCCTTGCTGTCGAGCACGATCGCCAACGCCGTCAGCAGCATGAGCGGCAGCGCGAACAGCAGCAAGGCAAGCGCGAATACGAGATCGAAACACCTCTTGGACAATTGCGCCAGGGCGGAATCACGGAAACCGTCCGAAAAAATCAGCCAACTCGGCTGCAGCGCGTCCGGATCGACCGTTTTTGTCTGTCGTTCGACAAAATCCATGTAGTTGCTGACACGGATCCCGGCGGCGCGGCAGCGCAACAATTCAGCGACCGGCAAGGCGTCGCCATCATCGGTGGCGACGACGATTTCTGTCGCGGCGAGGCGGCGCGCGCAATCGACGAGGGCGTCAGGCTCCTTGTCGCAGGGGCCGATCCGCGCCGCCGTGGCAACGCGGCTCTCGCCGCCGCAATCCAAATAGGCAACCGGGACAAAATACCGGTTGGCTCCCGCCGCAGCCAAGCCGGCGATACGCGCCGCCTTCTCGCCGGCGCCGAGCACCACGACGCGCCGCTTCAGGAGATCAAGGTCGGCAATTCTCGAAAAGGTTATCCGGGTGACGAGAACGCATACCAGCCACGTCAACACGGCCGTTTTTGCGAAGCTCCAGGCGGAACTGGCGAGATTGTCGAAACTGTCCTGAATATACAGCTCGTAAGCGGATATAATTACCAGCAGCGCGACAAACGCAATCGCGATCTGGATCGCCATGATGCGAAAATCGGCAAACGCCTTGTTGTGGTAAAGACCGCTCAACGCCATGACGCAAACCGCCAGCAGCGCCAGCACCAGCGCCGGCTCGCTCGTGGCAGTGCGGGAATCCGGAACCGCGCCGATCCCGCTAAAAAGGGAAAAATTCCAAACAAAGAAAATCAGCGTCGCTTCGCATAATGCGAGCAACAGGACGGATGCGGGAATGAAGTGCCGAAACACCCTGAGCATCATGACGGCGCGCCCATCAGATTTACCTGAGGTTAAGAAAGTCGGCCCAGTTTGGCACTGGCGGTTGAGGAAGCCAGGGTCGGACGACCGGCCATTGATTAAACCAAGTTGGAATGAAATGCAACCGCTATTGCCGGTGCGGCTCAATGTCCGGTGCTTGGAGACAGGCTCCCGCGTCTCGTCCTCGATGCGGCTGGAGCGAAGACCTTGTTTTGGCCATGTGTTTACCATATCGCCCCCACCCCGGGGCTGGCCTACCTGTTCGGCTCGGCTCCGTGCCCTGCAATACCTGGCTTTCATCGCCACCATGACGCGGTGGGGCGCTCAGTTTGTAACCGTTCCGTAACGTTCAGACATTAAATTGACATTGGATCGTAACGTCCGGGATACAACCGAATGCCGCCGCTCGGCACAGCCTTGTCCACAGCACGGCCTGGTTCTGGTTAACGAGCGCTCAGCCCGGGCCGGCACGCGCCAGAGCCTCATCGGGCGCTTCGCGAGATTGCGGGCACGGAGTTTGTATGGCCGGGCTGCGGCTGTGGCCGCGACCGCGACTGTTGACCGGCGTCGGTTCTCGGGATATCAGAACGACGTGCACGCGATGCGGACGATCTTTTCCAGAGCCGGATGTTGCGCCGTCCGGGTCTCGACAACCGCAGCGCTTTTAGGCTTGCTGGCTTTTTTTACCGCGGGGGAAGCGCCGGCGGGATTTTGCTCCGCCACGAGCTGCAACCTCACGCTGGCATACAGCGATCTTATCGGTACTCCTGCGTTTGGAACCGTGACCCTGAGCCTGTCATCGAATGAGGTAGCGGTCGATGTCAATCTGGCGAGCGCGTATCGCATGGTCGGTTCCGCCGATAATCCGGGCGGTGGGCTGAGGATTGACAACTCGAAAGCTCATGACGCCCGGCCGGCGTCTGGCTACTCGGATTACAATAACCCGTCCGACAGTTGTCAGGACAAGGACTGTCGCGGGGACGGTTTTGCGTACGCAAGCCATGCGGCGTATAAGGACTCCCCGCAGCATCTTCTCAGCTTTCAACAACTCTGGCCCGCGGTAAGCAGCGGAACGTCACATACCGACGTCCAGCAGCTGCTGCGTCAATTCAGTATCGGGCCGAAAGGTCCGGCCTATTTTTTGGTCGAAGGCTGTGCCTGGGACCCGAAGAATCGCACATGCGGCAGCACCGGCCGATCCACCGCTACCCGGAGCGCCGGGGCTACGCTCGCGCTTCTCGCGGCGGGGCTTGTTGTGCTGGGTCTCCTGCGCTGGAAGCAGGTGATCTGACGGCCGATCCCGCAAGCCAGCCACACCGGTCGGGCGGCGCACGGTCGATGCACCCGCGAGGTGTTGCATGCGGCAGCTCCACCCATCCCGCCCTTGGAGGAAAATTGCAATTTGCAACTGAATATTTACAGGCTTGACGCAGTGATACGCCCGGTGCCGCCTGCGGCGAGGCGCGGTCTGCTGGCCGGCGCGGTCGCGATCGGTCTATTGCTCGGAACGATCGGCTGCAGCGAGCCGGTCGAGCAGCTCGTCGCCGAGGCCGGGATGCTGCGCGAAGCGGGGGATTTTCGCACGGCGGCAATCAAGCTTAACGCCGCGCTCGAACAGCAGCCGAAGAACATCCCGGCGTGGCTGCTTGCGGCGCAGATCTATAATGACCTCGAACGCGGCGATGCGGCGCTCGGACTGTTGATGCGGGCGCGCGAAGAAGGTGTCGACCAGCGCCACTTCATCAAGCTCTGGGTACAGGCCGCATTTGTTGCGCAACGCTACCGCGAGGTTGTCAACGACACCGCCACCCTGCCCGAGGAGCTGCCCGGCCCGATCAGGGCCAGCCTTTTCGCCTATCGCGGCGGGGCGCTGGCAGCGCTTGGCCAGATCGAAGCGGCCCGGCGCGCCTTTGAGGACGGGCTCGCCGCCGACCCGCATTCGATCGAGGTGCGCGTCATCGCGGGCCGCTTGGCGATCGATCAGGGTGATCTTGCCGAAGCCCGTCGGCTGATTGCCGCGGCGCTGCGCGAGGCGCCGAACGACCGAAGGGCAAGACAGCTCGAAGGGGATATCGCCTATGCTGCCGGGGAGTATGCGGCGGCGGAGCAGATCTACGGCAAGATCCTTCAATCTGAACCCTGGAACGAGCTGATACGGGGTCAGCTTGCCGCCGTCCAGGTCGCCGAGGACAAGCTCTCCGACGCAATATCGACCCTCGACGCGGTCCTGCTCAATCCGAAGACGGAGATACCAAAGCACCCGCTGCTGAATTACATCCGTGCCCTGGCGGCATTTCGGCAGAACGACTATGCCGCCGCTCAATCGAATGCCGCGATCGTCCTGGCGCGGCTCCCACAATTCGAGCGCGCCCGGCTGATCGTCGGCGCATCGAGCTACGCGCTGCAATTTTACGAGCAAGCCTACTACTATCTCTCTCCCTACGTTTCGGCAAATCCCGGCGATGTCGCGGCGCGCAAACTGCTGGCCGCCACCCAGTTGCGGCTCGGGCGCGCGGCGGACGCGGCAAACACGCTGAAGCCGGTGCGGAACGAGGCGACCGACGATGTTGAACTGCTGCAGCTGATCGGCGAGGCCGCGGCGCGCGGCGGCGATCTGGCGACGGCTCGTCGCTATTTCAATCTGGCCCTGGAACACCGGCCTGACAGTGGAACGCTGAGGACGCAGCTCGGCATAATGGACATCGCCGCGGGCGATGCCGCAGCCTCGATCGGGAATTTGGAGCGGGCCGCCGCTATGTACCCCACCGCGTCATGGCCCAAAATTCCGCTGTTTGTCGCCTTTATGCAGATGAAGGACCATGCTCGGGCACTCGCGACCGCCGAAAAGCTGAAAAAAGCCGAGCCGTCCGAGCCGATCGGTGAGCTGTTGACCGCCGCCGTCTTTCTGAACCAAGGCAAGCTTCAAGCCGGGCGGGAGGCACTGTTGCGAGCCCGCGAAATCCGGCACGGCGATATCGCCGCGAACGACACGCTGGCGAAGCTGGCGCTTGCGGCGGGCAGACCGGACGAAGCCCGCCGATATTTCCAGGACATCCTCGACGCCAATCCCGACAGCGCCAAAACGTATATCGCGCTCGCCGAACTTGAGGCGAAAACCGGGCGCGCCGCAACCGCCGAGGCGGTCTTGCTGAAAGGCGTGCGGACCGTTGCCGCCACCCCTGAAATCGCCGTTGCGCTGGCGCGCTTCCAACTGAGTCGCGGCGAGGCTGAAAAAGCGCTGGTCGGCGCGACGGAGGCGCTCAAAAAATTCCCGCGCGCTCCGATCCTGCTCGATATCGCCGGCGAAGCGCAACTCGCTCTTGGCCAGAACGACGATGCGTTGTCGACGTTCAAGGCTTTGATCGACGTGGCGCCGGAGCTGGCCGCGGGACATACCGGTCTGGCCAAGGTTTATCTGGCGCAATTCACGCCCGACAATCCGCAATGGCCGGCGGTCAACGAAGCGATGGAGGCCGTGCGCCTGGCTCCCCAGGATACCGCGCCAAGATTGGTTCTGGCGCGCGCCCTGGCGCTCCACGGCCGCTTTGCCCAGGCGAGCGAATTGATACAGGAACTGCGCCCCCGCAAACCGCGGGATGCCGAGCTGCTCGAAATCGAGGCGATTGTCGCGCGCGGGCAAGGCCGGCTCGCGGAGGCTGCCGCAACCGCCGCCCGCGCGGCAACCCTCAGGGAGAGCGAGGCGCACCGCCGCTCGGCTGAGTTGCAGTTGCGCCGTGGCGATATCGAACAGGCTGCGAAGAGCCTGACGGACTGGCTCCACCTGCATCCCGACGACGATGAAACGCGCAAATTCCTGGCCGAAATCTGCGTCAACAGCGGACATCTCGCCGAGGCGAGTGCGCATTATCTGCGGCTTGCCGCGCAGGAACCGAAAAATCCGGTCCTGCAAAACAACCTCGCCTGGGTGTTGGCGCGGCTGGGCCGTTGGCAGGAGGCACTGTCGCACGCTCGATTGGCCGCCGCGCTGCGGCCGGAATCGGTCGAATTTCTTGACACGCTTGGCGCGATCCTGCTGCGGACCGGAAAACCCGGGGAGGCGCTGAGCACGCTTGAGGCGGCTTGGAGCAAGGCCGCGGATCGGCCTGACATCGGTTATCACTTCTCGCAGGCGCTGGCGGCTGCGGGCCGAAAGGAGGAGGCGCTCTCGGTGCTTCGTCGGGTTCTCAAAAACGGGGATGCAGCCTTCGAACGCGATCAGGCGCAATTGCTGCTAGAGCAGCTCGGCGGCTGAGGAGAGCGGGTCGATGTGCGGGATAGCAGGGTTGTGGGAGCAGCGCGGACGAATGGCCCCGGACGCGCTCGCCGCCATCGCCGCAGCGATGACGGATACGCTCGTGCATCGCGGCCCCGATGCCGGCGATGTTTGGCTCGATCCGCAGGCCGGGCTGGCCCTCGGACACCGGCGGCTGTCGATCATCGACCTGTCGCCGGCCGGGGCGCAGCCGATGGTCTCGTCGTGCGGCCGCTTTGTCCTCTCCTACAATGGCGAGGTCTACAACGCCGACGAGTTGCGGTCGGAGCTTGAGGCCGCCGGACGGCGGTTTCGCGGCCACAGCGACACCGAGGCGATTGTCGAGGGGGCCGCGGTCTGGGGTGTCGAGGCGACCGTCAAGCGTCTGATCGGCATGTTCGCGATGGCGCTCTGGGATCGCCGCGAGCGGGTGCTCTACCTCGTGCGCGACCGCCTCGGCATCAAACCTCTCTACTGGGCCGAGTTTGACGGACGGGTGCTGTTCGGTTCCGAGCTAAAGGCGTTGCGTGTCGATCGGAGCTGGACGCCGGAGCTCGATCGCGAAGCGCTGCTGGCACTTCTGCGCTTTGGTTATATTCCGGCTCCGGACACGATCTACTCCGGCGTTTACAAATTGCCGCCCGGGACGATCTTGCAGGCGTCGACCGGCGCCCGGCCGGTCGTCGCGCCGTATTGGTCGCTCCAGGACATTGCCCGCCAGGGTCAGAACGCCCGCTTCTCCGGCGGCGAGGCGGAAGCTGCCGAGGCGCTCGACGCGCTGCTGCGGGACGCGGTCCGGCGCCGCATGGTCGCCGACGTGCCGCTCGGCGCCTTTCTGTCCGGCGGGATCGATTCATCGACGGTTGTCGCGCTGATGCAGGCGCAGAGCGCAAGACCGGTGCGCACATTCTCGATCGGTTTTCACGAGCACGAGTACAACGAGGGCGAGAATGCCGCCGCCGTCGCGCGGCATCTCGGGACCGAGCATACCGAGCTGTACGCCGAACCGCGCCACGCGCTCGACGTTATCCCGCAACTCGCCGATATGTACGATGAGCCGTTTGCCGACTCGTCGCAGTTGCCGACCTATCTCGTATCAAAAATGACGCGCGCACATGTCACAGTCGCGTTGTCCGGCGATGGCGGTGACGAGTTGTTCGCCGGCTATACGCGCTATTTCCGCGGTCAGGGGGTGTGGCGGGCGATCGATGCCGCCCCGCGGCCGTTGCGCGCGCTCGCCGCCGGCGGCATATGGGCGCTGCCGCCTTCCGCCTGGTCGGCCCTCGGGACGGTAATCCCCGAACCGCGTCGTCCGGCGCAGTTCGGCGACAAAATGCACAAGCTCGCCGGTGTCCTTGCCGGCGAACCGGAGGCCAGCGCCTTCTACCGTCAGATCGTAAGCCTATGGGCCGACCCCGCCTCCGTGGTCAAAGGCGCCCGCGAGCGGCCCGGGCTGCTCGACGATGCACGAATAAAGTCGCTGGTGCCCGATTTTATCGAGCGCATGCAGTATCTCGATACGCTGACCTATCTTCCGGACGATATCCTGACCAAGGTTGACCGCGCCTCGATGGCGGTCGCGCTCGAAGCGCGGGTGCCGCTGCTCGACCATCGTGTCGTCGCTTTCAGCTGGTCGCTGCCGCCCGCGATGAAAGCGGGCAGCGGCATCGGAAAGCGGTTGTTGCGCAGCGTTTTGCACCGCTATGTACCGCGCGAGCTGGTCGATCGGCCGAAAATGGGGTTTGCGGTGCCGCTCGATCGCTGGCTGCGCTGCGAGCTGCGCGGCTGGGCCGAAAGCCTGCTCGACCGGCACCGCCTGGAGCAGGACGGCATTCTCGACCCGACGGCAATCCGCCGACGCTGGAGCGAGCACCTTGCCGGCAAGCGGAACTGGCAGGCATCGCTGTGGGCAGTGCTGATGTTCCAGGCCTGGAAGGCGCGATGGCTGGCGTGACCCTTCGCTCGGGGCGCGCGATATTGCTGGTTGCCGCCGTGTTGAGTCACCCGCTGCTCGTGACCGCGGCGCAGGGCGCCGACCCGCGCCCGGACGCATCCCGGAATAGCCCCGCGGGCAAGGCGGGGGATACGGTCGCGCTGGCCATGCGGTACGAAAGCGGCCTGTCGGTGCCGCGCGATTACGGGCGGGCATTGACCCTCTATTGCGAGGCGGCCCGGCGCGGCGATGCGAGGGCGTATTACGGTCTCGGCTGGATGTATCTGAACGGCCGCGGAGTGGCGCGCGACGAGGCCACCGCGGTGATGTGGCTGCGCAAGGCGGCGGATCGCGGTATCGCGCAGGCGGCAAATCTCCTGCAACTGCTTTCCCGAGTTTCGCCGGCTCCGGCGCGGGATTGTCCGCGCCCGCTGGAAGGATCGCGGCAGGCCACCGCAAAAGCGTTTCCGCGCGCCTCGGCCCCGCCGGCGATCCGCCGCTTGATCAACGAGACCGCGCAGCATATCGGGATCGATGCGCGTCTGCTGCACTCGGTGGTTCTGGTCGAGTCCGGCTTCGATCCCCGCGCTGTTTCTCCGAAGATGGCGGCCGGGCTGATGCAGCTGATGCCGGCCACCGCAGAGCGGTTCGGGGTGCGCGACCGCTTTGATCCGCGCGAAAACATCCGCGCGGGCGCGACATACCTGCGCGCACTGATCGACAAATACAAAGGCGATCTGGCGCTGGCCCTCGCCGCCTACAACGCCGGCGAAGCCAAAGTGGATGCCCATGGCGGCGTGCCGCCATACGAGGAAACGCAGGCTTACATCGCCGCGGTCAAGCGGCTCTGCCGTTGTGGCCAAGACGATCGGACGAAGCGCGGCGGCCAAAGCCCGCTTGCGGGCGCTGCGCCCTCAGATCACGCTTCCGATGGCGAGCGCGATCAGTGACCAGAGCACCGCGCTGGCTCCCGCGATGAGTGTTATCGCGGTTCCGAGCGGCAGCCGGTCATCCCCGCTGCCCCGGGCTTGCGCCGAGGTTTCCGCCAAGCGGATATCAGAGAAACTCAGCTTTTGGGCCATCGGCGTGCTCCTCAGTGCTGCATAACCCCACCCTGGCGGTGAAAGCTTAATAATTCGTTGCTCGCGGCCTATTAACTCTGATTAACGGCAGCGACGCCAAGCCGTTCCAGGAGACCCGGCGCCGCGGCGGTCCGCGGCGCCGGGTCGGCAATCAATTCCCTACCGGTTCCTATCCGCGCTTCAGCTCGTCGAGCAGCTTCTCCGCTTCCGCCTTGCTTACAAAGGACGCGCCCGAACCGAGCAGCTTTTCCAATACAGCCCGCGCGTCGGAGGCACGTCCGGCGCGCTGCAGCGCAACAGCGACGTGGTATTGAATTTCCGGGTTCCCCGGCAACGCCGCGCGGGCCGCTTCGAGGTGAACCAGAGCTCCCTGGACATCGCCCTGTTCGAGCAGAACCCAGCCGAGCGTATCCTTGATGAGCCCGGTCGCCGGCGCGCTCGGCGGCGCGGCCGCCACCGCCTTTTCCGCCAATTCGCGGGCTTTTGCCAGATCACCGCGCTGCTGATGGAGCCAGGCGAGATTGTTGAGCGCGATCACGTCGTTCGGCTGCTGTGACAAGAGCCGCGTCTCCTCCGCGGCCGCCGCGTCGTATTTCTTGCTCAGCAGATAGACGTCCGCCAACGCCCGCCGCAGCGCGCGATCGTCCGGGCGCTCGTTGAGCCGGGCGGTGAGCAGCGCCTCGGCTTTGCCGGCCTCTCCGCTCGCGGCATGCAAACGCGCCAGCCCGACCGCGATCGCCGGATCGCTCCGGTGCGCCGCTGCCGACTTTTCCAGCAAGGCCACCGCCTCCGCCCGCTTCCCGTTGCGCGCGTATAAATCCGCGGCGGTCAGGTCGTACGCTGAACTCTCCGGATCTTCCTTCGCGAACGCCCGCGCCTTGGCAATCCCGCTCTCGATCCCGCCAATTTCCGCTTCAAGCCGGATGAGCTGCTGCTTGAGCGTCCGGTTGGCGGGGTCCTTGTCAAGCCGCGCCTGCACAACGCTCCGGGCATCCTGGAAGCGTTTGTCGGCGACCAGCGCGCCAAGGTAACGCCGGAATATCGGCTCGGAACTCGGCGCGGCCTCATATGCCTCGCGGTACGAATCCACCGCCGCATCGCGATCCCCGGAGGCAGCCATGATCCGTCCCTCCGCCTCGGCGACCGCCGCATTGCCCGGGAAACGCAGTCCCAACTCGCCGGCCAGCGTCTTGGCGCGCGTCCAATCCTGCCGCGCGGCATGGAGGTTCATCAGCTTGATGCCGGGCGCCGGATCGCCGGGAGCCGCAATGCGGGCCTTCTCGGCATGCCCGATCGCCTCGTCCCATTTCTTCTCGCGCGCCGCGATATCGGCGAGCGCGAGCAGGGCCGAGGGATCGTCGGGCTTGCGGGACAGGAAATCCCGGTAGGTTTTCCTCGCCTCCTCGACCTGACCGGCGGCAAGATACACCTGCGCGAGATTGTGGCGCGCCGGCGCCGAATCCGGGTTTCGCGTCACGATCGCCGCGAAAATCTTCGTGGCGGCGGGATAATCCTTCTGCGCCGCGCGCACCATCCCGAGAAGCACCTGATACGCGTCGAGGTCGGGCTTCTCCGCAACCAGCTTTTCAGCCACCTCGGCGGCCTTGTCGACATGGCCGGCACGCAATTCGCTCAGCACCAGCGGCGGGCCGGCCACCGTCTCGCCGGCATCGGTGGCAAACAAATTTTCGAGTTCCTCGATACCCTGACCCCTCGCCCCCGCGTCGATCTTCGAGGCCGCGATCATTGCCTTGAGGGGTACGTCGTCAGGGGCGATCGCCGACGCCTTCTGGAACTGTTCGAGGGCCAGGCCCGGCCTGCCCATATCGGCGTAAATCTTGCCGAGCAAAGCCAGCGTCGCCGCATCGGGCGGCGATTTGCTCAAATACGAGGTCAGATAATCGACCGCGGCATTGCGGCTGCCGCGGCTCAGGGCGATCGTCGCGGCGAGCCGCGCGCCTGCCGGGTTGTTCGGAACCCGCGCCACATACTTGGCGATCGCATCGCCGGCCTGGTTGTATTGCTTCAAGCGGTATTTGGTTAGGGCCTGGACATAAAATCCTTGCGGCAGATTGACAAAACCGGGGCTGAGCCGGTCCAGGATCCGGTCGGCGGCGGCGAAGTCCTGCTTTTTGACATATTCCAGCGCACGCAGGTAGTTCGCCCTGAAATCCTGCGGCGCCGCCTTTAACACTGCGTCGAGATCCTGATCGAGCGCCGCGTAGTCGCCCCGGTTCAAGTGGACATTGGCGCGCGCCAGACGGGCGTTGACATTGCCGGGGTCGATCGCCAGCGCCTCGCCAAAACGCTGTATCGCACCGTCGGCGTCGCCGCGCAGCGCGAGCGTTTCGCCCTTGAGCGCGATCGCATCGGCCGATTTCGGTTCCGCGGCCAGCACCTCGTCGACAAGCTTTTCGGCCTCTCCCGGCTTGCCCCTCAGCAGCAATCTCGCGAGGGTCAGCTTTGCCGGCGCGCCGTCCGGGTCCAGCGACACCGCCTGGCGGAGCAGCGTCTCGGCCCTGGCCGGGTCACGCAGCGCGTTCGCCGCCAGCCCCAGCACCATCCTGATCTTGCTTTCGAGTTCCGGCGGGCGGTTGCCCGGCTTGATCTCGACCGGGATGTCGGCGGACTTCCCTTGCCGCAGCATCGCCTCGGCGAGCGTCAGGATGTACTCGGCCTCCGGACCGTTCAGGTCGCGGGCGGCGCGGGCGGCGCGTTCCGCATAGGCGAGATTGCCGAGCTTAAGATAAACCTGCGCCAGCAGCGCGCGGATATGAGCATCCTTCGGAGCCTCGCGCTCGGCATTGCGCAGCTCGATCTCGGCCGCGTTGAAATTGCCCTTTTCCAGATAGGTCTTGGCTCTGTCGAGATAGGCTTGCCCATCCTTGGCCCAAGCTCCGGGAACCCAATCTCCGGGTTGCCCGAACCCGGCAAACGCCACCGCCGCCACGGCAATCAGCGCGCCGCGCGCCAGCCATCCGCCGCCAACGTACCGCATCAGCGTTTTCCTTCTTCCGCGTGCTGTCGCTCGGAAGTTTTTGCATCGCGCACGCTGCCGCCGCAGACGATTCGCCCGCGCGCCGCGGCGCGATGTGAACCGGGCAAGCTCCGAGCCTTCATAGCGTCTCTAGCGCTTGAACCTGCTGTTTAGCAGACCATGGCACCCGGTTCAAGGCGATGCGGATCAGGTGCTGTCTCAGTTTGATTTTGACCGTGCCGGGCTTCGGCGATGCCGCAACCCCAGCCTCCCGCGACCGCCCTTCGGCCGGGTCAAGCCCGGCCGCGGGTCTTTATTATCCGGTTTTTTACCTGGCCTCGGTCCAGCTTTCCGAGAACGCCAGCGCGCAGGTGCTGAACGGGCGGCCCTCCCGCGTTAACGGCCAGGGTTTCCCCGAGGCCTCGACCCCGTTGCGGGTAAGCCTGGCCCCGAGCGCCGGGATCAGCAAGGTGCAGACGGCGTATTTGCGGCCGCCTTCGCCCGGTTGGTTGTGGATCAGCAACGGCTCGCCGATGTCATACCAGGTCAGGCTGATCGCCTCGTCGTGGGTAACGAGGCTTTCGGTCCAGAAATAACGCGGGTCGCCGCTCTTCGAGAACTCGGCGTCGATGACCGGGATCGCGGTGTCGGCGGTCTCGGCGTTCAGCATCCCCTGCACGGTGCCCTGCAACCAGCGCGCCATTGCGATATTGTCGGAATAGATGCGCCAGCGGTTCTCGGTCAGCTCGCTCTTCAGATACAGCACATGACCGGGTCCGGCCGGGCAGGTGATGATGCGCCAGTAGCTCGCATTTGTCGTCTGCGGTCCGCCGTCTGTGGCGCTCAAGCGGATGAACGGGTTCTCGCCGGTCAGGATCGCACGGTTCGGGTCGGCGGCCATCGGAGACTCCCTTGCTGAAAATTTCTGCCGGGATGCTATGCGATAGCGCCGGCTGACGCCACAAGCACGCGGCGATTGCATCTTGCGGAGGCCGGGGAACGCGGCAATGCTGCGCCGTATTCCTGCCGCAACCCATGGGAAACGCGCCGATGCCGATCGAATTGTGGACCTGGAACACACCGAACGGGCGCAAGATCAGCGTCGCTCTGGAGGAGATGGGTCTGCCCTACACGGTAAAGCCGATCAACATCTCGAAAGGCGAGCAGTTCAAACCCGAATTCCTGAAGATCAGCCCGAACAACCGTATTCCGGCCATCGTCGATCCCGAAGGCCCCGGCAACCAGCCGATCAGCGTTTTCGAATCCGGCGCGATCCTAATCTATCTCGGCGAGAAAACCGGCAAATTCTGGCCTCGGGGCGATCTGCGGCGGCAGGTGCCGGTGCTCGAATGGCTGATGTGGCAGATGGGCGGGTTCGGGCCGATGCCGGGGCAGGTCCACCATTTCCTGCAGGTCGAAAGGGAGGAGGACCGGCGCTACGGTCTCGAACGCTACATGAAGGAGACGCGCCGGCTTTATGGCGTCTTCGACAAGCGCCTCGCCGAGGCGCCGTATGCCGGCGGCGGCGAGGTCTCGATCGCCGATTTCGCAATCCTCGGCTGGGCCTGGCGGCACGAGCGGCATCAGGTCGATCTCGCCGACTACCCGAACGTCAAGCGCTGGTACGAGACGATGATGGCCCGCCCCGGCACAAAGCGCGGCTTTGAGGTGGCGCTGAGCTGATCCCGGTGGCGGGCGGCTGCAACTTGGAGCTGTCCATCAGCAGGCTTTCGCTGAACCAGCAGCAAATCAACGGCGAACTCTCCCGCATGGGTTGCAGTCATCCGGCGGGGCGCGGCCGCATGGCCGACCGGAGGCGCTCACGTATCACGCAAATGCGGCAATTCCAGCGGCGACGAAATACGGCGCCGGCCGCGATATCGCTCGGCTCCGCCGGCATGCCCGCGGCAAAGGCCGGTTGCAACCCAACCCACTCTTCAGAACCGGCATTCGCCGAGCGGCGCGCCTCATATCAGGCAGACGAAATCCGCGCGCCTGGGCCGCGTTGACAGGTCTCCGGCCGCGGACTAAGTCACAGACCTGATTGGGAGCCGCACCTTGCCGGACCGTCTCGCATGACAACAGACCCGCGGCCGCTGTCGCCGCACCTGCAAATCTATCGCTGGCAGCTGACCTCGGTGCTGTCGATCCTGCATCGCATCACCGGGGTCGCGCTGACCGTCGGCACGATCCTGCTCGTCTGGTGGCTGGCCGCCGCCGCGAACGGACCGGAAGCGTTCGAATCGGTGCAGTGGTTTCTCGGCTCCTGGCTGGGGCTGCTGCTGCTGTTCGGGTGGAGCGTCGCGCTGTTCTATCACCTGTGCAACGGCATCCGGCATCTGTGGTGGGACACCGGCAGCGGTCTCGACCTGCCCAGCGTCTATGCCAGCGGCTGGGCGGTGCTCGCCGGCACCGCGATCCTGACGATCCTCGCCTGGGTCGTCGGCCTCTCGCAGTGGGGACCGTAGGATGGCGCAACAGCGCCCGGGATCGCCGCTACGATCGCCGCTGGGCCGGGCGATCGGGCTCGGCTCGGCGAAGGAGGGCGTCAATCACTGGTGGTGGCAGCGGGTCTCCTCGATCGCGCTGGTGCCGCTGTCGCTGTGGTTTGTGATCTCGGTCATCGGGCTGGCCGGCGCCGACCTCGAAACCGTCGTCATCTGGCTCGACAATCCGGTCGCGGCGGTGCTGTTCGTCCTGCTGATCGTCGCCGTCTTTTATCACGGCGCGCTCGGATTGCAGGTCGTCATCGAGGATTACGTCAAGAACGAAGGCGCCAAGCTCGCCGCTCTGATCGTCATGAAACTCGCGGCGTTCCTGCTCGCCGCGCTCGCCGTTTTCTGCGTCCTCAAACTCGCGTTCGTCATCTGACGGCGCGAACGAAATTCGAGGGAATCCAGGCCCCAAAGGAACCCCGGCAATGCCTGCCGCCTATCCGATCACCGATCATGAATACGATGTCGTCGTCGTCGGCGCCGGCGGGGCCGGGCTGCGCGCGACTTTGGGCGCGACACTCGAAGGGCTGAAGACCGCCTGCATCACCAAGGTGTTTCCGACCCGCAGCCACACCGTCGCGGCGCAGGGCGGCATCGCCGCCGCGCTCGGCAATATGAGCGACGATGACTGGCGCTGGCACATGTACGACACGGTCAAGGGGTCGGATTGGCTCGGCGACCAGGACGCGATCGAATATATGTGCCGGCAGGCGATCCCGGCGGTGATCGAACTCGAACATTACGGCGTGCCGTTCTCGCGCACCGAGCTTGGGCAGATCTATCAGCGGCCGTTTGGCGGTCATATGAAGGAATACGGCGAGGGCGCGCCGGCCAACCGCGCCTGCGCCGCCGCCGACCGCACCGGCCACGCGATCATCCACACGCTCTACCAGCAGTCGCTGCGCAACAACGCCGAGTTCTTTGTCGAATATTTTGCCCTTGACCTGATCATGGACGACGAAGGGGTGTGCCGCGGCGTCATGGCGTGGAACCTCGAAGACGGCACGATCCACCGCTTCCGCGCCCACATGGTCATGCTCGCGACGGGGGGGTACGGGCGGGCCTATTTCTCCTGCACCTCGGCACATACCTGCACCGGCGACGGCAACGCGATGGTGCTGCGCGCCGGTCTGCCGTTGCAGGACATGGAGTTCATCCAGTTCCACCCAACCGGCATCTACGGCGCCGGGTGTCTGATTACCGAGGGGGCGCGCGGCGAAGGCGGCTATGTGACCAACAGCGAGGGCGAGCGCTTTATGGAGCGCTATGCGCCGCACGCCAAGGACCTCGCGTCGCGCGACGTGGTCAGTCGCTCGATGACGATAGAAATCCGCGAGGGGCGCGGCTGCGGCCCCTTAAAGGACCATATCCTCTTACATCTCGAACATCTCGACCCGAAAATTCTGCACGAGCGCCTGCCCGGCATCTCGGAGACCGCGAAAATCTTCGCCGGGGTCGATGTGACGCGCGAGCCGATCCCGATATTGCCGACCGTGCATTACGATATGGGCGGCATCCCGACCAATTATCACGGCGAGGTGCTGCGCCCGACCGAGGACGATCCCGACGCGGTCGTGCCGGGTCTGATGGCGATCGGCGAGGCGGCCAGCGTCTCGGTGCACGGCGCCAACCGGCTCGGGTGCAATTCGCTGCTCGACATCGTCGTGTTCGGCCGCGCCGCGGCGCTGCGCGCCGGCGAGCTGGTGCGTCCGGGACAGAAGCACGCGCCGCTGTCGGCTGATGCCGGCGACGAGGCGATCTCGCGGCTGGATGCGGTGCGCCAGGCAGATGGCAAGCTGAAAACCGGTGAGATCCGCGCCCATATGCAACGGGTGATGCAGGACAACTGCGCCGTGTTCCGCACCGCCGAAATTCTCGAAGAGGGCGTCCGGAAAATCGAGGAGGCCGCCAGGACCTATGCCGATCTTGGCCTGTCGGACCGCTCGATGATCTGGAACAGCGACCTTGTCGAGGCGCTCGAACTCGAAAATCTGATGGAGCAGGCGGTCGTCACAATGCATTCGGCGCGCAACCGCACCGAGAGCCGCGGCGCGCACGCGCGCGAGGACTATCCCGAGCGCGACGACGAGACCTGGCTCAAGCACACGCTGTCCTGGCTCGATCACGACGGCGGCGTGCGGCTCGGCTACCGTCCGGTGCATATGTACACGCTGTCGAACGAGGTTCAGGCGTTTCCGCCAAAGGCGCGGGTGTACTAAATCCCCTCTCCCGCACCGCGGGAGAGGGTGGCTCGCCGCGAGCGGCGAGCCGGGTGAGGGCCACGCCGCGTGGGGGGGGGGGGGGGGGGGGGGGGGGGGGGGGGGGGGGGGGGGGGGGGGGGGGGGGGGGG
>JBFWVT010000064.1:0-28681 GCA_050246595.1 Alphaproteobacteria bacterium
CGAATCGCGCGCATGGCGCGATACTCCCTACACGCCCCTCTCCCTTAAACTGAGGGGATCGAGGTAGAGTACCGCCGGCCCGCGCTGGCCAAGCTCGGCTTGGTGGCGCATGCTACATAAGTCCGCTCACTCTGCCCTCTCCCTGAGGGGGGAAGGAGGCGATTTATACAGAGGAATTATGGCGCTTCTTCGGTCTCCGATGCGACCGAGCCAAGCCGCTCGATCGTGAAGCCTTCAGTCAATGTTGCCTCGATGAGGGTGGGACAGCTCGGGCCGGTTCCCGAGCTTCAAATCCTGGAGCATTACAACAGAGGCGACAGGAGCCTTGCGACTGAGTCTCTGAAGCGGATCACGGGGTTTCGGCCCCGGTATTCAGCGGGATCGAATTCTTTGCAGCCCCGGAGGTCTCGCTTGAAAGCAGCCTCCAGCTCGCCGGCGAGCGCCCTGTTGTAGATCACGGCGTTCAGCTCGTAATTGATGCTGAAGCTTCTGATATCGATATTTGTTGATCCGATCGAGCAGATCTCGGAATCGATACTGATCGTCTTTGCGTGCAGGTAGCCTTTATTATAAAGGAAGACACGCACGCCGGCGCGAATGACATCAAGAATAAAGGTATTGCCGGCCCATTCGGGCATCGGGTTGCCTGACGAACGCGCGCTCAGCATGACCCTTACGTCAATGCCTGACAGGGCTGCCGACGTCAACGCCTCGGCGATGGTAGTATCAAGGACGAAATAGGGCGATTGCAGATAGACGTGCCGTTGCGCTGTCACGATCATGGAGAAATACAGCTGGCGGATTCCGGCCCACTGCGAATCCGGCCCTGAAGTCAGGATCTGGACCGGTATGCCCGATTCAGCTCTTTCTGCCGCGACCCCGGGGAAGTATGACGGGGAGAACAGATTTTCCCGTACCGCATTGTACCAGTCCACCATGAAAACATTCTGCAGGATAGCTGCGCCTTCGCCGGCAACGCGCATCTGGGTATCGCGCCAGAAATCAAACCCTTTGCCGCCGTCGAGATGCTCCTTTCCGATGTTCATGCCGCCCGTATAACCTATCGAACCATCGATGACGGTAATCTTGCGATGATTGCGATAGCTGATCGTGTGCAGACGCCACAGCGGTGATGTCGGCGCCATGCGGACTCCAAGTGCTTCCATGTCCTTTAGATAGCCGCGGTTCACATGAGCATGCGACCCCAGCGGATCGTAAAGGACGCGGACTTCGACGCCGGCTTTGGCCCTTGCAGCGAGAACCTCTCTAAGCCGGTCGGTAAACTCGTCCCGCCCCCAAACAAAATACTGCAAATGAACCGAGTGTACGGCAGCCTCTATATCCTCAATCATCCGCGGGTAGAAGCAAGATGCGTTCTGCAAGATCTCGACTTCATTTTGCCGGGTCAATGCTGATTGAGGGTTCTGCCTGACCAGCATCATCAGCTTCTTGCGGCTGGGGCTGTCACCCTCAAGCAACCTGATCGCCGCGTCCTGGCGGGACAGAATGGGTGACAGAAGAGGTCTCGCATTGGCTACAAGATCTTGCCTGATAAGCTTGCTTTGCTTGGCAAACGCCTTGCGGCTTCTGCCAAACAGTACGTAAATGATCAGACCAAGCCCGGGGAGAAAGATGAAAGCGAGCGCCCACGCCAGGGTAGCTTGCGGCCGCCTATTTTCCGATATCAGAAAGATTACCGCAACCAGTCCATAAACGGCAAGGGCGATGATGGCGATTGTGCCGATGTAGCTCACGGGTTCCGTTTCCCCGCGGCAAGGAGCAACACATCCGGGCCTCTCATATGCCGCCGCGCTGCCGTTTCGGAGTCGTACATCAATCCAACCACAGCCTTATAATGCAGGGTCTTGAACATTATTGGTTTTCTGATACCGTGGTCGGCGCCGTTGTCCGGCCGAAAGCAAGCTCGGCCACGGCAAAGAGACCGGCGCCCAGAGCCAGGGGTACGAGAAAATATACGAAACGGAATACTACAAATGCACCGATCAGGGTGGCGTCAGGAATGAATAACGTGACAACGGTTTCGATCACGCCCAATCCGCCGGGTACATGGCTGATCAGTGAAGCGACATTTGCGATGACATAAACTGTCAGTACGTTCGCGAAATCGACATCCGCCACCCCGGCGAGAGCTTGGTGCAGACAGGCTGCGACAAAGATGAAATTTATTGGGCCGATAATTACCTGTGCGACCGCCAAACGGAGCGGTGGCATGGCGAATCTCCATTTCCCGATCGTCAGCGGGCGCCGTACAGTCGCAGCAAGCAGCAGATAGAAAATAGCGAGAACCAAACAAATGGCACCGATGCCGGAGAGCGTGAGCGGCTCCAGTCCGGTAACCCGGTGTGCCTGTTGCGGGCTGTATAAAAGCGCGATACCTCCCAGGAGGATAAGCCCCAGCCCGACAGTGACCCCACAGAATATAATGACCTTGGCGACCTGCTCGGCGCTGAGACCCCAGCGCGAATAGAAACGATATCGAACCGCCCCGCTGCTCAGCGCCGCAAACCCGAAATTGTGACCTAGAGAAAGGCTTGTAAACGAAGCAAGCGCCGCCTTGCGGTAGGGCAGCGGCCGGCCGGCGTAGTGGAGAGCGAGCCAATCGAACCCGGTGAGGCAGATATAACTGGCAGCGGCAAAACAGCCCGCCATGATCAGCCGATCGAGCGGAAACACGGCTGTAGCGGTAACGATCTGCTCGAACGTATATTTGCTTACGATGCGATAGATCAGGAAACCTGCAAGAACGAGTATCCCAAGAGCAAGGAGCCATTTCCAACGCGAGCCGGCGGGTCGCCTCTGGCCAGCCGCTCGCGCGTTCGGGGTCCGTTGTGCCGAAGGCGGCGGAGTATTTGGAGGAGCTTCAGGTCTGGCAGTGCCGCCCGGAGGTGGCCTCGCTTGAAAATTCATCGTCGCACGCTTGGCAGACCGCGGTTTGGGTCTTTGTGGTCGGGCGTCTGATCGGCAGGCAGAACTACGCGAAAATCGACGTAAAGCGGCACATGATCGGAGGCAGTCCGTGCCGCCGAGTGCCGGAGAGTCCTTGCCTCGATCACCTCGATAAACCGGTTCACGAATACGTGATCGATGCGCAGGAGCGGCAATAGAGCCGGGAATGTGGCTCCGGGTCGAGCACTCGGAGACAATTGCCGGGCATCCCTGAGCCGCGACGCAAGGCGGCCGTAGACGCGGGAACCGGGAAAGGCATTAAAATCGCCCAGAACGATCACCGGCTCGCGGCCGAGATCATTCCCCAGCCATTCGGGTCCGAGCAGCGCCTCGACATGGGCCAGCCGTTCGTGGCAATTGAGACCGAGATGCGTATTAAGGAGTTGAATTTCGGCGCGATCCACAGCGACCGAGACCCATAAGGCTCCTCGCGGCTCGAGTCTGCGTCGGGACGGGAGTTTCGGGAGAACGCCGGCTTTGACGAGCCGGGAGGGCAGCGAGGTCAGGATCGCGTCGCCGTAAAGCTCGTCTGTCGTGTCCATTACCGGGTGAAAATGCACGTCCATGCCTAATTGACGAGCGATCCATTGCGCTTGATCCACACCGCGCGATCGCGACCGGCGCACATCGATCTCCTGGAGCGCCACGATGTCGGGCCGACACGACGCGATCACCTCGCCAATACGCTGCGGCGAGAGCCGACCGTCAATTCCGACACAGCGATGCACATTGTAGGTCAGCACACGGGGCAAGAAGAGAACTCCATTTTCAGCAAAGGGTTCACCTGTAACACGACCCTTGTCGATCGGATTTCAGGCCTCGAACCCGCTTCATGAGATCGCTCCGAAACAACAGCCCTGAAAAGACCCGGCACCCCTGGCGCTTCCACAGGCGAGCAGCGCTTCCGGGGAAAAGGCTCATCGGGTGCTCGTCATGACGGACCGGCACAGCGCGGCGCCTCCCGACCCGCCCTCGCCGATCAACCGGTTCGCGCGACGCGGCTTCGAGCTTGCCGCCATCGCGCTCGGGACGGCGGCCGGGCTTTTCCTTGTCTGGCAAGCGTCGAACGCCCTCTTTCTTGTATTCGCCGGGTTGCTGTTCGCCGTTTTTCTCGACGCCTGCACCCGCGGTCTCGGACGGTTGTGGACGGGATCGCGCGGGTGGCGCCTCGCGGCGGTCTGCACCGTGCTCGCGCTGTTGATCGTTACCGGTGTGAGTTTTGGCGGGTACACGATCGCACAGCAGGCGAGCGAGCTTTTCAACACGGTGCAGGACCAGCTGCGCGTTCTGGAGCGGGCTGTCGGAGGCGGCTCGACCGGACCGAACGAAGACCGCGGCGCCCCGCAGGCGCAATCTCAGCCGGCTCCCGCCGTCCGGAGCGAAGCGCAACCCCAGGGGGCGCCGCCGAGTCAGAGCAACAGGGGCGCGCAATCGCGACCGGAGTCCGACGACGAGGGCGGGATCGGCTCGCTGCTGCGCCGGTTTTTCCCGAATGCCGGGGCGCTGCTGCGATCGGCGACCACGGCGCTCGGGGGTGTTACCGGCGTCCTCGGCAATCTCGTCGTGATCGTATTTCTGGGTCTTTACGTGGCGATCAATCCCGGGCTGTACCGCCGCGGCTTGCTGCTGCTGCTGCCGCGCGACAGGCGCGAGCGCTTCGGGGCCGTGCTCGACGAATGCGCCGATACCCTGCGGTGGTGGATCGTGGGACAGTTTGTCTCGATGGGGATCATTGCGGTTCTGACCTTTCTTGCGCTCACCTTGGTCGGAATGCCGGCAGCCTTTGTACTCGCCCTGATCACCGGCTTGTTCGCGTTCATCCCCTATATCGGTTCCTTTGTCTCCGGCGTAATCATCGTGCTTGTCGGTCTCGCCAACGGCGGCACGATGGTCATATGGGCACTGGGCGTCTACGTTCTTGTACAGTTGGTGGAAAGCTACATCCTGGCGCCTATAGTCGAGCGGTGGAGCGTCAATCTTGCGCCGGCTCTCGTCATCGGGGGGCTGACTGTTCTGGGGATGCTTTTTGGCCTCTGGGGCTTCATCCTCGCGGCGCCGCTGCTCGCTGTCCTGCAGGTCGTGATCCTGCGCCTCTGGGTGGCGGATGCGCTCGGCGACCCCGACGGCACAAAGGCGGCTGCGTCATCCGGGGATTAAGGACCGATGGACGGCGGCCTGAGTGCCGCGCCGAGCCGGTTTGCGGTGGGCCGAGCCGGTTTGCGGTGGCGAGACGGCCCGCATTGCTGATTCCCGGCTCGGGTTGATCTCAGGTCGCGGCGGGGGAGGCGGTATTGTGCCGGTGCCGCCGCAGGCGCAGCGAAAATACGATAAACAGGATCCCGAACACGATCGAATAGAGAGCGATAGCCCAGATCAGACCCAGAGCGCCGGGTCCCGGGGCGATAAGCAGGATCGCGCCGAACAGCACCGATATAATACCGCTGAGGATGAGCGCCCACTCGTTATCGATCTCCTTGCGCAGCCTGATCGCGCCGATGATCTCGAAAATGCCGTGCGCCACGGCCCAGGCGCCGATAAACATGACCAGCACGATCGCGCTGATGCCGGTCCACAGAAACACCACAATCCCGGCCGCGATCCCGAGCAGCCCGACCACGACGAGCCACCACGTCGGCACCGGCTTGGCGGCGCCGCTGAATGCCGCCGCGAGCGCGATGATGCCGTCGATCAGCGCGAACGCGCCATAAAGCAGGACCAGGGTTATCAGCGTGATCCCCGGCCAGATAAAAGCGAGAACCCCGAACACGATTGCCGCAATCCCGCGCAGCAGCAGAAGCCACCACCGATCGGCGAGAGCGTTCAGCATCGGGCGGCCGAGCGGGGTGGCGGTTTGTTCCGGGGTCGTCTGCATGGCCGTTTCCTCAACTATGGCTGGAGGACGCGTATACCCTAACAACGAATTGACCGATGCAGGTACCGGCAATTGCCGCTTCGGGTCGTGCTCGGTTTGAACTGCAATGCCCTCATTCAGGGGCGCTGGCATTCAGGAGCGCGGTCGCAGCCCCCAAACCCGGAACCCAGGACACAGGCCCCGAATGCCACGGAACGGGGTCGCCGTCATCGGTATTGAGGGATCGCCCAACGAGCGGAGCAGCCGCAAATTCCCGCGCGTGCGTTGCGGGTCGGAGCATCGGCGAGGGGCGGCTTGACCCATCGGGTCTCCTTGCACCTGGAGGCGGCTGCCAAACCGCTCGCTGACGATCGAGAAACAGGCCTCTATTGTCAGAGGCTGCATGCCCGCCGAACGGTCTTGTCCATCTGAGAACAAAGACCGAGCTGGATTGTTTCTGATCGAGGCTTGTTGGTCGGTTCTTCCCGAAGGAGGGTTGGGGAGCCATAAATTTCTCACGGCTCGGCGCGGTTCGAGGCGGTTTCGGCTGGTGCGGGTCGGTGCCGCTTGACGGCAATCGATCGACCGCGATCGCGGCTGCCCGGCAAGTACAGGATGACCCGTCCATGTCGGAGCTTGTCGTCCCCGCGTACAATACGCCGGGAAAACCCGCCGTCGAGCGGACGGCCGAACCCTGGCGGAGCGATGCGTCGGCTCGCTTCACGCAAGCCGGAGGCGAATGTGGTCAAGCGCTTGCTTCTCCTCCTGACGGTTATCGGGTTGGCGATCGCGGCTTACCTGATCATCGTTCGCTGGCCGGAAACGGAAGCTCCGGCACAAGCCGTGCCCGCACCCCCGCCCGAGGTCGGCATCGTTACGGTGCAGCCCGCGGAAGTACCATTTCCGATCACCTATGCCGGCCGCGTCGTCGGCTTTCGCGATGTCGAGGTGCGCGCGCTGGTGGGAGGCATTTTGCAACAGCGGGGTTTCGAGGAGGGCGCCCGGGTCGAGCAAGGGCAGCTCTTGTTCCAGATCGATCCGGCGACCTACCAGGTGGCGCTGGACCGGGCGGAGGCGCAATTGCAGCAGGCCAATGCCACGCTGCGCGAAGCGGAGACCAGTTTCGCGCGCACGGAAGCGCTGTTCCGCCGCGGCGTCGCGACCGAAAGAGCGCGGGACGAGGCGCTTGCGGCGCGCGATCAGGCGCTGGCCGCCGTGCAGCTCGCCGAGGCCGGGATCGCCAGCGCCAGACTGGATCTCGGCTATACGAGGGTCAACGCGCCGGTGTCGGGCGTCACGGCGGTTCAGTCGCCCGCCATCGGGACGCTGATCCAGGCGGAGCAGACGCTGCTGACCACGATCACGCCGCTCGACCCGGCTTACGTCAATTTTTCGTTCACCGACGAGGAGGGACGGGCGTTTCGCGAGTTGAACGAGCGACGCGCCAGACCGATCGACGAAACCGACCTGGCGGTCGATCTGCAATTCGGCAACGGCGCGCTATACCCGCATCCGGGCCGGATCGATACGGCTGCCCAGCGGGTCGATCCGCAAACCGGCACCATTCAGGCCCGCGCGATCTTTCCGAACCCGGAAGGCGAATTGCTGCCCGGTCAGTTCGTCCGGGTGCGCATCCGGGGGGTGACGCTGCCGGATGCGATCGTCGTTCCGAAACGGGCAATCAGCCAGGGGCCGCAAGGACCCTCGGTGTTTGTGGTCGGAGCGAACGACATCGCCGAGGCGCGACCGGTCAGGCTCGGTGCGGAGCTTCCCGAGGGCTGGGCGGTGCGGGACGGGCTTGAAGGCGGCGAACGGGTCGTCGTCGATGGCGTGATCCGGGTGCGCGCCGGCGCGCCGGTCAGACCGACGACCGCACCGGCGGGAGCGCCGGAGCCGGCGCCGTCGGATACGTCGCGGCTGGGAGCCGGCCGATAATGTCCCGGTTCTTTATCGATCGGCCGATTTTTGCGTCGGTTCTGTCGATCGTGATCGTGCTGGCCGGTCTGATCGCGATGCGCGTGCTGCCGATCGCGCAATACCCCGAGATCGTCCCGCCGCAGGTCGTCGTCTCGGCGAGCTATCCCGGAGCCAGCGCGCAGACCATCGCGGAAACCGTCGCGGCGCCGCTCGAACAGCAGATCAACGGCGTCGAGAACATGATCTACATGCAATCGACCTCGACCGGCACCGGCACGCTGACCCTGTCCGTGTTCTTTCAGACCGGGACGGACCCCGATCAGGCGACGATCAACGTCAACAACCGGGTGCAGCGGGCGCTTCCCGTACTGCCCGAAGAGGTGCGGCGCCAGGGCGTTTCGGTCACCAAGCGCTCGACCTCGTTTCTTCAGGTAATGACGATGTCATCGCCCGAAGGACGCTACGACACGCTGTTCATCTCGAACTACGCGCTGATCAACGTGCTCGACGAGCTGCGGCGCACCCCGGGGGTCGGCGATGCGTCGCTGTTCGGCGCCTCCGATTACTCGATGCGCATCTGGCTGCGGCCCGACAAGGTCGCGCAATACAATTTGACGCCGAGCGATATTGCGGCCGCGATCCGCGAGCAGAACGCGCAATTCGCCGCCGGACGGTTTGGCGAGGAGCCGCTGGAGGGGCGTCAGGCTTTTACCTACTCGGTGACGACGCAGGGCCGTCTGGCCGATCCGCGCGAGTTTGAGCAGATCATTCTGCGCTCCGACGAAAACGGCGCCGCGCTGCGGGTCAAGGACGTGGCCCGGGTCGAACTCGGTTCGCTGAATTACGGCACCGTGGCGACGCTCAACGGGGCGCCGACCGTCCCGATCGGCATCTTCCTGCAACCCGGAGCCAATGCGCTGGCGGTCGCCGACGCCGTGTCGGAGACGATGGCGCGCCTCGCGCAGCGTTTCCCCGAAGGGCTGCGCCATGACGTGCCGTTCAATACGACCCGCTTTATCGAGGTCTCGATAGAAGAGGTCATCATAACCTTCATCGAAGCAGTCATCTTTGTGACCGCGATCGTTTTCGTGTTTCTACAGAACTGGCGGGCGACCTTGATCCCGATCCTGGCCGTGCCGGTATCGATCATCGGCGCGTTCGGCGGCATGTTCCTGCTCGGGTTCTCGATCAACCTGTTCACGCTGTTCGGGCTGATCCTGGCGATCGGGATCGTCGTCGACGACGCGATCATCGTGCTCGAAAACGTCGAGCGCATCATGGCCAGCGAGGGGCTGAACCCGCGCGACGCCGCGATCAAGGCGATGCAGGAGGTGAGCGGGCCGGTCATCGCGATCGTGCTCGTGCTGTGCGCGGTTTTTATTCCGGTGTCGTTCCTCGGCGGTCTCGCCGGCGAACTTTACCGCCAGTTCGCCGTGACGATCGCCGTGTCGGTCGTGATCTCGGGGATCGTGGCATTGACCTTGACCCCCGCGCTGTGCGCGGTTCTGCTCAAACCGGGGCACACCGAGCCGTGGCTGCCGTTCCGCCTGTTCAACCGCGGTTTCGACTGGGTCAGCCGGCGGTTTCTCGGCGGGGCCGGGTTCTTTCTGCGGCACACGCTGATCGCGCTGGTGCTGATCGCCGGGATGCTCGGGGTGACCTGGTCGCTGTTCCAGCGCGTCCCGGGCGGTCTCGTGCCGGCGGAGGATCAGGGATACATCTTCCTGGTCACGACCCTGCCGCAAGCGGCATCGCTCGACCGCACGCTGGCGGTGACCGCCCAAGTTACCGAAGGGGCGCTGCAAAACCCGGCCGTCGCCGACGTGGTCACGATTGCCGGATACGACTTTCTCTCCGGCGCGCAGAAGACCAATGCCGGCGTCTCGTTTGTCAACCTGAAGGACTGGTCCGAGCGCACCGACCCGAGGCTCGACGCCCGCAATCTGCCGCAGCAATTCGCGGCGCTGAACACGCTGTTTCGCGACGGTATCGTGATCGGGTTCAACCCGCCGCCGATCCCCGGTCTGAGCGCGACCGGCGGGTTCGAGTTCTTTTTGCAGGACCGTACCGGCGGCAGCCTCGAGTCGTTGGCCCAGGCGGCGCAGCGCGTCGTCGATGCGGCCAATGCGCGGCCGGAGCTTTCGGGCGTCAGAACCACCTTTACGACCGGCGTGCCGCAGTACCGGATCGATGTCGATCGCGAAAAGGCCAAGGCTCTCGGCGTGCCGATCGCGACGATCTTCGACACGATGCAGAGCACGTTCGGCAGCCTGTACGTCAACGACTTTACGCTGTTCGGCCGCACCTATCGCGTCAGCCTGTCCTCCGAGGGCGCGTTTCGCGAGTCGGCCGCGGATCTGCGGCACGTCTTTGTGCGCTCGGCCAACAACACGATGGTGCCGCTCAATGCGCTGGTCAGCGAAACCCGCGTGGTCGGACCGGATGTGGTCGATCGCTTCAATGTGTTCCCGGCCGCCAAGATTCAGGGAAGCCCGGCGCTGGGCTTTTCCTCCGGCCAGGCGATCGAAGCGATGCAGGAGGTCGTGTCCCGGACGCTCCCCTCGGATTATTCGATCGGCTGGACGGGTTCGGCCTATCAGGAGCTTCAGACCGCCGGCACCGGGTCGCAGGGGTTTCTGTTCGGTCTCGTCTTTGTCTTTCTGATCCTGGCGGCGCAGTACGAACGCTGGTCGCTGCCGTTGGCGGTGATCGCCGCCGTGCCGTTTGCGGTGTTCGGGGCGATCCTCGCGATCTGGCTGCGCGGCATCGAGAACGACATCTACTTCCAGGTCGGGCTGGTGACGCTGATCGGGCTGTCGGCCAAGAACGCGATCCTGATCGTCGAATTCGCGGCCCAGCGCCATCGAGAAGGCTTATCGACCTACGACGCCGCAATCGAGGCGGCGCGGTTGCGCTTTCGCCCGATCGTCATGACCTCGCTCGCCTTTATCCTTGGCGTTGTGCCGCTGGCGATTTCGACCGGGGCAGGCTCGGCGAGCCGGCACTCGATCGGCACCGGCGTGATCGGCGGGATGCTGGCGGCGACCTTTCTCGCGATCCTGTTCGTCCCGCTGTTCTTTCGACTATTGACGCGTGAGCGCAAGAGGGGCGCCGAGGCGGTCCCCGAGCTATCAGCGGCACACTCCGGGGGCGTCAATCCTCACGGCAACTGACATAACCTGGAGGGGCGATGCAAAAGCTAATGGATGCCCGCTCAAGCCGCGCTGACGATTGCGATCCTCAAAGGCGGACCTCCTGGCGGGCTTGGCGGAAATGGTCTACCGTCCGGCAAGCGTCGTGAGGAGCCGCCCGAAAGGCTGAGATTTATAGATCCCAGCCTCCACGAAGGCACGGTCGCGTATCGGATGCGCTCCGCGGCCGACTGGCTCTCCCCGTCATTGTGCTTGGCCTCGTCGTCCCTGCCGGGGGTCTGCTCGCCACGCTTGCCCGCTCGAACCCTGCGGAGGTGTCGGCAGCACGAGGCCATCTGATCGCGGTGGGCGGCGGGCCGGGTGGCGCCGGCGCGGCCTGTTTCAGCTGCCATGGCCTGCAGGGCCAAGGAGATGCGGGCGCAGCATTCCCGCGGCTGGCGGGTCTTAACGAGGTCTACTTCACCAGACAAATGGATGATTACGCATCCGGCGCCCGCCCCAATCGGGCAATGAGCCCGATCGCGCAGCAGCTCACGGCCGCCGATCGTCAGTCCGTCGCCCTCTACTATGCGGAGCTGCCGAGCCCCCCGCGGGTCGTGCAGCCCGGTGCGGCGGACGGACGTCTCGTCCAGTGGGGGGCGACGCTCTACGCGCAGGGTTCGGCCGAACGAGGCATTCAGGCCTGCGCCAACTGCCACGGCCCCGCCGGCAGCGGACTAAATCGGGTCTATCCGCCGCTTCTCGGGCAGCCGGCCTCTTATGTGGACGCCCAGCTTCGGCTCTGGCGCGACGGCGTGCGGCGCAACGACATTAACAAGGTGATGGGCGCCGTGGCGCGGCGCATGACGGACGAGGATATCCGCGCCGCCGCTCTCTACGTCGCGGGGATTTCGCCGTGATCCGGCCTGTCTGCACCCGTTCCGGCGAGACATGCCTCTATGGTCGAGTGGTCAGCGGCTCAGGAAAAAGGGGTGCGGTGATGCGAACTCTCCTTCCGGTCGTGCTCGTCACGTTGCTTGCTGCCATCGGCCCGGCTTCCGCTCAGACAGCCGAAGGCTCGCAGTCGCAAGGAACCCAGCAGGGGGATTCGGTTCAGGTCGGCGCCGGCACCAAGGGCGATGTTACACCCGGTTCGAGCGGTCCGCAGCGGGAGGGCGGAGAGGGTATCCAGCCATTGCCGGTGACGTTCCCGATCAGGCCTCCCGCGGACCCCTTCTATGGCCCCGCCATGCTTCCGATCGCGCCCGGCCGTCTGCGATGCGAGACCATCGGACATGCAGCGCCGAGACAGCGTTGCGAGGCGAACACCCGCCGGAACCCAGGATAGACCGATGACCGAAATCACCCGACGTGTGCTCCTCCAGGCCGGTGGCGCTCTTGCTCTCTCCGCCGGCCTGGTCTCGTCTCCGATGGCGCAGCCGGCCGACGGGCGCACGGCCTATCGGTTCTTCACGCCCGAGGAGGCGGCATTCATCGAAGCGGCTGTCGATCGCCTGATCCCGCCGGAGCCGGACTGGCCCGGCGCCCGCGAGGCCGAACTATATCGACCTGCAGCTCGCCGGACCCTTTGGTCAAGGCGATCACCTGTTCCTCGCGGGGCCGATCAAGCCGGGCACGCCAAGCCAAGGCTATCAGCTCGGCCTGACGCCGGCGCAGGTCTACAGGACCTCGCTCGCTGCGATCCGCAGGCGGTTGCGGGAGGCCGGCGCTTCTTTCGTACAAGCCTCGCCCGAGGAGCAGGACCACTTCCTGCAGCGTCTCGAGGCGGGCGAGGTTGATCTCGATGGCGTGCCCTCGGCGATTTTCTTCGAGACGCTGTTCGCCAATACGATCGAGGGCTTCTTTTCCGACCCTGCCTATGGCGGCAACCGCGACATGGCGGGCTGGCGCATGGTGGGGTTCCCGGGCGTCTACGCCGCCTATCTCGGCCTCTACACCCAGCATGGCCTCCGCTACGAGCGCGAGCCGCTGTCGATGGCGGATGCGCACCGCCTGCACGGGCACGGCCCTGCCCCCGCGCACGGCGCCGCGCCCGCGTCGCCCCACCGCCACCGCTGATCCCGAACGAGGTCTGTCATGGCAACCCGTCTCAAGCCCGTCGACGTCGTCCTGGTCGGGATGGGGTTCACGGGAGCGATCATGGCCAGGGAACTGGGCGAGGAAGGACTGTCGATCGTCGGCCTGGAGCGCGGCCCGCGGCGCGACACGGTGCCGGACTGGCAGTCGCCCGCCATGCATGACGAGCTGCGCTACGCGGTCCGCAACGAGATGTTCCAGAACGCGGCCGTCGAGACCTTCACCTTCCGCAACCATTCGGGCGAGGAGGCGCTGCCGATCCGCCTGCTCGGCTCCTTCCTGCCGGGGACCGGTCTCGGTGGCGCCGGCGTGCACTGGAACGCGAGGGTCTTTCGCTTCCTTCCGTCCGAGCTGCGCATGCGGAGCCACTACACCGAGCGGTACGGCGCGCAGGCGATCCCGGACGAGCTCACCATCCAGGATTGGGGCATCACCTGGGAGGAGATCGAGCCGCACTACGACCGGTTCGAGTATCTGTGCGGGGTCGGCGGCAAGGCCGGCAATATCCGCGGCGAGATCCAGCCGGGCGGCAACCCGTTCGAGGGGCCGCGCTCGCGCGAATATCCGCTGCCCCCCTTCGAGTCTGCGTATGCGGGAGCGCTGTTCGCGAACGCGGCGCTGGAGCTTGGCTACACGCCGTTCCCGGCGCCGACGGGCAACATGACACGGCCCTACACCAACCCGGAGGGGCTTTCCCTCCAAGCCTGCAATATCTGCGGCTTCTGCGAGCGCTTCGGCTGCGAGCACTTCGCCAAGGCGAGCCCGCAGACGGTGCTGCTGCCGAAGGTCCTCGCACAGCCCAATTTCGAGCTGCGGACAAACGCGCACGTCACCAGGGTGCTCCTCGACAATACCGGGCGGCGGGCCACGGGCGTGCTCTACGTGAACGCGCAAGGGCAGGAATTCGAGCAGCCGGCCGATCTCGTGATCCTCTGCGCCTTCTCGCTCAACAACGTAAAGCTCATGCTGAACTCCGGCATCGGCCGGCCCTACGACCCGGCGACGGGGCAGGGGACGATCGGCCGGAATTACACCTATCAGACCCAGGCCGCAGTGACGGTATTCTATCCCGAAAGCATCAACATCAACCCGTTCATGGGCGCCGGCGCCCTTGGCACGATGATCGACAACTTCAACGGCGACAATTTCGACCACACGGGGCTCGGCTTTGTGGGCGGCGCCTACATCGCCGCCTGGACCACAGGCGGGCGACCGATTGAGTATCACCCGGCGCCGCCCGGCACCCCGCGCTGGGGCCTCGGCTGGAAGCAGGCGGTCCGCCGGCATTACAACCACACGGTCGTGTTGGAGGCGGAGGGCAATTCGATGCCAACGCCGACGAACTATCTGAGCACCGACCCGACCTACCGCGACGCCTACGGCCAGAAGCTGCTGCGCATCACCTTTGACTTCACGGAGAACGACCTCCGGATGTCCCGCTACGTGGTCGACCGGACAGTCGAGATCGCCAGGATCATGGGCGGGAAGGTCGTCGCGCCGGGCTACCGGCTTCCCCCCTATTCGATCGTCCCCTACCAGACGACGCACCCGTCCGGCGGCGCGGTGATGGGGGCGGACCCGACGACGAGCGCGGTGAACCGCTACCTGCAGAGCTGGGACGTGTCGAACCTCTTCGTCCAGGGGGCCTGCGCCTTCCCCCAGAAAGCGGGCAAGGACGTAACCGGCACGGTCGGCGCCCTCGCCTACTGGTCGGCAAAAGCCATCCGGGAGCAGTATCTGAAACGCCCCGGCCCTCTCGTGCAGTAAGGGGAGCCTCGGCCATGCGCATCCGGCTCTCCCTTGTGCTCCTCGGATGCGCCGGTCTTGCGGGCTGCGATCTGTCTGCGACCTACGCGCCCCCGACGACGAACCTGGAGAACAGGCAGGTTGCAGGCGGCGATGCGGAGCGAGGTCTCGCGCTCATTGCCACCGGCACCCATGGCTGTCAGGCCTGCCACGCAGTTCCAGGCATTCGGACACCGAAGGGCGTCGCCGGTCCGCCGCTCGCCGGCATGGCCCGACGGGGCTTTATCGTCGGACAGTTGCCCAACAAGCCCGGCGTGATGATCGCTTTTCTGCAGAACCCGCCGGCGCTGCTGCCTGCGACCGGGATGCCGGATGTCGGACTCTCTCCCGACGAGGCGCGCCATATCGCGGCCTATCTCTACACGCTGGAGCAGCCGGATGCGCCGTGGCTCGAACATCCCGCTGCTCTGGCCGATCGTGCTGCTGGCGGGTTGCAGCGGGCCGCAATCGGCGCTCGATCCCGCCGGCCCCTCCGCCGCGTCGATCCACCTGCTCGGCATGATCATGTATGTCGGGGCGGCGCTCGTGACGCTGCTCGTCACGGTGCTGATGCTCGTGCCGTTTCTGCGCCGGCAACAGCGGCCGGTGAACCGCAACCTGTTCCTGTGGGGCGGCGGCGTCGCGCTTCCGGGGCTGACCCTGCTGGCTCTGGTTCCCTATGTGATGACCGTCGGCCACGGAACGCGAGCCTCGACGGCGCCGGACCGGCTCTCGATCGACATCACCGGACACCTCTACTGGTGGGACATGTCCTACCGGCGGGCCGATGGTTTGTCGACGGCCTCCTCGGCCAACGAACTGCGCCTGCCGGTCGGCGAGCCGGTCGAGCTGTTCCTGCGCGCGAGCGATGTCATCCACAGCTTCTGGGTCCCGAGCCTCGCCGGCAAGACCGATATGATCCCGGGCCGGGTCAACCGCATGGTCATCCAGGCCGATCGCCCCGGCATCTATCGCGGGGCGTGCGCCGAGTATTGCGGTCTGCAGCATTCGCTCATGCTGTTTGACGTCATCGTCATGCCGAGGCCCGAGTTTGACACATGGCTGGCCGGTCTGGCGCAGCCCGCCCGCGATCCGGCCACGCCGGAGCTGCGCGAGGGCCGCGACCTGTTTGTCAACCTGGGCTGCGGCGCCTGTCATGCCGTGCGCGGGGTGAGCGAGACCCGGCTCGGGCCGGACCTTACCCAGGTCGGGGCGCGGCGCACCATCGGGGCCGGAACCTTGCCGGGCGGGGTCGGCAACATCGCCGGCTGGATCGCGAGCGCCCAGCACCTCAAACCCGGCAACGCCATGCCGTCCTACGACCAGCTCGAAGGTCCGCAGCTGCGGGCGCTCGCGGCCTATCTGGAGTCGCTCAAATGACGGCTGCGCTCGATCCCGCCGCGGCCCGGCCGGGGAGCGGTTCCGATCCTGCGTCCGGCGCTCCGCTTTACCCGCAATCGTCCGGCCCGGACGGGTTGGAGCGTTTGCAGGCAACCTGGTCGATGCCGCGCCGTTTCGGCTTCTTCACCGAGGTCGTCAACAACCACATCGGCATGCTCTACGTTGCCACCGGCTTTCTGTTCTTCCTCGGCGCCGGCGTGCTCGCGCTGCTGATGCGCATCCAGCTCGCCTATCCGGGCATGACCTTTCTCGACGCCGCGACCTACAACCAGTTCTTCACGATGCACGGCGTCGCCATGATGTTTCTGTTCGCGGTTCCGATCGTCGAAGCTGTCGCCGTGCTCCTCCTGCCCAGCATGATCGGGGCGCGCGACATGCCGTTCCCGCGGCTCTCCGCTCTCGGCTATTGGTGCTACGCGATCGGCGGCTCGCTGGTGTTTGCGAGCCTGTTTTTCAGCATCGCGCCGGATGGCGGCTGGTTCATGTACCCGCCGCTCACCGGCCCCCGATACTCTCCCGGGGTCAACACCGACGTGTGGATCCTCGGTCTCGGCTTTGTCGAGATCGCCGCCGTCGCGGCCGCCGTCGAACTCATCGTCGGCATTCTGAAGACCCGCGCGCCGGGCATGACGCTCGGTCAAATGCCGATCTTCGCCTGGTACATGCTGGTCACGGCGGCGATGATCATGATCGGCATGCCGGCCGTTATCGCGGCCGACATCCTGCTCGAATTGGAGCGGGGGTTCGGCATGCCGTTCTATGACGCCACCAGAGGCGGCGACCCGCTGCTGTGGCAGCACCTGTTCTGGCTGTTCGGCCACCCGGAGGTCTACATCATCTTCCTGCCGGCGGCCGGCATGGTCTCGATGATGCTGCCGAGCTTCGCCCGCGCGCCGCTCGTCGGCTACACATGGCTCGCCCTGGCGGCGATCTCGGTCGGGTTCCTCAGCTTCGGGCTGTGGGTCCACCATATGTACACGACGGGTCTGCCGCTCCTGTCGCTATCCTTCTTCTCGGCGGCCAGCTCCGCGATCGCGATCCCGATGGGCATCCAGGTCTTCGCCTGGATCGCGACGCTCTGGGACGGCAAGCCGGTGCTGCGCGTCCCGATGCTGTTCATCCTGGGCTTTCTGTTCATCTTTACGATCGGCGGGCTGACCGGTGTGATGGTGGCGGCCGTGCCCTATGACTGGCAGGTTCACGACACCTACTTTGTCGTCGCGCATTTCCATTACGTGCTGATCGGCGGCATGGTCTTCCCGATCTTCGCCGCGCTCTATTACTGGACCCCGGCCGTCACCGGGCGGATGCTGTCGGAGCGGCTCGGCCGCTGGGCCTTCTGGCTCATGTTCATCGGCTTCAACGCCGCCTTTCTGCCGATGCACGTCACCGGGCTGCGCGGCATGCCGCGGCGCATCTACACCTATTCGGGCGATCTCGGTCTGAACTGGCTGAACCTGATCACCTCGGTGTCCTCCTTTGTGTTCGCCGTCGGCGTGCTGATCGTGCTCGTCGATTTTGTGCGGCACCTCCGGTCGGGGCGGGAGTCCGGCGGCAATCCCTGGGATGCGCCGTCGCTCGAATGGCTGGCCCCGTTTCCGCCGTACAATTTCCGCAGCATCGTGCCGATCCACTCGCGCTATCCGATATGGGAGCAGCAAGGTCTCAAGGAGGAGGAGAGCGGCGGTCGCGGCTTTCTCCCCGACGCCCCGACAGGGGAGCGCGAAGCGCTGGTCACCGCGCCGATCACCACCGAGCCGGTCCAGATCCTCCGCGTACCGGGTCCCGGCTGGACCGCCTTTGTGGCGGCGCTGACGACCGCGGCGGCTCTCGCGGCAGTGACCCTCAAGTATACGATGGTCGGTCTCGGCTTTGGCTTCGTGGCCGTCGCCGCGTTCGTCTACTGGCTGTGGTCGATGGATCGGGCGCTCCCGCGCGAGTTGGCGGATGCCGGCCGCGGGGTTTCGCTGCCGCTCTACACAAACGGCAGCGACAGCGTCGGCTGGTGGGGCATGGTCGTGCTCCTCATCGCGGACGCGGCCGTCATGGCGTCCTTTATCTTCGCCTACCTTTTTCTGTGGACGGCGCGCCCTGCCGTGTGGCCGCCCGACGGGTCGCAACTCCCGGGCTTTTTCGAACCCGCCGTGATCTCGGTCGCGGTCGCCGCCGCTTATATCCTGTTCGAGGTCGCCGATCGGTTGAATCAGCGCGATCGGCGGCTCGCAACGGCTCTGTGCCTGGTTGCGAGCGCGGCGCTCGCCGTCGGCGCCGCGGCGATGGGCTGGTCCTGGCTTCACGGTCTCGGCATCGAGGCGACGCGCCACAGCTACGGCGCGGCGGTATGGACGCTGCTTGGCTACATGGGTCTGCATGTCGGCGTTGGCGCCGGCATGGCGCTCTGGTGTCTCGCGCGCCTCTGGCTCGGCATGATCGATCCCTGGCGTTGCCTGACCGTCCGCATCTGCCTGCTCTGGTAGCGGCTCACAGCGCCGGTGACCGTTCTCGCGCTCTTCCTCGTCGCGGGGTTCCCCCATGCCGTCTCTTGAGATCGACGCCGAGGCGGAGGCGCCTCCGCAGATGGGGACCCTCGTCTGGCTGCTCGATCCGGTTTTCGGATTTTTTGTCTGGGCGGCTCACTTCCTGATCGTCTACATCGCCACGGCGGTCGCCTGCGTGCTGGGTCTCGGGGAGGCAGGCGCCGGGGTTCAATCGGCTTTTCTCACCGGTCTCGGCGTCGTGACGGCGGTCTCGGCCGGCATTCTCGTTCTGCACGCGGTCTGGCGCTACCGACAGCAGCGCGGTGTGCCCGCCCACCGCTTCCGCGTGTCGGTCACGGCCGGCGGCGACGCGATCGCGACCGTCGCCATCCTGTTGCAGTTCTTCCCGATCCTGATGGTCCCGCTATGCGCCTAGCGGCACCCGCCGCGATGCTGGTACTGACCGCGGCGCCCGCCGCAGCCCATGGTATCGTGCCGATCCAGCCCGACGCGCTCTGGCGGGTTTGGAGCTTTGATCCCCTGGTTGTCGTTCCGCTCCTCATCGCGCATTGGGCCTATGGGGGCGGCACGCTGCGGCTATGGGCGCGAGCCGGACGGGGGAGGGGGGTTGGACGACGGCACGTCCTCTCGTTTCTTCTCGGCGAGACGGTTCTCGTCGTCGCCCTGGTCTCACCCCTCGATCAGCTCGGCGGCACCCTGCTGTCGGCGCACATGGCGCAGCACGGTTTGCTCGTCGCCGTTGCGCCGCCGCTGCTCCTGATGGGTCTGCCGGGCGCGGCATTCGCCTGGGCGCTGCCCGCCGGCTGGAGCAAAGGCGGTCTGATCGAGGCGTGGCGCCCGGTCGCGCGTCTCGGACGGGTTCTCTCGCATCCGATGCCGGCGGCTGTCCTGCATGGGCTGGCGCTGTGGGTCTGGCACGCACCCTGGCTGTTTGACGCGGCTCTCGAACACGAATGGGTGCATCGTCTGGAGCACGCCTCCTTTTTCGGCACGGCGCTGCTGTTCTGGCGGGCGATCCTCGGCGCCCGGTCGGGGCATCGCATCGGCCCGGCCCTCGGCGCGTCCTTTGCCACGCTGATGCATGGCGGCCTGCTCGGCGCACTCATCACAATGGCTCCCTATCCGTTGTATGGCTGGTATCGCGGCCGCACGGAACTCTGGGGAATGACCCCGCTCGCCGATCAGCAGCTCGCGGGTCTGCTCATGTGGGTTCCGATGGGGGTCGTCTATTTCGGAGCCTGTCTGTTTCTCGCCAGCCGCCTCCTCGCGTCCGGGGAGCGCCGTCATCCGCGCACTGCGCGGGCTGGTGCGGTTCCCTTGGAAAAGGCCGGCTCCGAACCCTCGTCACACGTCGCGATCACGCTCTAGCGATGCCATGCCGCGCTGGCAATGAGCATGGCGGTGAGCGGGTAGAGGTGGGGGTCCTGCGGACTCCAGAGCCGCGCGGAGGGGATGCGCAGGGTCGCGTCGGCCAAGCCGTCCGAGAAATTCAGGTCGGCTTCGATGTCGGCAAGCCGAACCCGTCCCGTACCGGCATACTCGCCGGCGGCCGCGACCTTCACGTTCACGACGCCGCTGCCGTCTTCGATCGTCGTCACGGCCGTGACGTCATCGATATGCGCCGCGGCCGGGACCGAGTAGAGCCACACCTGCCGGTGCAGCCCCGCATAAGGGAAGAAATCGTATGTGGTCGCCGGGAAACCGCCCAGGACGCCGGCCACGCCGCCGCCCGCAGGCCCGGGCGCCGGCGGCACGCGTCCCAGGAGCTGCTTGTTCTCCACCCGAGATGGCGATGACGTTGGGCCGATCCCACGCGAGCTGGCCGCTGATATCTGCCGCGAACGGCAGGTGCCCGCCCTGGTGCTCGGTGACCAGGACATCGTTCACCCAGACCCGCGCGGCGTAGTTGGCCGATCCGACCCGCAGGAACACGCGCTGGCCCCGCCAGCCCGCCGGCAGCCACACCCGGTGCAGGTACCAGGCAAGATCCAGATAGTTCCTGGCATCGTCGAACAGGTCGTTCCAGCTGCACGGCACCGGGATCGGACGTGGGGCGGGCAGGGCGCTGAACCAGCCCCGCGCCTGACCTTCCTCGCGCGGGTCAAGCTGGAACTCCCAGAGACCGGAGAGGTCCATTACATTCCGGAACTGGTTCTGCTGCGGGTAAAGCAGGCCGCCAGGCTCGGGGCCGGGTCTCTGCCTGGGCAGAGGTGTGTCGGTCTGCGGTTGGGCCTGCGCCGACGCGAGTCCCCCGACGAGCGATGCGGCTCCCGCCATGGTCGTGGCGGACAGGAGGTCGCGCCGGCTGATCGCGCCGGAGCGGGAGCCGGTCGTATCCGTATCGCCGCTGACGGAAGCGCTGAGGGACCTCGGACGCATCTGATGCCCTCCTCCGTGTTCGCGCCGATAAACGAGTGCGCAGCCTATCCGTTCATCGGCACGATATGCTGACGCCCGAGCGCGGCGATATTGTCGGCACCCAGGTGCAGCATCGTATTGACGAGCTCCCGGTTGAAATAGTCCATGAGACCGGCGACGCCGCCCGACCCGCCGACCGTCAGGGCCCACCACACAGGACGCCCGACCGCTACCGCATTGGCGCCGAGCGCGAGGGCCTTTGTCACATCCATGCCGCGTCGTAGGCCGCCGTCCATGATGATCGGCGCGCTGCCCTGCATGGCCTCGGCTATGCGCGGCAGAACCGTGATCGCGGCCGGTGTTCCGTCGAGCGCGCGACCGCCGTGATTTGACACCTGAACCGCCGCCGCGCCGGCCCGCACGGCGGCAACGGCGTCTTCCGGGCGCGTGATGCCCTTCGCAATGACCGGCAAGCCGCTCGTCGCCGCCGCGAATTCCAGGTCCCCCCACGACAGGTTGGTCTTGAACGCGTTGGCGCTGCCTGTCGTAAAGTTGCCGTAGGGAAGCCAAGGCCGGCACCGTCCGAGCCGGACGTATTCGTCCGACGAGCCCTGGCCGATGGCGTCGATGGTCAGAATGACGGCCTTGAAGCCGGCGGGCTTTACCCGTTGCAGCAGCTCCCTGGAGATGCCCGGATCGACATTCAGGTACATCTGGAACCATTTCGGGCCGGGGGAGGCGCTGGCGATGTCCTCCAGGTTGGCGGTCGAGGCGCTCGACACGCACAGCAGACCGCCCGACCGCGCCATCCCCTGGGCGGTCGCGATCTCGGCCTCCGGATGGACGAGACCGTGACTGCCCATGGGCGAGACGAACACCGGGTGGGGAAGCCTCTCGCCCAGGATGGTGATCGAGGTGTCTATCCTGTCCCGGACGACGCCGCCCATCCGGTGCGGGGCAAAGGCGTAGTCGCCAAAGGCACGCCGGTTCTCGCGCAATGTCCACTGCTCGCCGGCGCCATGGGCGATAAAAACATAGACGCACTCGCTCAGCTTGGTTCTGGCCTCGGCTTCGAGGAGGTCGACATTGACGACGTCGAGGTATCTGTCGATCCCCTTGCGTATGAGGGTGACGGGTTCGTTCTCCGCCTCCTCCTGCACCTGCGCAAGCGCCCATTGGCGGGGCGGCAGGACCGCCGCCGCGGCGAGCCCCGCACCAAGAAACCTGATCGTTTCCCTGCGAGAGGCCGTCATGATCGATCTCCTCGGGAGTAGAGCAGCCGCTTTGGCAGGCGCCGATGCGCACATTCCAAGCGCACCCCAATAACGCTCAACTCTGGGCAATCGTTCAACCGCTCGCCGCCTCGGCCGCAACCGACCAGGGCGCGGTAGACAAGGCAGGCGCGGGATATTCGATCAGCACGAACACTCGGCCCGGCCGCAAGCCGCCGGGCGGGGTCCGGACGCATTAGCAAAGGTCCGGCGATCAGGGCGTGGATGGACGCGAAAACGCCCAAGGTGCTTATTCAAGGACCCGGACGGGATGCGGCTCGCGCTCGTCGCCGTGCCGGCATCGAGAGCGAGCCGGCCTGGAGCAACTGCGGGTTCTTGTCTCGCCGCCCCCCGCCCCGCAAATCGCAGGGCGTCAATTTACCCCGTAAAAGGCCAAGGCGCCGCCGGCCAGGACGCCGCGCTGCGTCGCGGGCGAGGTGCCCTTGATCCGCTCGCGCACCATGTCGGGCGCGCCCGGGAAAAACCCGTCCGCGTGCGGGTAGTCGGTCGCCCACATGATCTTGTTGGGTCCGATATAATCGGCGAGCACCTTCAGCGACCCTTCGACCGGCTCGAACGAAATCCAGCAATTGCGCTGGAACAATTCGCTGGGCCGCGTCTTCAGACCCGAGTCGTTGAAACCCTGATCGTCGAAATGACGATCCATGCGGTCGAGCCACGGCGCGACCCATCCGCCCCCGGATTCCAGGAAACCGATGCGGATCTTCGGATGCTTTTCGCACACGCCGCCCCAGATCACCGCAAGACAGGCCAGCATCATCTCCAGCGTGTGCGTGACGATGTGTTGCGCGCCGCGGGTCGAGAAGCGGTCCATGCCGACCTGCGGCATGCCGGCCGAGGCGCCCTCATGAAACCCGATCGAGAGATCGAGATCCTCGGCGGCGGCCCAGAACTTCTCGTATATCGGGTGGTCGATCGTCTTGTTGCCGTGATACGGGTTCGGCCGGATAAAGGCGGCCTTGAAGCCGAGCTGCCTGCGCGCGAACTGCATCTCGGCGACCGCCAGATCGACATCCTGCATCGGCAGCATCGCGACGCCGAACAGCCGGTCCGGGTAGGGGCTGCAGTAATCGGCGAGCCAGCGGTTGTAGGCGCGGCACACCGCGGCGGCGAGAAGCGGGTCGTGGATCGCGCCGGAGAACAGCCCGATGCTCGGATACAGAAAAGCGGCATCGATCCCGTCGGCGTCCATGTCGGGGATGCGCGCGTGCGGGTCGAAACCGCCGGGCTTGCCGTCCTTGTATGCCATCGCGTCCGGCTCGACGATGCCCTGGCGCGCCCCGACCGCGCCGACCCGGCCGATGCTGAGCCGCGAGTCGCTGGTATGCTCCTCGATGATCAGCCGCTCCTTGCCCGTCTCATTGTCCTTGACGATGCGCGGGGCGCGGTCGCGAAAGGCGGGATCCATGTAGCGGTCCCACAGATCGAGCGGTTCGAGAATATGACCGTCGGCATCGACAACATTGTAAGAGCGGGTCATTGGAGCCTCCGAGCCGCAAGGGTGAATCTACGATAAACCAACTCGTCCAATGGACAATCAGACCGCCGAGACCCGACTGTGCCGCCGGCGGCTTGGTTAAGCCAGCGCGAGTTTGCGGTAGCCGTCCGCCGCGACGGCATCGCAGTGCTCGCGATAGGCGGGATGGCCGCCGCTGTAACGCATGATCCGGGGTTTCTGCTTGCCCTCGACATTGCCGTTGACGCCCGTCATCCACGAGCCGATCTCGTTCATCAACTGACCCTGACCCAGGGCGAGGACATGATCGGTCCACTCGGCGACGCCTTCGGCGGTGGCCTCGATCCGGGTCAGACCGCGCTCGGTGGCGAACCGGATCACACCGGCGACCCACTCGACACTGTACTCGGCGGTGCGCGTGTAATTGCCAAGCCCGGCATGCGGACCCATTGCCATCAGCAGGTTTGGAAACCCTTCGACAAAGACGCCGAGATAGGTCTGCGGCCCGTCTTTCCATAAATCCTTGAGCCGGACGCCATCGACGCCGCTTATATCGATCCGGTCGTACGCCCCGGTGATGGCATCGAACCCGGTTGCGTAAATGATGATGTCGAATTCGTGCTCGCGCTCGCTGGTCTGAATGCCGCGCGGCGTAATGCGCTCGATCGGCGTGTCGTTGACATCGACGAGTTCGACGTTGGGCTGATTGTAGACCTCGTAATACCCGGTTTCGAGCGGCACCCGCCGCGTGCCGAAGCCATGGTTTTTCGGGATCAGCTTTTCGGCGACGACCGGGTCGTGGACCCGCTGACGGATCTTGCGCGCGACAAACTCGGAGGCGAGCGCGTTGGCCTCGCGGTCGGTCAGCATGTCGCTGAAATTGCCCTGCCAGATGCCAAAACCCGGCTCGGCGTAGAGCTTCTCCCAGAAGGCTTCGCGCTCTTCCGGTGTCGCCTCAAGCGTTTTGCGGGGGTCCGGGTTGTGGATGTAGCAGCCCGGTGTCGTGCCGCAGAGCGCCAGGATTTCGGAATAGCGGGCGCGAATATCGCGCATTTCCTTTTTGGTGATCTTTCCGTTGTGCAGCGGCGCGCACCAGTTCGGGGTGCGCTGGAACACGGTCAGATGGCCGACGGTTTTGGCGATCTCCTGGATTGTCTGTACCGCGGTCGCGCCGGTGCCGATGATGCCGACCCGCTTGCCGGCAAAATCGACGCCTTTTTTAGGCCAGCTATGGGTGTGGCAGGACAGACCGTTGAATGTATTGATGCCGGGGATGTTCGGCATCGTCGGCGCCGAGAGGATGCCGATCGCGGTAATCAGAAAACGCGCCGAGCAGCGGTCGCCGTTCTCCAGCTCGATCTCCCAGCTGCACGTCTCGTCGCGGTAATGCGCGGCGGCCACAAGGCTGTTGAACTGAATGTCGCGGCGCAGGTCGAATTTGTCGGCGACGTAATTCAGATACAGCTCGGTCTGGGGCTGGGCCGCGAAGTGCTCTTCCCAATCCCACTCGTCGAGCAGTTCCTGCGAGAACGAGTAGCCGTAGGTCCAGCTTTCGGAGTCAAAGCGCGCGCCGGGATAGCGGTTCCAGTACCAGGTGCCGCCGACCCCGCTGCCGGCCTCGAATACCCGCACCCGCAAGCCAAGCTCGCGCAGCTTGTAGAGTTGGTAGAGCCCGGCGACGCCGGCGCCGATGACGATCGCATCGAAATCGAGGCCGGTCTCGGTTCGAACCTCGTGCCGGACTTCTTGCACTGCAACCATACTGTCCTCCTCCATCTGGCGATAACCGGCCTGCGCTCTCCGGCGCCGCGGTCATCCGAGCCGCAATAACGGTAAACTGTCCGAAAGCCTGCCCGCCGCGGATTGCAGCGCACCGCTCAGCGCCGCCACCGCATCGTCGTCGAGGTCGTGCGAATGGCCCGCGGCGGTCAGGATCAGCAACAATTCCCAGGACGGCGACAAAACCGGCACCGATACCAGAGTCACTCCGCGGAACATCGTGCCGCGATCGACCGAAAAGCCGGCTTCCCTCGCCTGCTTCACCCGCACCAGGAAATCGGCAAAGGACGGCTTCCGATACCACGCGACCCGTGCCAGCAGCGCCTCCAGTTCCGGTTCGCTGTTGTTGCCGAAGGCGGCGATGACGACACCCGATGCGCCGGCCGGGCTTGGATGCGACCGCCCGACCGTGATGTGCGGATCGGGACGCAGACCGCCGACCCAATCCAGCAGCAGCAGCGACGACGGCCCCAGCACCTTGGACAGGTAGACCGACACGCGGTGGGTGTCGGCGACCGCATGCATCAGCGGACGCGCGATATCGATCAGACCGCTGCGCCGTAGCGCACCATAGGCCAGTTCGAGAATGTGAAGACTCACCGCATAGGTGCGGGTGGTCTCGTCATAGCTGACGAAGCCTTCGGCTTGCAGCGTTCTCAGAATATTGTATGCCGTGCCGCGATGCAGACCCGCGGCGCGCGCGACCTCGCTGGCGTTCAGCGGATGTGTAGCGGCGTGCAGCGACCGGAGCACATTCGCCGCGGCGGCGACCGCACCCACAGGCTTGCCCAAAGGGCCGATCCGCGTGACTGGAGACGCCTGCGAGGGTGCGACCGGCGCAGACCGCTTCTCATCCCGTGAAACTCGCGCAGGCACGATTCGTCCGATCCCGTAGTAAGGGGTGGGCGCATGATACGCGCCTGCGCGGATAGGTTCAATCCAAAACGTATGTCCTCTATCGAAGACATAACGCATCGATCGAATGCGATAAGGTTGCGAGAAGTGCCTTGGTCATTTGACCGAGGCCAAGATGCGCCGGGCATTTGTCATGCGATGCACCTCCGGAGGCCTCTATAGGGTGAGGACGCCCGGTCCGGTCCATCCGGTGTCTTCCTCCGGGTAGCCCGGCTGCGCCGCGAGCAGCTTCACGCCGTGGACATCCAGGCGGTGGCTCCAGTGGTGGTGGCCGAAAATCCACGCCGCGACACCGGCCGCGGCAGCCGCCGCGATCAGATCGCCGCAATCGGAGCAGAAGGCGGGCGTCAGCGTGTTCAGGCCGTAATGCGGATGGCAGGCTGCCAAGTGCGGCACGTGATGCGTGACGATCAGGGTCGGCCCGTGATGCGGTTCCGCGAGTCTGCCGGCCAGCCAAGCACGCGACAATCGGTGCTCGGAAAGCGCATCGCCTGGCAGAAACGGCGTTGATCCGTTGCGGCGGCGGATCAGACGGTGGTCGTGCAGTTCCCGCTCGGCTGCATTCATTGCCGCGTCGCGGTTTCCGGTGGCGGCATAGTCGGTCCATAACGTCGCACCGAGAACGCGGAGCCGGGCGGCGCCGTGCGCGATCATCGTCTCGCTTCGGTCGAGCACGGTGACCCCGGGCCGCTCTGCCATCAGCAGCGCTGCGCGGCCCTCGTCGAAAGAGCCGCGATAATATTCATGGTTGCCCGGCACCAGAACAACGCGACAGCCAAGAAAATCGGCCGCCTGCCCGGCATAGGACAGCGGCGACACGTTGCGGGTCGAATGAACCCGGCCGATGTCGCCGGCCAACACCAGCAGGTCCACCGCTCGGGCAAAAGGCGACAGATCGGGGCCGTAGCCGAGCGGCAGCGTCGCGCACCAGGGCGAAGACGCATCCCTTTCCCGAATTTCGATATGCGCATCGCTGAAATAGAGGACCCGCACCGGCGATCTACTCCCGGATCAGCTTATTTCTTGATGAGCCGGGCGCTCTGCCGCAGCGTCGCCACTGCCTGCGCGACGATGCGCTCGATGATCTCGGCCGCGCTCGGAATGTCGTTGACGAGGTCGACACCCTCGCCAGCCCAGACGACGCGTTGCGAAAAATCGTCCGGGGCCGTTGCGAGATACGTCTTTTCGACCTCCGCCTGTCGCGCCGCCAAGCCATCCTCCCGCCCGTGCCACTCGGCGGAGAAGGTGTTGCGCAGAGCGCGGCCGGGATAGATCGCCGGCCACGGCGCGCCCCGCACGATGTCGAAGACGCGCGTCTGCATCGTCTGGTCACCGCCGGCAGTCAGCACCGCCGTTTTCATGGCAGGGTCCCACAGCGACTCGCGCGAAGCGGTGAACCTCGTACCCATCAAAATCCCCGCCGCACCGAGCGCCAGCGCCGCGGCGAGACCGCGCCCGTCGGCAATGCCGCCCGCGGCAACCACCGGGATCGGAGCGACGGCATCAACCACCGCCGGGACCAGCCCGATCGTGCCGCGCGTTGTCCCGGAATGGCCGCCCGCGTCGCGCCCTTGCGCGATGATGATATCGGCGCCCGCATCGGCCGCCTCCTTCGCCTGCGCCAGGGTCTGCACCTGACAGATGATCTTGCACCCGGCCTCCCTGATATGGCCGGTAAACGGCGCGGGATCGCCGAATGACAGCATGATCGCGGCTGGTCGCGCTTCGAGTGCCACATCGAGCGCCTCGGGGTTGCGTTCGAGCGCCCAAAGAATAAAGCCGATGCCGACCCGCGCGTTGCCGGCTTCCGCCAGCTCGTTGCGGATCGCCGCGGTGCTCGCATATCCCGAGCCGACGAGACCGAGGCCTCCGGCGTGGGTAACGGCGGCGGCAAGCCTGCCGCCGGCGGCCGACCCCATCGGCGCGAGCAGGATCGGGTGCTCGATGCCGAGCAGGCGGGTCAGCGCGGTTTCGATAACGGGCATGCCTCTCCTCCCTGGATTGGGCGGGGTTGCCCGCAAGCCGGAACATGACCCCGACCCGGCAGTCGCGCGGCTGATTCTACAGCAAAAGAACAGCGGACGCCCCCATCGCGCCCGGCCGATCGGACCCGACCGGTTACGCTCGGGTCCGGGTTCGACAATGCACCCGCAATGTGGCGGATTTGGCGTCGTTGTCGGGCGGGCGCCGGCTGCAATGGCAAGGCCGAAACTCAAACCGGACCGATACGTTTA
>JBFWVT010000065.1:0-27850 GCA_050246595.1 Alphaproteobacteria bacterium
AGCTTGGCGAAGACCTGCTCGATCGGGTTGAGATCGGGCGAATAGCGCGGCAGGAAGAACAGCTTGGCGCCGGCGGCGCGGATCAGGCGGCGGACGGCCTGGCCCTTATGACTGCCGAGATTGTCCAGGATCACGACATCGCCGCGGTTCAGGGTGGGTGCAAGGAACTGCTCGACGTAAGCGCGAAAGCTGGCGCCGTTGATCGGGCCGTCGATGACGCAGGGCGCGGTGATCCGGTCGCAGCGCAAGGCCGCCAGAAAGGTCAGGGTGCGCCAGCGCGCTTGCGGCACTTTGGCGATCAGGCGGGTGCCGCGGGCACAGCGTCCGTATCGCCGGGTCATGTTGGTCTTGGCCCAGGTCTCGTCGATAAAGACCAGCCGTTTGGCGGCAAGCCGGCCCTGGTATTTCTTCCATTGCTCGCGCCGGCGGGCGATATCGGCACGGTCCTGTTCGCTGGCGTGCAGGCTCTTTTTTTGAACGTGATGCCTTCGCGTGCAAAAAATGCCCAGAGCGCGCCATGGCTCACCTTAACCCCGTCGGCGGCCAGCTCGGCCATGATCGTCCGCAAGGTCAGGTCCGGCTTTTCCGCGATCCGCGCCAGCAGCCAGTCGCGTTTGCCGGACAGACGGTGCGGCCGGCGCCCACCCATCGTCAGGGCCGCTGCGCTCCCCGTCGTGCGGAAACGCTGCGACCATCGCACGACCGTGGCGACGCTCACGTTGAATGTCTTCGCGGTGGCGCGGCGCGAGCGACCGCCCCTCACCGATGCCACCACTCGGTCTCGCAAATCCTGTGAATAGGGTCTGGGCATGCGTGCTGGCCTCCGCCCCCCAGCCAGCATCTTGCGCAGAGATCCCCGCGCCGGGGAACCCCTATCCCGTTTCAACCAGACCCGATCACACTCTAGCCGATGAATTTAGCGAAATTAGCGGTGAGGTCGGTTGCGCCCCGCTCCTTCCCGCCGATAACGGCCGTTCCGAGGCTCCGCAACGCAACCGGCCCGCAACACCGCAGCCGGTAGCGCCGCAATCGGGTACAATCGCCCGGACCGTCCCGCCGGGGGAGTTCAGGTGAGCAGGCAGCTCGAATTATTGCGCGCGCGCCGTTTTCTGCCGCTGTTCACGGTCCAGACGATGGGCGCTTTTGTCGACAACCTGCTGAAAAGCGCCTTTGTCATGGTCGTCACGTTTGGTACGGCAATCGACACGGCGCTCGATCCGGGGGCGGTGGCGGCGCTCGCCGGCGGCGCCCTGATCGCGCCGTTTTTTCTGTTTTCCGGGTTTGCCGGCGAATTGGCCGACCGGTTCGAGCGCGCGCGCCTGCTGCAAATTCTTATGGCGGCCGGGCTGGCGACCGTGCTCGCCGGGATCGCGGCGCTGGTCGTCGGCAGTCTGGTCCTGTCGCTGGTTGCGCTGTTTGCCGCCGGCGCCCAATCGGCGTTTTCGAGCCCGGCGCGGTATGCGCTGCTGCCGCAGCATCTTGTCGCCGACGAGCTGGTCGACGGCAACGCGCTGTTCGAGGGCGGCACGTTTCTCGCCATCCTGCTCGGCACGATCGCCGGGGGGATCGCGGTGGCGATCGATTACGGGCTGGCGGCGGCGAGCCTGCTGCTCGTCTTCTGCGCCCTGGTCGCGCTGGGTGCGAGCCTGAAGCTGCCGCCGGCCCCGGCCCCCTCCCCGGATTTACGCTTCAGCCGCGAGCCGGTGGCCGCGACCGTCGGGATTATCCGGCACGCCTGGGAGCACCGCGACGTCAGGCTGTCGATCCTCGGCGCGTCGTGGTTCTGGCTGGTCGGCGCGGTGTTCCTGTCGCAGATCCCGGCCTTTGCAAAGCAGGTTCTGGGCGCCGGGGCCGGTGTCGTGACCTTGTTTCTTGCCGCCTTTTCGATCGGGGTGGGTGTTGGCTCGGTGCTGTGCGGCAGGCTGATGCGCGGCGAGGTCAGCGCGCGCTACGTGCCGCTGGCGGCATCGGGCATGGCGGTCTTTTCGTTCGACCTCGCGCTGGCGAGCCAGGCGGCTATCCCCCCGACCGGGGGCGAATTGCTCGGCATCGTCGCGTTCCTGTCGAGGTTTACCGGGCTGCGCATCTTTGTCGATCTGACTCTGATCGCGGTCTGCGGCGGAATTTTTGTCGTGCCGCTCTACGCGATCGTCCAGCGCCGCAGCGACGAGAGAGCGCGGGCGCGCACGATCGCGGCGATGAATATCGTCAACGCGCTGTTCATGGCCGCCGCCGCCGCGGTTACGGCGGTGCTGCTGATTGCCGGGTTCGCGATCCCCGATTTGTGGCTCACCCTCGCGATCCTCAACGCCGGCGTGGCGCTGTGGATCTGCCGGCTGTTGCCGCAGGACGCGCTGCGCATGCTGGCGCGCATCGTGCTGCGCCTGGCCTATCAGGTCGAGCTGCGCGGCGCCGAGCATCTCGCTTCGGCCGGCGAGCGGGTCGTCATTGTACCCAATCACGTCTCGTATCTCGACGGGCCGCTGATCGCCGCGTTTCTGCCGGGTAATCCGATCTTCGCGATTGACACGGCGGAGGCCGCCCGCTGGTGGGTGCGGCCGTTGCTTGCCGGCGCCGATATCCACCCGATGGACCCGACCCGGCCGATGGCGACAAAATCGCTGATCCATGCGCTCCGCCAGGGTCGGCAATGCGTGATCTTTCCGGAAGGACGGCTCAACGTCACCGGCGGCGCGCTGATGAAGATCTATGACGGGCCGGCGCTGATCGCCGACAAGGGCGAGGCTCCGGTCCTGCCGGTGCGGATCGACGGGGTCGAGTTCACGCCGTTTTCGCGCCTCGCCAGGGGACAGGGGGGCCGGCTGCGGCGGCGCTGGTTTCCGAAGGTGACGATCACGCTGTACGAGCCGCGCCTTCTGCCGATCCCGGCCGAGCTGCGCGGCCGGGCGCGCCGGCATCGGGCCGGGCTGGTCCTTTACGACGCGATGTCGGACATGATGGCGCGCCGCCCGGACCCCCCGAGCCTGTTTGGCGCGTTGCTCGCTGCCCGCGCCGCGCATGGCGGCAACCACCCGATCATGGCCGACCCGACCGGCGGCCCGCTCAGCTACAACCGCGTGATCGCCGCGAGCCTCGTGCTCGGCCGGCGGCTTTCCCGTCATACCGAGCACGGCGAGGCGGTCGGGGTGATGCTGCCAAACTCGATCGGGGCCGGGGTGGCGTTTCTCGCGTTGCAGGCGGCCGGCCGGATTCCGGCGATGCTGAACCATACTGCCGGCACTGATGCGGTGTTGTCGGCGTGCCGCACCGCCGAGCTACGCCTTGTGATTACCTCGTGCCGCTTTGTCGAATTGGCGAAGCTCGACGTGCTGGCCGCTGCGCTGGCCGACGCGGTCGAGATCGTCTGGCTTGAGGATCTCCGCGCGACGCTCGGGGTATCCGACAAGCTGTACGGTCTCGTCGCGCCTGTGCTTGCCGCACCTCGGCATCGCCGCCTCGGCATCGCCGCCTCCGACCCGGCCGCGATCCTGTTCACCTCGGGGTCGGAGGGCGCGCCGAAAGGGGTGGTGCTGAGCCACGCCAACCTGCTCGCGAATCGGCGGCAACTGGCGGCGCGGATCGATTTCAGCCCGGCCGACCATCTGCTCAACCCGCTGCCGATGTTCCACAGTTTCGGGCTGACCGGCGGGTTTCTGCTGCCGCTGCTGTCCGGGGTGCGGGTGTTTCTGTACCCGTCGCCGCTGCATTACCGGATCGTGCCCGAGCTGGCCTACGGCATCGGCGCGACCGTGCTGTTCGGTACCGACACGTTTCTCGCCGGCTATGCGCGGGCCGCCAACCCCTATGATTTCTACGCGCTGCGCTACGTCTTCGCCGGTGCCGAGAAGGTGCGCGAGGAGACCCGGCGGGTCTGGGCCGAGCGGTTCGGCAAGCGCATTCTCGAAGGCTACGGCGTCACCGAATGCTCGCCGGTCGTCGCGGTCGACACGCCGATGCATTTCAAACCGGGCACGGTCGGCCGTCTGCTGCCGCTGATGGAGCACCGGCTGGAGCCGGTCCCCGGCATCGACGCGGACGGCGTATTGCTGCTGTCCGGGCCGAATGTAATGTCGGGCTATCTGCGGCCCGACCGGCCCGGCATCGTGCAGCCGCCCGAGAACGGCTGGCACGATACCGGCGATATCGTGCGCATCGACCCCGAAGGCTTTGTGACGATCGTCGGACGCGCCAAGCGGTTCGCGAAATTGGCCGGCGAGATGGTGTCGCTCGCGGTCGCCGAGCGGATCGCGGCGGCGGCCTACCCGGAGTGGCGGCACGCGGTCGTCGCATTGCCGGATGCGCGCCGTGGCGAGCGGCTGGTGCTGGTCAGCGAAGCGCCGGCGATCCGACGCGACGCGCTGATCGAGGCGGCAATGCGGGAGCACCTGCCCGAACTGGCGATACCGCGCGATATCGTCGCCGGGGTCGCATTGCCGCTGCTCGGCTCGGGAAAGACCGACTATCCGGCGGTAGCGCGGCTCGCGGCGGCGGGTGGCAGTGCCGACAGCGAGGCCCGCCGCGCCGTCGCGGGCTGAAAAGCGGCCGGGAAGCGTTTGTTCGCAGCTGCGAAATGCGGTAATTTCATGGGGTCGTCACTATCTATAGATCGCGGCAGCCTCCGGATTCCGGCGTCGGCTCGGCCGCGATTTTCGCATCAGAACAGCAACCAGACGCACAGAATTGGCCGTTACCTCCTCGCTCCCCACCCCACCCGCCGGCCCCGACATCTCGACGATCACGATCGAAGAGGAGATGCGGCGCTCGTATCTCGATTACGCGATGAGCGTGATCGTGTCGCGCGCGCTGCCCGATGTGCGCGACGGGCTGAAACCGGTGCATCGCCGCATCCTCTATTCGATGCAGATGAACGGCAATGTCTGGAATCGCGGCTATCGCAAATCGGCGCGCATCACCGGCGACGTGATGGGCAAGTACCACCCGCACGGCAATCTCGCGATCTATGACGCGATGGTGCGGCTGGCGCAGGATTTCTCGATGCGTCTGCCGTTGATCGACGGGCAGGGCAATTTCGGCTCGATGGACGGGGACCCGCCGGCGGCCGAGCGCTACACCGAGGCGCGGCTGGCACGGGTCGCCGATTCGCTGCTCGCCGATCTCGACAAGGACACGGTCGATTTCCAGCCCAATTACGACGAGACCGAGCGCGAGCCGAAGGTCCTGCCGGCCGGGTTTCCGAACCTGCTGGTCAATGGCGCGCAGGGAATCGCGGTCGGCATGGCGACCAACATCCCGCCGCACAATCTGGGCGAAGTCATCGACGCCTGCTGCGCCTATCTCGACAACCCGGCGATTACCGTCGCCGAGCTGATGGAATTGGTGCCGGCGCCCGATTTCCCGACCGGCGGCATCGTCATCGGCCGCGCCGGCACCGCCGCCGCCTATCAGACCGGCCGCGGCGCGATCGTGCTGCGCGCCCGCCACCACATCGAGGAGGTGCGCAAGGAGCGCGACGCGATCGTGTTCACCGAGATGCCGTATCAGGTGAACAAGGCGAAATTGCAGGAGCGCATCGCCGAATGCGTGCGCGACAAGCTCGTCGAGGGCATCGCCGACATGCGCGACGAGAGCGACCGCGAGGGGGTGCGTCTCGTCATCGAATTGAAGCGCGACGCCGATGCCGACATCGTGCTGAACCAGCTCTACCGCCATACGGCGCTGCAAACCAGTTTCGGGGTCAACATGCTGGCGCTCAACGGCGGGCGGCCGGAGCTGATGACCCTGCGCGAGGTCGTCGCCGCCTTTATCGCGTTCCGCGAGGAGGTCATCACCAGGCGCACGACCTATCTGCTGAATAAGGCGCGCGAGCGGGCGCATATCCTGCTCGGGCTGCTGGTCGCGGTCGCCAATATCGACGAAATCATCGCGCTGATCCGCGCCGCCCTAGACCCGGCGCACGCGCGCGCCGGTCTGGTCGGACGGCGCTGGCCCGCCGGCGATATCGGGCCGTTTGTCGAGATGGTCGGCGACGCCGGCGGCGCGCTCGGCGCGGACGGCACCTACCTTCTGTCCGACGAGCAGGCCCGCGCGATCCTCGATCTGCGGTTGCAGCGCCTGACCGGGCTCGAACGCGAGAAGATCGCCGACGAGCTTCAGGAACTGGTTGGCGAAATCGGCGGATATCTGGAAATCCTGCGGTCGCGTGTCCGGCTGATCGAGGTATTGCGCGGCGAGTTGCTGGCGATCAGGACGCAATTTGCCAACCCGCGCCGCACGACGATCGAGGATGTCGAGTTCGAGGCCGATATCGAGGCGCTGATCCAGCGCGAGGACATGGTCGTTACGGTCAGCCACGCCGGCTATATCAAGCGCGTGCCGCTCTCGACCTATCGCGCGCAGCGTCGCGGCGGGCGCGGACGCGCCGGGATGGCGATCCGCGACGAGGATTTTCTCTCGCAGGTCTTTGTCGCCTCGACGCACGCGCCGGTACTGTTCTTCACCTCGGCCGGGCGCGTCTACAAGCTCAAGGTGCACCGGCTGCCGCTTGGCACGCCGCAGGCGCGCGGCCGGCCGATGGTCAATCTGCTGCCGCTGGGCGACGGCGAGACGATCTCGACCGTCATGCCCTTGCCCGAGGACGAAGCAAGCTGGACCGATCTGACCGTGATGTTCGCGACCGCCAAGGGCAGCGTGCGGCGCAACGCGCTCAGCGATTTCGCCGATATCCGCGCCAACGGCAAGATCGCGATGAAATTCGAGGGCGAGGATGCCGACGACCGGCTGATCGCGGTCGCGACCTGCACCGATGCCGACGATGTGCTGCTCGCCACCCGCAACGGCAAGGCGATCCGCTTCCCGGTCGCCGATGTGCGGATTTTCGCCGGCCGCTCGTCGGTCGGGGTGCGCGGCATAAGGCTGTTGGGAGATGACCGGGTCATCTCGATGTCGATCCTGCGGCACGAGGAGGCTGCGCCCGATATGCGCAACGCGTATCTGAGCCTGGCGCGCGACCGCCGTCGCGCGATGGGCGAGGAGAGCGAGGCGGCCGCCCAGGCTCCGAACGGCGATCAGACACCCGAGCCGGAGGAAGACGACAGCGGAGCGGGAGCGGCGATTTCCGAGGAGATCTTTGCCGATCTGGCGGGGCGCGAGGAATTTCTGCTGAGCGTCACCGAAAAGGGGTTTGGGGTGCGCAGCTCCGCCTACGATTACCGCATCACCGGGCGCGGCGGGCAGGGGCTCAACAACATGGCTCTGAGCCGCCGCAGCGACGCGGTTGTCGCGGTGTTCCCGATCGGGCACAACGATCAGCTCATGCTCGTAACCGATACCGGCATGGTGATCCGCGTACCGGTATACGATATCCGCATCGCGCGGCGCGGCAGCGCCGGGGTGGTCGTGTTCAAGGTCGGCGACGGCGAACGGGTCGTCTCGGTCGCGCGGCTGCCCGAGGTGGCCGACGAGAACGGCAATGGCGGCTCCGACACGGCCGGGGACGAGCCGGGTACGGACGAAACTTGAGGGGACATGAGATGAAGCGGCGCATCGGAGTCTATCCCGGCACGTTCGACCCGATCACCAACGGCCATACCGACATTATCCGGCGCGCGCTGCATGTCGTGGACCATCTCGTGCTCGGGGTCGCGCGCAACGACGCGAAGGGGCCGCTGTTCTCGACCGACGAGCGGGTCGAGATTGTGCGCGACGAGATGAACCATCTCGAAAACGGCGGCGCCGAGCGGATCGAGGTGCGGGCCTTTGACACGCTGTTGATGCATTTCGCCGAGTCGGTCGGCGCCAGCGTCATCGTCCGCGGTCTGCGCGCCGTGTCCGATTTCGAGTATGAGTTTCAGATGGCGGGCATGAACGCGCGGCTCAACCCGAATATCGAAACCGTCTTTCTGATGGCCTCCGACCGCTACCAGTTCATCTCGTCGCGCTTTGTCAAGGAGATCGGCGCGCTTGGCGGCGACGTAAAGCACTTTGTCAGCCCGCGCGTCGCCGACCGCCTGCTCGACCGCTTCGCCGGCGCCCGGCCGAAGGACGGGTCTGAGGATTATCAGCGAGATCGCAATGCCCAGCGATAACATCGTCACGCTCGATCTGGTCGGCGCGCGGCTCCTGGCGATGAACGCGGAGCTGCGTGATCTGCAACAGCGCGTCACTGGATTGGAAGTTCGCCTTGGAGCGCTGGAGACGCGCTTTTCCGCACTGGAAAGCCGCTTTTCCGGTCTGGAAGCGCGTTTTTCCAGTTTTGAGGGACGCTTCGCTGTTCAGGAAGAGCGCATGACCCGTCTCATCGCGCTTGTTGTCCGTATTGCCGAGCGGGTCGGCACCTCGGCGGATTGACGAAAACGCACGCAAAGCCATCCGCGCCGCACAAGGAACCCGATTATGGCGACCGATAAGCCCGAACCGGGAAGCCGCTGGGACGTGCTGACCCGGACCGGCGCGGGCACCCCGATGGGCGAATTGCTGCGCCGCTACTGGTGGCCTGTTGCCGGGGCCAGCGAATTTTCCGAACCCGGTGTCCGGGCCGTCCGCCTACTCGGCGAGGACCTTGTTCTTTACAAAGACCTCGGGGGCAGGTTCGGGCTGCTCGACCGCCATTGCCGGCATCGCCGCGCCGATCTCAGCTACGGCTATGTCGAAGAATGCGGGCTGCGCTGCAACTATCACGGCTGGCTCTACGATGCCGACGGCGCCTGTCTGGCGCAGCCCTACGAGGATATGGCGCACCCCGAGGCCCGACTGCGCGACGAGATCCGCATCAAATCCTACCCGATCGAGGAGCTTGGCGGTCTTCTCTGGGCCTATCTCGGTCCGGAACCGCGCCCGCTGGTGCCGGATTGGGAATTCTTCTCCTGGCCGAACGGGTTCCGCCAGATCGTCAAGGCCGAGATCCCGTGCAACTGGTTGCAGTGCCAGGAAAACTCGATCGACCCCGTGCATTTCGAGTGGACCCACTCGAACTGGGGCGTGCGGCTCGACGGCAGGACCGGACCCTATGCGCCGCGCCACGTCCGGGTCGATTTCAGCGAGTTCGAGTACGGGTTCCAGTACAAGCGCATCCGCACCGACACCGGCGAGAATGACCGTCTCTGGACGATCGGCCGGGTCTGTCTGTGGCCTGCGGCGCTGTTTGTCGGCGGCCATATCGAGTACCGCATTCCGGTCGATGACGAGAACACGCTCAGCATCGCCTGGCACTTCAGCCGCGTGCCGCGCGAGCGCGAACCCTATGTTCAGAACCTGATCCCGACGTGGCAGGGACCGATCTCCGACCCCGATACCGGCCGCTGGATCACCAGCCATGTGATGAACCAGGATTTCGTCACCTGGGTCGGGCAGGGCCGCATCGCCGACCGCAGCCGCGAATATCTGGCCCCGAGCGACCGCGGCATCGTGATGATAAGGCGCCGCTTTCTCGCCGACCTTGACGCGATCGAGGCCGGCAGGGACCCGAAGGCGGTGATCCGCGATCCCGAGATCAACCGCGCGATCCCACTGCCGATCGCCGAACGCGGGCCGGTCATCGACGGGTTTCCGCGCGCCGAGATCATGCGCGACCCGTTGAGTCGGCGCGGGTTGCAGGGCTACATCTTCCAGGCCGGACAGCCGCAAGAGGTGCGCGAGGCGTTTCTCGCCGCGATGGGATTTACCGAGGCGGAGTTGCAGCCCGAGGCAGGCCCGTTCGACCCGCTGGCGCCGGCTGCCCCAACCGGCGCGAACAGGTAGGCCGCGCTGTACGCCTGGGCCTGGATACCGATCACGATCGGCGCGGCGCTGGCGCAGACCTTGCGCAACGCGGCGCAGCGCCATCTGACCGGCGATCTCGGCGCGCTCGGCGCGACCTTGGTGCGGTTTCTCTACGGGCTGCCGTTCGCGGCGCTGTGGCTGGCGGTCGTCTGGATCGCGATAGCCGACGCCGGAAAGCTGCCGCCGGTTACGCTGTCGTTTCTGGGGTGGATTCTGGTTGCCTCGCTGAGCCAGATCGCGGCCACCGCACTCCTCCTGCTTTGCATGCAGGAGCGCAATTTCGCGCTCGGGGTCGCCTACGCCAAGACCGAGCTGTTGCAGATCGCCGTGTTGGGTCTCGTGCTGCTCGGCGACCGGATCACGGTTTTTTCGGTAGCGGCGATCCTTGTCGCCACCGCCGGCGTGGTTCTCGTCTCGCTGCCGAAGGGCAACCGCTCGCTTAACACGATCGCCGGCGGCTGGACCTCGCGCGCGGCGCTGCTCGGGATCGGGTCGGGAACCGCGTTCGGGTTGGCGGCGGTCGGGTATCGCGGCGCGGCGCTGGCGCTCGACACGCCGTCGATCGTGTACGCCGCCGCCTATGCGCTGGTCTGGGCGCAGGCGTTGCAGACGATGCTGCTCGGCGGATACCTGCTCTGGCGGCAGCGCCGGGTCGTCGTCGCGGTATTGCTGGCGTGGCGCGTGTCGATGCTGGCCGGCGCGATGGGGGCGATCGGCTCGGCCTGCTGGTTTACCGCGATGGCGCTGGAGCCGGTTGCCAACGTGCGCACGCTCGGTCTGATCGAACTCTACTTCAGCTATCTCGTGTCGCAGCGGTTTTTTCGCGAACGCCTGACGACCGCCGAATTGCTCGGTTTTGTGCTGCTGGCGCTGGGTCTTGTCGGGATTGTCGGGCAGTTCTGATCCGGTGCGGCCCGCAGCCCCGGAAACCGGGCCGGCGCCGGACCCGATCGTCGTGGTGCGGGGCGTCGCGAAGCGTTTCGCGTCCGGGCTGCTGGCGCTCGACGGGATCGATCTGACCGTGGTGCGGGGCGAGTTTCTGAGCCTGCTCGGACCCTCGGGCTGCGGCAAGAGCACGCTCCTGCGCATCGTCGCCGGTCTGACCGAGCCGTCGGCCGGACGCTGCACGCTGCACCTTGGCGGCGAGCAGCCGGGGCGCCGCATTCCGACCGGCCGCATCGGCTTTGTCTTTCAGGACCCGACCCTGATGCCGTGGGCCACCGTCGCGCGCAATGTCGAATTGCCGTTCCGCATCGCCGGGCGGGTCGGGGCCGCCGAGCGCGACCGGGTCGCCGAGGCATTGCGCGCGGTCGGTCTCGCTGGGTTCGAGAACTCCTATCCGCGTCAACTGTCGGGCGGGATGCGGATGCGCGTCTCGATCGCGCGTGCCCTGGTCACCGAACCCGATCTTCTGCTGCTGGACGAGCCGTTCGCGGCGCTCGACGAGCTCACACGGCATGCGCTGAACGACGATCTGTTGCGGATCTGGGACGCGCACCGGCCGACGATCCTGTTCGTCACGCACAGCGTGTTCGAGTCGGTCTATCTGTCGAGCCGGATCGCGGTCATGCAGGCGCGGCCGGGGCGGATCGTCGCCGACCTGCCGGTTTTTCTCCCGACGCCGCGCCGGCAGGCGGTCCGCACCAGCCCGGAATATGCAAGGATGTGCGAAAAGGTATCGGCCGCGCTGGCAGCGGCTATGCGGCAGGAGCCGCCCCGGTGATCCTGCCGCTCGTTCAGCGGCTCGCACGCATCGCCGCGCCGATCGCGATCGGCAGCCTCGTCCTCGCGGTCTGGGAAGCGGTGATACGGATCAACGGTATCCCGCCCTACATCCTGCCGGCGCCGAGCGCGATCGCGGCGAGCCTGTGGACCGACGGACCGAGCCTGCTCGGCTCGCTGCTGGTGACGCTGCGCATCACGCTGGCGGCGCTCGCCGCGGCGGCGCTGGTCGGCGGCGCGATCGCGCTGCTGTTCGCGCGCTCGCGATTGCTGGAGATCAGCCTGTTTCCCTATGCGGTCATCCTGCAGGTGACACCGATCGTCGCGATCGCGCCCTTGATCATCATCTGGATCAAAACGCCGTTTCTCGCGCTGCTGGTCTGCGCCTGGATTGTCGCGTTCTTTCCGATCGTGTCGAACACGACGGTCGGGCTGAACAGCGCCGACCGCAATCTCCTGGCGCTGTTCCGGCTGTACGGCGCTTCGCCGGGGCAGGTTCTGCGCTATCTGCGCATCCCGACCGCGCTGCCCTATTTCCTCGCCGGGTTGCGGATCAGCGGCGGGCTGGCCTTGATCGGCGCTGTCGTCGCCGAGTTTGTCGCCGGCACTGGCGGGGCCGAGACCGGGCTTGCCTTCCGCATTCTCGAATCCGGCTATCGGCTGGCGATCCCGCGCATGTTCGCTGCATTGCTGATGCTGTCGCTGACCGGGATCGTCATTTACCTGCTGCTCGACGGGCTGTCGCGGCTGCTGCTGCGCCGCTGGCACGAAAGCGCGATCGAGGCCGAAGACGAGTAGCATCGGGTGTCGTCCGGCGAAAACCGGGTCGGCTTCTTCAGCGCGCAGGCGGGTAAGAACAGGTCCCGGCTTTTGCCGGGACCGGAGTGGCATTCTTCTTTTCTGCTGTCGAGAAGCTTTGCTATTTGTCGAGCCAGGTATCCTCGAAGCGCCAGCTGTTGAAGATGGTGTTGACGTTGGTCGTCACATTCTTGACATACGGATAGCGGCAGGTGCCGAGATCGTAGCGGAACATCATCGGCCGGGCGGCATCCTCGGTCAGGATTTTATCGATCTCCCAGACGATCTTCTTGCGTTTTTCCTGATCCGGCTCCATCGATTGCTGCTCGTACATCTTCTCCAGCTCGGGGTTGCAGTAATTGGTATAATTGCGCTCCGAGCCGCACGCATAGTGTTCGTAGAAATAGGCATCCGGATCATCGACGCCGCTGCCGGTCAGGTTGGCCGCGAGCATGAAGTCCTTGCGCGCGATCTTCGGGAACCAGTTGGCGGTCTCGACGACTTCGAGTTCGCCATCGATATAGATGTGCTTCAATTGATCGATCAGCACGATCGCCGGATCGCGATATTGTGCGATGTTGCGGGTTGCGACTTTTACCGGCAGCCGCTTGTTCGGCCCGTAGCCGTGCTTCTCCATCAGCTTGCGCGCTTCGGCCCGGCTCTTTTCGACATCTGGACCATAACCCGGCAGCGTCTGCAGGATTTCCAACGGCAGACCCCACAGCCCCGCCGGCGGCGACTGCATCGCTCCGCCGATCTGTCCCTTGCCCTCCGAGATGATGTCGATAAACGCCTTGCGATCCATCGTCAGCATCATCGCCATGCGCATATCGGGATTGTTGAATGGCGGGTTGTCGCGATTGACCATGAAGTTGAACGCGACGATCGTCGGATCGAGTTCGCAGATCGCGCTCGGCGCTTGGCTCTGCACGTCCTTCATCGTCTGCACGGTCTGTTCGTAGGGAAAGGTCATATCGAACTGGCCGGCGATAAAGGCGAGGGTCTGCGTCGAGCGGTTTGGAATGATCGTCCACTCGATCGCGTCGAGATAAGGCAGTCCAGGTTTCCAGTAATCCTTGTTCTTTTCGAACTTGATGTGCTCGTTGCGCTTGTATTCGACAAACTTAAACGGTCCGGTGCCGATCGGCTTCTGCCGCATCTCGGCGGCCGGCACGTGGCACGGATAGACCGGGCTGAAGGCGGCGGCCAGCAGCATCGTGAAGGCGGGTTGCGGCCGCTTCAGCACAAAGGCGACCGTGTCCTTGCCCTCGATCACAACCTCGTCGAGGTTGCGATACCATGCCTTGCGCGGGTTGAGCCGCAGCCTGTCCTGCGATGTGCCGAGCAACAGGTCCCAGGTGCATTTGACGTCGGCCACGGTGAGCGGCTTGCCGTCGTGCCATTTGACACCGTCGCGCAGCTTGAAGGTCAGCCGGGTGTAATCGTCGTTCCACTTCCAGCTCTCGGCCAGTTCCGGTTCGATAAACTCGGGCCGGTTCTGTTTTTCGTGCTGGTTGAAACGGATCAGGTTATTGAACACCGCCGAGAACGGCGCCACGACCGAGATCGTCGCCTCCTCGTGGATCGAGCCGCTGGCCGGGCTGTCGCGGTGAAACAGGCGCAGCGTGCCGCCCGATTTCTGCGCCAGCACCGGTGTCGCGGTCCAGCCCAGACAGAGCGCGGTGAGCGCGCAGACTCCCCATTTGGCCGCGCGGGCGGCCAGTAAACGTCTGAAAGGCATTTTTCCTCACGCACTTGGTTTTATGCCGCGATCCTAGCTTCATGGCTCGGCTGTGCACAAGACCGGGTTGAACGCGCAACAGGTTGGGTCGGAACCGCCCAAGGCTGGTATAAACCGACACTATCCAGATTGCCGGGCTTTTGAGGGCGATTTTCCATCCCGTCGATGCGCGCCGCGAGAAAATCGGATTGACGACTGACTGACTGTCCCCCGTATCGATGCACAGGTAGGTTGGGCGCATTCGCCATTTCCCACAGCCGCTCCTGGTGCCGAAAGCACCCTCATCCGCCGCCGCGGATTTCTGAAAACCGCGCCTGGGTGTCGTCCCACCCCGATACCCCGACGCCCATGGGACTGGTTTGGACCTCGGGAACCCGATCTGATCAGATGGAAGCGAGTCAAGCCGCCTTATCCGGAGACCGGCATGAGCCACGCCATCGCCGTGCTACAGCGCCACAATGACACCGAAATACCGATCCTCGATCTCGCGCCCTATCTGGCCAGCAGACGCGCGGCATTGGACAGGCTGGCCGTTGAGCTGCGTTATGCCCTGGAGAGGGTGGGGTTTTATTTCATCAGAGGACATGGAGTACCGCAATCGTTGTGCGACGACGTGTTCAAGCAAGCCGAACGCTTCCATGCCCAACCTCTAGATTGGAAAATGAAGCTCAAGCGTAACCGCGACAATGTCGGCTACCTCCCGATGATGCGTGCCGCCGAGTCCGAGGGGAAAATCAGGCCAAACGTAAACGAGGCCTTTTTCGTCAAGCGCGATCTTTCGCCGGATCATCCGGACGTGCTGGCCCGCAAACGCTTCCGGGGCGCCAATTTGTGGCCCCAGGACCTGCCCGGGTTTCGCGAGAGTGTGGTTGCTTATTGCGATGCGTTGGAGGCTCTGGCGAAAAAGCTGATGCCGATCTATGCCCTTGCTCTCGATTTGCCTGCGGATTACTTCGACAAAGCGTTCGCCGAACCGCAATACACGCTGCGGATGTCGCATTACCCATTCATCGAAAAGCTTCAGCCCAACGAATATGGAATTGCCCCGCATGCCGATACCAGCTTTATGACCTTGCTGGCGCAGAACAAGATCCCCGGCTTGTCGCTTCGCACCAGCGAAGGTCGCTGGATTGATGCCCCTGCGTTGGAGGGGCATTTTCTGGTGAATGGCGGCGATATGCTGCGACGCTGGACGAACGATCGCTTTCTGGCGACCCCGCACCGCGCGATCAATCGATCGGGACAAGAGCGCTACGCTATTCCGTTCTTTGTCGATTGTAACATTGACTGGCCAATCGAGTGCCTTCCGACCTGTGTAAGCGGGGAACGGCCCGCAAAGTACCCGCGCTTTACTTATGCCGAGTACATGGCCTCATACCAGGACATGAACCTCGCCAGAGATTCAGCCGACGGCGTGCGCATCCAGGCTTATTGAGCAAGCCGAAATTATGATACGGAACGGTCGGCTCACGGGTTCTTGGCATAAGACGCGAGCGCTGGTCGCAGTTCGCGCTCGAAGAAGCCGCAGAACGCATCCTGTTCGGGTCCGATCTGAGTCAGGATCAGGTGATCGTAGCCGGCGTCGATATACTCGCGGATCGCCTTGAGATGCGGTTCCGGCGAGGAGCCGAGGCTGACCTCCTCGCCGACCTGCTCGGGCGTGATATGGCTGCTGGCCGCGGCGAAGCTCTCGGGGTCCGGCAGTTCCGGCATGACCGGACCGCCGACCAGCGACCAGCGGTGATAGCGATGCGCGATCTTGCGCGCCTTGTCCTCGCTTTCGGCATAGCATATCGATACCTCGGCATAGAGCGGGCCGTTGCCGCCGGCCGATTTGAACGCCTCGACAAGAGCGGCGTCCGGTACGGTCGTAATCAGCCCGTCCGCCTTTCGGCCCGTGAGACGCGCGGCCTCGGCTCCGCCGGCGGCGCCGATGATCGGAGGCACGCGATCGGGCCTGTCGAACAGTTTCGCATTATCGAGTGTGAAGTAGGTGCCGCGATAGTTGGTCAGCGACCCGTCCAGAAGCCCCCGGATAATGTCGTAAGCCTCGGACAGGCGCTCGTGCCGCTCGCCGATGCCGGGCCAGCCCTCGCCGACGACGTGTTCGTTGAGCCGTTCGCCGGAGCCAAGTCCGAGAACAAGGCGGTCGCCGCTCAGCATCGCCGTCGTCGCCGCGGCCTGCGCGACGATTGCCGGATGATAGCGCATGATCGGGCAGGTGACGGCGGTCATCAGCCCGATATGGCTGGTGGCCTGGGCGGCGGCGCCGAGCACGGTCCAGGCGAACGGCGAATGACCCTGCTCGTCAATCCAGGGGAAGAAATGGTCGGAGATCGCCGCGAAGTCGAACCCGGCCTGCTCGGCGCGTACCGCGTTGCGCACCAGAGCGGCCGGCCCGTGTTCCTCGGCCATCAGCTTGTAGCCGATCTTTTTGATCATCTCGCACGTCCTTTACGCTGTATCCGGCTTTACGCCGGGTCCGGTCGCCGTCGTCCTTCGAGTAAACGGCAAGGATCGCCCGGCTTCGCCATTGCTCGGAAAACACGGCGCCAATCGGCTGCGCGGATCAGGTATGCCCGCCCGCTTGCGTCGATTTTTGCTCTCGACAGGACATCGCGGCCCGGTAAAACCGCGCCATGAGGACCCCGGATTTTACAGATCGCCTGACCGCCCAGCGGGAGGCGAAGAAAGCTTTGCTGGAACGCGCCAAGGCGATCGCCGAAAGCCCGGAACGGGAAGAGCGCCGGAAGGCACGGCAGGAGATCGTCGCTGCCCGCAATGCCCGGCTCGCCGAGCGCAAAGCCGCCGAGGAAGAGGCAAGACGGCGCGAAGCCGCCGAGCGCGCAGCGCGGGAAGCGGTGGAAGCCGCCGCCCGCGAGGCGCAGCGCCGGGCGGAGGAAGAGGAGCGCGCCAAGAGGCTCGCCGAGGAGGAGGCTCTGCGGGCCGCCGAGGAGGCCGAACGCGAAGCCATCCTGGCGGCCCGCAGAGCGGGGCGCAAAGCCCGCAAGCGGAAGGGCAAGCGGTAGCGAGCGGGCCGCGCGCACTGCTTTCGCCCCAGTCATCGTCCCGCGGTTTGCCCCGCAGGCATCCCGTGGATTGCCTAGGGGTCAAGCCCGGCCATGACGGATAAAGATAAGGGTCTGTTCCCGAAATACCGGGACAGGCGCAGCCCTACGGCCGCGCCATGGTGCAATCAGGCGGCGGTCTCGCGCATTTTTTTCGCGATATCGACGAGGCCGCGCACTGCGGCGCAGGACTGGTCGAACGCCGCCTTTTCCTCGGCGTTGAGGCTGATCTCGACGATCCGCTCGATGCCGCCGGCGCCGATCACGACCGGCACGCCGACATAGAGATCGTTGATCCCATACTGTCCCGTCAGCAAGGCGGCGCAGGGCAGCACCCGCTTCTTGTCGCGCAGATACGACTCGGCCATCGCGATCGCGGCGCTCGCCGGGGCGTAAAAGGCCGAACCGGTCTTGAGATAATTGACGATCTCGGCGCCGCCGTCGCGGGTGCGCTGCACGATGGCGTCGAGCTTCTGTTGCGTCGTCCAGCCCATCTTGACAAGATCGGGCAGCGGGATGCCGGCGACGGTTGAGTAGCGGATCAGCGGCACCATCGTGTCGCCGTGGCCGCCGAGCACAAAGGCCGTCACATCCTCGACCGAGACGTTGAACTCCTCGGCCAGAAAATAGCGGAAGCGGGCGCTGTCGAGCACGCCGGCCATGCCGACGACCCGGTTGGAAGGAAAGCCGGTCGCCTCCTTCATGACCCAGACCATCGCATCGAGCGGGTTGGTGATCGTGATGACAAACGCGTCGGGCGCGTTCGCCCTGATGCCGGCCCCGACCTCGCCGACGATTTTTGTGTTGATGCCGATCAGATCGTCGCGGCTCATGCCGGGCTTGCGCGGCACCCCGGCCGTGACGACGACGACATCGGCGCCCTTGATCGCGCCGTAGTCGTTGGCGCCGGTGATCGCGGCGTCGTAGCCCTCGATCGAGGAACCCTGCACGATGTCGAGCGCCTTGCCCTGCGGGATGCCCTCGACGACATCGAACAGCACGACATCGCCCAGTTCCTTGAGCCCGGCCAACAGGGCCAGCGTGCCGCCGATCTGGCCGGCGCCGATCAGCGCGATCTTGTTGCGTGCCATTTGGATGTCCTCGATTGCGGGCGCGGTTTGGCGCGGGTCTTAGCGCGATTTGCCGGGAGCGGCAAGGCGGGCAGCTGCCGGTCCCGAGAGGTTGCTCCGGGGCGGCGCAGCGGGCCAATTTCAAACTGAGGCAGTACCCGTTTCCGAACTGCAGCGCGATAACCTTCCGATAAATCGGATGCCCGGGTTTGTGCGGGCGTTTCAGGTTGCGATCTTCTTTGGGCTGTTCCCGCACTAGACGAGGATTCAGATGACCGATCCGGCAGTGCCCTCTCTTCAGCCGGCGCCGATCCGGCCCGCCATCACCTCTTTCCTCACCGCGGGCGGCGTCATACTGGCAATCGGCGGGCTCTATTTCGGGCGCGATATCTTTGTCCCGTTCGCGGTCGCCGTCCTCCTGAGTTTCGTGCTGGCGCCGCTCGTCAACTGGCTGCACCGGCTCAGGCTGCCCAGGATCGCAGCGATCCTGATTGCCGTTGCGCTTGCTTTTGCCGTGATCGGCGCCCTCGCGGTCGTCGTGGGGACGCAACTCGTTCAGCTCGCCGACAACCTGCCGCGCTACCAGCAGACGATCACGGAAAAGATCCGCTCGCTGCGCGCCTCGTCGTCGAGCGGGGGCGTTGTCGAGAAGGTTACGACGACCCTCCAGAATATTGGCGAAGAGCTGGCCGGTCCCCAGGAGCCTGCCGTCGCTCGCCCAGGGATGGCTCCGGGGACGGCGGGCACGCCGAGACGGGAGCCCGTTCCGGTAACGATCGAGGCGCCCGACGCCCAGCCGCTGGAGGTCATCCAGACGGTTGTCGGACCGCTGCTGGCACCGCTCGCGACGGCTGGGGTCGTGATCGTGTTTGTCATCTTCATCCTGATCGAGCGCGAGGACCTGCGCGACCGCTTTATCAAGCTCGTCGGTGCCGGCGACCTGCAGCGAACCACCAAGGCGATCAGCGAAGCCGCGGAGCGCGTCAGCCGCTACCTGCTGATGCAGCTCGTGGTCAATGTGACCTACGGCATCCCGATCGGCGTGGGTCTCTATGTTATCGGCGTGCCGAACGCAGTGCTGTGGGGCATGCTCGCGGCCGTTCTGCGCTTCATCCCCTATCTCGGTCCGTTTCTAGCCGCCCTATTCCCCTTGGCGCTCGCCATCGCCGTCGATCCGGGCTGGTCCATGCTGATATGGACCGTCGCGCTGATCCTCGGCGTCGAGCTGGTCAGCAACAACGTCGTGGAGCCGTGGCTTTACGGCTCCAGCACGGGGCTTTCCTCCTTCGCGATCATCATCGCGGCGGTGTTCTGGACCACGCTCTGGGGACCGGTCGGGCTGTTCTTGTCAACGCCGCTTACGGTCTGCCTCGTCGTTATTGGCCGGTACGTCCCCCAGTTGGAGTTTCTCGGCGTCCTGTTGGGAAGCGACCCGGTTCTGGCGCCGGAAGAGCGCTTCTATCAGCGTCTGCTCGCCGGCAACATCGAGGAGGCGGTGGAGATAGCCGAGACTTATATCGACGAGAAATCCTCCCACGAATTCTACGATGAGATCGCCATTCCGGCTCTGCGACTGGCCGAGAACGACCGGCAGCGCAGCGCCTCGGATATCGGTTACAGGCGGGTGGTGGCCGACGGGGCGACCGCCGTGGTTCGGGAGATGGCCGAACACGTAAGCGAGGTCGAAAGCGCTGTCCGCGAGACCCCCGGCGAGGGCGTTGCCGGCCGCGACCCGGCCCGGTCTGCGGTCGGGCGCAGGGTCTTGTGCATCGGCGGGCGGACCGAACTCGACCGCGCGGCCTCCGAGATGGTGGCTGAGGTCCTGGGCGAGCGCGGGATCGGGGCGCAAGCGATGCCGCCGATCGCAGTCTCCCAGGACGCGATCGGCCAGCTCGATCTCGGCGGAATCGACGTGGTCTGCCTCTCCTACTTTCACCCGCAACTGCAAGTCTTTGCGCGCTACGTCTGCCGACGGCTGAAACGGCGCGCGCCGCACCTGAAGACCATCGTCTGCATCTGGAACCCGCAGCCGGAAGCCGTGCAGGCAGGCGATCTCGCGGCACAGACGGGCGCCGACGCGGTCGCTCTGTCGCTCGCGACAGCGGTGGAGCAGATCGCGGCCTGGCTGCAGGGCGCTACACCCGCCACGGCCTCTCCGATGCTGGAGCCCGCCATTCCGGAAAACGAGCAGGAGCGCCTCAACGCCTTGCGCGAACTCGGTCTTACATCGGCCAGGGGCGAGCACTTCGACACCTTGGCCAAGAGGGTGGCCGAGGCCTTCGATATGCCGATCGCATTGGTCTCGCTGATCAATGAGACGAACCAGCTCTGGCCGGGGGCGGCCGGACTGCCGCCGGATCTTGATGCGTCGAGACAGGCCGCGCGCAGCACGTCGATCTGCGGGCATGTGGTGGCCGATGGCGAGGTGGTCGTCGTGGAGGACGTCGCCAAGGATGAGAGGTTCACCAGCAACCCCTTCCTGCTCGAGAAGGGCATCCGCTTCTACGCCGGCGCGCCGCTGCGCACCTCTTCGGGGTTTGTTCTCGGGTCGCTCTGCGTCATCGATATCAAGCCGCGCAGCTTCGGTCCGAGGGATTGCAAGCTCCTGCAACTCATCGCCGACGAGCTGATGAGCAAGGTCGAGGCTGAGCGCCGGCACGCTTCCGCAGGCGGACGACTGCCCGGCAGTCCGGACGAACCGCCGGCGCTGACCGCCATGGGCGGGATTTGAGCGGATCGCGGCGCCTCTTTCAGACGCCGTACCGGTTTATGCGTCCGCGTGCGATCCGAACAAGTCTGGTCACGCTGCGGTCAACTCGCGCTAAGCTGGGCCAGGGGCCTAACAATGGGACGCGGACATGGATTTCGAGCCTTCGGATAAGGTGAAGCGGTTGTCGGCGCGGCTGCGGGAGTTCATGGAGGCCGAGATCTATCCGGCCGAGACGGTCTTTGAGCGGCAGATGGCGGAGGCGTCCGATCGCTGGCAGGTGCCGCCGATCATGGAGGAATTAAAGGCGAAGGCGCGCGCGGCGGGGCTGTGGAACCTGTTTCTGCCCGAGAGCGGGTACGGCGCCGGGCTGACCAATCTCGAATACGCGCCGCTCTGCGAGATCATGGGGCGCTCGCCGATCGCGCCGGAGGCGTTCAACTGCTCGGCCCCCGATACCGGCAACATGGAAACGCTGGTGCGCTACGCCACGAAGGAGCAGCAGGACAGGTGGCTGAAGCCGCTGTTGGAGGGCGAAATCCGCTCCGCCTTCGCGATGACCGAGCCGGCAGTGGCCTCGTCCGACGCGACCAATATCGAGGCATCGATCCGCCGCGAGGGCAACAGCAGCTACGTCATCAACGCCCGCAAATGGTGGACCTCGGGCGCGATGGATCCGCGCTGCAAGATTTTTATCCTGATGGGCAAGACCGATCCCGACGCGCCGCGCCATCAGCAGCAATCGATGATCCTGGTGCCGCGCGACACGCCGGGTGTGACGGTTCTGCGGCCTTTGACCGTGTTCGGCTACGACGACGCGCCGCACGGTCACGCCGAGGTCGAGTTCAGGGATGTGCGCGTGCCGATTGAGAATATTCTGCTCGGCGAAGGGCGCGGCTTTGAGATCGCGCAGGGACGGCTCGGTCCGGGGCGCATCCATCACTGCATGCGCATGATCGGTCTCGCCGAGCGCTCGCTTGAGGCGATGGTGGCGCGCGTCAAGAACCGGGTCGCATTCGGCCGGCCGCTCGCCGATCAGGGCGTGATCCGCGAATGGATCGCCGATTCCCGCATGGAGATCGAGCAGGCGCGGCTGTTGACCTTGAAGGCCGCCCATATGATGGACACGGTCGGCAACAAGGCGGCGCAGGCCGAGATCGCGATGATCAAGGTCGTCGCGCCAAAGATGGTGCTGAACGTGATCGACCGCGCGATCCAGGCGCATGGCGGCGGCGGTGTCAGCCAGGATTTCGGCCTCGCCTATGCCTGGGCGCGCTCGCGCATCATGCGCATCGTCGACGGCCCGGACGAGGTCCACAAGCGCGCGATCGCGCGGGTCGAGTTGCGGAAATGAACGTGAGGACGGCGCAGCCGTCCGGACAATGCATTGTGCCTCAGGAAGAGTACGGCCGGCGAGCCAACCAACGGAATTGTCATGCCAGAGCGCGCTATATCAGAGCGTGCAGTCCGGCGTTTGGAGAATAATTCATTTGATGAATACAAGCGGAGGCGCGCTGCCTTCTTCCGGCAATCGCGAGAATATTGGCTCAGGGGGCCGGGGATACGTGATCGCGGTCGCTCGCGGGATCGGCCGCCGGCTCGCTGCCGCGGCGCTGGCGGTGGCTTGTCTTGTCGTCGCGGCGGTCGCCGGGCCGGGTGCCGCGCAACACACGACGCCGCCGGACCCGCCGATCTGGATGGTGCCGGAAATCGGCGCCTTGCCGGACGATGCGAACAGCCGGCTGGTACGCAAGGGCCGCGATCTGATTACCGCGACCTATGCCCATATCGGGCCGCTGGTCGCCGACCCGGCAAAACGCTACGCTGGCAACAGCCTCGCCTGCTCCAACTGCCACCTGAACGCCGGCACGAAGATGTTCGGGCTGCCGATTTTCGGGCTGTTCGACCTGTACCCGCGCTACAGCGCGCGCTCCGGCGCGGAGGTCACGATCGAGGACCGCGTCAATCAATGCATGACGCGCAGCATGAACGGCCGGCCTCTGCCTGAGGACTCGCCCGAGATGACGGCGATCATTGCCTATCTGAAATTTCTGTCGAGCGGCGTGGCCCCCGGCCGGATACTGCCCGGGCTCGGTTCCGGTCACCTGCCGGAGCTTGATCGCGCCGCCGATCCGGAGCGCGGTCGGCAGGTCTATGCCCGCGACTGCGGCAACTGTCACGGGGAACAGGGTGCCGGTTTCCGCCGGCTGTATCCGGCCGGCAACCCCGGCTACGCGATCCCGCCGCTCTGGGGAGCGGACAGTTTCAATGACGGTGCCGGAATGAACCGGCTGATCACCGCAGCCAGTTTTGTCCACTCCAATATGCCGAGGGGGATCGACTATCTCGCGCCACGGCTATCGGTCGAGGAAGCGTGGGATGTTGCAGCTTACATCGTTTCACAGCCGCGGCCGCACAAATCGGGGCTTGACAGGGACTTCCCGGACCTTATCGAAAAACCGATCGACACGCCGTACGGGCCTTACGCGGACGGCTTCAGCGAGCAGCAGCATAAATACGGCCCGTTCGGGCCGATCCGCGCGGAACTCGCCCGAGTAAGGGCGGCGATGCCGGCCAAGCAGCCGCCGGCGTCTCCCGCCGCGCCAGCCGGACCGCGCTAGGGCCTGTTGGAACCATGAAGTTTTGCGAGCATCCCGGCTTGACATGCCAATGGACAATTCGCTTGAAGCCGCCGAGCTGATCGACGAGCGACCCGACGAACGGCTCGATATGAGCCGGCTCGACCCGTATCTGCGCGCGCACCTGCCGGAGGCCAGGGGCCTGCTGTCGGTGCGGCAGTTCGGCGGCGGCAAGGCCAATCTGACGTATCTGCTGCGGTTTGGGGATACCGAATTCGTCCTGCGCCGGCCACCGCTGGGGCCGATCCCGCCGGGAGCGCACGACATGCGTCGCGAGCATCGCGTGCTGTCGGTGCTGCACCGCTGCTATCCGTTGGCACCGCAAAGCCTGCTGCTGTGCGAGGACGAGAGCGTCATCGGCGCCGTGTTTGTCGTCGAGGAGCGGCGGCATGGTTTTGTGATCCGCGACGACATCCCGCCCGAATTCGCCGGAAGGCCCGAACTCAACCGGCGCATCGGCGAGACGCTGATCGACGCGCTGGCCGATCTGCATCTGGTGCCGCCGGATCGGGTCGGGCTTGGCGATCTGGGGCGGCCGGAGGGGTATCTCGAACGCCAGCTCGCCGGCTGGTCGCGGCGCTGGCATGCTGCGCAGGGCGGCGAGCAGACCGAGCGTTCCGGGGCGGCGATGGCGCCGGTGCTCGACTGGCTTGGCGCGCATCTGCCGCAATCGGGTGCGGCGGCACTGCTGCACAACGACTACCGGCTCGACAATTGTCTTCTGGATGCCGCCGACCCCGGGCGGATCGAGGCGGTGCTCGACTGGGATATGTGCACGCAGGGCGATCCGCTCGCCGATCTCGGCTATGTGCTCAATTACTGGGTCGAGCCGAGCGACCCGCCCGAGTGGCGCGAGATCGCCGCAATGCCGACCTGGCGGGACGGGTTTCTGAGCCGATCCGAGGCGGTCCGGCGCTATGCCGCGCGCACCGGGTTCGCGGTGGACGCAATCGGCTGGCATCAGGTCTTCGCCGCGTTCAAGCTCGCGGTCATCATCCAGCAGATCTATATCCGCTTTGTGCGCGGCCAGACACAGGACCAGCGCTTCCGCCACTATTACCGGCGGGTCCTCGGTCTCGTCGACAAGGCGCGCGGCCTGATCGAGACCGCTTAGAGAAGCTTTCAAACCCCTGTCTGGAAGAGCGCCAGCTTCTGATGCGCCAGAACCGCCGGGGTTCCGTCAGGCGCTTTTAGATGCCGCTAAGGGCCTCGGAGAGCGCAGAGGGGCGGGATGCAAGTGCCTTGCTGCCCGCGAGATCGCCGACGGCGCCGGGTCCACCCCGTTCCGACGGCTACCCCCGCCCGACATACGGCATCTTGTTGGCCATCACGGTCATGAACAGCACGTTGGCTTCGGGCGGCAGTTCGGCCATGTAGAGGACGCCTTTTGCCACGTCGCGCACATCGATGCGGGCTTCGGCCTCGACCCGGCCCGAGGCTTGCAGCCGGCCGCGCGCGGTGTCCTCGTTGCGCGTGGTGGCGGCGTTGCCGATATCGATCTGGCCGCAGCTTATGTCGTATTCGCGCCCGTCGAGCGAGATCGCCCGCGTAAGGCCGGTCAGCGCGTGCTTGGTCGAGGCGTAGGGGATCGAGTTGCGCCGGGGCACATGCGCCGAGACCGAGCCGTTGTTGATGATGCGGCCGCCCCTGGGGTCCTGCGCCTTCATCATGCGGAAGGCGTGCTGCGCGCACAGAAACGCGCCGGTCAGGTTGACCGCGACGACATCGGACCATTGCTCGTAGGTCAGATCCTCGAACGGGATGTTGCGCGTGCTGATGCCGGCGTTGTTGAACAATAGGTCGATGCGGCCGTAGGTGGTTTTGACCGCGTTGAACAGCGCGTCGATCTGCGCCTTGTCGCGCAAATCGGTCGGCACGCACAGGGTGCGCGGCGGCGGGGCGCCATCATTGCCAATGGGGGCGAGCCGCGCGGTTTCTTCGAGCATGTCGGCCCGGCGCCCGGCGAGCACGACGTTCCAGCCGGATTCGAGCAGCAGATGCGCGGTGGCGCGCCCGATGCCGCTGCCCCCGCCGGTGACGAGCGCGATTTTTCCCTGCGATGCCATTGCCGGTATCTCCCCTCAAAGCGGCGGCCCAAGACGCCGACGCCGACCGATACCCCCACCCTGCCCTCTCCCGCAAGCGGGGGAGGGGTTGGAATGGGGATGACTTCTCCGCAAGCATGTGAGGCTGAGGAAAACGCGCTCCCTCCCCCGCTTGCGGGGGAGGGTCGGGGTGGGGGGTCGCTACAGGCTGGGGCGCTCACTCGAATGCCGGCCAGCCGCGCTTGGCATAGGCACCGTCCCAGAACAGGTATTCGTATTGCGCCGAGCGGGCGAAGGCGGCGAGCATCGCGTCGCGGGTCGGCGGCGATGCGGCCTCGGCGGCGCGGTCGGCGATGGCGATGGCCGCGCGCACGGCCTCGCCAAAGCGCGGGTCGGCGTAGGTGTCGATCCAGGCGCGGTACGGGTTGTCCGGCGCCGCGCTTCCGACGATCGCGCCGGCCACGTCCCAATAGATCCAGAAGCACGGCAGGATCGCCGCAACCGTCACCGCCCAGGGTTGCTGGTGCGCGGTCGCCAGCAGATAGCTCGTGTAAGCCAGACAACCGGGGGATGGCTCGGCCCGGACGGCGGTCTCGGGATCGACCCCGAACCTCGCCAGATAGCTTGTGTGGAGAGCCTGCTCGACGGCGATCGCCTCCCCCGCCGCGCGGCTGAACCAGCGCACCGTCGCAGGGTCGGGCGCCTTGGCGGCGGCGATCCCCAGGACGCGGGCGTATTCGGCGAGATAGAGCGCGTCCTGCATGATGTAGAAGCGGAACCGCTCCGGGGCCAGGATGCCGGCGGCCAGCTCGGTATTGAACGGCAGGCGGGCGATCGCGGCGCGCAATGCTTTCGTGCGATCCCAGGCTTCGTCTGAGAAGCGACCCGTCATGGCACATATCCTCTTCCGGCGATTGGCCGGATCAGGGGGATGACATATCTCATTCGGGATCGCGTGCGCCATCGCGCACGCTCGACCCGAGCGGGGAGATTGCGATGGACGGGATGACAGTGGCGGACGCGCAGGGCGTCGTTGCGCCGGTCAATTTCATCGAGCCGATGAAAGAGAAGCCGTATTCGTACAATTACGAGCCGCCGCCGGGTGTGCCGGCGCGCAACACGCGCGAGGAGACGCACCGGGTAAAAATCATCGACGCGCGGCCGTTCAACGAACATCTGTCGCTGGAGCGCGAGGGGTTTGTCCTGATCCGCCATCCGACCGCGGCAAACGACCTCTATGACGCGGAGCAGATCAGGAAAATCTACTATCCGGAATGCGAGCGGCTGATAAGGGACTGTACCGGCGCCGCGCGCGTGCATGTCTTCGATCATATCGTGCGCAACGCGGCGCGCATGGGGAAGGGCAGCCCGGTCAAGGGCTATGCCGGCCGCGTCCACAACGATTACACCGCGTGGTCGGCGCCGCAGCGGGTGCGCGACCTGATGGGCGACGAAGCCGAGGAGCTGCTCCGGCACCGCTATGCCGAGATCAATGTCTGGCGGCCGATCGCCAGACCGTTGCTGCGCTCGCCGCTGGCGCTGTGCGACGCACAGACGCTGTCGCAGGAGAACCTCGTCGCCTCCGATCTGCGCTACCCGGACCGCACCGGCGAGACCTATGCCGTGACCTACAACCCGGCGCAGCGCTGGTATTATTTCCCGCGGATGATGCCCGACGAGGCTGTTCTGATCCGCTGCTTCGATTCGGCGCGCTCGGGCGCGGCGCGGTTCTCGGCGCACGGCGCGTTCGACGACCCGAACACCCCCGAGGACGCGCCGCCGCGCGAGAGCATCGAGACGCGCGCGCTGGTGTTTTTCAAGGATTGAGGGCGGGGACAGGTTGCTCCTTCAGTCCATAAACCGCAGTCCCGGCGAAAGCCGGGACCCATCTCTCAGCTACTCGGATGCCGACAGATGGACCCCGGCTTTCGCCGGGGATGGGGATTTGTTTATTAGAGCGTGATCGTTTCAGGTTGAAGCGTAGCCGGCATTGGCGAGGTAGTTTACGCATTCCTGTGCGGAGAAATGATCGAGCAAGGAGCCGATCTGGCGCCACGTGTCCTCGGTGGTGCGCGGATCGGCTTTGCGCAGCAGGGTCTTGAGCTTGGCGAAGACCTGCTCGATCGGGTTGAGATCGGGCGAATAGCGCGGCAGGAAGAACAGCTTGGCGCCGGCGGCGCGGATCAGGCGGCGGACAGCTTGTCCCTTATGACTGCCGAGATTGTCCAGGATCACGACATCGCCGCGGTTCAGGGTGGGTGCAAGGAACTGCTCGACGTAAGCGCGAAAGCTGGCGCCGTTGATCGGGCCGTCGATGACGCAGGGCGCGGTGATCCGGTCGCA
>JBFWVT010000066.1:0-27315 GCA_050246595.1 Alphaproteobacteria bacterium
TGGTCGGAAGCCAGCGCGATCACCCACGCCCCGAGCCGCATCGAGCGCGCCGAAGCCGAGCCGCCGCCGACCTGCACCCGGTCGGTATCGCCGGTGACAAGCCTGACCTGCTCGGGATCGACCCCGATGCCATCAGGCGCAAGCCGCTCGCGCGATTCCAGAAAGGACATGACCCGCGCCTCCGCTCCCGCGACGTCCGATCGTGCGCGGTCGCGAAAGGTAGCGGGTTCCGCGACGCGGCCCAATCGTGCATCGTACCGCAAGCGGCCGGGCCGGCATTGCGGGGAGGGATCGATGCGTTTCGGGTGGCTTACCCTGTCCTTGTCGCCGTCTCCGGAGGAGGACGCGGCGCGCATCGGCCAGCAGATCGCGCAAATCTGCCTCGCCGAGCGGCTCGGCTTTGGCGATGTCTGGCTGACCGAGCATTATTTCACCGGCGAGAGCGTTTATAACGACGCGCTGCTGTTCGCCGCCGCGGTCGCGATGCGTACCGAGCGCATCCGCATCGGTTTCGCCGTCGTGCAGGTGCCGTTTCATCATCCGGTGCAGCTCGCGGTGCGGCTGGCGCTGCTCGACAATCTGAGCCGGGGCCGGATCGATGTCGGGGTCGGCAAGGGCACGATCTACAACGAATACGAATTTGTCGGCCACGGGCTGCGCAGCGACGACAGCCGCGCCCGCATGGAAGAGGCGATCGAGATTATCGAGCGCCTGTGGGAGGGCGGTCCGGTTGCCTATGACGGCCGGTACTTCCGGCTGCGGGTGCCGGAATTGCGGCCGCTTCCGGTGCAGCGTCCGCTGCCGCTGTGGCGCAGCGTGATCTCGCCGGGATCGTTCGGCGAGTGCGGCCGGCTTGGCGTCCCGATCCTGACGGCGCGGCTGCCGGTGGCGCGCATCCGGGAACGCTGGGCGCTTTATGAGGCGGGGCTCGAAGCCGGCGGGCACGACGCCGCGACAAGAGCGCGCCTCCTGGCGCAGAGCGCGTTGTGGCGCAACGTCTATGTCGCCGAGTCCGACGCGCAGGCCGAGGACGAGTTGTCGGCGCTGCTGCTGCGGACGCGCGCCCACATGATGCATGTCCGCGACGAATACAACCCGCCGGGCTTTACGATCGACCCGGCGATGCTGAACCCGTGGGCCGACCCGGCCACCGGCGACGACGAGGCGGTCCGCTACGTGCTCGCCACCGGCTCATTGTTCGGCTCGCCGGCGCGGGTGCGCGATCAGGTCGCCGAATTGCGCGACGCCGGGGTGCGGCACCTGCTCTGCCAGACCGGTTTTGGCGATATGAGCCACGAGCACAACCTCGCCTCGATGCGCCGCTTCGGCGAGCAGGTGATGCCCGCGTTCCACGATTAGGTCGGGATCAGAACGGCACGGTGCCGGTGACGACGGTGCGGTGCAGCACGCGACGGTGCGTTGTCATCTCGTAATTGGCGAGCGCCCGATGCAGCAGAACGCGGTTGTCCCACATGACCAGATCGCCGTCCCGCCAATGGTGGGTGTAGACGAATTGCGGTTGGGTGGCGTGTTCCAGCAGTTCGAACAGCAGCGCCTCGCCTTCGTCCTCCTTCATGCCGACAATGTGCGAGGCGTGGTTGCCGATATAGAGCGTCTTCGCCCCGGTCTCGGGATGGGTGCGGACCAGCGGGTGATCGACCGGCGGGCGCTCGCGCATCTCGATTTCTGACGGCGGCGGCGCTCCGGCGCGACGCCGGCTGGCGGCCCAGCTATGGATCGCGCGCAGACCGGCGATCCGGCATTTCATCGCCTCGGGGAGCGCGTCATAGGCCATCGCCATATTGGCGAACTGCGTGTCGCCGCCCTCGGGCGGCAGTTCCTTTGCGTGCAGCAGCGTCATCAGCGACGGCACCGCGTGGTAGGATTTGTCGGTGTGCCAATGATAGTTGCCGGTCTGGGTCAGCCTGGTGGTCGGCCTGCCGTCATCGCCGATATTCGTGACGGTATGGACGAGGCCGTAACGCGACGCCGCCGCGTGGCGTCCGACATGCTCCTCGATCTCGCCGAACTGCCGCGTAAATTCGAGCTGCTCGTCCCGGCTCAGATCCTGGTCGCGGAAAATCACGATGTGATGATCGCGGAAAGCGGCGAGAATGGCGTCGCGGAATGCTGGCGACAGAGGCCGCGACAGATTGGCCCTAGTGATCGCGACGCCGCCGGCCGGCGATAATCTTTCTCCGATTTGCGGGCGCGTTCCGATCGAGGGCGCGGCCGGTGCCGCGGTATCAAGGCTCGTGTCGTTCATCGTCGATTGCTCCGGGTTGTTCAGCGCATCCTGTGTCTGCCGGCCGAAACATCGGCCAATGCTCCCACCCTTTCCTCCCCCGCAGGCGGCTTTGCCGAGAAGCCGCTGTCATTCCGGGACCGGCAAGGCTCAATCCGGGGTTGAACGCTACAGAGCGTCCGACCGATTCTGCAAGCAAATCTACAGCCGGCAACCCGTTGCAATGAGTCGGCAACCTATTGGATTCTTCATCCCTCAACCGTCGGTTTTCGTCACCCGAACACTTTTCCAAGACGCCGACAGTAGCCGATCAATCTGGTGAAATAGCCGGTGACATCCATGAACGCGGCGCGGCTCTGTAATGCGGCCGGCCGATTTCAAACCGGGTCACTATCCGATCCGGGCCGCCCTTGTAACAACCGTCAACACCGCGCGTGGGCCGGATCAATCGACGATAAACAGCCGCGCCCCGGTTGCGGTCACGGAGCGGTGCGCCATCGCGCCATCCGCCACCTGATAGCTGGTTCCTGGTGTCAGGGTCACCCGGCTTCCGTCCGCAAGCTCGGTGTGCAGCACGCCGTCGAGCACATAGAGAATGTGCCCCTTCGAGCACCAGTGATCGGCCAGATAGCCCGCAGAGTACTCGACAATGCGCACCCTTATCGCGCCGAACTGGCGGGTGCGCCAGCGCGCGGTTCCGGTCTCGCCGGGATGGACCGTTTCCGGCACCGCGGCCCAGTCGGTCGTGCCGAACGGAATGTCGCTGATCTGCATGCGGGATCTCCTGTCGTCCCCATGAATGATACAGGAGCATGCCGTCAAGGGGCAGGGGCATCGCCGTTGCGGGAGCGTTGCAGGCGGCGGATGGCGAGCGCCAGCAACCCGCAAAACGGCAACATGAACGCGCCGTAGATAAAAAAGCTTTCGCTCGTGCCAAACCGGTCGGCGACCCCGCCCATGACCGGCGGGATCACGATCGAGCTGAGCCGCTGGCCGGTCTGGCGCAGCCCCACGACCGCGCCCTGCTGGTGACGGCCGACGGCGCGCGCCTGCACCGACAGGATGACCGGCTGGATCACCCCTTCGAGCCAGCCGCGCACGAGCTGAAACACCACGAGCAGACCGAAGATGCCGCCGAGCAGCGGTGTCGCGGCGATCAGCAGGATCGAGAGCACGGTGCCGCTCAGCATCGTGCGCTGCGGGTTCCCGAGGCGCATCGCGCGGCCGGCGAGCAGCGAGCCGAACCCGCTCGCGATCTCCGATGCGGCGAACAGCAGCCCGATCGTCGTGCCGGCCAGCGCGATCTGGTCGAGATAGACGACATAGACCGAGGTTTGCAGACTGTAGGTCGTGTTGCGCAGCGTGATGACAGCCATCGACACCGCCACCGCGGGGATCGCGATCAGCTTGATCGAGTTGAGGTAGTCGGAGGCGCGCGGCCAGGCGTCGCGGGCGCGGAACCGCGGCCGGTTTGTGCCGGTCGCCGGTTGCGCCGGAAAGATTTCCGCCTCCGGCGTGCGGAGCAGCGCGACGGTGAGGACCGCGCCCCATGCGAAACCGAGCAGGTAAACCGGCCAGGCGCCGCCCAGATCCCACACCGCCCCCGCGACGATCGGCGCCGAGGTGGAGCCGAGACGGGCGAAAAAGCTGAACCTCCCGATATACCTGGCATCGCCCTCGGCGAGCTGGGCGATCAGGGTCTGCGCGCCCGACCAGGCAAAGGAAACGGCGGCGCCGCTGATCAGTTGCAACAGCAGCAGGACCCAGAATCCTTGTGCCAGCGGAAACAGCGGCGCCAGCGCCATGCCGATCCAGACAAAGACGAGCGTGACGGCGCGGGTGCCGAAACGGTCCATCAGCACGCCGATATGGATCGACAGAAACAGGGCGAGGATCGATCGCGCCCCGACCAGGATGCCGACCTGCGCCGCGTCGAGCCCGAGCGACAGACCGTAAAGCGGGATCACAAAGGTGAAGAAATCGACATAGCCCATGCTGAGCGGTCCGGCCACATAGAGAGAGGCCGGCGGGCGGGGAGCGGAAGCATGCCCGGAAGCGTGAGCAGGTGCGGCGGAGGCGGCAGGGCGGGAGTTCATGCTCCCATCTTGCCATGCTCGTTTGTCCTGCATCGCGCAATTGCCGCGTGCCGGACCCGCCGGGTTATGATGCCTCGCCGCTTGCGGTACGCCGCGCATGTTGTACGCCGCGCACTGGGAATATCGCGGCTCGGCGTCTCGCCGGTTCGTGCCGGGAGGTTCGCGCCGGACCCGCGTTGCGGGCTTCGCCCGGCCGCACCGCCGAGCGCGGGAATCGCCGTCAGCGCGAGATGCAGCACTCGCGTTCAGGGTGTCGGCCGTCCCTGTCCGGCGCCGAGGGCAGCCGGTCGCTCCGGGCCGCACCGGTTTCCTCCGCCGTCAACGCCGCTGCCCTGGCGTCAAACTCGACCGCAAGGGCCATCAGCCGGGCGACAGCCGGATCGTGCTGGTTGACGATCGCGGCTGCCAGACGGCGGCATTGCGCCGCCTTGTGTCGGAAATAATCGGCACCCTCCATGACCCGATCCCCCGTCGATCTGATCCCCCGTCGCGGTCACCCCCTGACCGGTGCGACCAGCCTGTCGCTTTAACCGATCAATAGCCTATTCGGTTCCAGGTCCACCGGGAAAACTACACTTCTGGTTGATGCAGCGCTCCAGGTGCCTGACCGTCCCGCCCGCTACCGCCAGCGCGCCGGGTGCATCGGACGGCGCGTCTTCACGCTGCGCCGGCATCGTGTCACTATCGCCACCAGCAACGGGATCGGTTGTCGCTTGGACCCGTAGCGCCGAACCGCGGGGATGTTCATATCGCCATCGGGCAGGAGTACAATCATGCCGACCGCCGATTACCTGCCCGAAGTGCTCGAAACCACCGAACCCGAGCGTCTCGCGACCGGGTTCGTCTTTACCGAAGGTCCGCTCTGGCACCCGGACGGTTTCTGGTATTTTGTCGATCTGCGCCGGAACCAATTGTTGCGGTTGTCCCCCGGCGGGGAGCCGGAGCTGGTCCGGACGACGATCGGCGGCAACGGCACAACGTTTGATCTTGAGGGACGTCTGATCATCTGCGAAGGCGACGACCGCCGCCTGACGCGCATGGGGCCGGACGGCACGGTCGAGACCCTGGTCGACAACTACCGGGGCGGACGGTTCAATCGGCCGAACGACGTGGTCTGCCACTCGAACGGCTGTCTCTACTTTACCGATCCGGACAAACGCCGCCCCTACCAGGAGCGGGAAATTCCCGGTCCGGCGGGGGAAAACAATCTGTGGGACGGGGCGTGCGTTTATCGCTTGGCGCCGGATGGCGGGTTGAGCGTGCTGGCGCATTGCGAATACCCGAACGGGCTGGCGCTGTCCCCGGACGAGCGCACGATGTACGTCGCGAATACGCGATCGTCGCAATACATCCACACGATCAGGCTCGATGCGGCCGGCAACATGATCGGGCGCGGCATTTTCGCCGATCTCAACGAGGGCGCCGAGCCGGGCATACCCGACGGTCTCAAGGTCGACAGCATCGGCCGGGTCTATTGCACCGGACCCGGCGGCATCTGGGTCATGGCGCCGGACGGCAATCGGATCGGGGTCATCCGCTGGCCCGAGCAGGCCGTCAATTTCGCCTTTGGCGGACCCGATCTGCGCACGCTGTTCTGCTGCGCGCATACCTCCGTCTATACGTTGCGCGTCAAGATACCGGGCAATCCGCACCCCTGGTACAAAAGGCGCGGACCGTAATTCCGGCACCGCTCATCGCAGTCGTCGCGACGTGCCGATCGAAAGGACAAAGATCATGTTCCGGCTCTATTACGCCACCGGCACCTGTGCGCTTGCGACGCATATAGCGCTGGAAGAGGCCGGCGCGCCCTACGAGGCGGTGCGGGTCGATTTTGCGGCGCAGGCGCAGAGGAGTCCGGAATACCTCGCGGTCAACCCGAAAGGGCGGGTGCCGGCGCTGGTCACCGAACAGGGCACGCTGACCGAAACCCCGGCGCTGCTGCTGTTCGTGGCGCAACGCTTCCCGAGCGCTGAACTCGCGCCGCTCTCCGATCCGTTCGCCCTGGCGCAGGTTCAGGAATTTAACAGTTACCTGTGCGCGACCGTGCATGTCGCGCACGCGCATGGCAGGCGGGGTGCGCGATGGGCCGACGATGCCGCCGCGATCGAGGCCATGAAACGCAAGGTGCCGGCGACGATGACCGAATGCTTCGAGCTGATCGAGCGCAAGCTGCTGACGGGGCCGTGGGTCATGGGGGAGCAGTACACGATCTGCGATCCGTACCTGTTCACGATCGGCACCTGGATCGAAGGCGACGGGGTCGATACCGCCAGGCTGCCGCGCGCCATCGAACATCGCAGGCGCATGCTGGCGCGCCCCGCCGTGCAGAAAGCCGTCGCCGCCGAAGACACCCCGATCCCGTAAGGCATCCGCCGAGACCCGGGATTGCTTCCGGCCCGCCGGCCCTCGGCGCGGCGGATTGACAAGACGACAGGCGCCGGTTCACGGTCGCCGAACAGCAAGCGGAGGAAACAATGGTATCAGTCCCCGAGCAGAGTACCGGCGCCGCGACGGGTTCGACCATCGAGATCATACCGCTGACCCTGCATATCGGCGCCGAGATCCGCGGCGTCGATCTCGCTCGACCGCTGCCGCCGGAGCAGTTGCGGCAGGTCCGCGACGCCTTTCTGAAATGGAAGGTGGTGTTTTTCCGCGGCCAGCATCTCGACCACGCGCAGCACGTGGCGATGGCGCGCCAGTTCGGCGAACCGACGATCGGTCATGCCGTGTTCGGCCATGTCGAGGGGCATCCGGAAATCTATTCGGTCGCCAAACACCGAACCGCCAACGAGAACCGGGAAGCGATGATGGTGACGCCGTGGTCGGGCTGGCACACTGACATCACGGCGGCGGTCAACCCGCCCTGCGCGTCGATCCTGCGCGGGGTGACGATACCGCCCTATGGCGGCGACACGTTCTGGACCAATCTGGCCGCTGCCTATACCGGGCTGTCCGAGACGATGCGCCGGTTTGTCGACGGGCTGCGCGGCATCCACAAATTCGTGCCGCGCGAAACCGCCAAACCGGGCAGCGAATACAACGCGCGCGTCAAGCGTCGCGCCCTGGCCAGCGAGCATCCGCTGGTGAGCGTGCATGCCGAAACCGGGGAGCGGGTGCTGTTTGTCAGCCCGTCCTTTCTGAAGTCGATCGTCGGGCTGACCCCGCGCGAAAGCCAGAAAATTCTCGAATTGCTGTGGGAGCATGCGACCCGTCCCGAATACACGGTCCGCTTCAAGTGGAACGCGGGCGACATCGCGTTCTGGGACAATCGTTCGACCTCGCATCTCGCGCCGACCGACATCTTTCAATCCGATTTCGACCGCCAGCTCTATCGCATCACGCTGGTAGGCGAAAAGCTTGTCGGTGTCGATGGCCAGTCTTCCCGATCGATCGAAGGCCAGCCGATCCTGTCCGCGGCGGAGGAGCTGCGGATGATGGCGGCGGAGTAGCCGCCGGCGCCGGGGCGGAAAGCGTTCGATGTCCGTCCGGCAGCCGGCGCCTTGCCCGGCGCATTGCATTGTCGTAGGGGCTGGGGCCGCGGGGCTGATGGCGGCCCGCGAGCTGGCTCGCGCGGGTCGGCGGGTGACGGTCCTCGAAGCGCGGGACCGCTGCGGCGGACGCATCGCTCCGCTGTCCGCCGAGGCGTTTGGTTACGCGGCGGAGGGCGGCGCCGAGTTCGTCCACGGCGCCGCGCCGGTGACGCGAACCCTGATGCGCGAGGCCGGGCTGTCGCTTGCGCCGCGCCGCGGCACGCGATGGAGCACCCGCTCCGGTATGCTGCGCACCGACGAGTCGCTGCTCCCCCATGCGGACCGTTTTTATGAGGCATTGATCGAGACAACGGTCGATGTGCCGATCGCCGAATTTCTGGAGGCGCATTTCGCCGATCGGCATTATGACGAGCTGCGGCGCTCGGTGATCCGAACCGTCGAGGGTTATGACGCGGCCGACCCGCGCCGCTTCAGCACCCTGGCGCTGCGCGACGAGTGGATGTCCCGCGATGACGGCGAGCACGGGCGGCTCCGCGAAGGCTACGGCGCGCTGATCGCCCATCTCGCCTCCGACTGCCGCAAACGGGGCGCCGCGATCCGTCTCGGCGCGGCCGTCACGGCGATTGGTGAGAGCGGGGGAGGGGTCGTCGTGCGCTGCCGCGACGGCGCCACGATCGAGGCCGATGCCGCGATCCTGACCGTGCCGCTGCCGCTGCTGTCGGAAATCGCGCTGCCGCCGACGGCGCGCGAGCGGGCGGAGGCCGCCGCCGATATCGGGTTCGGCAACGTGATCAAAATTCTGCTGCGCTTTGCGACACCCTGGTGGGCCGATATCGGCGGGTTCCCTCTCGCCGATCTGTCGTTCCTGCTGTCGAACGCCAGGGTCCCGACCTGGTGGACGCAATACCCGACGGCGCATCCGGTGCTGACCGGCTGGTTCGCCGGACCGAAAGCCGACACGGTGTCCTCGCTCAGTGACGACGAACTTGTGGTGTTGGGCCTCGCCTCGCTCGCCGAGATTTTTGACGTGTCCGCGGCAAGCCTCGGGAGAAATCTCGTCGCGTCGCGGGCGATCAACTGGCGCAACGACCCGTTCGCGCGCGGCGCCTACTCCTATGCGACGCCGAAAACACGCAAGGCGCTGGCGATGCTGAACCGGCCGGACGGCGATGCGATCTTCTTTTCCGGCGAGGCGCTCTATGCCGGGCCGGATATGGGAACGGTCGAGGCGGCGCTGGCCAGCGGCCAGGAGGCAGCGCTAACAATTCTGGGATGAGACATCGTGCCGGATTCCAATCTTGCCGAATCCCAACCGCTGCCCGATCGGGTCTGGTCGGGCGACCTGACGCGAATCCCTTATTGGGTCTACCGCAACAAGGAGTTGCTGAAGACCGAACAGGAACGCATCTTCGAAGGCCCGGCCTGGAATTTTCTGTGCCTGGAGTCGGAGATTGCCAATCCCGGCGACTGGCGCGCGACGAAAGTCGGACAGATGCCGGTCGTGGTCGTGCGCGACACGGACGGCTCGATCGCCGCCTTCGAGAACCGCTGCGTTCATCGCGGCGCGCTGATCTGCCTGGACGATTCCGGCAAAGACGCCAAGGACTTTCAGTGCGTCTACCACGCCTGGCGCTACGATCTGCGCGGCAACCTGAAATCCGTCGCATTCCAGCGCGGGGTGAACGGCAAGGGCGGCATGCCGGCCGATTTTCGCGTGGCGGATCACGGCCCGCGCAAGCTCCGCACCACCACCCTGTGCGGTCTCGTTTTCGGGACGTTGCGCGACGACACGCCGGATATCGAAACATTCATCGGTTCCGATGTTCTGGCGCAATTCAAGCGCGTCGTCGCGGACCGGCAGATCGAGATTATCGGCCGGTTTGTCCAGGTATTGCCGAACAACTGGAAGATGTATGCCGAAAACGTGCGCGATTCGTATCACGCCAGTCTTCTGCACCTGTTCTTCGCCACGTTCAGGATCAACCGTCTGAGCCAGGGCGGCGGCTTGATCGTCAGCCCGAACGGTGGGTGCAGCGTCTCCTCGACCATCGCGCCGACCGAAACAGACGATAAAGCCTATGCCGGGATGCGCTCCGTCGATGACGGTTACAGGCTGGAGGATACCGGGCTGATCGATGTCGTGGACGAGCATCCGGATCGCATCCGGCAGCACATCGTGACGGTATTTCCGAATTTTGTCGTGCAGAAGACCCAGAACGCGATGGCGCTTCGGTTTTTCACCCCGAACGGCATCGACCGCACAAATTTGGAATGGATTTATTTCGGATACGCCGACGACACCCCGGAAATGCGCAAGCGTCGCCTGCGACACCTGAACCTCGGCGGACCGGCCGGTTTTGTCTCGATGGAGGATGGCTGCGTCGGCGGCTTTGTCGAACGCGGCATCGCAACAGCGGAAGACGCAACCTCGATCGTCGCGATGGGTGGGGCCGGGAGCGAAAGCCAGAAGACACGGGCGACCGAGGCCGCGGTGCGGGGTTTCTGGTCATTGTGGCGCCGGATGGTCGCCGTATGAGCATTTTGCGGATCGCCGAGCTGAACGCTGCCTACGCATCGGCGATCGATAATGACCGGCTGGAGGAATGGCCGGATTTTTTTGTCGAGGATTGCCTCTACAAGATCACCTCGGCCGACAATCATAAGCGGGGTTACGCGGCGGGTATTGTCTATGCCGACTCCCGAGCCATGCTGCGCGATCGCGTGACAGCGCTGCGCCGGGCGAATATCTACGAGCGGCAGAGCTATCGACACATCATCGGGCTGCCGCTTATCGGTTCAAGCGGGGCGGGCGGGATCGCGGTCGAAACGCCGTTTCTTGTCGCGCGCATCATGCGCGACGGGAGAACCGATCTGTTCGCCACCGGCGTCTATATCGATAAATTGCGCGAAGAAGCCTCCCGGCTTTGTTTTGTCGAACGGATCGCGGTCTGCGACAGCGCGCATTTTGATACGCTGCTGGCAATCCCGCTTTAAACGTCTCAGATCGGCATTCCGACCTCGGATTGGGCCAGCCTGCCCTGCGGGATCACATGGCGATAGCGGTCGAGCCGCATCGTCATCCGTTTCATCAGCCGCCGCGCGCTCGGATCGAACGGGGTGCGCCGATGCATCGTAACCCCGTTGTCCCACAACACGAGATCGCCGACCTGCCAGTGATGAGCGTAAACGAATTCGTCGCGCGTGGCGTTTTCGTAGACCTCGTCCAGCAGCGCGAGACCCGAACTCGTGTCCATGTAGTCGATGCCTGATGTCGTCGTCGAATCAAGGTACAGCGAGCGGTCGCCGGTTTCGGGGTGGGCGCGGATCAGCGCGTGCGTCACCGGCGGGGTCAGACGCCTCGCTTCATCGGAAATCTGCCGGTCGGTTTCGCGCCCGTACCCGGCAAGCCGCTTCGTGTAATCGAAAATGCCGCGCTTGCCGGCGATCTTCGCCCGCAACTGACGCGGCAGAGCGGCATAGGCGGCGCGCAGATCGACCCAGAAGGTCTCGCCGCCCGATTGCGGCAATTCGAGCGCGTAGAGCGCCGCGCCGGTCGCCGGAAGCTGCATATAGGACTGGTCGGAGTGCCATTGCAGCTCGCCGTCGCCGAGGCCGCCGATCGGATTGCCGAACCCGTCCCGCAGATTGGAGAGGACCGTCACCTCGGGGGTCGCGGGCGAGGCCCAGTCGCTGCGCACGGTGCGCTCCAGCGGACCGAACAGGGCGCAGAACGAAGCGAGTTCCGCCTCGCTCAGCGCCTGCCGGCGAAACACCAGGACGCCGTGTTGCGAATAGAGCGTCCGCAGCTCCGCGATGATGGTGTCGTCCAACGGCTCCCACAGTCTGAGGCCGACGATTTCGCGGGCCAGGGTCGGGTGGAGCGGTCGCACATTGAGCATCGGGCGGTCTCGCCAACCGGGAAGCGGGTCTACTCGGCGGCCTGCTTTGCCGGGACGGGCAGCGACTCGGTGCCGGTCCAGGGGTGTTCGGCGATGTCGAACAGGATGCCCTCGGGGCCGTACATCTTGACCTCGAACCCGCCGATGCGCGCCGGATCGTCCTGGTCCATATAATGCCTGCCGCCGCCCACGGTGACGGTCTTGCCGGCTTGTTCGATGTCGTCGACCAGAATGCCGAAATGATGCAGCCCGGTGAACTCCATGCCGCGTCCGATCTGGTCGGTCTTGAAGCGCAATATCGCCAGATCGACCGTGCCGTCGCTCACATGATGACCATAGGCCAGCGGGCCGTCATTCGAGCGCACGATCTCGAAGCCGAACGCCTTGACGTAGAAATCGGCCATCGCATCCGGGTCTTTGCAGGCGATCGCCAGATGGCGCAGCTTGGCCCGGTGCGTATCGCCCGCCGGGTCGCTGGCCTCGCCCGCTTCCGGCAGCGGTGCGGCGCCGGCCCAGCCGTGCTCGGCGATGTCGAACAGGATGCGTTCGGGTCCGTAGAATTTCTTTTCGAAATAGCCGGCCTGATGACCCTGCTGGCCCTGATCGATATAGTGCTCGGCGCCGAGGCTGACGAGTTTCTGCGAGAACTCTTCGACATCCTCGACGAGCACGCCGAAATGATGAATGCCCCGGTAATCGATGCCCTTGCCAAGCTGGTCGGTCTTGAACTTGAGGATCGCCATGTTGAGCGTGCCGTCGGACAGGAACACGCCGTCGGCAAGCACGCCGTTGGGGCGGCCGACCTCGACAAAATCGAAGGTCTTCCTGTAGAACTCGGCCATCGCCTCCGGGTTCTCGGCGGCGATCGCGATATGGCGCAGCTTGGGCATGACCCTCTCCTCCCGTATCCGGATACGGCAATCTAGCACGATATCAGGTTGATTTCGAAGCGCCGCATAGCTCTGCGAGCGGGATGCCTGCAAGCACGCGGGCCATATTCTTGCCGACCAGACGCAGCGCCTCCCCGCGCGGGAACAGACCGAAGCGGTCGAACTCGGGAAGCCGGCGGCCTTTCCGGAAGAACCAGGAGCCGCAGACCAGCGCGGCGGGATCGGGCATGACCGGCGGCGCCCAGAAAAACAGCGCGAGGTCCTTGGCGGGAAGATAGGAGAAGGTGCCGAGCGGGCGCAGCTCGTCTTCGGGCGCATCGATCCCGGTCTCCTCGAACAGCTCGCGCCGCGCCGCGGCGGCGAGGGCTTCGCCCCGCTCGGCAACCCCCTTCGGGATATCCCAGCGCGGCGACAGCGGCGCATGGCCGAGCAGCAGCAGCTCGCCGTCGGTGACAAGAACGCCGGAGCTGATCATTTTCGATTTCATATCAGGGGCGGCTCAACCCGCCGCTGACGCCGGCGTAAAACCCGTCGCGCCGATCGTTGCCGGGTTCGCGCATCGAGCAGCCGCAGAGCAGCAGCGCCAGGCCGATCGCCAGAGCGGCAGCGATCCGGCTCATGCCACGTCCCGGTCGTAGCGCAGCGTCTCCTCGCGATTGGCTTCGCGAAAGCGCGCCACGGCCTCGGCGTGGAAAGCGCGTTCGGCCGGTCCGTAATCCTGTTGCGGCCGAGGCTCGTCGTCGAAATGCCCGTAGCGGTCGGTCCCGCGCACAAGCATCGCCGAGAGCCGTGTCGTGCAGCGGCAGCGCGCCGCGGCTGGGATGTAACTGATGCCGAGCCCGACCCGGCGATGGTCGGACCGGTTCGGTCCCGAGCGATGGATCAGATGCGTATGGTGCAGGGACATCTGGCCCGCCTGCACCGCCATGAACACCGTGTCGCGCCGGTCGAACTCCTTGCTGACCGTCTGTCCCCGCGACAGCAGGTTGTGCGGCGAATCCGACTGGCCGTGATGCAGCTGACCGAGGCGGTGGCTGCCCGGCACGACCTCCATGCAGCCGGATTCGACTGACGCGTCGGTCAGCGCAACCCAGGCGGTCACCTGCACCGGCGGATCGAGCCCGAAATAGGTCGCGTCCTGGTGCCAGCTGACAAAAGCCGGGTCGTGCGCGTGTTTGGGCCAGACCGACAGGTGGAACAGCCGGATGTCGGGACCGATCAGATCCTCGATCGGATCGAGGACCGCCGGATGATGCACGATCTCGTCCACCCAGCGGAACAGCAGGTGCGGCTTGAAATTGTGGCCCTTGCCGAATTCGCGTCCGTCGCGGCGCTCGAAGGCTTCGAGCCGGTCGAGATAGAAGCGGGCCCGTTCGCGGCCGAACACGTCGACCGGGAACAGAAACCCAGCGCGCTCGTAGCGCGCGACCTCGCTGTCGGATAGCCGTCTACCCATCGCGGATTCCTTGGTGGCGGATCAAAAAAGATAACGTTTTGCCGCAGGGCCCGCTATGGATTACCGCGATGGAGGCAACGCACGCAGACCCCTGCGCGGCCTCCATGCGCTCTTGCGGTAGAGAAGCGCTTAGCCTGGGCAGGAAGACGGACATGGAGCAAATCCGCTGTTATCGGCCGCTGATCATCGGACGGCGCGGCGCTGTCGCGGCCAATCATCCGCTGGCGGCGCAGGCCGGGCTTCTGGCATTGCGCGCCGGCGGCAACGCGGTCGATGCGGCGGTTGCGACGGCCCTGACCTTGGCGGTCGTCGAGCCAATGATGTCGGGGATCGGCGGCGACGGGTTCTACACGATCTTCGACGCAGCGAGCGGGCGCGCTGCGGTCGTCAACGGCACCGGACCGGCGCCGCGCGAAGCGACCCCGGAGCGCTACGCCGCCGGCATCCCGCGCACCGGGCCGATGTCGGTCTCGGTGCCGGGGCTGGTGGCCGGGCTTGGCATGATGCACCGCGATTACGGAATTCTGCCGTGGCGCGACCTGTTTGCCGAGGCGATCCGATACGCGCGCGACGGTTACGGCGCGACACCGCATTACCGCAATTTCGCCGCGGAGGGCCTGGGGTGCCTGCGCGCCGACCGGCGCAGCGCCGCGGTGTTTCTGGAGGAGGGGAGGGCACCCGCTGTCGGCAGGCCGATCGTGCAATCCGATCTGGCGCGCACGCTTGAGGAGATCGCTTCCGAGGGGGCCGAGTGTTTTTATCGCGGCGCGCTCGCGCGGCGGCTTGCGTCGGCCTGCGCCGATGCCGACGCGCCGGTCGGCGAGACCGATCTCGCCGAGTTCGCGGCCGAGCGGCAGGAGCCGATCCGCATCGATTATCGCGGTCTCTCGGTGCTCGAAGCGCCGCCCAATTCGACCGGGTTCGTGCTGTTGCAGGAGCTGAAGATCGCCGAGAATTTCGATCTGAAATCGATGGGTCTCGGCTCGGCCGATCTCGTGCATGTCATGGTCGAGGCGAAAAAGCTCGCCTTTGCCGATCGCGAGCGCTGGGGCGCCGACCCGCGCAGCATCGACGCGCCGCTCGACGAGCTGCTGTCTGCCGATTACGCCGCGCGGCTTGCGAGCTGCATCGACCGGAGCCGCGCCGCGCCGACAAGCGCCATCGCCGATGCGGCCGGCAATACGACCTATTTCTGCACCGTGGACGGCGACGGCAATGCGGTCTCGGGCATCCAGAGCATCAACAGCGCCTGGGGTTCCGGCGTGACCGCCGGCGATACCGGCATCCTGCTCAACAACCGCATGGCCTACTGGCATCTCGACCCGGCGCACCCGAATTATCTGCGGCCGGGGCGCCGCGTGCGTCATACGATGAACCCGCCGCTGGTTCTCAAGGACGGCAAGCTCTGGGGGGTGTTCGGCACGCCCGGCGCCGACAATCAGGTGCAGATCAATTTCCAGATCGCGACGGCGATGATCGATTTCGGTCTTGACCCGCAACAGGCCGCCGAGATGCCGCGCTGGACCTCGATGGTGCCGGGGCAATACGCGAATTACCCGCATGACGGGCCGGACGTGCTGACGATGGAACGCCGATTCCCGGAGGAGGTCCGGCGCGAACTGGCGCGGCGCGGCCATCCGGTCGATACGGTCGGCGATCTCGACGGCCCGTGCAGCGTCGAGATCATCCGCCGCGACACCGAGTCGGGCATGCTGTTGGCCGGCTCCGACCCGCGCCGCGATGGCTGGGCGCTTGCCTGGTGAGCCGAACCCTTATTGTCCCTGTATCGGCTGTCGCCGGTTCACAATGAGATAGGCAGCGCCGGCGAGGAGACCCATCACCGGCGGCGCCAGCGCCGTCGCTTCGGTGTTGTTCGCGCCCAACCCGCAGAGAGCGGCGCCGACAAACCCATCGCCATCGGCAGACTGCCCATCCCCATCAGCGCCGAGGCCGAGCCGGCGTTGCGCGGAAACAGACCGAGCGCCGCCGTCGTCATGCCCGGCATGCGGGGCGTGACGCCGGCGATCCTGAAACGTCCTCGGCAAGCCGACTTGTCTTCGGGTAGCGCCTGCGCCGCAGAACGACGAGATCAAAATTCAAACTGAGACAGCACCAAGCGGCAAAAGACGCTGGACGAATGCAACCCGATAATGACGGTTCGGGCTTCTATGTCCGTTAATGAGCGAGTAGCGGCTGCCGGCATCCCCTGCTGGACCGGGTCGAGCCGGACCGAGTCGAGGAAGAGCGATGCGCGACCTGGAACAGAAAAGCTTCCTGCTGCTGGTGATCGCGGTCACGGTGGCGTTCGTGTGGACTCTGTGGCCGTTCAGCGGCGCCATTTTGTGGGGCACCGTGCTCGCGATCGTGTTCAGGCCGCTGTACCGCCGCATCCTTCATGCGACCGGGGAGAGGCCGAACATCGCCGCGCTTCTCTCGCTGACGGTCATTCTGTTTATTGTCGTCCTGCCGGTCGTCGGGCTCGGCACGGCGCTGGTCCGCCAAGCGGTCGCGGTATACCAACGCATCGAAATCGGGGAATTTGATCCCGGCCTCTTTTTCAGTCGCATCCCGGAGACATTGCCGGAATGGGCGGCGGGGTTGCTGAATTATTTCGACCTGACGGATCTCGGAGCGTTGCAGGAGCGGTTTTCCGCCGTGCTGGCCCAAGGCGGGCAGCTTGTGGCGACCCAGGCGCTCGCGATCGGTCAGAACACGGTCGGTCTGGTCGTCAGCTTTTTTGTCATGTTGTACCTGCTGTTTTTCCTGCTGCGCGACGGTGACGCGCTGGCCGGACGCATCCGGGATGCGGTGCCGCTGCATATTGCGCAGCAGCAGGCGCTGTTTCGGCGCTTTACCCTCGTGATCCGCGCCACGGTCAAGGGCAGCATCGTCGTCGCCATCGTCCAGGGCGCGCTGGGCGGGCTGATCTTCTGGGCGCTGGGCATCCAGGGACCGCTGCTGTGGGGGGCCGTGATGGCGGTTCTGTCGCTGCTGCCGGCGGTCGGGGCTGGGCTGGTCTGGGTTCCGGTAAGTATTTACCTGCTGGTCACGGGGGCCGTCTGGAAAGGGATCGTCCTGATCGCCTTCGGTGCGCTTGTCATCAGCATGGTCGACAATGTCCTGCGTCCGATCCTGGTCGGCGGCGAAACCAAAATTCCGGACTATCTCGTGCTGATCGCCACGCTCGGCGGCATCACGATCTTCGGCGTCAACGGGCTGGTGATCGGCCCGGTCATCGCCGCGATGTTTCTCGCCGCCTGGGACCTGTTCTCGGAAGAACGGCTGGTGATCGAGTCGGAAGAGCGGCTGCTGGTCGAGAACGAGCGCGAGCGCTCGATCGGCTGATGGAGGCGGCGACGGCGCCGCCTCGTTCACCGGTCCGTTTCCCGACGCAATCCTACTCCGCCGCCATCGCGCCGGCGTGGAACGGGGCCGGGGCAGCGCGCTCGCTGCGGCCCATCGGCGCGGGCCACCATTTGTCCTCCCATTCGGAGAATAGCGGCCGCAGCTTTGGCAATACCTGCTCAGCAAACAGCTTTGTGTTGTACTTCGCCAGCTCCTTGCCCATGCTGCCGAATTGCAGCAGCAGCATCAGATGGCCGACATTGAGCGTCGTCGCGACATTGGTCAGCTGTTCGACGATTTCGTCCGGCGAGCCGATGATGACATAGCCGCGCTCGACGATGTCCTCCATCCGGGTTGTCGCGCGCGCCGCCTGACGCGCCTGAAGGCTCGCGGCGCGGCCGACCTGACCCTGGATGCCGGCGCGCTGCGTCGCCTCGGTGATATAGCCCGGCGGCATCGCCCATTTCGGATCGACGCGCAGACAGCGCCCGTAGAAATACTCGGCCGGCTCGCGGTACAGCTCCATCGCCTGCTCGCGGCTCTCGGCGACCCCGACGAATTGCAGAAACCCGGCGCGGTACGGGTTCATATCCTTGCCGAGCCGCTTCATCTCCTCCCAGAAGCCGCTCATCGTCGCCTGGCCTTCCTTGAAGCCGAAATAGGACAGGTAGGCGTAGACGTAATCCATCTTGGCGCACCACTGCCACGTCTCGACCGAGCCGCCTCCCGGTATCCAGACCGGCGGGTGCGGCTGCTGCACCGGACGCGGCCAGATATTCACATAGCGCTGCTGGTTGAAGCGGCCGTTGAACGCGAACGTGTCCTGCTCCTGCCAGGCGCGCATCACCAGATCGTGCGCCTCAAGATAGCGCTCGCGCAGCATCGACGGGTTCTGGCCATAGGCGAAACACGTGTCCATCGGCGTGCCGACCGGGAAACCGGCGATCAGTCTGCCTCCGGAGATCACGTCGATCATCGCGAACTCTTCCGCCACGCGAGTCGGCGGGTTGTACAGCGCCAGCGAATTGCCCATGACGCAGATCGCGGTATCGGTCGTGCGCCGCGCCAATGACGAGGCGATCAGGTTCGGCGAGGGCATCAGCCCGTAACCGTTCGAGTGATGCTCGTTGACGCAGACCGCGTCAAAACCGCATTCGGCAGCGTATTCGAGCTCGTCCATAAAGTCGTTGTACATATGATGTGCGCGGAGCGGGTCGAACAGCGAGGAATGGATATCGACCCACACCGACGGATGCTTTTCGCGGAAATCGTCGGGCAATTCCGTGTACGGCATCAGATGGAACCACATCAGCTTCATGGCGCGTCCTCCGAACGGCGGCAGATCGTGCGGCAAACGTGACCCCCCGGCGGGGCCGCGTCAACCGGGCAGTATGTCAGCGGGGCAGACGGGGGCGCCGCGAACCGCTATGATGCGGCGCCGGACGATATGCCAGTGGGGGCCCGTAGTTCAGCTGGTTAGAACGCGCCGCTCATAACGGCGTTGTCGCAGGTTCGAGTCCTGCCGGGCCTACCAGCCTTTTCAGGAGGTTACGTGATTAGGCTGATGCGGAGGCGACGCTCATGAGTGCTGTGTAAGTGCAAGCCGTCTCGTGGCAATTCAAGCGGGCCGAAAACCTCCCGCGAGGAACTCCGCCTGGCGGATCACCAAGTCAACGGCTGCCCTTTGCAGGTCAGGCGGATATCCGTATCGAGCCAGCAGCTTGCGCACTTCGATGCGCATCTTCGCGCGCACGCTTTCCTTCTTCGTCCAGTCGATCGTGGCCGAGCCGTGGATCGTGCGGACCAGCATTTGCGCCAGGAGCCGCAACTGTTCGTGGGCCATCAGGTCGCGGGCCGAGCCGTTCTCCGCCAGCGCGTCGTAGAAGGCAAGTTCCTCGGTAGACAGCCCCAGCTCGGCGCCCCTGGCCGCTTCGGTGCTTATGTCCATGGCAAGCGCAATCAATTCCTCGATCACCTGAACGCTGTCCACAGCGCGATTGTGGTAACGGCGAAGCGCGTCATCCAGCCTTTCGCTCAGCTTCCGTGACAAGACGATATTGGTCCGTTCGCGGGCTTTGATCTCCCCCGCAAGCAGGCGGCGCAGCGTTTCCACCGCCAAGTTCTTCTCCTCGGTCCGGCCGATCTCCACCAGAAATTCTTCCGACAGGATCGACAGATCGGGTTGGTCGAGACCGGCAACCTTGAATACGTCGAGAATGCCGTCCGCCATGACCGCACGCGACAGCAATTGGCGCAGCTTTTGCTCGACCGCTGTTCGCCCGTGCCCGCTGCTCGACGTGTATTTGATCAAATTGGCGCGCAGCACGGCAATTAACGCGATCTCGTCATGGCGGGCAGCAACTCGTTCGTCGCCGGCCGTCAGCGCATAGGCGGTTTCAAGTTCGGTCGCGGTCTTCACGAAATCGTCGCGGCGCCCAGCCGCCAACAGCGCTTCAAGGCAGTGCTTCAACACGGTCAAACGCCCGGCAGGATCGGCATCGAAAAATTCGCGCCATGGCGCCTCGCCCAACAAAGCTTCGGCGCTTTCCAGCCGCATCAGCGTTTGCCGAACTGCTTCATCCGAATCGAGGTGGATCTGATCGCGGTCGCGCGCGCTGTACTGCGCCAGCGCCTCGCGCAGCTCCGCCCCGATGCCGAGGTAATCGACAACCAGACCGCCCGGTTTGTCGCCCCATACGCGGTTGACGCGCGCGATGGCCTGCATCAGCCCATGCCCGCGCATCGGCTTGTCGATGTAGAGCGTATGCAGCGATGGCGCATCGAACCCGGTCAGCCACATATCGCGCACGATCACCAAGTCGAAGCCGGAATTCGGGTTCTTGAACCGCTCGGCGATGGTCTCACGGCGCCGCTTGGGGCGGAGGTGCGGCTGCAACAATGGTGGGTCCGCGTTGCCGTTCCCGGTAATGACGACCTTCAGAAGACCCGCAGCATCGTCTTGCGGATCGGCGCTCACCCATTCCGGGCGCAAGGCCGCGATTTGATTGTACAGCTCGACCGCGACCTTGCGGCTGATCGCGACGATCATTCCCTTGCCGCCGGCCATCGCCTCGCGGCGTCGTTCGAAATGCTCGACGATATCGGCCGCGATCTGCGCAACCCGGTCCGGTGCGCCGACGACTTCCTCGAACCGGCTGAGCTTGCCCTTGCTGCGCTCGATCGCAACCTCGTCGCCTTCCGTTACCTCTTCAGCCAGCGCGTCCATCTGCTCGCGCTCCTCGGCCGAGAGGCGCAGATGCAGCTTGATTAGCCGGGCCGTGTAGTAGATCGGCACCGTCGCCCTGTCGGCGACGGACTGGCTCATATCGTAGGTGTCGATGACATCGCCGAACACCGCTTCCGTGCTGCGGTCGCGCAACTCGATCGGCGTTCCGGTAAAACCAACAAAGGTCGCGTTTGGTAAGGCTTGACGCAGATAGGCGGCAAACCCGATCCGCTCCCGCACCGCATCATCGCCGGCCACAAACCGCTTGCGAAGCCCGTATTGCGTCCGGTGCGCTTCGTCGGCGATGACGACGACATTGCCGCGGTCGGTCAGCAGCCTGTGCCCGCCATCCTCGCCGCGGAATTTCTGGATCGAGGTAAAGATCAGCCCGCCGATATCGACCTGGAGCAGGCGGCGCATTTCCTCCGCGCTCCCCGCCTGCTTCGGGATCATGCGCAGCGCCGAAGCATGCGCGCAGAATGTCCCGAACAACTGGTCGTCGAGATCGTTGCGGTCGGTCTCGATAACGATCGTCGGGTTTCTGAGCGCCCGAGCGAGCTGGAGCTGCCGCGCGAAAAACAGCATCGTCAGCGACTTGCCCGATCCCTGCGTGTGCCAGACCACCCCGCCTTTGCGGCCGCCCGCGGCGCCCGCAGCGTGCACCGTCGAGGCCAGCGCTTTCCGCACCGCGTGAAACTGGTGATAGCCGGCGAGCTTTTTCGATTTGACCGCGCCGTCTTCGATTTCAAAGGCGATGTAATCGACGATCAGATCGAGAAAACGCTCCGGGGCGAAGACGCCGCGGATCAGCACCTCAAGCTCCGGCCGGCCCTTGTCCTCCGCTGTCTCGCCGTCGATCGTGCGCCACGGACCGAACCGGTCGAGGCCGGCCGTCAGCGAGCCGATGCGCGCCTCGATGCCGTCGCCGATCACCAGTACCTGATTGACGCGCATCAGCTCCGGCGCCTTGGTCTTGTAGTTCTGGAGCTGCGTCCAGGCGCGTTCGAGCGTCGCCCGCGCATCGGCCGGGTTTTTCAGTTCCAGGACCGCCAGCGGCAGCCCGTTGACAAACGCGACGATATCGGCGCGGATCGTCTCGCGCTCGCCCCGGACGATAAACTGGTTGGCGGCCAGCAGCCGGTTCGCCCGCGGGTTGGCGCGGTCGAGCAGCCGCAGCGCGACCGTGCGCCTCTCGCCTTTTTCGGCGATCTCGACCGGAATCCCGGAGGCCAATAGCGGGTGAAAGGCGCGGTTGTTTTCGAGCAAATCCTGGCTCGGCGCCGTCAGCACCGCGCGGATCGCCGCGTCGATCATCGCCGGCGTCGCGTCCGGATTGAGCGTCGCGAGCGCGCCGCGCAGTTCCGGCTCCAGCACCGCCTGCCGGTAATCGGTGCGCGCGCCGCTCGGGCCGCCGGGCGCCAGATAATCGCCGGGCAGCGTGCGCCAGCCCAGCGCCTCGAACCACCCCAGCGCCGCCTGTTCGACCGCCTCCTCGCGCAGGCCGGAGGGCCGGATTTCGGGGATCGTATAGGGTTCGGTCACGGCGATCGGTACTCATACGCAAAACTCGCCGTCATGGCCGGGCTTGACCCGGCCATCTGCGCGCCGTTTGGAACGCCGTACCGGTCTTCGTGGATGCCCGGATCAAGTCCGGGCATGACGACCTTGGCTGAATGCTTGCGCTCAAACCCAGACCCCTCCAGCCGGCGCGCCGCGCCGGATCGGTCCGACCCGGCAGCGCCTTGCCGGTCAAATGGTGGCGCAGGACATCCGGGCAGAGATCGGCGCCGTTCGGCCAGACGATCGTTCCCGCGTCGGGATCGACGCGAAGCTGCGCGAGATAGGCCGGGTCGCGCAACGGCGTGAAGACCTCGGTGAAGGTCAGCAGCGGCGCGAGGTCGATCTCCCCCTCGACCCCGTCGTCGTAGCGCAGATAGAGGCGATGGCCTCCGAGAGGCCGCGCCTCGACGATATCGTTCGGCATGCCTCACTTTCTAACACGCATTACTCAAAAGGCGCGATCGGCTTCAGCGGCATGTGCCGCCTGCCAAGTTTCACGCCTCGCGCAGCTCCTCGCGATACAGCGCCGCCCGTTCGACAACAAGCCCGCGCACCCGCGGCGACAGATCGCCGGCAATGACGGAGAGGAAAATTGAAGCAGCAGGGTGCAGCGCCACCCGTTCGACAACAAGCCCGCGCATCCGCGGCGACAGATCGCCGGTAATGACGGAGAGGAAAATTAAGCAGTAGCTTGCGGCCCTTGTCACGGCAGCGGGTATTCTCCAACCGCAGTCCCGGCGAAAGCCGGGACCCATTTTTCTGCTTTCCGAGCGGCTGATCGGTGGACCCCGGCTTTCCCCACGGATCAAGTCCGTGGGCTGAAGGCCCACGGGGATGCGATTTTGAGTTCGCGAAGTGTCGGCCTGTCCGACAGGCCGCTGGAATTGCGGAATTCATTTCGGGTCACGCTCTGAGGAGCCGAAGGCGCCGTGTCGAAGAGCGGCTGATCCAGACGATTAGGACGCTACCCGGTTCCGGCATCACCCTGCCGCCGCGACCCGCTTCTCGGCGTCGGCGATCCGCAGTTCGCCGGAAATCAGCTTGGGGAGGAGGGTGTCGCGAATTGCCCGAATTGGCTGACTATTGAGTAAGGCCAGGTGCCGGCGAGATAGCAACGGGTCCGCGACGGCGGAAAATGCGCACAAAAGACTGCGATTATCCGGAAGCGCTATCGGCGTTTGGGCCACCACCTCCGGCCTCACGGCTGGATAGGCCGCCCCATCGGCAAGCTGGGCCAGTTCCTCGATATTACTTCTCGCGCTTGCGCACAGGTAAACGAGACCGGTGTAGGCCCGCTGTCGAGGCCGGAGCACCGCGAAGCCCGTGCTTCCCGTCAATCCATCCCCGAGAACGTGCGCATATGAATTATTTCCTGGCCGAACTGTGCCGATGATCGTGTCCCCAGGGCGAAGTACCCGCTGCGCACGGCTGGGTGCATCCTCGGTCCTGAAAGTCTGAGTCTGCTCAATAATGCCAAGTTTAGTACTCGAAAGGTCCACATATTCGATGAACTCTGGCCTGTTGTACCGATCCCAGCTTTCCGGGTTGAGGTCAGAAATTTCGTCCACAGTGCCAAAATGCCAACCGCTCGGTAAGCCGTCGTCGCCGAAGCGGTCGGGGAAGAGGGCGGCAAGGTCGTCGGGGAGGCCGGTGGGGCGGCCTTCGGTCTTGGCGCGCACCGGGTCGAAATCGACAAACCAGCTCTTGAACAGCGCCCGCGCCATCGCCTCCAGCGTCTGTGCCATGCGCCGATTCAGTTCGATCTTGTCGTCGAGCGCGCCAAGGAGATCAGCAATGCGCGCTTGTTCACTCTGCCGGGGCAGGCAAACATGAAATGCCTTAACTTCTGGAAAATAGATAGTCTGATGTGTTGTTCCACTCGCATATTGAAGCAACGCGTCTTTCTCGGCCAAAAGCACATATTTCAAGAATCTGTAATCCATTCGTTTGCTGCACACCCAGTTGACGAAATCTTGACTGGTTGCCATCGGCCGTCCCATTACGACAACATATCCAACGGAAGCCGTCCGAGACAGACAAATGGTATTTTGGGGCAAGACACGGGCCGAAGAGTTCGCTATCCCGAGGGCATTCGTATTTTCCTGCGTCTCGTAGATCGTCCTTCCGTGATTGGATGTAGCATCACGAATACCAATCCAGGGAATCTCCCCTCCCCAATACTCGGGGTGTTTGCGACTCGGAGTATGACCTGTCTCCAGCCGCGCAACCTCGGTGAGCGGCGTCCAAGTCCAGCCATCCGGAGCCGCCGTCCCTGGATTTCCCACGGAAAGAGCATATCGCCCTTTAATTACTCCGGTCGTAGCCGCTCGCCCACCTGTTCGAGTGATGCGTTCCTCGCCTTCACCAGCCATGCCCGCCTCTGGCCGGGCTTTTCGAATGTGCTCATCGGGGCAGACGCCGTTCGTCATCCCTCAGTCCTACCCCGCGTCATACCGCCCTCCAAGACCCGGACCCGTCGTCGCGGCCGGTGCCGCCGGTTTGAGCATCGCAAAAACTGCCGCAATCGCATGGCATATTGCCCCCTCATTGACACGCGACGAGGCGCCGCGATGGTCTCCTGTAATTCTCTGCTCGGCGGCGGAAGTGTCGCTGTTCGGGGCCGCCGGTTCCCTGTTCGTGGCGCGGGAAACCGGCCGGACGGTCCGCCAAGTCTCTGTCGCAAATACAGAAAACCGACACAACCCGGCGCCGGGCGAAAAAAATTCCCTGCCGCAGGGAATTTCCTGCGTCGCGGCGCCCGATACCGACCGGCGGCAAACGCGCACCGGCCTCACGCCGCATAGGCCACGATTTCCAATACGGCGCGCGCGTCGGCGGCGGCCAGCAGCGCATCGACCCGAGCCATCACCGCATCGTCGATCAGGTACTCGCCGCAGGAACGGCATTGCAGCACCGGCAGCGCCTTCAGAACACAATGCGCCGTGCGTCGAGCTTAAACGGCATGTCGGTCTCGACCGGGTCGAGCGGTCCGCCGCAGATATGGCAGTTCATGGTCGTCTCCTCGACCTCAGGTCATCGGACCATTCCTCAACCGCCATAACCGAGCCGGCGCAGATTGGCGGCGATCAGCGTATCGAGACGCGCGCCCTCTTCCTGCTGCCGCCGCAATGCGGCGGTGAGGCGGCGCATCTTGTCCTCGAACGGCTCGTCGTCCTCATCGGCCGCCGCCGTGCCGACATAGCGGCCGGGGGTCAGCACATAGGCTTGCGCGGCGATGTCGTCGGTCGTCGCCCTCTTGCAGAAACCGGGTTCGTCGGCGTAGCGCCCGTCCGGCTCGCGCCACGCGTGATACGTATCGGCGATTTTGGCGATCTCGGCGTCGGTCAGCACCCGCAATGTCCGGGTCTGCATCGTGCCGAGCCTGCGGGCGTCGATAAACAGCGTCTCGCGCTGCCGGTCGCGCAGCCGCTTGTCGCGCGCCAGGCCGTTCGATTTGTCGCGCGCCAGAAACCACAGACAGACCGGGATTTGCGTCGTGAAAAACAACTGGCCCGGCAGGCTGACGATGCAATCGACGAGATCGGCCTCGACGATGTTGCGGCGGATGTCGCCCTCGCCCGATTGCTGGCTCGACAGCGAGCCGTTGGCCAGCACAAACCCGGCATAACCGTGCTGTGCCAGATGATGAATGAAGTGCTGCACCCAGGCGAAATTGGCGTTGCTGGCGGGCGGCACGCCGAACGGCCAGCGCTCGCCCTGGCGCAGCCGCTCGCCGCCCCAGTCGCTGTCGTTGAACGGCGGGTTCGCGAGGACGAAATCGACCTTTAGACCGGGATGCAGGTCCTCGTGAAAACTGTCGGCCCATTTGTTCCCGAGATTGGCCTCGATGCCGCGGATCGCGAGGTTCATCTTCGCGAGACGCCACGTCGTCGGGTTCGATTCCTGGCCAAAGATCGAGACATCGTTGCGGTTGCCGTTATGCGCCTCGATAAACCGCTCCGACTGGACAAACATGCCGCCCGAACCGCAGCACGGGTCGTAGACGCGGCCCTGGAACGGCTGCAACATCTCGACCAGCAGCCGCACGACCGAACCCGCGGTGTAGAACTGCCCGCCGCGCTTCCCCTCGGCGATCGCGAACTGCCCGAGAAAGTATTCGTAGACCCGGCCGAGCACGTCCTGGCCGTGGTGCCCGTCGCGGAAGGCGAGGTCGGAGAACAGCTTGACGACCTCGCCGAGCCTGACCTGATCGAGTTCGGTACGGGCATAGTTCTTGGTCAGAACACCCTTGAGGCTCGGGTTCTCGTTTTCGAGCGCAACCATCGCCTCGTCGATCAACTGACCAATGGTCGGCTCGACGCTCGTGGCATTCGCCTTGATGAACCCCCAGCGCGCCTTCTCCGGTACCCAAAACACGCTTTCCAGCGCGTACCAGTCCCGGTCTTCGGCAAATTCCTGCGCCAGCTCCCGCGTGATGTCCGGGTCAGCAAAAGCCTCGGCGTAGCGCTCGTCGAAACGATCGGAGATGTATTTCAGAAAGATCAGGCCCAGGGCGACATGCTTGTACTCCGCGGCATCCATGTTGCCGCGCAGCTTGTCGGCCGCCGCCCACAACGTGGCCTCGATCGACGGTTTCGGCGCCGCCTCCCGGCTGTTTCTCCTGCTGCTCGCTGCCACGTCTTCCCCCAAGGTACTCGATTGCAAGGAACCCTCGCAGGCCGGCCGTGGAGCGTGCCTCGATCCCACGGCCACCGGCAAGCTCGATCTTCACGAGGCCGCATTTACGCCGGCTTACCGAACGGTTGCAGCGGATGCCGATCAGGCGGGTGCGGGCGGCGTCATTGGCGCGGTCATCGAGATCGAGGGTAGTCCCGCACTCGCGCAGCGGCCCAGTAACCGCGCAGAGGGCCGCGCAAAGTGAGGGACGCCCGCATTCTCGAGCCCCACACGCGAAGGACCACGGAGGAAATATAGAACTCGAACCCAAGCAGTTCGCCGAGCGCCTCTCCTCCGGCATTGTCGGACGCGATCGTTCATGCCGATGCCGCGGGCGTGATCGCTTCTGGAACCGCGGCGCGACCCGCCTCTTCGGCTTTGCCGCGTCCGAAGCGATCGGCCGTTCGCTCGATATCATCATTCCGGAGCG
>JBFWVT010000067.1:0-27024 GCA_050246595.1 Alphaproteobacteria bacterium
GTGAAAAACGCCCAGAGCGCGCCATGGCTCACCTTCACCCCGTCGGCGGCCAGCTCGGCCAGGAGCGCCCGCAAGGTCAGGTCCGGCTTCTCCGCGATCCGCGCCAGCAGCCACTCGCGCCTGCCGGCCAGACGGTGCGGCCGGCGCCCACCCATTGCCAAGGCCGCTGCGCTCCCCGTCGCCTGGAAACGCTGCGACCATCGCACGACCGTGGCGACGCTCACGTTGAATGTCTTCGCGGTGGCGCGGCGCGAGCGACCGCCCCTCACCGATGCCACCACTCGGTCTCGCAAATCCTGTGAATAGGGTCTGGGCATGCGTGCTGGCCTCCGCCCCCCAGCCGGCATCTTGCGCCCAAACCCCCGCGCTTGGAAATCTTCAGCCTCGCTTCAACCTAAAACGATCAGGCTCTAAAGCCCCAATGGAACCCGAAGCGACATGGCGGACTGTCTACGATTTCTGGTTTCCGCCCGGTCTCGACGATGCCGATCTGGAGACCCACCGCCGCATGTTCCTCTGGTGGTTCGGCGGCGGCGCCAACCCGGAGCTGGCGCCCTTCGCCCCGATCCTCCAGGCCGCCAGAACCGGCCGCCTCGACCATTGGCTGACCGAGCCGCTCGGGCGCCTGTCGCTGATCGTCGTCCTCGACCAGTTCCCGCGCGGTCTGTTCGCCAGCACACAAGAGGCTTACGCGTCCGATCCCGACGCGCTGCGGATCGCCGAGGAGGGGTTGCGCAACGGCCATTACGACGCCCTCGCCCGGCCATGGGAGAAGACGTTCTTCTTTATGCCGCTGGTTCACGCGGAAGGCCCGGGTCACCGGGAGCGGCTGGAGCGCATCGCGATAATGGCCGAGAAGATCGCGCTTGAAGCCCCGAGCGTCTGCGACCTCTCTACCGGCACTCCGTCAACCAGGTCTACGGCCATCTCGACGTGATTTCCCGCTTCGGCCGGTTTCCGCACCGCAACCCGATCCTCGGGCGGCCTTCCACTCCCGAGGAGCAGGCCTATATCGACAAGGGCGACTTCGTTCACAGAAGGCCGCCGCAATAGGGCGCGAACGACAGTTCTCCGGCCCGGCTCACGCAAGCAGCCGGTCGAGCCGGTCGCGCATCCGGTACCAGCCGCCGACCACCGGCAGAAACCACGGATTGCCGGTATAGAGCGGATGGTCCGGAAAATCCGGACCGTCGAAGGCGCACGGCGCGTTCGCGACGCGGGCGATCTTGCGCGCGGTCTGCGTGCCGAGATAGGTCATCATCGCGATCCCGCTGCCGTTGCAGCCGAGCGCGTAATGCATCCCGCTCTCCTCGCCCATATGCGGCAGCGCGTCGAAGGTAAAGGCTGTGTTGCCGGTCCAGCTATGGGTGACCCGCGTGCCCCGGAGCTGCGGCCACCGCGCGGTCATATAGGTGTACAGCACCCGAGCGCATGTCTGCGGATCGGACGGGGTGAACCGGGCGCGTCCACCGAACACGACGCGCGACCCGTCGGGCGACAGCCGGTAGTAGCACAGGACGCGCTTGGTATCGGAAATGCTGCGCTTTTTCGGGATCAACGAGCCGGCCAGTTCGCGCGGCAGAGGCTCGGTCGCGATGATGTGGCTGGCGATCGGCACGACGCGGCGGCGCAAGGCCGGGGTGATCGCGCCGGTATAGCCGTTGGTCGCGATCACGACATCGCCCGAAGTCACCGCGCCGCGGCTCGTCTCGACCCGCCAGAAGGCGCCATCACGCGCAATCTTCTCGACCGAGGCCTCGGCGCAGATCGCGATGCCGCGCCGCCGGCAGGCGTCGAGCAGACCCTTGTAATAAAGCGCCGGATGCAGGCTCGCCGAGCGTTCGACGACCATCCCGCCGTGGTAATAGTCGCTGGCGATCTCCTCGCGCTGGCGCTCGCGCGGCACCATAGTGGCGCCGGACTGCGCCGCCTCATTGAGGCCCTTGAGGCGCTTTTCCTGCGCCGCGTAATGGCGCGGCGTCCAGGCCCCGACAAACCGGCCGCGCTTCTGCCAGAAGCAGTCGATCCGCTCCTCGTCGATCAGCCGCTCGATCAGCGAGAACGCGTCCGAGGCATCGGACAGCAGCCGGTTCGCCCGCTCCGGCTCGACCGCGGCGGCGCGTCCGGTAAAGCTCTTCCCGACATTGACGCCGCCGCTGACCGAGCCGCCGTTGCGCGTGCTGGCGCCGATCCCGAGGACGCCGCGTTCGAGCACGACCGCCTCGACCTCATGCCGCGACAGTTCGAGCGCGGTCGCGAGACCCGCATAACCGGCGCCGACGATCGCGACCCTGGCCTCGCGCGGCACGTCGGCCAGCGCGCCGCTAACCGGCCGGTACGCCTCCCACCAATACGGCTCGGCGACAAAATCGGGGTGAAGAAAATCCGCCCGCGCCATTACTTGCTCCCAATAGCGTGCCGCCCGATTTTGCCGGCAAATCGGGCGGCACGCTATCGGGAGAGGACCGGCAGACTAGGACCTGACCCCGAAACCCTGGAAACGCCGGTTGAAGCGCGCTAGCTGACCGCCGGTGTCGAGCAGCCGCTGCGTTCCGCCGATCCAGGCCGGATGCGATTTCGGATCGATATCGAGCCGCAGCGTGTCGCCGGCCTTGCCATAGGTCGAACGCGTCTGATAGCTGGTGCCGTCGGTCATCACGACCGTGATCTCGTGATAATCCGGGTGAATGCCTTTCTTCATCGCTCGCGTCTCGGTTGTTGTATGAGGGGCCGTCATTCGGGATGGCGGCTATATAACGGCGGGGCCGCATCGGCGCAATGCAAGCAGTCCGGAAACGCAGAGTTGTTCCGTTTGACAGCCCGGCATCCCGCATCATGATTCGCGGCAGAATTATCTCGCAGAGGGCGATCGATGCCGCGAATCGTGATTGGCGACGGCGCGCTCCATTACGAGCGGCAAGGAGTCGGGTTTCCCGTCATGCTGGTGACGGGGCTCAGCGGCTATGCCTCATTCTGGGCCGATCTGGTGCCGAGCTTCGCGAAGAGCTTCGATGTCGTGACGCACGACCACCGCGGGATCGGTCAGAGCGATCTGTCGCGCAGCGGCTTTACGGTGGACCGGATGGCGGCCGACGTGATCGGCTTGATGGACGCGCTCGACATCGAGCGGGCGCATATTGTCGGGCATTCGACCGGCGGTGCAATCGCGCAGATCCTGGCCCTTGAACACCCGAAGCGTGTCGCCAGCATTGTGCTGTCCGCAAGCTGGACCAAACCGGACGCCTATTTCCGCCGGTTTTTCGGGATGCGCAAGGATATCCTGCTGCGGCTCGGACCCAGCGCCTATGTCCAGGCCAACTCGCTGTTTCTCCATCCGAGCTGGTATATCGCCCGCAACAACGAGCGCCTGCGCCAGATGGAAGCGCAGACGCTCGCCGTCTTCCCGCCGACCGAGGTCGTTGCCAGCCGCATCGACGCGATCCTCGCCTTCGACCGCACCGAGCAGCTGGCGCGGGTCAAGGTGCCGACCCTGGTCGTCGGCGCCGAGGACGACATCATCACGCCGGCCTATTTTTCCGAGGAGCTGGCGCGGCTGATCCCCGGCGCCGAAATCAAGATCTTTCCGCGCGGCGGGCACGCTTTCACCCAGGTCAGACCGCGCGAGTTCAGCCAGGCCGTGCTGCCGTTTCTCGCCTCGCACACGCCGGGCTGAAACCCGATCGTCGGCCCAGGCGCGGTCGGCCCAGGCGCGGTCAACCCAGGCGCGGTCACGGCGCCTCGACCCCAACCTTGCTGCCGATCGAGAGCCCCAGCAGCCGGTCGGCCCGGCCGCCATTGACGGCGATCTCGATCAGCCCGTTCGAGTTGACGTACCAGAATGCCGCGCCTGGCGGCACGGCCGAGAACGTCCGGGCGTGCGCGATCGTCCGACCGCCGCAGAGAAGGCTCGCCGACGCCGCGACGACATCGCCGCGCATTCCGGTCATCGCATTGCCGTAATGATCGATATAGACGATCTCGGCGAGGTCGTCGGGCCAGTCGGCGAACCGGGTCGGCGTCACGGTCCGCGCCATTGTCGAAGGCGCCTCGCCGCGCGCCAGCCTTGCGGCCACCGGGGCGAACAGGTCGCGTCCGTGAAAGCTCGCCGACAGCATCGGCGGGCGCCATATGATCTCCCAGCATAGCGCCTGCCTCTGGGCGGATGCGGCACGACGCAATACGATTTCGAACAAGCCGTTATCCGGGCCGACATGGAAGCGGCCGTCGGCGGCGACGATCACCGCGCGGCGCTGGCTCCCGACACCGGGATCGACGACACAGAGCAGCACGGTCCCGGCCGGAAACCAGGCGGCATAGGCGGCCAGCAGGTAGGAGGACGGTTTCGGCTGACCGGCCGGAGCATCGGCGAACAGCGAGATCACCGGCACTCCCGGTGCCTCCCGCGTCAGCACGGTGATGACCTGTCCGGTATAGGGGCCGACCAGACCGAAATCGGTGAACAACACGATCATCGCCTATCATCGCGCCCGGAACGCTGCGCCGGCAAGGCATCGGGCCGGATTCGGAAGCTGCGCCCGCATTGCCGGAACAAATCGTCCGGCGCAGCCGCGCAATCCCAAAGCTTCGCCCGCTTGTGCGCGATCGTCGCCTCGGCTTCTCTTGCCGCGCGGCAAAAAGGGTCGGCACCGCCGCACCGTCCCGTAGAGACATTCTTGCAATTACTGGCGAGTGGCGTATCGTGTTTTGACGCTTGGGGTTGAGGTTCGGGGGAAGCGATGAAGAAATTGGCGGTGGCCGCGGCGCTGGTCGGCGGCCTGTTTGCGGCAACGCCGGGCTGGGGGGCCGACGCGCGCTCGTCCTGCTATTCGCAGGCCGCGATCGAGGCCGAGCAGGCGATCCGCTACATCACCGATGTCATGGTCGCGAGTTCGGCGTGTCAGACCACGGATTATGCGGAATTCCGGCTGCGCAACAAGGATGCGATCATTGCCTACCAGAAGGCGATGATCTCGCATTTCCGCGGCGCGCCCGCGTTCGACACGTGGAACACCGCGATCGCCAATGTCGCGGCCCAAAAGCAGGCCACCGTCAATCTGGGCGTGTTCTGCCAGCAGGCCGAGGCGCTGATGAAGCACGCCAAGGCGCTCGATCCGACCGCGTTCCGGGCTCATGCGGCAGCCCAGGCGGCCGCGACCGGTGCGCAATACACAAAGTGCGGCGGGACGAGAAAGTAAGCCTTCGGTCCCGGGTTCGCAAACTGTCGTTCCGGAGCCCCCGGCCCACCGCAAGTCGGACCGGGCGGCCCCGGAACGACATCAGCCGACCGCGCCGGGCCGACGCGCGGCCCCGGCCGACAGCGGCGTCTCAGGCAAAAGCGCGTTTGAACGCGGTCCATACCGCGCGCTGTGCGTTCATCGCGTCATCGACCGCCGGGACCATGCCGAAAAACGCATGGATCATGCCCGGATATTCGCGGTACTCGACCTTCACACCGGCGCGGCGCAACGCCTCGGCATAAGTCGCGCCGTCATCGTGCAGCACGTCGCATTCCGCGGTTACGACGATCGCCGGCGCGACCCCGGCAAGGCTCGGCGCCCGGATCGGCGAGGCGCGCCAATCCTCGGCATCGGCCGGGCTGCGCAGATAGTGGCGCTGAAACCACTGCATCGCGGCCCGGGTCAACAGCCCGTACCCCTCGGCATAGGTCGGGTAGCTTGGCGCGCTGAGCGTGTAATCGACGACCGGGTAGACCAGCGATTGCAGCAGCAGGTGAGGGCCGCCGCGGTCGCGCGCCGTCAGCGCCATTACCGCCGCGAGATTGGCCCCGGCGCTGTCGCCGTGTACCCCGAGCCGTTCCGGGTCAGCGCCGAGACTTGCGGCGTTGGCGTGCAGCCATTCGAGCGCGGCAAACGAATCCTCGACCGCCGCCGGAAATTTATGCTCCGGCCCCATCCGGTAATCGACCGAGACGACCAGCGCCTCGGCGCCGTGGCACAGATTGCGCGCGATCAGGTCGTGCGTGTCGAGGCTGCCGATCACATGGCCGCCGCCATGGTAATAGGCGATCGCCGGCACCGTCTTGCCCGCCCCGGAGCCGCCCGCCTCGGGCCAGTAGAGCCGGACGCGAATCGGCCCGGCCGGACCGGGGACCGCGCGCTCCTCGACCTGCCCGACCGGCAGCGGTTCGGCCTTGCTTCTCCGCAGCAGCTGCTCGTGCTGCTGCCGGGCTTCTGCCGGGCTTAGCGATTCGATAGGCTTGTACCCGACGTGCTGCAAGGCCTCAATAGCCCTAACAATCTGTGGGTGCAGGGTCGGCATCGCGTCTCTCCCGGTCTCAATGCGCGGCGGCGGCGTGGCCGTCCTTCGGCATCTCGGCCAGCTCGAACAGGATATTGCCGGTCGCTTCCGGATCGACAAAGGCGATCCGGCAATTGCCGTGGCCGATGATCGGCGTCTCGTTCAGCAGCGGGGTGCCCTTCGCCTTGAGTTCGGCGAGCGCCGCGTCGATATCATCGACCTCAAAGCAGATATGAAACAGGCTCTGGCCCTTTTGCGTGACCCATTCGGCGGCGCGCGAACCCGGCGCCATTCCCTGCAACAGCTCGATATAGCTCTCGCCGACCGGCAGCATCGCGAGCCGGGTGCGGCTGCGCGCGATTTCCTCGCTGTATTCGACCTCGATCCCGAATTTGTCGCGCAGCATCCCGGCCATGCCGTCGAGATCATCGACCGCGATCGCGATATGCTCGATACGTTTGATTTTCATCCCACCCTCCGGAACCGTCGGCATTGTTTGCAACCGTCGCAATGTTGCAGATGGCGAAGCCTTCCCGCTAGCGTGTTGTCGCAGACACGCTATGGAGCGTCAGCGGATGCTTCCCGTCCTTTCCGGTCTCAGGGTCATCGCGGTCGAGCAATACGGCGCCGGCCCCTACGGCTCGATGCAGCTCGCCGATCTCGGCGCCGAGATCATCAAGATCGAAAACCCGGCCGATGGCGGCGACATGGCGCGACGGGTCGGACCGTATTTCGTCCCGCCCTCCGCGGCGGACGCCCCGACGCCGGCGGAGCAGGGAGGGGGAGATGACAGCCAATTCTTCCACAGCTTCAACCGCAACAAGAAGAGCATCACGCTCGATCTGAAAAAGCCCGGCGCGCGCGACGTGCTGCACCGGCTCGCCTCGCGCGCCGATGCGTGCTTCGACAATTTGCGCGGCGATCTTCCCGAGAAGCTCGGGCTGACCTACGCGGCGCTGGCGTCGGCCAATCCCCGGATCGTCTGCGCGCATCTGTCGGCCTATGGTCGCGACGGGTCGCGTGCCCACTGGCCGGGCTACGACTATCTGATGCAGGCCGAAACCGGATATCTATCGCTGACGGGCGAACCCGACGGCCCGCCGTCGCGCATGGGGCTGTCGATCGTCGATCTGATGACCGGGCTGTTCGCCGCGTTCGCGCTGGTCTCGGGCGTGCTGGCGGCGCGCGAGACCGGACGGGGCCGCGATCTCGATGTCAGCCTGTTCGACACCGCGTTGCAGAATCTGTGTTATCTGGGGACGTGGTATCTCAACGCCGGGCATGTCCAGGGCCGCGAACCGCGCTCGGCCCATCCCTCGCTGGTGCCGAGCCAGCTCTACCGGACGCGCGACGGTTTTATTTTCCTGATGTGCAACAAGGAAAAATTCTGGCCGATCCTGTGCGAGCGTCTGGGCCGTCCGGAATGGGGCGACGATCCGCGGTTCCGCAGCTTTAAGGACCGGCTCGCCAATCGTGAACTGGTCAACCGGCTGCTCGACGAGGCGCTGTCGGCGCGCACCACCGCCGAGTGGCTCGCGCATTTCGCCGGGCAGGTGCCGGCGGCACCGGTCAACGGTCTCAAACAGGCGCTTGACAACCCGTTTGTCGTGGAGCGTGGCCGCATCTCCGAATACGGCCCCCTCCGTATGGTCGTCGGGCCGGTCGTCGATCCGCTCGCGCCGCCGCCGCATGCCCCCGCCCCCGCGCTCGGCGCCGACACCGACGCGGTACTGCGCGACTGCGGCTTGTCAGCGGCGGAAATCAGCGCGCTGCGGCAGGACGGAGTGATTTAGAGCGCTTGACAGAACCGCTGGACGAAGCAGCGGCGAATGAGAGAGGCAGCGGGAGGGTAGAAACCCGCGACGATGTCGGCGCGTTGCTCGCAGCGGATTGCCGGTCGCCGGAAGTGGCCGAACCGGACCGCGTGCGTTCGATTACCCGGCGGTGCTGACCCAGCCAAATTAGGACACTACCTGCGACCGGCACCGCCGACTTCTCGGGCTCCGCGCCACCGGTGATCTCCCGGACGACGATCTTGCCGTGAAGCGGCCGACGGCGTCGAACTTTGCTAACGCCGAGCAAAACTTAAAACTTCGACAAACATGCCCCGCATCAAGAAGAGCGAGTAACCTAGGTAGATTGCGGCGCCGCTGGCTGCCAGAAACAGTAGCCCCTCAACTTGATCGATATCGGTCGGCAGGGCTGTTGCCATTCCCCCTACCGCGATATACATGGTCAGCGACCCGACGAGCGGCGGCAGCAGCGGTTGAATAAGGGTCATCATTGAGGTGTTCGCGACAAGCGCGACTCGCCGCAAGAGGCTGAAGAAGTACAGCGGATACACGACCAGCCACGCGGTACAGACACCTAACAGCCCCCAATGGCTGCCAATCAAAAATGCGGTTGGAAACAGGATACTGGCGAAAACAGTGTTCTTGAAGCTGGCTCCGAATTGCCCGATTCCTATGAGAAACGTGTACAATATCAAGCCGACCGGACGCAGAGCCATGGCCAAGGCGAGAATTGCCAATGGCAGGATCGCATCGTGCCATTTCGGGCCGAGGACTACACCCGTGATCCACGGCGCAACGGCTGAAATCCCGAAAAATACAGGCAATGTCAGGAACGCAAGCAGACGTAGCGCCTTCTGAAGATAAACAAGCGCCGTCGCCTGATCGTTCTGGATTTTGGCGAAAGCCGGAAAAACAACCGGTTTGACCACTGACGCCAGTTTGTCAATCGGAAGCGCCGCGAGATTGCGGGCCACGCTGTATATACCGAGAATATCGGGACCAAGAAGCTTCCCGATAATGAACACATCCGCGCTTGAGTAGGCATACCAAAGAATACCTTCGCCCGATCGCAGCCAGCCGGCGCGCAGAATCCCCGAAACCTCACGAAAAGCGAACCGAGGAGGAAGAAAAAACGGTGCCGCGTAGTTGAATGCCGCCAGACGAAAAAAGCTGCCGAACAAAAGACCGATAATCAGTGCCCAAACTCCTAAACCGGCAGCGGCCAACCCAAGAACCAATACGCCTGAGATCACGTTCGACAGCAACTCGATTTGCGATACTGTTTTCATATCCAGCCGCTTGTCGAGCGTGGCACGAGGGATCGTTTGAAAGGCAATCACGACAAACAACAAGCTGCTGACCTGGATCAGCGGGACGAGACGGGGCTCCCCGTAAAAATATGCCGCCGGATAGGCGAGAACACAGAGTGCGGCGAGACATGCGGCGTTGACCAGCAAGATCAGCCCGAAGACGCTGCGTAACTCCGTCTCGCCGATGTCGCGGCGTTGGACAATGGCGTCGCCGAAACCCGCGCTGCCGAACGCCTGAACAAGACCGGTGATCGCCACCGTCATGGCCATCAGGCCATATTCCTCCGGCTGCAAAAAACGGATAGTCGCCAGTGTCAGAGCCCAGTTCGCCATCTGGGCGATGAAGCGCGTGCCGGCAGCCCAGCCGAGTGCGTTCCGCACTCGGTGCTTCAATTCCCGAGCCTCATCCATGGCAACGCAATCTAGCCGGGTGCAGGCAACTGTCAATCCCCCTGAACCAGGACCATACTGCTGGTGGGGCGAGAACACCTTGCAAAAGCGGGCTTTTCCACGTAGTGTAACGGCTTGCCCGCGGCGGCATGGTTCTCATTTCGGTCGGCGTTTTTTGTTAAACGCGGATTAAACGCGGAGCGGGCGCTCTGGGGACGCCAGGGTGGCGTATGGGAGTGTTTCCACCCGGGCCGGGACGACAGGGCGGGATCGCAGGAACCGTCAGCATCGAAGGATGGCCGGAAAATGCGCGGACTGGCATTGCTTATCGTCTTTTCCGGTCTGCTGCTTATGGTGTTCAAGAGGCCGTATATCGGGGTCCTGATGTGGTTTTGGATCTCGCTGATGAACCCGCACCGGCTGGTCTATGGCTTCGCGACGAGCGTCAGCTACGCGATGATCATCGCGATCGTGACGCTTGGCTCGTGGGTGTTGTTGCATCCCGAAGAACCGAAGGCGCCGCCGCGCGACCGGACGACGTTTCTGCTGGCTGCGTTGATGGTCTGGGTCTCGATCACGTCGCTGAGCGCGGGCGGCGTCTCCGACCAGGTCATAAACACTTGGACAGAAGCGGAGAAAATGCTGTTGATGACGCTTGTCGCGTACGCGATGACCAATACGCGCGAGCGGTTCGACCAGCTGGTTCTGGTATGCACGTTGTCGATCGCCTATTTCGGGGTGCGCGGCGGGATATTTGCGATCCTGCACGGCGGTGCGTTTCGGGTCTGGGGGCCGCCAAGCTCGATGATCGGCGATAACAACGCTCTTGGCGTTGCCTTGACGATGATTTTGCCGCTGCTGTTTTATTTGCACCACCGCTATGGTCAGACTCATTTTAAATGGCCGCTGCGGATTGTCATCGGGTTGACGGTACTCGGAGATCTTTTCACGTATTCACGCGGGGGGCTGCTGGCGCTGGGTGCCATGGCGTCCGTATTGTGGCTGCGGACCCGTCACAAGATTGTAATCGGGGCGGCGATAGTGGTTGCTATGGTTGGAGTGCTGTATTTTGCGCCGCCGCAATGGTTTGATCGGATGCGGACGGTCCAGACCTACGAGGAGGACCAGTCGGCAAATACACGGCTGTGGATATGGCAGACATGCTGGGAGATGGCGCTAAAATACCCGGTCACCGGTGCGGGATTTCGTTGGGCATGGAATTGGACTTGGACCAACCAGGAGTTGCGGGACAGCGGTCTGGCTCCACTGACTCAGCCGCGCGCGCCGCACAGCATCTGGTTCGGGATGCTGAGCGATCACGGATTTCCCGGGTTGGGATTGTTTATCGGATTGCTGGTTGTTTCGATGGTTAATGCTCAGTGGCTGATCCGGCGGACGCGGGGCAGTCCAGAGCTGCTGTGGGCCAACAATTTTGGCCGAATGCTCCAGGCCGCACTTGTCGGTTATATGGTGGGCGGCAGCTTTGTGAATCTCGAGATGTATGACGCGTTTTATGTGATGGTTGTGATGAGCGCTGCTGCGCGGCGGCTTGTCGCGGTCGAACTGGCTGCTCGAGACCCTGCGGCCAAAGCCCCGCTTGCTGGCATGCTGCCTTTGGCTCCTGCATCTGCATCCCCAGTGCGGATGGGCCAATCGCTGATCCGGAGGTGATTGTATTTCTCCGGTCCTTGGTGCATATCGGCGAACCGGCCTTCGTGCTATTTGCCGTTCTTGATCTTTCAGAGGGGCGTCCTGCAATTTCGTCTGCGGCGGTCGATGACCCTCTCGGTGATGTCGACCTCGGCGTGCTGATGCAATTTCAGACCGGCGTTCCCGGCTGTGAATGCGCGAAGGTGGGATGCGGGCGCGCGCCTGTGGATCGAAAGTAGCGGACCAATATACACTGAACGGTGTCGGGAACCCGAACGGATTATCCCGGTCCCAACCAGCATTTGGCGAGAGGATCAGGCAGGTTTCTGCCTTTTTTGAAGGGGCAATACCGGTGGAAATTCAGAAGAGCGAACTGTCGGATGTAACCAGGTACATCACCAACCGCTCTCATATGCGCCTTGCGGACAAGGAGGAGCGTTACGACAGCTTTATGCGATTGATTAATGCTGTTCGGCCGGTTACGCCCGAAACCAGAATGCTGGAAGTCGGGACTGGTCTCGGGCTGTTTCCGATTTGGTGCGCCACCAAGGGCTGGAACTGTAAGGGGCTTGAAATCAGTCCTCAGTTGATTGCGCACGCTGAGCAATTGGCCAGGGAGGAGGGCGTAAAGGTCGAGATAATACTGGGAAATATTGAAGATTTTTCCATGCCTTCCGAGCAGTTTGATGTGATTATAGCAGCATCGCTCTTTGAGCACGTCCCCGAGTGGCGAAAAGGACTAGCCCAAATCTATCGTTGGCTAAAGCCGGGAGGCCTATTGCTGTTTGAATCGACCAATAAATTCTCTTTCGTTTCCGGTGAGTATCAGAAACTTCCTCTGTATGGCTGGCTGCCGAATGCTGCGCGTTACAAATTCCGGCAAATCGTCCACGGCCCAGACATCATGCAACTGGGGATCGATTTCCATCAATTCACTCATGGGGGCCTGAGGAAGGCCTTTCGACAATTGGGCTTCTCCAAAATTTACGATCGCGTGGACTTGGCAAACCTCAGAGGCCGCGGTGGCCCCAAAGGTAGGATCATGTCCGCCGCCGAGCAGGTTTCACCGCTGCGGCAGCTGATCCTGACCTTCAGCAATGTGACGCTTTTTGTGTGCATCAAGTGAATTCTACTCCCACCGACCTGCCCCGATTTTGCATGTCGAGAAATTCCAAGGCGTTCAGCAGTCGCGTACCGCGCGAATTCAATTGCAAATCACTCTTGTACAAAACAGGCGGTTGGACTCTGTAACAGGAAGGGTGTGTCAGGTCCCGAGCGCCGCACAGCCTCTGGTTCGCAATACCGAGTTGTCGCGGGTTTGTGAGGCTGATGTTGTTTATCGGGCTTTTGTTGTCACGGCGCTTAATGCGCAATGGCCGGTCAAGGGCGCCGACCGCTGGTTCGGGTCTGATGTTTCCGGCACGCCGGGCAACGCGGCATGTGATCGACTGCGTTCGCCTTTTCGCTTCTACGCATGCGGCGCCCTGATCGGAACCGCGCCGACTCCGCCTCGGTCTCAGAAACCGGGCCGGGGAGGGTGCGGCTGCGGAAAAATTCTGAGCCGTTCGAGCGCGGAGGGCAGCTCGGAAAACGAGTCGAGCACCGCATCGGCGCCGAGCATCGCCGGATCGGTGCGCGAGTATCCGTAGCGCATGAGGACGAGGGGCAGCGCGGCTGCGTGCGCAGCCGCCGCATCGTTCTCGCTGTCGCCGATCATTACGGCACGCCCGGCCGCACCGCCAAGCTCGGCGATCAGACCGAGCAGATGCCCCTTGTCCGGCTTTTTGACCGGGTAGCGATCACCGCCGGCGACCGCGTCGAACAGCGCGGCAAGACCAAGCCCGTTCAGCACGGTCTCGCTCGCCTGCTGCAGCTTGTTGGTGCAGACCGCGGTGCGGTAACCACACCGGCGCAACGCGGCCAGCGTTTCCGGTACGCCGGGATAGGGGCGGGTGAGATCCGTCGCGTTGGCTTCGTAAATTGCGATATAGCGGGGCAGCGCGTCGGCGGCCTCGGCAAGGCTGCCGCCGCGTGCGGCGAACCCGCGCTCGACCAGCGCCGGCACGCCGTCGCCGACCATCGGCGCCACCTCCGCCGCAGTCAGCTTGGCATAGCCGCGCTCGCCGAGAACCTGGTTCAGCGCCCTTGTCAAGTCCGGGACGCTGTCGACGAGCGTGCCGTCGAGATCGAAAAGCAGGATTGTCTCGCTCATGCCGGACTGTGTACCGCAACCGAGGCGGCGGGCAAACGGGCGGATGGGAGCGGACAGGAAGCTGCACGCCGCATTGCCGGCGGTCCCGGCTTTGCCGGCAGCCGGGTTACGGGGCGGCGCGCAGCGGGATCGCGCCAAGCGGCCGCCCGGAGTTGAGGTCGAGCACCAGAAGCTCGCGATTGCCGTCCGGCATGATTATGCTCAGCACGAGACGGTCGGTGCCGAGCGCCATCGCCTCGATTTGTATCCCCGCCGGCAGTTCGATCGGCGGCGCGGCATAGGGGGCGGGGGCGGCGACCACGGAAGGCGCCGCGGCCGGCCTGTGCTTTGCCATATAGGCAATCGAGACGATCAGGGCGAAGAAGCCGCCGACCAGCATGATCCCCATGACGACGACCAGGATTTTCAGCGCGCGCACCGGGTCGGCTCTACGGTTTGGAGCGGATGGAAGTGAGCGTGACGCCTGACCCGGCCGGCCTGTCCGGCGGCGGAGAACGGGTCGAGTTTCGGATCGCTTCCGACGATGCGGGCGACCGGCTCGACCGCGCGCTGCAGCGGTATTTGCCGGAACTGTCGCGCAGCCGGCTGAAGCGACTGATCCTCGACGGGCGTGTCGAAAGCGGCGGCCGGGTGCTGCGCGACCCGGCAACGCGCGCCAATCCCGGTGCGCTTGTCGCCGTCCTGCTGCCGGAACCCGAACCCGCCGAGCCGGAAGCGCAGCCGATCGCGCTCGATATCCGGTTCGAGGACGCGCATCTGATCGTCATCGACAAGCCGGCCGGAATGGTCGTGCATCCGGCCCCCGGCAATCCCGAGGGGACGCTCGTCAATGCGCTGCTGGCGCATTGCGGCCCGAGCCTGGCCGGGATCGGCGGTGTGCGGCGGCCCGGCATCGTGCATCGTCTGGACAAGGACACGAGCGGTCTCCTGGTTGCCGCGAAGACCGAAGCAGCGCATCGCGCCCTGGCCGACGATTTCGCCGCGCGCCGCATCGAGCGCGCCTACGGCGCGGCGGTATGGGGTGTGCCGGTGCCCGGCTCCGGCGAGATCACCGGCAATATCGGCCGCAGCGCGGTCAACCGCAAGAAAATGGCGGTGGTGGCCGAGACACGCGGCAAGCCGGCCGTGACCCGCTACCGGGTGGAACGGTGCTTCGGCGGCGATGGACGCGACCTGGCCGCGCTGCTCGAATGCCGGCTGTTGACCGGCCGCACGCACCAGATCCGCGTGCATCTCGCGCATATCGGGCATTCGGTGATCGGCGACCCGGCTTATGGAGCGCGCGCCCGCGGCGCGGTCGCCCGCCTCGGGCCGGCCGGCGCGGAGGTCGCGGCATTTCCGCGCCAGGCCTTGCATGCGCGGCTGCTCGGCTTCAAGCATCCCGCGACCGGCGAGGGATTGCGCTTCGAAAGCGCACTGCCGGCCGACATGGCGAGGCTGATTTCCAATTTAGAGCTACTTTAAACTGGCTCCGGCCTACCCATATCAGAAAGGACTGTCCGGGGCGGGGGCGGATTGCGTCTTAGGTCTCGATGAGGGATCGCTCGTCCGGGATAGGCGTTCGCAGGATACGGTTAACTCGGAGCATCACAACTCGAATGGCCACACTTTCTGTCCCGTCCATCTCCGGCGAGGGCAATCTGACGCGGTATCTCCAGGAAATCCGCAAGTTCCCGATGCTGGAGCCGGACGAAGAATACATGCTGGCGAAGCGCTGGAAGGAAGCGCAGGACCCCGATGCGGCGCATCGGCTGGTCACCAGCCATCTGCGTCTGGTCGCCAAGATCGCGATGGGCTATCGCGGCTACGGGCTGCCGCTGTCCGAGCTGATCTCGGAGGGCAATGTCGGCATGATGCAGGCCGTCAAGCGCTTCGATCCGGATCGCGGCTTCCGTCTCGCGACTTATGCGATGTGGTGGATCCGCGCCGCGATTCAAGAATACATCCTGCATTCCTGGTCGCTCGTCAAAATGGGGACGACGGCGGCGCAGAAGAAGCTGTTCTTCAACCTGCGCAAGCTGAAGGGTCAGTTGCAGGCGGTCGAGGAAGGCGATCTGTCGCCCGAGAACCTGAAGAAGATCGCGACCGAACTCGACGTGCCGGAGGCCGATGTCATCAGCATGAACCGGCGGCTGGCCAGCCCCGACCATTCGCTGAACGCGCCGCTGCGCGCCGACAGCGAGGGCGAGTGGCAGGACTGGCTCGTCGACGAGAGCGAGAGCCAGGAAACCAGGCTCGGCGAGCGCCAGGAGCTGGGGCTGCGGCGCGATCTGCTGGAAAAGGCCATGGCGCATCTGAACGATCGCGAGCGCCACATCCTGACCGAGCGGCGGCTCAAGGAGAACCCGACGACGCTTGAGGACCTGTCGCAGCAATACGGCATCTCGCGCGAGCGGGTGCGCCAGATCGAGGTGCGCGCCTTCGAAAAGCTGCAAAAGGCGATCAAGGCCGCCGCGATCGAGCGCCGCCTTGTCACGCACTGAGGCGGCCTCGGCGGCCCGCCGCTGTTGGACGGCCAATAAACGGCTCGCGCGCTTCCGGGCGCAGGGCGCCAGCCGGCCCGGACCAAGCGGGCTGATCGAGCGCCGCTCGCGACCGCACCGCCGCAAAAATCGCCGCAATCCTGTGGAACACTCCGCTCCAGACGGCAAACAGGCAGTCGAGCGGCATGCTTCATGTGTTTCCCTGCGCCGTCCCTGTTCGATCCGAAAAATTCCCGGCGCGGCGGAGGGAAACTTCGCTGCTCCACAGCGCGGCGCCAAGCATTTCCGCCGCCGAGTCGGGCGAAGGCGCAAAAATTCCCTGCCAGCAGGGAATTCTCCCCCTACGCCGACGGCTTATACGCCTCGATGCGCTGCGCCAGCGCGGCGGCGAGGAAACGGTCGATATCGCCGTCGAGCACCGCGGCCGGGTTGCCGGTCTCGACCCCGGTGCGCAAATCCTTGACCATCTGGTAGGGCTGCAACACGTAGGAGCGGATCTGGTGGCCCCAGCCGATATCGGTCTTGGCGGCGTTGATCGCATCGGCCGCCGCCTCGCGCTTCTGCAACTCCAGCTCGTAGAGCCGCGCCTTCAGCATCGCCATCGCGCGCGCCCGGTTCTGGTGTTGCGAGCGCTCGCTCTGGCACGCCACGGCGACCCCGGTCGGCAGATGCGTCAGCCGCACCGCGCTGTCGGTCTTGTTGACGTGCTGCCCGCCGGCCCCCGATGAGCGGTAGGTATCGACGCGCAGATCCTTGTCGTTGATCTCGATCTCGATCTTGTCGTCCACCACCGGATAGACCCAGGCCGAGGCGAAACTCGTGTGCCGCCGCGCGTTCGAATCGAACGGCGAGATGCGCACCAGCCGGTGCACGCCGCTCTCGGTCTTCAGCCAGCCATAGGCGTCGGGGCCGCTGATCCTGACCGTCGCCGATTTGATGCCGGCGCCTTCGCCCTCGCTCTCCTCCAGCCATTCGACCTTGTAGCCGCGCTGCTCGGCCCAGCGCACATACATGCGCAGCAGCATCTCGGCCCAGTCCTGCGCCTCGGTGCCGCCCGCCCCGGCATGCACTTCGAGATAGCAGTCATTGCCGTCGGCCTCGCCCGACAACAGGCTCTCGACCTCACGGCGCCGCGCCTCCTCATGCAGGGCTTCCAGCAACCTCTCGGCGTCGGCGACGACAGCCTCGTCGCCCTCGGCCTCGCCGAGTTCGATCAGCTCGACCGCCTCGCCAAGATCGCGCTCGATGCGGTTGTAGCTGTCAACAGCCTTTTCGAGCCGGTTGCGCTCGCGCAAGACCTTCTGCGCCTGGTCCGGATCGTCCCACAGTTTCGGGTCCTCGGCCCGGTCGTTCAGCTCGGCGAGACGCCGGTTTGCCGCGTCCCAGTCAAAGATGCCTCCTCAGCAGCGTCAACGACTTTGTGATGTCGTCGACGACCGCCTGTGTCTCGGCGCGCATGAATGCCATTCCTCCATCGATGCCGGACGCGGTCCGGCCCCGTCACATTCCATTTGGCGACGGCGGGAGCGGCGGAAAAGTGGGCACCTGCCGTTGCCGAGACGACCAAGAGCGGGTTCTCAATAGAGCCCGCCGGTGCCGCCGGCCGGCGCTTCGGCGACCGGGGCGGCGGGTTCGCCCGGTATGCCGGAGGCGGCCGGTCTCACGGCAAGCGCGTCGTCAGGCGCGCCGGCGACCGGTTCGCCGGATGGGGACAAGACCGGCATCGGGGTCCAGCCGGGTTCGGTGCCCGGTTTGTAGCCCTCCCAGATCGCCGGTTCGCCGGCCCCGGCGGGCAGCCCGGTGGTCGGGCTAACCCGGTACATGCGCAGCCCCGGCGGCATGCGGAACTCCTTGGCCGGCGTATCCTTCAGCGCGGCGATCATGAAATCGCGGAAGATCGGCGCCGCCAGATGCCCGCCGGTCGAGTCCGAGCCGAGATGGGAGGGGTCGTCGTAGCCGATGAAAACCCCGGCCGCGAGGTCGGGCGTGTACCCGACAAACCAGGCGTCGAGCCAGTCGTTGGTTGTGCCGGTCTTGCCGGCGACCGGCTTGCCGACAGCCTTGACCGCGGTGCCGGTGCCGCGCTGTACGACGCCTTCCAGCATCGTTGTGAGCTGGAAGACCGAGGCCGGATCGGCCACTGGCTCGCGATTGTCGGAGATTGTCGGGACCGGCTGGTTTTTCCATTCGGTCTCGCCGCAAGTCTCGCATTCCCGCTGGTCGGCGCGGAAGATCGTGCGGCCGTAGCGGTCCTGGATGCGGTCGATCAGCGTCGGCGTGATGCGCCTTCCGCCGTTGGCGAGCATCGCATAGGCCGCGGTGTGACGCAGCGGCGTCGTCTCGCCGGCGCCGAGCGCCATCGCGTAATAGCGCGGCATGCGGTCCATGATGCCGAAGGCTTCGACCGTCTCGCCGATCGCGTCCATGCCCAGCGCCGCCGCGAGCCGCGCCGTCACCGTGTTCAGCGATTTTTCGAGCGCGACCCGCAGCGGTGTCGGTCCGCGAAAGCTGTTGCTGTTGTAGTTGGACGGCGTCCAGGGCGGCATGCCGGGTCCCTGGCTGATCGCCACCGGCGAGTCGTCGACCAGGGTCGATGGCGTGAAGCCGTTTTCCAGCGCGGTCAGATAGACGAACGGCTTGATCGACGATCCGGGTTGCCGTTTGGCCTGCGTCGCGCGGTTGAACTGGCTCAGCTCGAAGCTGAAGCCGCCGCTCATCGCCAGCACGCGCCCGGTATGCGGGTCGATCGCGACCAGCGCGCCCGAGATGTCGGGGATCTGACAGAGATTGTAGAGCGGGCCGTTATGGACCGGATTGGGCGGGTTCGGCTTCGCCGCGGTCGCTTTTGGCGCGGCCGGTTTGGCGGCTTCCTCGGGCAGCTTCTCGACCAGAACGAGATCGCCCGGTGCGACGACATCGGCCGGTTTGCGCGGCGCGGCGCCGAGATACCCGTCCTCGCGCAGCCGCCGCGTCCAGCGCATCTGGGCAAACGGAATGCGTCCGGTCTGGCCGCCCTTCAGCCCAATCGTGGCGTCCTCGGCGTCGGTGCGCAGCACGACCGCGAGCTGCCAACCGACCGAAGCGGCGCCGGGCGGCAGTTTTTCCTGGTCGAGCCGGGCCGCCCAGTCGGTGTCAGGCCAGCCGGGGCCGGGATCGATACGTCCGACGGCGCCTCGCCAGCCGCCGTGTCGGCGGTCATAGGCGATCAGCCCGGCGCGCAGCGCCTTGTCGGCCGCCTCCTGCATCGCCGGATCGAGACTGGTGCGCACCGCGAGGCCGCCCTGGTACAGAGCTTTCTCGCCATAGGCCTCCAGCAGTTCGCGCCGCACTTCCTCGGAAAAATAGGGCGCCGACACGATCTCGGCTTCCTCGCGGCGGCGCAACCGCAGCGGAGCGGCCTTCGCCGTCTTGATGTCGGCTTCGCTCGCGACGCCGTCCTCCACCATGCGATCGAGAACCCAGTCGCGACGCGCTTTCGCCGCTTGCGGGAACCGGGTCGGGTGGTAGTTGTTGGGGGCTTTCGGCAGGCCGGCGAGATAGGCCGCCTCGTCGAGAGTCAGCTCGTCGAGCGATTTGTTGAAATAGGTCAGCGCCGCCGCGACGACGCCATAGGCGCCGGAACCGAGATAGATCTCGTTCAGGTACAATTCGAGAATGCGGTCCTTCGACAAGGCCCGTTCGATGCGGGTCGCGAGCAGCGCCTCGCGGATCTTCCGCCGGAATGTAACCTCGTTGGACAGCAGCATGTTTTTCGCGACCTGCTGCGTGATCGTCGAGGCGCCGACCGGGCGCCGGTCGGTGCCCAGGCGCCCGAGATCGGTCAGTGCGGCGCGCAGGATCGACAGCGGATCGACCCCGCGATGCGTGTAGAAATTCTTGTCCTCGGCGGACAGGAACGCGTCGACAACGCGTTTCGGGATCGCCGCGACCGGCACGAAAACCCGGCGTTCGGTGGCGTGCTCGGCCAGCAATCTTCCATCCCCGGCATAGACGCGCGTCGCGACCGGCGGTTCGTAATCGGCCAGCTGCTGGTAATCGGGCAGGTCGCGCCCGAAATGCCAGATCGTCAGCCCGGCGGTCACGGCACCCGCGATCGCCAGCACGACCGTGCAGAAGAACAGGAGGCGAAGGAGTTTTACCATGCGCTGCGGCACGCCTTGACTTGCCTGTCGAGTATCATCAGGAGCCGGATGCGTCCCCCGTCCGGCTGGCGCGGTTATGCGCCGAGCTTCATGGCTATTCCAAGGCCGATTTCACGAGCGGTGAACGCGATCCGGTCAACCGCCGCCGCGTGCGGTCCGAAGCCGAGGAAAATATTGTGGCGCCGGCTGTTGCCGGATACAATACGGTGGCGAATCCGCCAGCCGGGCCCGGCCCGGCGGTGTTGCCCAAATGACGTTGCCCAAGTGGCGTTGCGATGCACACCCCGCATTTTCGGCAAATTCCTGCCGGCCGCGCCGGGTCGCAGCGCCGGGCAATGCAGATCGTATGAACCGAGCGGGCGTGTTTGCCGACGCGACGCCGACCGAGGAACTCCGCGACGTGATGGTCCCAAACGCTCCCGGCCTCATAGCAATCAGCTTTTTCCACAAAGTACCGCGTCGCCGGCCGGCCGCTCCGAAGCGGCCCTGGCCGCGCGCCTGGGAGTCCTGCCGCAATGCCGAAGCGCATGCTTATCGATGCTACCCACCCCGAGGAAACCCGGGTAGTCGTCATTAATGGTACTCGTCTAGAAGAGTTCGATTTCGAATCTTCCACGAAGCGACAAGTCAAAGGGAACATATACCTCGCAAAAGTAACCCGCGTTGAACCCTCGTTGCAGGCCGCTTTTGTCGAGTATGGCGGCAATCGGCACGGGTTCCTGGCGTTCAGCGAAATCCACCCCGATTACTACCGCATCCCGGTCGGCGACCGTCCGCACGGCGCCGCCGAGCCGCCTGACGGAAACGGCGATCGGACCCGCGATAACGGCGCGGGCAACGGGGAGGATGCGGGTGTACCGCTTGCCGCGGCCTTGCCGGAGCCGGTGCAGGTCCCGCAGAGCGAGGCCGAGGACGATTTGCCCGGCGACGAGCCGCGCAACGAACCCATCGAGGAGCCGGCGCCGGTTGATCCGGCTGATGACGTCCCGTCGCGGGAGGGTGCGCGCGGGGCTGTTCCCTCCTGGGCGGTCTCCTGTGACGACGGGCTCCGGGAGGACGCGCCCGCGGAGACGCAAGGAGAGGACAGGGACGGCGGAGACGACAACGCCGTAACCGCGGAGACCGTGTCGCCGTCCGAAGCCGCGGCGTTTGCGGCCGACCCGCCGCCTGTCGAGGGTGCGATCCCGACGGAGCCGGAAGGCGCGGCCTGTGCCGATGCGGCGGCGATCTCCGGGCCGGAACCGAGCCAGGCTCCCGCGGAGGAGCCGGTTGCGACGGATCGGGAGCGCGGCGGCGAGGCGTGGACGGTGGACCGGGAACCGGCGACGATCGGGCTGCGCGCCGCCGAGGACTCGCTCGTCACCGCCGAAATCGCCGCAACCAGCCTCACGGAAGCAACCGGCGAGAGCGAGTACCGGTACGACGAGCCGAGCGGGAGGGAGCCGGGCGGACGGTTCATGGCGGTGCCCGTTAACGACGGTTCTCCGGAATTCGACCCCCCGGATATCGACCCGGATATGGACAACGACAGCAGCGAGAGCGACGGTGCCGATGGCGGGATTGCGCCCGACATCGTCGAGACGCTGGGCGGCGACGAGGTCGAGGAGGTCGAGGAGGCCGATGCGGCGGAGCGGCGGCGGCGCCACCCGATGCGGCACTACAAAATCCAGGAGGTTATCAAGCGCCGTCAGATCATGCTGGTGCAGGTCGCCAAGGAGGAGCGCGGCAACAAAGGCGCGGCCTTGACGACTTACCTGTCGCTGGCCGGACGCTATTGCGTGCTGATGCCGAACACGAACCGCGGCGGCGGCGTGTCGCGCAAGATCACCAGCCTTGCCGACCGGCGTCGCCTTAAGGATATTCTCGAAGAACTCGACATTCCCGAAGGCATGGGGGTCATCGTCCGCACCGCCGGCGCCGAACGCTCAAAGGCCGAGATCAAGCGCGATTACGAATATCTGCTGCGGTTGTGGAACGAGATCCGCGACCTGACGCTGCGCTCGACGGCGCCGGCGCTGATCTACGAGGAAGGCAACCTGATCAAGCGCTCGATCCGCGATCTCTATACGCGCGATCTCGACGAGGTGCTGGTCGAGGGTGAGGAGGGCTACCGCACCGCCAAGGCGTTCATGCGCACGCTGATGCCGAGCCACGCCAAGCGGGTGCAGCCCTACCGCGATCCGCAGATCGGGTTGTTCCACCGCTTTCAGGTCGAGAGCCAGATCGACGCGATCCATTCGCCGGTCGCGCAGCTGCGCTCGGGCGGCTATCTCGTCATCAACCAGACCGAGGCGCTGGTCGCGATCGATGTCAATTCCGGGCGGTCGACCCGCGAGCGCAATATCGAGGAAACCGCGCTGCGCACCAACCTCGAAGCGGCCGACGAGATCGCGCGCCAGTTGCGGCTGCGCGACCTCGCCGGTCTGATCGTGATCGATTTTATCGATATGGAGGAGCACCGCAATCAGATCGCGGTCGAACGCCGCCTGAAGGAGGCGCTGAAGAACGACCGGGCGCGCATCCAGGTCGGCCGTATCAGCCCGTTCGGCTTGCTGGAAATGTCACGGCAGCGGCTGCGCCCGTCGCTGACCGAAACCTCGACGCAGCCCTGCCCGCATTGCGGCGGGACCGGGTTCATCCGCTCGGTCGAATCGACCGCACTGCACGTATTGCGCTCGATCGAGGAGGAGGGCATCAGGCGCCGCTCGGCCGAGATCTGCGTCTATGTGCCGACCACGGTGGCGCTGTACATCCTGAACCAGAAGCGCGATTCGCTGAACCGGATCGAGACCCGCTATACGCTGCACGTCATGGTGGCGCGCGACGATTCGCTGATCCCGCCGGCTTTCCGCCTCGAACGGCTGCGGTCCTACGGGATCGGCGAGGCGCCCCCGGTACGGCCGATCCAGGCGCCCAGTTTTTCGGAATACGACAGCGGGGACGAGGACGACAGCGGGGAGGCCGAGGCCGAACTCGAAACCGCGGCCGATCCCGAGGCGGCGGGCGAGAACGGCGATACCGAGCACGATCGCCCGACCGATGACGAGCGCGGTCGGCGTCGTCGCCGTCGCCGTCGCCGTCGCGGCGACGAAACGCGCGACGCGCATCACGCCGTATCCGAGACCGGCGCGGATGATGAACAGGAAGGTGCGGAGGCGGACAGCGCCGGGCGCGAGGAGCCTATCGAAGCGGAGCGCGACGGCGACAGCGAGGCGGAGCGCCGCCGCCGCCGTCGCGGCCGCCGCGGCGGGCGCCTGCGGCCCCGGCGCGACGATCAGCGCGATGATCAGGGCGAAGAGCACCGCGACGACGCTGCGGGCGCGGATGCGGTTGCCGATGCCGAGGTCCCGGCAGCCGAGACGATCGAGATTGTCGCTGCGGAAGCGCCTTCGGTCGCGGCCGAGGCCGAGACGGTCGCGCTCGATCCGTGGCCGGCCCAATACGGGGCGGAGGTGGAAACCGCCAGCTTGGCGCCCTTTGCCGGAGAGGCGTCTGGCGCGGAGGGGGGGCAGCCGGAGCCGACCGCCGAAACGACGGAGGACCAAACCGAGCGCGGCTGGGAGCACGAAGCGCCGGGCGACGAGACTGGGGAACCCCGGATCGTGCCGACCGCCGAGGCGGAACAGGGCGTTCCGTTCGTCAGCCAGTCCGAGCGGGAACTCGAAACAGCCGAAACCGCAGCGGAGGCGGTCCTGTCATCGGGCGAGCCGGCCCGGTCCGAGGCCGATACCGGGGTCGAGGGCGAGATTGCGCCGCAGCGCGCAGCCGAATGGGAGACCGACAGTTTCGCGAGCGGCGTGGTTACCGATCCGCCGCCGGCCATCGAGCCGGAGCGCGGCGAATTCCCGCCCGCACCGTCAATCTCCGCCGATCCGGGAACTGGCGAGCCTGCCGCGACGGAAACATCACCCGTCGAGCCGGCGGCGGCGGAGCCGCTCTATGCCGAAGCCGCGCATTCCGAGCATTCCGAACCCGCGCCGTCCGAACCCGCCGCGGCACCCGAGGCACGTCCGGCGGAAGACGTGCTGGTCGTTACCGAGAAACCCGCCAACCCGCGCCGGGGCTGGTGGCAGCGCGGCGTGACGCGCCCGTGAGCGGCCCCGGTCGCCGCCCGGGCCGCCGCCCGGGCCGCCGGCTGCGTTTCCCTCGGCCGTTCGCCACACTGCGCGCCGCCGTGCTCGCGGCGTCTCTCGCCGCGACCGGCGGTCTCGCGCCGCCGGCGCAAGCCGGCATCAGCGTGATCCGCGACGCCGAGATCGAGAGCGACATCCGCGCGCTGGCCGCCCCGGTGTGGCGGGTCGCCGGTCTCGAATCAGCCGATGTCGCCGTTTACCTCGTCCATGACAACCAGCTCAATTCGTTTGTCACCGGCGGGCAGGCGATCTACTTCAACACCGGTCTGCTGCTGCGCGCCGAGAACGCCAACCAGCTGCTCGGGGTCATCGCCCACGAAACCGGCCACATCACCGGCGGGCATCTCGTGCGCTCGCGGGAGGCGGTGCGCAACGCCAGCATCGAAATGATGATCGCGATGGCGCTCGGCGCCGCCGCCGCGGTCGCCGGGGGCAGCGGCGCGCCGCTGCTCGGTGCCGCCGGGGTCGCCGAGCGTTCGCTGCAACAGTTCTCGATGGCCCAGGAATCGACCGCCGATCACGCTGCGCTCAACATGCTCGACCGGGCCTGCCAATCGGCGCGCGGTCTGTTGCGGTTTTTCGAGATCCTGCAGAGCAACGAACTGCTCGCCGGCGATCGCCGCGACATCTGGGGCCGCACACACCCGCTGACCGCGCAGCGGATCCAGTATCTGCGCGATCACGTTCAGCGCGCCCGCTGCTCGAACGCGCCGGAGCCTGCGGACGCGGCCGGGCGGCTGCGGCGCATCCAGGTAAAGTTGCGGGCCTTTCTCGATCCGCCGGCGAACACGCTCGCCGCCTTCCCGGAGGCCGACACCTCGGCGCTGGCGCGCTATGCGCGAGCGATCGCGTATTACCGCCGGCCCGATCTGGCGCGGGCGCTGCCGGCGATCGACGGGTTGATCCGGGATTCTCCGGACAATCCCTATTACCGCGAACTCAAGGGCCAGATGCTGTTCGAGAATGGCCGGGTCCGCGAGGCGATCCGGCCCTACGAGGACGCCGTGCGCCTCGCGCCGTCGGCGCCGCTGCTGCGGCTTGCGTTGTCGCAGGCTTATATCGAAAGCGGCGACCCGGCGCTCAACAAGCGCGCGATCGCCTATCTCGACGACGTCAGCCGCGAGGAGGGGCGCAACGGGGGGCAGGTCTGGCGCCTGCTCGCGACCGCCTACGGCCGCGACAACCAGATCGGCATGGCCGCGCTGTCGCTCGCCGAGGAGGCGCTGGCCATGCGCAACAAAAAGACCGCGATCCAGCAGGCCGTCCGCGCGCGGCAGTTGCTGGCGCGGAACACGCCGGCCTATCTGCGGGCCGAGGACATCCACCGCGAGGCGGACAGGCTCGACGACTGAGGCCCGCCCGCCCACGCAACGGCGCCGGACGGCGCTCCTCCGACCTTCCGCCGCAGGCGTGCATGCCGAAAAAGCCGGCACGATCGTGGGTACGACGGATATCGCCGTCATTTTTGCCAGATTTATCGGTATCGTCGCGGCTTCGGAGCGGTGTTCCGGATGCCGGTAACCTGGAGTTGAAATTAGCGAATCCAATGGGGTGCTGGCTGGATATTCGCTGTAGAATCGGCCGGACACTCCGTAATGTTCAACCTTAGATTGTTTTCTCCTGTCGAAAGGATAGAGCGCGGCTGCGACACGAGCCGGGCTGGCCTCGGCCGGTGTGAAGCCCCATTTACGCCTCGCCCGGCTCCGCGGTGGAGAACGGCCCCGGCGAAACGGAGATTTCAGAAATGCGACTATTGGGTTTTCGCGGCGCGGCGCTGGGTCTGTCGCTCGTCATGGCTCCAATGTTTGCCGCGCCGCCGGCCGTTGCCGCCGAGTTCTCGGCGGAACAGCGCCAAGCGATCGAGACGATCGTCCGCGACTACCTGTTGCGAAACCCGGAGGTGATGATCGAGGTGCTCGAAGCCGCGAAGGAAAAAATCGCCGGCGAAGCGCAGGCGCAGCGCGTCGCGGCGCTGGCCGAGCGGTGGCAGGAAATCTTCGAGGACCCGAACGCCCCGGTGGCCGGCAATCCGAAAGGCGATGTCACGCTCGTCGAGTTCTTCGACTACCGCTGCCCGTATTGCAAGCAGGTCGCGCCGGCGATCGAGGCGCTGCTCGCCGAGGACAAGCAGTTGCGCGTCGTCTACAAGGAGTTTCCGGTGCTCGGCCCCGAGTCGGTCACCGCCGCGCGAGCCGCGCTGGCAGCGGGCAAGCAGGGAAAATACGAGGCGCTGCACCGTGCGCTGATGCAGATGAAGGGGCAGATCAACGAAACCGCGATCTTCAACGCCGCGAAATCGGCCGGGATCGATGTCGAGCGCCTGAAGCGCGACATGAACGCCCCCGAGATCGACCGCATGCTGCAGGCCAATCAGCAACTCGCCATGGCGCTCGATATCCGCGGCACACCGGCCTTTATCGTCGGGGACGAAATCGTCCCCGGCGCCGTCAGCGCCGATGCGCTGCGCCAACTGATCGCGACTGCCCGTCAGGAAAAGGAAAAAGGCCAGTCCGGCAAGCGCTCGAATTAGAGTGTGATCGGGTCTGGTTGAAACGGGATAGGGGTTCCCCGGCGCGGGGATCTCTGCGCAAGATGCTGGCTGGGGGGCGGAGGCCATCGCGCATGCCCAGACCCTATTCACAGGATTTGCGGG